>JAKIVD010000037.1 GCA_021647205.1 Bacteroidales bacterium | reverse complement strand
GCCCCTTCGCCCCCTCGCCCCATCGCCCCATCGCCCACTCTCCCCTTCGCCCACCCTCCCCATCTCCTGCTCACCTTTTCCTCAACCCTTTCTACCCAAAGCAGGTAAACGGAATTTCTCTTCCCAAATCATCCACATGACAAATATGACGACATAGAAAAACGGCCTCAAAACCCAGAGGTGAATAAAATCCCATTGTGCCGGCCAATGAACGGTAACTACCGAAAGTGTTACAATTCGGAGAATATTTACGAGATGAATAACCAATAAGCCCGCTGGAATATACCATAGCTTTTTCTTCCAGGGCCCGGGAAAAAGAAGGATCAAAACAAACCATTGGTAAAACTGTTTCAGACCCGAACAGGAGCCGACCACCTCTACATAACCATTATTTTCGAAGAAGAGCGTGTTTCCGACGGTTTTAATGGGATATTGTAAGATGTTTTCAACTATCCACGCAGCCGGTAAAAACACCTGGTGTGCCAGGAAGCCTTCAAGCTGGTGAAATGCCATGTAGTTGAGGAGAAAGGCCTTCAGTCCGCCCCACCATAAAAAATGAAAAAATACGATGATAATTGCAAAAATGCCAACATCAACGATGGGCTGTAATTTGTATTTTTTAATAAAAGATACAGAATTGGTGTAAAAATCTTTAATCATAAGGTGTAAATTTTGATGACTAAAATACAATTAATTCGGGAACTCCGGACGGCTGTTCTAATGGTCTCACAAACCAATGGAAACAAACAGTGGATAATGATCGGAATGGGTATAGCCGATCTTTGTGAAACCTGATGTTTTTATCCCTTTGCCCAGCATAACATAGTCTATTCTCAAAAAGGGAAGTTCACCGGCGTAAGTCGAACCCAGACCTTTCCCCTTTTCCACAAAAGCATCCTGTAGTAATTTGGAAATTTCCCTGTAAGTAAAAGAAGAGGGCGGATCGTTGAAATCGCCGCACAAAATTACCGGGTACTTACTTGAACGGATCAGCTTCTTCAGCTGGTCCACTTGTTCTTCCCTCCACAAAAACCCCCTTTTCAATTTGGTGTATATCGGGTAAAAGTTACCCGGGAAGTGATAAAACCGCATCAGCCTCGTCATCGATTCGAGCTCGTCATCGTCAAGGCGGATACTTTGAAGCTGAACATTGATCAGGGTAAGGGTATCGCTGTCAACATTTAAGGTGCACCACAAGGCGTAAGTGTCTTCCCCCTCCTGTTTTAACCAGCCAAAACCTGTGATTTCGTATTTTGTGTACACGGACAAGCCGCTGGAATCCCCATTTTCAAAGCCATAATAATCGACGTTGATTTTGTTGTTGAAGCTTTCCAAAATATCAATTCCAAGTGCATTTTCAGGAACAAACTCCTGGAGGCAAATAATGTCTGACTGACTAAACAATTCATTTTCAAATGCTTTTTTCCGGCTGTTAAAAGCACCGGCGGTATCAGCGTTTCCGGTGTTGAACGAAATGAGGTTCAAGGTATCGTGCATGCTTGCCGGTTCACCCCTGCCGGGGAAATGGAAAATCAGTGAAAACTGGTAAACCCCTGTCAGCAACAATACCAAGGCAGCAATTGCCAGGCGGCTTTTTCTGATTGAAAAGAAAAGTAAAAACAGGACATTGAGAATCCACAAAAGCGGGAAAAGTAAACCGGTAAATGCGAAAAAAGCAAAACGGGACGGATTGAAAAAAGGGGCAAAAATGGAAACAAGCAGCAATACCCCTGAAAAATAAAAGGAGGCAGCAACTATTCCCCGAATTATTCGCTTACTCAAAACCTTGTCCCTTTTTTCAATCCTTCATTCTCACCGGCAAACCATTCGGCGTAAGAAGTTACGGTTTCCCTGAGCAACAGGTATTTCAATGCAACGCCTTCAGGGAGCGCGTTTTTAATGCGCGCAGCAAAGTCAGTTATCATCATTTCGCTGGTGGGCTGGTAGTCGAGCAGCAGGATACGTTCAAAGTTCCCTTTAAGTTCGCTGACCAGTGTTTCGGGCATTTTGTTGTGCAGCACCAGGGCGTGGTCAAATTTGTCAACAATTTCTTTTCTGACAATCTTTTTCAAATCGCCGAAATCCATTACCATTCCCAGCTTTGGGTTGCTTTCGTCGGTGATGGGATGACCTGCAACGGTAACTTTCAATTCGTAAGAATGCCCGTGAATGTTGCGGCAGGGGCCATCGTAAGCTTTCAGGGCATGTGCCATTTCGAACTTAAATTCTTTGGTTATCCGAATGAGAGGTTTCGTTTTCATGCCGGCTATTTTGTTTTGATGAGTTTGTATTGCTGAAGGATGCTGCCATCCTCGTTTCGTAAAACGAGCAGGTACAATCCATTTGCTACGGTGGCCATGTCAATGCCCGATTTCCCGGAATTCAATTTACCTTGGGCAATCAGGCTGCCATCGGTGTAAAAAAGCGAAAAACCGAGTGTGCTGTTAAAGGAATACTCAACAAAGACCTTGTTTGCCACCGGGTTGGGATAGCAGGCCAGTCCAAGCTCATGGTTAGGGCCGACAGACTGGGGATCGCCCCAGATATCATTGACAAATTCGGGGTGGTCAATAAAAGGGTTGCGGTTTTCCTGGTACTGGTAGTAAATTACATCGTTGCGGTTTTTTTCAAAATCGTCCGGCGGGTCCTGCGTATTCCATTCCAGCAGTGCCGACAATTTTCCGTGCTCCGGGCCGGGGTAAGTATTGACGGCATCCACCACTTCAAGGTCGGGTTCGCCACCGCCCCCTTCGTAGCGTGTGGCCATGTAAAAAATCATGCGTGCCACATCCCCTTTCACGCGATCTGGTGGCTCGAATGAATCGCCGTCTTTTTTGCAACCCGGACAATTGGGAACGTCGCTGCCCCCCAAATCAAAGTCGAGGTTGCCGCGCAGGCTGTTGATTTGAACATCTGAGGGACGGATGTGGTGGGCATCGGTTCCTGCCGGTGGTGAAGTCCCAAAATTCCCATGCGACTTGGCCCAGACGTGTTCGCGGTTCCAGTCGCCGCTATTGCCGCCAAAATCACTCTTTGCCCGTGAAATCCCGCTGTACAGTAAAATCACATGGTTGCTGTTACCGGGGTCTTCATCCGTGTTTTTCAAAATGTAGTCCCTGAGGGCATTGTAGCTGAATTCCTGGTGGTCGTCGATGATGTTGTGCAAAGCAGCTTTCAGTTCATCACCGGTCAGGCCAACGGCATCGTCGTAATAACCATCAGGTATTTGTGCAGGTACCGTCCCTGAAAACAAAAGAAAGAGCGGTAGGAGGATTTGAAATATGTTTCGGTTTTGTTGCATAATTCATAAAAATTAAAAGGCAAAAAAGCCCAGGTAAATGGATGAAAATAACATGACCACCCCACCAAATACAAACAGCAGGGCGGCTAAAGTAAGCTGTTTCCGCTTTGGTTGAATGAATATCCCCGCCAGGGAAACAATAAATGCCAAAGCTGTTAAAACAATGACAAGGGGAAGCTTTTCAACAGGAAAGAAAACAAATATCAGCCCCACCAGAAAAGCATTGATTCCCTGGGCAAGGCTCAAAAAAACAGTCAAACGAAGACTGTCAACGGAATAGGTGCGCTGTCCTTTCCATGCCTGGAACGACTCCATCAGCATGCGTATTCCGATGAGGAAAAAAGCGGCAAAAACAACAAAGCTTTGAAAGCTATCCATCAGGTGCATGAACCAGGCACCGATGAGTAAACCCAGGAAAAACAATAATGCCTGCCCGACAGACAGCACCAAAGCAAATAAGAGAGCTTTGCCGCTGTTTTTTTTTACCTCGATACCAAGCGCTACCGTGTACAGTTGGGCAGCCAGAAAAAACAGTATCGCAAGTGTTGTAAAATAGGGCATGAGTGCATGAATTAGGCCTGCAAACTTACAAAAAACCGTCGCGTAAAAAGGGAAATGTTATTCCTGTTGTCTTACTGATATGCCCGGGTTGCAAAACCGCAAGACATCAGTTTCAACAGTGAAGGCGACTAGGTGTTAAAAACCAGCGCGACAATTTTCTCCAGCCATAATGCATCGGTTTGGTCAAAAGCTCCACAGACACTGCTGTCCACATCCAATACCCCGACAACCTCCTTGTTTTGGTTTTTCAGGGGGGTGACAATTTCGGATTTTGTGCGCGCATCGCAGGCAATGTGCCCCGGGAACCGGTGAACATCGGCAACCACCACGGTCTTTTTTGTGTTGATGGCAGACCAGCAAACGCCCGTATTTTTGGCGAGGTTAATGCACGCCAGCGAACCCTGGTAAGGCCCCACCTGTAACTTGCCGTCCTGCAACAAATAAAACCCCGTCCAGAAAAAGTGGTCCATTTTATGGTGAAGTACAGCCACCAGGGTTGCCATATTGGATGTGGGGTTGTTGCTGCGCTTTTCAATCAGGTCTTTGATTTGTTTGTACAGCCGTTCGTACCTGCTTTTCTTTTTTGCTTTATCCATGATTAGATTTTCCGTTTAGCCCTCGCTGTCTCCGGCATTTCCCCCCACAGGGCAGCGGGTTTGTTGTATTCTTGTAACCTTGCCATACCAGAGGCTTCCAGGACCATACGGACGCTGGAAGGTCTTCAATTTTCAGTCCTGAACCCTCTCAAGGCTCACAGTAAAATGCCGCAATATCGGGGCTTCTTTTACAATTTTCAGGCCTTTGGTAATTTGATCACGGCGCTCAAAAACATTGAACAGTGCCGCAGCAATGAAATCCATGTGGTTGTTTGAGTACACCCTGCGCGGGATGGCAAGGCGGGTGAATTCCAGTTCGGGATACCTGTTTTTCCCTGTTTCCGGGTCGCGGTCGGCAAGCAAAGTACCTATTTCGACAGCACGCACACCGCCTTCAAGGTACAACTCAACGGCAAGTGTTTGTGCAACCAGTTGTTCTTTGGGAAGTTGTGGCAGAAAACGTTTGGCATCCACAAAAATGGCATGGCCGCCAAAGGGGTACTGAAGCGGAATGCCATAATCTTTCAGTTTTTGTCCGAGGTAGGCCACCTGCCCGATGCGTGTTTCGAGGTAGTCGAAATCGGTACCTTCCCACAAGCCCTGCGCCAGGGCGTTCATGTCGCGCCCCGACATGCCCCCGTACGAAATGTAGCCTTCAAAGAGGATATTGAACATGCTGGCTTTCTCGAACAGTGATTTGTCTTTAAAACCAATAAAACCACCCATATTAACAATGGCGTCTTTCTTACTGCTCATGGTCATCCCATCAGCAAAAGAAAACATTTCAAGCACTATTTCGCGGATTGATTTTTTGCCATAGCCTTCCTCCCTGAGCTTGATGAAGTAGGCATTTTCGGCAAAGCGGGCCGAATCAAAAAACACGGGAATACCGTATTTCTTTGCCAGCTGCGAAACGGCTTTCATGTTTTTTATGGAAACCGGCTGTCCGCCCGATGAATTACAGGTTACCGTTACGATGATCAGCGGTATTTTTTCTTTGGGGTTGTTTTTTAAAACGTCTTCCAGTTTGTCCAGGTTGATGTCCCCTTTAAAGGGGTGGTCGAGGGTGGTGTCGAAAGCTGCATCGATGGTGCAGTCGATGGCCGTGGCTTTGCGGAACTCGATGTGTCCTTTAGTGGTGTCGAAATGAGAGTTGCCTGGGATGAGGTCGCCTTCTTTGATTAGTGTGGAAAACAGCACATTTTCGGCTGCCCTGCCCTGATGTGTTGGCAAAAAATAGGGGAAACCGGTGATTTCTTCGATGGCATTTTTCATTTTCGAATAGGAGGACGCGCCCGCATAGCTTTCATCCCCCAGCATCATTTCCGACCATTGCCTGTCGCTCATGGCGCCGGTGCCCGAGTCGGTGAGCAGGTCAATAAATACCTGGTCGCTCTTTAGGTTGAACAGGTTGTAACGGGCTTCCCCCATCCACTTTTCCCTTTCTTTGCGGGTACTCCTGCGGATGGATTCAACCATTTTGGTTTTATAAGATTCGGCAAAAGGTAATTTCATTTTTTAATTTTTAATTAAGAAATAGCAAAAGGAGCAAAACGTGCCTTCTTTTAAAGGCATGGCGTTCAATTAAGAAAATGAATCCCTTTTTTTTATGTTACGGAATGGGTTCTTGTATTTCATTAAATCCGTATTTTTCAGAAAGAAAACAGGCACTCAAAAATAAAAAAAAAATTGCCCGGAAATGCATGTAGCACATAATTTTATCGCCCCCTGGCAAAACATAGCCCACAGCATCCGGGCTTAGTGCGCAAAACTGTCAGCTTCGTCTTTTTGCGTTTTTCTTTTTTCGGTGTTTTTGATGACCTGTTGTTTTTTGCTTTCCGGGAACTTCCACCAGTCCCTTATTTCATCCATGCTGCGAAAACAACCGAGGCAGATGTTATTCAGGTCGCGTGTGCATACGTGGGAGCAGGGGGAAGCTGTCATTTCGGCTTACATGTGAAGGTTCATTTTTATCTGCGAGACCACCATGTCGATAGCAACCTGGTTTTTTCCGCCTTCGGGAATAATGACGTCAGCATGCCTTTTCGAGGGCTCGATAAACTGCTGGTGCATGGGTTTTACAAAGGTTTCGTAATGCTCCAAAACGTCATTGTATGAACGCCCACGCTCAATAATGTCGCGCCTGATGATCCTGATCAGGCGGTCATCATTTTCTGTTGAAACGAAAAGTTTAATGCTCAGCCTGTCCCTCAGTTCATCGTTGTTCAAAATCAGGATGCCTTCGACAATGATTACTTTTTTTGGTTCAACGCTGATGGTTTCTTTTGCCCGGGCGCAGGTAACGTAATTGTAAATGGGCATGGAAACGTTTCCCCCTTTTTTTAAACTGTCGAGATGGCTGACGAGCAAATCCCATTCGATGGAGTTGGGGTGGTCGAAATTGATTTTTACTTTTTCTTCCTGTGGGAGGTGGCCGTTGTCGTAATAATAGGCATCCTGCGGGATTACTGCAACCGCATCTTTGGGCAGTGCATCCACTATCTTGTTGACGACAGTTGTTTTTCCGGATCCGCTTCCCCCGGCAATTCCAATAATCAGCATGGTTTTTTTATCAAAGTGTTTTCGGTTTCAAAAATAGAAAAATACTGTTTAACCGGGCTTTTCGCAGAACTCTGTCAGTGTACCGAAAGTAGAGCCGGGGTGAAGAAAACCAATGTTTAACCCTTCGGCCCCTTTGCGGGGTTTTTTGTCAACAAGCCTGACGCCCTTTTCTTCGGCTTCTTTCAAAGCGTTTTCGATGCTGTTGGTTGCAAACGCCATGTGGTGCAGGCCCGGCCCGCGCTTTTCGATGAACTTGCCGATAGGGCCATCAGCGGCTGTGCTTTCCAGCAATTCGATTTTGGTTTGTCCGATTCTGAAAAAAGCTGTTTTTACTTTTTGGTCTTTTACCTCTTCGATGGCGTAACATTTTAGCCCGAGTACCTCTTCGTAGTAGGGAATGGCTTCTTCAAGGCTTTTTACTGCGATACCAATGTGTTCGATGTGGGTGAGTTCCATTTTTTAATGATTACTGTTCATGAATTCGTAAACTTCATTCTCCTCCCTTATTTAACAATCAGCTTTATTGCTTTGGGGATAATTTCAAAATCGAGTGGCGAATTGCCCAGCGATTCCCCGTCGGTTTCCAGGTAGAGCTCGTGCGCCGGCTCTGACCTGATGGTAAATTTTTCGCCCCTGAAAGTTTCCACTTCTTTCATTTGAATGAAGGAGCCGTCATAAAGGTTTTTAATATTTCTGATGACTTTTATTTTGCTTGTTTTTCGGATGACAGTTACGTCGAGCAGGCCATCGTCGGCAATGGCGTAGGGCAGTTGCATCATCCCGGCACCGTTGAACTTGCAAATCCCGATGCTCATACTGAAAATTTTTCCGCTAAAAACTTTTTTGCCGTCGGCTTCAATTTCGAGTTGGGTAACTTTGTACTGAAACAAAGCCCTGAGCAAATTAAACAGGTAAACCAGGGCGCCGCCCTTTCCTTTTCGCTTCATCCTGTTTGTTTTGTGGGTCACCAGCGCATCGTAACCCATTCCGGCAATATTTACGAAATAGCGGTTGGCCCTGTTTTGCCGGCTTTGGTATTTTACCACGCCCACATCCTGGACAAAGGTTTTTGCTTTTTGAATGATTTTAATTTGTTCGCTGTATTCTTCCGGCATGTCGTACATTCTTCCCCAGTCGTTGCCGGTTCCCACGGTAATCATCCCCAGCGTGATGTCAGTAGTTTTATGTTTTTTCTGACTGAAAATCCCATTGGCCACTTCGTTAAAAGTACCATCACCACCCACCACCAGAATATTTGTAAACCCCTCTTCTTCAATTGACTTTTGCGTAATCCGGATGGCATGGCCGGCATGCCCGGTGAAAACGATTTGCATCTCAAAGCCGGTTTTCAGCAGTAAATCATGAATTTCGGGCCAATCGCGTTTGCCTTTGTTTGTACCGGCGTGCAGGTTGACCAAAACCAGCCATTTGTTATCTTTATTCCTCAAAATATATTTCTTTAATAGTAAGCCAGGTTTCGCCCCTGTTCTAAGCAGCTAATTTAGTTGAATTATTGGAACCCGGGTGTTGCGAAAAAGCCTGAACAATCGCTGAAAGTTATTGATACCGGTTGGAAGTTCACCGGCCTGTTCAGGCCACCCGCCTGTACAAGGCAATCTGCCAGGGAAAGGCTTTGCTGTAATGGACTCTTTTAAGACCGTTTTGACGGATGAGCTCATCCATCATTTTTTCCGAATGGATTTGGCCGCCGGAAACCGGATGAGGTCCCTGACCCCGGGATAGCAGCAAACCACTTTTTCCGGGGTTGTGCTGCCGTGCCTGCTGCAACAAAAAAGGACAGCATCCGTCAGATGCTGTCCTTTTTTTATTTGAAAACCAAAAAGCGCCGGGCAATGGCTTGTGCAAAAAGGCCAATTGAAAACACGAAGGCGATTACAGAAATTAAACATGCAAAATATTGTGGTTTATACTGATTTGACTGTCCGGGGTACTTGCTTAATTGAAAGCGGGCAGAAACCAAAGGTGCAATTTTTCCCGGAAGATGCCGAGGCGGGATGTAAAAACCGCTTTATCCTGCTTATCTTTGGCCAAAAATAAACTTCAGACAGATGGAAAATTTCACGGCATTTAATCCCGTCCGGCTGCATTTTGGCAGGGATGTGGTCAATCATTTGGGTAAAACTGTTAAACAGTTTGGAAACAAAGTCCTGCTGACTTACGGACAGGGTTCGGTAAAAAAATACGGCTACTACGACAAAGTCATCACACAACTGAAAGCCGCCGGGCTGGAGGTTTCTGAATATTCAGGAATTAAGCCCAACCCGGTAGTTGAGGATGTGGAAAAAGCCGTTGCCCTGGGACGCAAGCACCAGGTGGAGGTTATTGTCGCCCTGGGTGGCGGTAGTGTGGTCGATTCTTCCAAGGTCATTGCCTTAAGTATTGCCAGTGGTTTGGATCCATGGGAAATCATGACCTATGCTGTCAATCCCGAAAAGACGATACCTTTGGTGAATGTCCTGACCCTGGCGGCAACGGGAACAGAAATGAATGCGGCTGCCGTGGTGCAGAACCGCAAAACCGGCCAGAAACTGGGTTTTGTCCACCCCCTGAATTTTCCGAAAGAGGCGTTTCTTGATCCCCAATTTACTGCCACTGTCCCGGCCAATTACACCGCTTACGGCATCGTTGATTTAATTGCCCATGCGCTGGAAGCTTATTTTGGGGAAGGCGAACCCTCCGTCATCGACAGCATCACATTTGCCATCATCAAAGATGCCATTCAATGGGGGCCGGAACTGATGAAAGACCTTGGTAATTACGAACTGCGCGCCAACATTATGCTGGATGCCACCCTGGCGCTTAACGGCCTGACCATGTATGGCAAAAAAAGCGGTGACTGGGGAGTGCATGGTATGGGGCATGAATTATCCCTGCTTTACGATACTGCTCACGGTGCGACTTTGAGCATTGCCTACCCGGCCTGGATGAAACTGAAAAAAGAAAAACTTTCGGTCCGCATCAGAAAACTGGGCAGGGGTGTTTTCGGTGTCAACACAGCCGAAGAAACCATCGAAGCTTTCACGGCATTTTTCAGTTCCATCCAATCTCCGGTAACTTTAACGGAAATAGGCCTCGACAAAAGCAACAGCCGGGAAATTATTGCGCAGTTCAATAAAAACGGGGTTTCAGGAATGTGCCACAAACTGAGTAATGATGATTATGCCCGTTTGGTGGATTTGATGTTGTGATTTTGGGGACTGGCCTTCGGGGAGCGGCATCAGTGGTAAATCCGCTGAGCAGGTTTATTCTCTGTGGGCTGAAAGAGTGCTTCCCAAATTTTTCGACTCGCAACCTTCGCCAGTCCCCAGTCCTCTATCCGCAGTAGGCAGTCTCTCGTCACCAATCGGCAGTCATGCTAAAAAAACAGTAATTTTACTTCCCTAAAAAACTTTCAACTTCTTAACCTTCAACAAAACAACCAAATCCGTGAATAACCCAACCCTAAAAGTAACCAAAGGAAGTGGCGAAAAAGTGGCTTTTGATGCCGGAAAGCTGGGCGCAGCTTTAAAACGTTCAGGTGCGCACCCCAACGAAATCAGTGAAATTATCCGGCAGGTTGAATCCATGATGTATGATGGCATCAGTACCAAAAAGATTTACCAGATTGCTTACCGCATACTTCGGAAAAAATCACACCATGCAGCGGGCCGTTACCGTTTAAAAAAGGCCATCATGGAGCTGGGGCCGACAGGTTATCCTTTTGAGAAATTTGTGGGCAGGTTGTTTGAATCTGATGGCTACCAGGTTAGGGTCGGGTTGCTTGTGCAGGGAAAATGTGTACAGCACGAAGTGGATGTGGTGGCCATAAAACCTGGTGAACAAGTGATGGTGGAGTGCAAGTTTCACAGCGACAGCCGCCGCAAAAGTGATCTCAAAGTAGCCTTGTACATCCAGTCACGTTTTGTGGATTTAAAAACGGCATGGGAACTGAGCAACGGAAATGAAACGCAATACCGCGGAATGGTGGTTTGCAATACCCGCTTTTCGGACGATGCCATGCAGTTTGCCAAATGTGCCGGCTTGGGGCTGGTTTCGTGGGATTACCCTGCGGGCAACAGCCTGAAAGACTGGATTGACCGCTCGGGTTACCACCCCATCACTTCCCTTCATTCCTTAAAAAAACGTGAGAAACAAGAACTGCTGGAGGAAGGGATTGTTCTCTGCCGTGAGTTGCAAAGCCGGCAGGATTTTCTCCATAAGATGGGATTTGGCGAACGGCAGCTTTCGGCAGTTTTAAAAGAAGCACGCTCGCTTGTTGCCGCACAGGAAGGGCTTTAACATAATATAGAAACCCACCTCTTTTGGGATTTGCCAATTAATGAAACGGCATAAAACCCTTGCACTGTCCCTTTTCAAAATACCCATTTCTTGGTATTGTGTGCCACTATGTGCAACAATACTTTTGCTGCACATTAATAATCAATATAGCAGGCATGAAGAAATTGTTGGGCATTTTCATTTTTTGTGGACTGATTGTTTTTTGCGGCAGGCAGGCCCGGGCACAAATCTCCGTAACAGACCAACCCACATTGACCAATTCGGCGAGCCGTCTGCTGATGAGCAATAAAAAACTGACTTTCGGTGGTTACGGACAACTCGATTATAACCAACCTTTCGGTAACGAAAGCATACAAAACGGAAAACTGGATGTCCACCGGCTGGTGCTGCTTTTTGCGTACAATTTTACAAGCAGGCTCAGCCTGGTAACCGAGATTGAAGTGGAGCATGTGCAGGAAGTTTATATCGAGCAGTCTTTCTTGAATTACGCATTGAATACTTATGTGAATTTAAGGGGTGGGCTGATGTTGATTCCCATGGGTATTATCAACGAAAACCACGAACCCCCGATATACAATGGGGTTGAAAGGCCACTCATCGATCTCTACATTGTACCTTCTACCTGGCGTGAAATTGGTCTCGGGCTGACCGGCACCATTCCCGAAATCTCTATGAAATACCAGGCTTATCTTGTCAATGGCTTTAAAAGTTACGACGGTCAGGCCCGGCTTTCAGGACGTTACGGTTTGCGCAAAGGCCGGCAAAAAGGTATTGAGTCCATGGTCCGTACGCCCGGACTGACAACACGGATTGAGTATTACGGCCTGCTCGGATTGAATTTGGGCCTGTCCACCTATTTTGGGCAAACCCAATCCACTTTGTTCAAACGCATCGAAAAAAGCAGGGCCGGAGAAATAGCGCGGGCCGATTCTTCCGTGGTGGGTGTTTCCATGTTTGGTTTTGATCTCAGGTTTCAGCGAAAGGGCATTCAAATCCGCGGACAAGGCTATTACACCTTGCTTTCCAATACCGGGGCATACAATGATTTTACTGTTGCCGAAGGCAAACCCAATGATCTGGGAAGCAGTATGTATGGCTATTACCTCGAAGCAGCCTACAATGTTTTTTATCCCTCGCGCAAAATAAGAAGTGAACTGACCCCCTTTGTGCGCTATTCCGTTTACGACACCCAACTAACACTGGTAAACGACTTGAGCAGAATAGAGGCATACAATGTTACAGCAATCACTACCGGAATCGGATGGCGGATAGTGCCCGGTGCCGTACTTAAAGCCGATGTGCAATTCATCAAATCCAAAGCGGATGTAAAATTTCAAAAGGTTTTTAACGCCGGCATCGGCTTTTGGTTTTAAAATTCAGACGATGGTCAATAATACTTTTCGGTTGGTCTTTTTCATCTTGTGGATATTGCTGAGCAGTTTTCATCCCTCGGGGGAAGGTGTACAGCTTCCGGAAAAGAAAATGAACAAGACCGTTGCGAAACTGTGGAAGGACAAGGTGCTTGTTATAAATGAAATCAGCAAAGATGTTTCCATACCATGTCTGGGAGACAGCCGGCTTTTTGCCGTATTGGACCAAACAATTACCCTGGCTTATATTTATGTGGGACGGGTGAACAGTTGCCGCAGTGGCGGATGTTCCATCGACGACGGTGACAAAGCCATTGAATTTGAATATTTCGATTACTTTTTTGTGGCTGATACAACAGGAAATATATTGAATGTGAAGGTTTTTAACTACCGCGCCACCCACGGCCACGAAATTATGAGCAGGGGCTGGCTCCGGCAATTTGTGGGGTATTCGGGTGAAGAAGAACTGCTGTATGGCAAGGACATCGAGGCCATTTCGGGCGCCACGGTTTCGGCCAATGCCATTAACGACGACCTCCACCTGGAGCTTAATTGTCTACAGGAATGGTTGTTGGATGACGGAAAAGTGGTGCAAAACGGACAAGTAAGGAATGCCGGAAGTGCAATGGCCGATTAAACTGAATTTCATCCGGGACAATTAGTAAATTTGTATTTTTTCATCAAGCGAACTGTCACCCGATTTACCATGCCCTGGAAAACAGCCGTAGAAGAAATACTAAGCAAAAAATCCGGAATTGAAGTCAGCATACTTTCCACATCAGCTGTCGCCGGCGGCTCCATTAACGACACTTACCAAATTCAAACTACATCCGGAACATTTTTCGTCAAGAAAAATATTGCCTCGCGCTACCCCAAAATGTTTGAGACAGAGGCCAAAGGCCTGACAGTGCTGGCAGAAGCCCGCGAAATTGAAGTGCCGGAAATTGTTGCCCACGGCAGCAGTGATGACGAATCCTTTCTGGTTTTGAACTTTATTCAAAGCAGTGCTAAACAACTCGGGTTTTGGGAAAATTTCGGACAAAAACTGGCTGAGTTGCACAAGCATACGCAGGATGATTTTGGTTTGGACCACGACAACTACATCGGCTCGCTGAAGCAATCCAACCGTTTTCATGAAAAATGGACTGATTTTTTCAGGGAGGAAAGACTGGAAGCCCAGCTCAAGCTTGCCCGCGACAACGGAAGAACGGACAGGGAAACGACTGCGTCATTCGGCCGCTTTTACCGGAAACTCGAAGAAATATTTCCCGAAGAGCCCCCGGCACTGTTGCATGGTGATTTGTGGGGTGGTAATTTTATGGTTAACGAGAAGGGCTGTGCGGTGATTATCGATCCGGCAGTTTACTATGGTCACCGCGAAATGGATTTGGCCATGTCGCAGTTGTTTGGTGGGTTTAGCCCGGAACTTTATGAGGCCTATCACCATACTTACCCTTTGGAAAAAGGCTGGCAGCAGCGAATGGATTATTGCAACCTCTACCCTTTGATGGTTCATGTGAATTTGTTCGGGGGCAGTTACCTGGCTTCGGTGAAACGGATTTTGGCGAAATTTTAAATTACTGACTCCCAACCTCCTGTTGTGTAAGTTTTCCGACCAGGCCGGTGTGTTGGCAGGCCCAGGGGTATTCACTCAAAAACCCTTATCAATTTGCTTTCCCCGGCCCCTAAATCAAACCAAAAAACCACATCCTCACCAACAAGTTTTTGAGAAGGCCTCAAACCGTCCACGAGTAATAAACGGGAACGGGTGGCAAACGAAAGCCCTTTGATTGCCATATCGGAAGAATTGCTGACCCGGACTGTGCCATCGCGTAAAATCTCGTAGCTGAGTTGTTCAATTGCCAGCCGGTAATTCAAAAAATCACGGATGGTTGTCAGCTTAAGTTTCCCTTCGTCCCGCAAAGCGGCCATACGCTGCAAAGTGTTGTTAAAACCCGGTGCGGCAACAATCGTGCTGTCGTTGTCCCATAGCCAGAAGCCGTGCGATGGGTCAACCCAGGCCGGGTAACAATGGTTGATTTCAACCGCCCAGTCATCCACAAAATGATGGAGAACCTGTGTGCTGAAATGGTAATTCCACAAACGATTCTCCGCTACATAAAGTACACTTGTGGTCGGCCAGTGGTAAATGGAAGCTGTTCGCGAAGGGTGTTGCCAGAAATCGGGTTTGGGGTAATAATCGCCAAAACCGGAATAGGGTTTTTCCAGGTTGTTGCTGAAACGCAGTGCCGAAAAAGGAAAGTATTCCTCGTAATATGCATTCCAGAAATACTTTAGGCCGTATTTTTCCCAGAGATTGAGTGCAAAATACGCTGACTTTTCAATGCTCCCGTCACAAATCAAATCTTCCCGGTTGTTGTGGTTTTTGTTGTTGTAACCATGATCGATCCAACTCGGTGAAGCAAAGTTGGATTGCATAAACGCAAGTGCATCTTCCAATCTTTCAGGAGTGGTCGTAAATTGTTCCGGAGTATGCAAACAAATATCATGTCCAAGGGAATGGATTTCTTTAAGGAATGTGTGAAAATCCGCATCATCCATAACTGTGCTTTCCTGGCTGCCGAAGCTGCCATGCGATATTTCTGCATTTGAAATCTTGTCGGGATTGGCCCAAAATACACTTTTGGTAACCGGAATATTATAAAATACAAAACCGCCGCTTGCCTCTTTCGCATTTCTGATTTTTTCGGAGCCGAAATAAATTGCCCGGTTGGTGCGGATGTCCGTCCAGTCGGCATGTTCGGTCCAGATGTAAGTGGCCAGAAATCCGTTGGGGTTTTTCATGAAACGGGGCAGGTTTCTGGCTTTTGTACCCACAAATATTGAAAAAGAAAACTGCCTGGTTGTTTCGTCTGCATATTTACTCGACGACCAGTCTTCTTTGATATCGACGGTATCTTCATCCAAAGGAAAATGCAGGAAGGGATGGTCTTTTTCATAATCGAGATTGACGGCCAGCAGGCTGTCGGATGGTTTTAATTGCAGGGAAGAAATGTTCGGGTTATGATAAACAATCCATGAATTCTCCTTGTTTCCAAACCGTACACCTTCTTTATCCAACCAGTATTCGTCCTGAAAATTTTTCACATCGGTTTTGCGGTTTTTGCGGTAAACTTCTTCAACAGCCTGCCCGCTTTTCATAAGTAGTGATTGCCGGGTAAATTCCTGATTTCGTTTGTAGTTGCTCACTACTTCAATCTGTATTAGCGGACGGTAAATCTCGCAAGACAATTTCAGCTCAACACCTTTTCCCACAAAATACAATTCAGTCTTGTTGCCAAGCGTATCTACTGCTATAAATCGCAAGGCTGATTGTTTCTTTTTCCTTTTCTTTCCCCGTAACCGCTCGGAGAAGTACCAGATGTTTTTGATAATTGGGTTCCCGTCATTGCCAGCAATCCTGACAGTTTTGTCTTTTTTCTGATAATAGACAGTATAATAACTGCCGATAAAAATTGGATTACCGGTAATGCCGGGGCTGAATTTATCTTCTGAAACCTGCGGGAAAAAGGAGGGGTTTTGAATGGCAACAAACTCGAATTTCAAGTCATCGATACCCATGCGGTGTTTTCCGTCGCTGTTCCAAAGGTAAGCCTTGATGGTTGCCGTTTCAGAAACACTGCCAGGGATGTTCACTGAGTCGGCAAAACGGAACCAGTGGTTGCTCTCCGTTATCAGCGGCCCCAAGTCGGTACCCTTCCACAAAAGGTCTTCGTCCCCTTCCTTCAGGCTCACCACAAAAACAGCTTTATCAAACACTACTTCACTTGTTACCCAACCACTAATTTTAAGTAGCACATTCTTTCCACGGATTGTTTCGGGAAAAGGACCCTCCAGTCCGAGGCCGTATGGCTGCTGCGAGTCAACAAGGGAAAAACGGGTGCCCGAATAGGCAAAGCCGGAGTCGATGGTTTGCAGCCCGATCCACTGACCTGATCGTGTTGTATCTTCCAGGTTGTTGAAAAATACCTGTGCCTGCGAAGAAAATACAATGAATAAAAGAAAAAGCGAAAGGCAAACCCGCTGAAGTATTGGTTCCAGTCTGCTGGCTGCAATGCGATACATTATTTGTATTTTTTAACCTCAACCTCTCCTTTCAATACTTTCACTCCAAACCAAGCAAGGGCTTCAAAGTCGTTAACCGTTGGATAAAGTGCAATGGGGGCAATTCCGGCAATCCGCTTTTTTACATTGTCCAGAAAGCGTTCACTGTCGAAAATAACACCCGTCAGGATGATGGCATCCACCTGTCCGGACAAGGTAGCGTAGTGCGACGCAATTTCTTTGGCAATCTGGTACGACAGGGCGTAGGATATGGCCAGTGCCAGTTCGTCGCCCTCGGCCAGCCGCCGGTTAATGGTCGGGACATCCCTGGTGCCGAGATAAGCGTAGTAACCGCCCTTGGTTGTGATCATTTCGATGACCTCTTTTTTGGTGTATTCACCACTGAAACATAAGTCAACCAATTGCCCCATGGGCAGGGTTCCGGTGTGCGAAATGGAAAAGGGGCCACCACCGTCGAAAGCCTGGTTGACATCGATGACACGGCCTTTTTGGTGTGCCCCGACAGAGAGGGCGCTGCTGCCTATATGACAAATAATGAGGTTGAGGTCTTCGTATTTTTTGTTTACCGACCGCGCGTATTTCCAGGCAACGTGTTTTTGGTTCAAGGCATGAAAAATGGACTTTCTTTTGAACAAAGGGTGTCCGGTGATGCGTGCCACATCCGACAGTTCGTCCACCACAACAGGGTTGGCCACATAAGCTTCCCTGCCTAAATCGTCGGCAATGCTGCGGGCAACAATTCCCCCGAGGTTGGTACTGTGTACGCCCATAACCCCAACAGTTAAATCCCTGACCATTTCCTCGTTAATCAGGTAAACACCCTGCGAAACAGGTTTGATCAATCCGCTGCGCCCCATTACCAGTTCAATGCTTTCAAGGTGGATTTCGTTACCCGCCAATTCCTTATAAATACGTTCTTTTCGGAAGTCTTTCTGGTCGGCGATATTTTCGAAACGGCCCAAGTCTTCCTGTTTGTGTTTGATTGACTTCAGAAAGACCGGCTCCGTACCGCGATACACGGCAATCTTCGTTTCAGCAGTTTCGGGATAAATGATTAAAATATCTTTTGTCATGGGTACAATTGTTGGTTGATATTTTTTAAAGACCTTCCAGCGTCCGCCGGGACCTGGAAGCGTCTGTTACTAAATTTCTTATCAATTAACTCTTCCAGGTCTTCGACGCTGGAAGGTTGGTTACTTTCTTTCGTAACTCTTCCAGGTCTTCGACGCTGGAAGGTTGGTTACTTTCTTTCGTAACTCTTCCAGGTCTTCGACGCTGGAAGGTTGGGTTTCGTCATTTTCACTACATATTCCTCCGATACTGTCCACCCACATGGAAAAGCGCATCGGTAATCTGTCCGATGGAAGCAAACTTGGCGGCATCCATCAGGGCTTCAAATACATTTTCGTTCGCAATGGCTGCTTTTTGTAACGACTTCAAATGTTCCTTGGCTTCATCCTTCCAGGTGTTGTGTAATGCATCCAACATCTGAATCTGGTATTCCTTTTCGGTTTCGGTGGCACGGATGACTTCACCCGGAATTACCGTATGTGAACCCTTGCTACCCAGAAAAGTATTCACCCCGATAATGGGGAGATCACCGGTATGCTTCAGGGTTTCGTAATACAATGATTCTTCCTGGATTTTGCTGCGCTGGTACATGGTTTCCATGGCACCCAAAACGCCGCCCCGTTCGGTGATGCGGTCAAATTCCATCAGGATGGCTTCTTCAACTAAGTCCGTCAGTTCTTCAATAATGAAAGAACCTTGCAAAGGATTCTGGTTTTTGGCCAAGCCTAATTCGTGATTGATGATCATTTGGATGGCGATGGCCCTGCGTACCGATTCCTCGGTCGGCGTGGTGATGGCCTCGTCGTAAGCATTGGTATGCAGCGAATTGCAGTTGTCGTAAATGGCATACAAAGCTTGCAGGGTTGTGCGTATGTCGTTGAAGTCGATTTCCTGGGCATGCAGCGAACGGCCCGAAGTCTGGATATGGTATTTCAGCTTTTGCGAACGCTCCCCGGCTTTGTATTTCAGTTTCATGGCTTTGGCCCAAATCAAGCGGGCCACCCGGCCAATTACTGCATATTCGGGGTCTTCGCCATTGGAGAAAAAGAAGGACAGGTTGGGCGCGTATTTGTTCACATCCATCCCCCGCGATTTGTAATATTCCACATAAGTAAATCCGTTGGCGAGGGTAAAAGCCAGCTGGCTGATGGGATTGGCCCCGGCTTCGGCAATGTGGTAGCCCGAAATGGAAACGCTGTAAAAATTCTGTACCTTGTTGGTGATGAAATATTCCTGGATGTCACCCATGAGTTTGAGCGAAAAATCGGTGGAAAAGATACAGGTATTCTGTGCCTGGTCTTCTTTCAGGATATCGGCCTGGATGGTACCCCGCACCACGCTCATGGTTTCTTTCTTGATTTTTTGGTACACTTCCTTAGGCAACACCATGTCGCCGGTCACCCCCAAAAGCATCAAACCCAAACCATCATTTCCTTCGGGAATTTTCCCCTGGTAATGCGGCCTTGCCGTTCCTTTCTTTTTGTAGATGGCTTCAATCTTTGCTTCTACTTCTTTTTCCAGACCGTTTTCTTTGATGTAGAATTCACATTGCTGGTCGATGGCCGCATTCATAAAATAGGCCACCATGGTGGGTGCCGGGCCGTTGATGGTCATGGATACCGAGGTTTTCGGATCGGCCAGATTGAAGCCGGAATACAATTTCTTGGCATCATCCAGGCAGGAAATGGAAACACCGGAGTTACCTATTTTCCCATAAATGTCGGGGCGGCGGTCGGGGTCTTCCCCATATAGCGTTACCGAATCGAAAGCAGTAGAAAGCCGTTTGGCAGGCATTCCTTTTGAAACATAGTGAAAACGTCTGTTGGTCCGCTCGGGGCCACCTTCGCCGGCAAACATACGGGTGGGGTCCTCGCCTTCGCGTTTGAAGGGAAATACTCCGGCAGCAAAAGGAAACTCGCCGGGTACATTTTCCTTGAGCAGCCATTTTAATATTTCGCCCCAGCTCTCAAATTTGGGCAGGCTGACTTTGGGAATGTGCAGGTGTGAGAGTGATTCGGAAGTCGTCTTGATTCGAAACTCTTTATCCCTGACTTTAAACACAAACTCTTCGCCCTGGTAATTGTCTTTTTTGGCTTGCCAGCCCTCCAGCATTTGCAGGTTGGCCGGGTCAATTTGCTTGACAATAGAATCATAGAGCAAGCGCAGGTCTTCCACTTCGGAGGTCTTGCCTTCTTCGCCCAGCATGTCCATACTTTGTTTCAGGCTGAACAGTTTCTGGGCAACCTTGCCCTGCTCCTCTGCCCATTGGTTGTAATTCCGCACGGTTTCCGAAATTTCCGAAAGGTATCTTACCCGTTGTGAAGGGATGATTTCAATCTTTTCGGTCATTTCATTTTTATGCCCGAGATGGGAATGAAAATCAACACCGGTTCGCTCCTTGATTTTTTCAAAAAGATGGCCATACAATTCATTCACGCCAATGTCGTTGAACTGGGAGGCCACCGTCCCGTAAACAGGCATTTCGTTCACCGGGATTTCAAATAAACGGTTGTTGCGCTGGTACTGTTTTTTTACATCGCGCAAAGCATCCAAAGCACCCCGCTTGTCCGATTTATTGAGGGCAACCAAATCGGCAAAATCGAGCATGTCAATTTTTTCCAACTGACTGGCAGCGCCGTATTCCGGGGTCATCACATAAAGTGACAAATCGCTGTGGTCGATGATGGCCGTGTCGGATTGGCCGATACCGGATGTTTCGAGTATGATAAAATCGAAACCGGCAGCCTGTGCAATGGTCTCGGCATCCTTCACATATTTGGAGATGGAAAGATTGGATTGCCGTGTGGCGAGTGAGCGCATGAAAACACGCGGGTTGTCGATGGCGTTCATCCGGATGCGGTCGCCAAGCAATGCGCCGCCCGATTTCCGTTTGGAAGGATCAACCGAAATAATGGCAATGGTTTTGTCAGGAAAATCATTTAGAAAACGGCGGACAATCTCATCCACCAGCGATGATTTTCCGGCACCTCCCGTTCCGGTAATTCCCAGCACCGGTGCTTTTTTCTTTTCGACCAGTTTTTGCAATTCATCCAAAATGCCGGCAATTTCTTTGCGGTTGTTTTCCGCCGCCGAAATCAAACGGGCAATGGCCACATAATCCTGTTTGGCGATATCTTCGATTTTGACCTGTATATTTTTTCCCGTAGGAAAATCCGATTGTTCAATCAGGTCGTTGATCATCCCCTGCAAACCCATGGCCATGCCATCGTCAGGGGAATAAATGCGGGCAATGCCATAATCATGCAGTTCTGCCGCTTCGTCGGGAAGGATGGTGCCGCCACCACCCCCAAAAATCTTGATGCTGCCACAGCCTTTTTCTTTCAGCATATCGTACATATACTTGAAGAATTCCATGTGGCCGCCCTGATAGGAAGTCAGGGCAATGGCCTGTGCATCTTCCTGGATGGCAGCATTCACAATCTCGTGTACCGAGCGGTTGTGCCCCAAATGAATAACCTCCGCACCACCCGACTGGATGATCCTTCGCATGACATTGATGGCCGCATCGTGGCCGTCGAAAAGGGAAGCAGCGGTAACAATCCGCACATGATTTTTGGGTTTATAAATGGATGGCATTTGCATAAATTCGTTTTTTGGGAAGACTGCAAATATAAAGAATTTTGAGGGGATTTTAAGCTAGTGGATTTGACCTTTCAGGTGGGCGCAGCTCCAACTTGTCCTCGTTTGTAACGAGGACACATTTACCCCTTCATTTTTAATGCAACGCCAAAATTTCGACCATGGCTTTCAGTCCGGAATAATCTTTCTCGCATTGCAAATGCACAAAATAAAAACGTCCTCGTTACAAACGAGGACGAGAGACGGGTATACATCAATACTATCTGTTTTATCTGTAGATAGATACAAAAATGGAGTAGTCATTCCTAAAAAATTAAGTTTTACAATATCGTTAATTACCTTTAAAATCTTAGCAGCAAAATAGTCATGAAAAATTTTGCCTTGACCACATGAAACGTGCCAATTAGTTGGTACTTTGACTAGAGCAGTCCTCATTTCAGTAAATG
The DNA here is from genome assembly GCA_021647205.1 of Bacteroidales bacterium. GTDB lineage: Bacteria > Bacteroidota > Bacteroidia > Bacteroidales > F082 > B6-G9. The sequence goes on along the minus strand of JAKIVD010000037.1, from coordinate 759 downwards.
CAACAAGTAAATTAGTTCTGATTTTTATACTGGTTTCAGCTATCTCAAACTTTAATAACTCAGACCTCAATGTGCTCCGTTCTGAGCTTAAATCAATTTCTTTCCGCTCAATTAAATATCGTTCTGAATCATTATTAGCAAATAATTTCTTCATTTTAAATGTTTCTATATCATTTTCGAGATTAATATATCTCATTATTAATTGTTCTTCAGTTTCTAACAGGTTTGTTACCATAATTTTAATCTAATTACTTTGTATATAAAAATACATTTTTAATAGGCTTCCCCGTCTATATCTCTAACGTATAATACACTCTTATAATCACAAATTAGCAAAAATCGTATCATGTTCACCAATCCCAATTTCAACGACATTGTCATCATCAATAGCTCTTATTTTTTTGTGATATTTATGGGACTACCATCGCTAAACTTAAGAAGGTACGAATAGATATGTTCATCCCTACTTTTATTGGCATCAATAGCCCATTCCAGTTCTCCAATTTCACTATAAGTAATACCTAAATGATTTGCTAGTATTCTATCATACTTAGCTTCCCTATTCTCTTCTAATTGCCTATTTGACATATCATTACCTTTGGTTTCTCTTAAGTCTGCAAGATAATAAATATGGTTCATCGCAAAGATGCGTACTTTTGAGTTAAAAACCGAACATATATGTCAACGAGTTTATTATATCATGGATTTGGGTTGATCGACCAAGAGTATTTAAAGACAGAATACCGAGGAGGAACTGTA
>JAKIVD010000036.1 GCA_021647205.1 Bacteroidales bacterium | reverse complement strand
AATCTCTTGCAAAATCTTTGTAACTTGCTCCTGTGTAAAGTGTATTCTTTTCATATCTTAAATTTTAAAGTTCCTAAAACTTCAAATTTATAAAAGATGCACTTTACACACTTTTTGGGACAGTATCTTTGACAATCGGGTATAATAGACAAAATGGTTGCACTTTTCAATAGCATTCCTTCAAGTGGACAAAATGGTTGCAGTTTTTTTTAATCATTTTTACTTGATACTAATTTGAGGATTATCTTTGTTTTTGTCAAGCTAAACGGAAGTAGGCTCTGCTGGAGAGCAACCTGCCAGGGATACACTTGATGACTGACGAAAAAGTCAAAAGAAAGGGGTTCATTTTCTGGGCTCCTTTTACTTTTTCAGAGGTCTTTATGCCTTCAAAAACTCATCTATAAATTTCTTTTTTCTTTCGATTGAAAGGCCATTGTGATTTCTGAGTTTCGTCTTCAAATCTGCAAAATGTCCATCTATTGCATTTGTTGTATTGGGGATGTTAAGCTCCATGTGATCATACCAGGTGAAAAGCCATTTCAGGTTTGTTTTCAGACTCCGGTAAGCGCTTCTTAACCTCTTGTGGGTGTAAAAGCTTTTGCCCGTTTCTTCATTGACGGACCTTTCATTTAGAAACGGTTCCCACTTTACATGCCACTCGTTTAAAGCTCCTTCAAATGACTCTTTATCGGTTTGCTTCATCAGGTCGACTATTTGCTTTAATTCAATAGCAGCAGGCATTCTGGGGTTTTTTGTGATGTACCTCCTAACGATTGCTGCTTGATGAAACTGGCACATTTGTACAGGTATATTTTCAAAGGACTGGATTAGTCCTCTGCGGCCATCACAAACAATGGCTTTAATAATATATCCCCTAGTTTTTAGTTCTTCTATTCCTTCTCTGTACTTGGTGTTGGTTTCGTTTTTGATATAGTACTTCAGTAGGTTCTCTTTGGTAATATTATCCTTAAACAGCATTACTCCAAAAACTCTTCCCCAGTAAGTGGCATCCATCAAAACAACAACTTCTCTGGCCGTTTTCTGCGGTAAAGTAACTTGGTGTAAATCTATTTTTCTTTGGATGGTACGCTTAGAGCATTTGTGCTTGATGGCCAATTGGGAATAGGTCTGTTTTCTCTCTCGATATTCCCTCCATAAATCCTCTGGATTTATATGATGACCTCCTGTAAAATACTTGTTACAAGCACCGCATTTGTATCGCTGCTTTCCATTTCTAAGCCCGTGTTTTCTTGTTATTGGGCTATTGCAGTAAAAGCATTTTTTTTATTCATAACCTTTGACTTATTTCAAAGCTATACGAATAAAGGCTTATAGAGGTTTTGTGCAACCATTTTGTCCATTACGCCGACAATCGACTTGAGATAGTAATGAGCTTACTTTAACTCTAGTGTATTTCACCAGCCGTCAGACACTGTACAATGCATCCATACACATTAATATCCATGGCACTTTGAGGAACTCAGAATGATAAACCAAAATAGGCATAAACTTTAATCAAGATTTCTTGTTAACTCCAGTGGTTCCACAATGGTTTTAATGTACCTTTCTCTTCGTTTTTCAAATTCCGGGTATTTTTAAGCAACGACGGTTTCAAAATTCTCATTGATTATTGAAAGGTTCTCAACAGATTGTTCTCTCCTGTCTTTTTTTAACCAATTTTTAACATGTTTATGATATTCGTTTTCATGGGTTTTAGTTCACTAAAACAAGAATTATTAAAAGCGAAGTGTATTTGTCACATGATTTAAATAATTTGTGATTGATATTTCTATTTCAAAAAGCTGGTGTGTTTAACTATTGTATTTTACCAAAAATATATCAAGGTTTCTCAGGAGAATGTCTGTTATTTTCAGGTTTTTGTAAGAAAATCGAACTTCAAACCGAATATATTCTAATTCTTCTAAGTAAATTCCACATTATAAGGTGAAGAGAAATCCGAAGAAAAGTAGCATTTTGAGAAATTTTTCGGAAAATATTGGATGAAAAGCCCGAAAAAAGTTCAAATACAAGTAAAAAATGTGAAAATTAGCATAAAAAATTTGGTTTAACAGTTAACTAAACGTGACTATTCGTGACATAAAATTAAATACACGGTTTTATATGTAAATAAAGTAAAATATATATGTTAATAATAACGATATATCCATTACTTTTGCGGTAAGTTACTGCACGAAATTATGGAAAGATCAAAAAAATGCCGTTATTGTCAAAAGGAATTCACTGCAAAACGTATCGATGCGAAGTATTGCAGTGATTCGTGCAGGCAAATGGGATACCGTAGAGATGTCAATCCGGAAATATATGGTAAGGTAGTACCAATCTATTTTGAACTTGATGACAATGAGTACGCTGAAGTGCTTAAAAAAGCGGAGGGAGAAGGAATGCATCCCAATGAATATGTTAAAGAACTGCTCACCAAGGAGGAAGAGTTCATTCGGGTTCGATTTACATATAATGACTGGACAACAAAGATTAATGCCCTGGTTGCAATGTATGATGATATTTCACCTGAAAAGCTCGTTAGGGATTTATTCCTTAAAGCTGCAGAGAGGGAGTTTAGAGAATATAAGGGATAGTAGTAAAACTATTGGAACGACTTGTTCCTAAGTTTATCTACTATATAACCGTAATCAAAAGTTAAAACGATTAATAAATTATTCCCCTTCTTATTACCCCGACAAAAGAAAAAGCCCTGAAACAATTTAATTTTCAGGGCTTTATAAAACATTTCCGTACCCGAGGCCGGGGTCGAACCGGCACTCCTTGGAAGGAACTGGTTTTTGAGACCAGCGCGTCTACCAATTCCGCCACTCGGGCTAAAAAGGGGTGCAAAAGTAAATTATTTTTTTGCACTTGCGCAAAATGAAAGCCATTTATTTTGAGGGGTCGCTTTTAAACACTACTTTTGCCGCGATTTTTACAGTGTTAAAAAACACCAGATGGCAGCAGAACCTTTTGTAAGTATTTTTTCCGGACGTTCGAGTCGTTACCTGGCAGATAAAATTGCCGATAGTTTTGGAATAAGTCTTGGAAAATCAATTGTTACCAATTTTTCTGACGGGGAATTTCAGACCTCTTACGAAGAAAATATCAGGGGCAGGGATGTTTTTATTGTACAATCTACCATGCCTCCTGCCGATAACCTGATGGAATTGCTGATGATGGTGGACGCTGCCAAACGTGCTTCTGCCCGAAAAATTATTGCTGTAATCCCCTATTTTGGTTATGGAAGGCAAGACAGAAAAGACAAACCACGGGTTTCCATTGCCGCCAAATTAAAAGCCAACCTGCTGATTGCTGCCGGAGTTCAAAGGCTGATTACGATTGATTTACATGCGGATCAGATTCAGGGATTTTTCGATGTTCCGGTTGACAATCTGTATGCCTCAAATATTTTTATGCCCTATCTTAAAAAACTGGAACTGCCCAACCTGATTATGGCCTCGCCCGATACGGGAGGAACAAGGCGTGCTGCCAGTTATGCCAAAGCATTAAACACCGAATTTGTCATTTGTTACAAACAAAGGGCAAAACCCAATGTAATTGAACAGATGCAATTGATTGGTGATGTAGAGGGGAAAGATGTAGTTTTGGTTGACGACATCATCGATACTGCGGGCACCATTACCAAGGCGGCCAACCTGATTATGGATAAAGGGGCAAACAGCGTACGCGCTTTTTGTACACACCCCATTTTCTCGGGAAAAGCCTACGAATCTATTTCTAAATCAGCCTTTAACGAAGTAATTGTTGCAGATACTATCCCTTTAAAACAGGATAGTGATAAAATAACCGTATTATCAACTGCGAATTTGTTGGCGGAAGTTATTCGCCGGGTTCAAAATTACGAATCCATCAGCTCGCTTTTTGACTTATCGAAACATTAATTTTTATATATTTAATTTTAGTTTAACATGAAAACAGTATCATTGAGCGGTTCTCTCAGAGAGAACGTAGGGAAAAAAGATGCAAAAAAGGTCAGGAGGGAAGGAAATATCCCGTGTGTGATCTACGGCGGAAAAGAACAAATTCACTTTGTAGCAAAATACCAGGAATTTACAAAACTGGTTTTTTCACCCGAGGTTTTTTTGGTCAGTATTGACGTTGACGGCACAACTTACCAGACAATCCTTCAGGAAGTGCAATACCATCCGGTTACCGACAAAGTGCTTCATGCCGATTTTCTGGAAGTAACAGACGAAAAACCCATCATCGTCGGTATTCCTGTCCATTACAAAGGAGATTCGCCGGGTGTGATTGCCGGAGGCCAGATGATCAAGAAAATGCACCGGCTTCGCGTGAAAGGCCTGGTAAAAGACATACCCGATTTTATTATGGTGGATATTTCCGAATTAATCATTGGGGGGTCCGTGAAAATCAGGGATATGAAAGTTGATAACCTCTCGTTCCTTGATCCGGCAAACGCAGTAATTGTCCGTGTGAAAACGGCACGTACCGCCACTGAGATTGAAGGTGAGGAAGAGGAAGAAGAAGCCGAAGAAGGTGCTGAAGAAGGTGCCGAAACTGCTTCTGATGAAGGTGGTGCAACAGAAACACCCGCAGAGAGTTAAGCCTTGCCCGACTGCATAATATTAAAGGGATGAAGGGTTTGCCTTCGTCCCTTTTGTTGTTAAAAGACAGGGTTTTACTAATTTTATAGCAGGTTTAATTTTGAAACCGTGAAATACTTAATAGCAGGTTTGGGAAACATTGGTGCCGAGTATGCAAATACCCGGCATAATGTGGGTTTTGTGGTGGCCGATGCCCTGTCGTCCGAACTTAAGGGCGAATTTAAAGTGGAGCGGCTGGCCTCGGTAAGCCGTGTGAAGTTCAAGGGCAGAACATTGGTGATTATCAAACCCACCACCTACATGAACCTGAGCGGGAAAGCCATCAAATACTGGCTGGAGAAAGAGAAAGTGCCCATCGAAAATTTACTGGTTGTTTTGGACGATATTGCCCTGCCCCTGGGTGCCATACGCCTGAAAGCCAAAGGAGGTGATGCCGGCCACAACGGTTTAACCGATATTATTGAGAAGCTGAACACCAATGTTTTTCCCCGCTTGCGTGTTGGCCTCGGGGATAATTTTGCACGCGGTTACCAATCGGATTTTGTCTTGGGCCAATGGTCGAAAAAGGAAGTTGACCTGATGATTCCCCGCATCAACAAAGCCGTTGAAGTGATTCAAAGTTTTGTCACCATCGGCATTGGCAGGACGATGACGGCTTTTAATAATAAATAAGACCCGCGGTTTTACAATTTCGCCCGCAAGCGCTCGGCAACAATCCCCGCAATTTTGTCAATAGCTACCCGCTCCTGCTGCATGCTGTCGCGCTCGCGAATGGTTACCGTATTGTCTTCAAATGTTTGGTGATCAACAGTTACACAATAAGGTGTGCCGATGGCGTCGTGGCGGCGGTAGCGCTTGCCGATGCTGTCTTTTTCTTCGTAAAAACACATGAAATCCGATTTCAGCCCATTCATGATTTCCAGGGCTTTTTCGGGCATGCCGTCTTTTTTGGTCAAAGGGAAAACCGCTATTTTGTAAGGGGCCAGCAGGGGCGGAATTTTCATCACTACCCGGCTGTTGCCGCCTTCCAGGGTTTCTTCGGTGTAGGCGTTGCTCAGAATTGCGAGGAACATGCGGTCGAGGCCGATGGAGGTTTCCACGACGTAGGGCACATAACTTTCGTTGAGTTCGGGATCGTGGTAGCGGAGCTTCTTTCCGGAGTATTTTTCGTGGGCGCTCAAATCGAAATCGGTGCGCGAGTGAATACCTTCCAGTTCCTTGAAACCCATCGGGAATTCAAATTCCACATCAGCAGCAGCATTGGCATAATGGGCCAGTTTTTCGTGGTCGTGGAAACGGAATTTTTCGGCAGGGATGCCCAGCGAAAGGTGCCAGTTCATCCGTTGCTCTTTCCAGTAGGCATACCATTTCATTTCTTCGCCGGGGCGCACAAAGAACTGCATTTCCATCTGCTCGAATTCGCGCATGCGGAAGATAAACTGGCGGGCAACGATTTCGTTTCGGAACGCTTTCCCGGTCTGGGCAATGCCGAAAGGGATTTTCATCCGGCTGGTTTTTTGTACATTCAAATAATTCACAAAAATACCCTGCGCCGTTTCGGGACGGAGGAAAATCTCCGTTGCACCCTCGGCCACCGAGCCCATCTGTGTGGAAAACATCAGGTTGAACTGCCGCACCTCTGTCCAGTTTTTGGAACCCGAAACGGGACAGGCAATGCCGAGGTCTTCGATTAAAGTTTTGATGGCGGCCATGTCGTCCTTGTCCATTGCCGGGTACAGCCGGTTTTTGATGTTGTCTATTTTTTGCTGGTTGGCCAGCACCCTCGGATTGGTTTCGAGGAATTGTTTCTCGTCAAAACTATCCCCAAAACGCTTTTTGGCTTTGGCTACTTCCTTAAAGATTTTGGCTTCAATTTTGGCCATGTAGTCTTCCACCAGCACATCGGCACGGTAACGTTTCTTGGAATCTTTGTTGTCGATCAGCGGGTCGTTAAAAGCATCCACATGTCCCGAAGCTTTCCAAACGGTGGGATGCATAAAAATGGCGGAGTCGATCCCCACAATATTTTCGTGCATTTGCACCATCGCTTTCCACCAGTAATCGCGGATGTTTTTTTTCAGTTCCGAACCATTCGGACCGTAATCGTAAGCCGCGCTTAAACCATCGTAAATTTCACTGGACTGAAATACAAATCCGTATTCTTTCGCGTGTGCGATTATTTTTTTGAAAAGGTCTTCGTTGTTTGCCATAGCCCCCTTTTAATTCCCCCGATGAGGGGGAAGGTTTAACGATTAAATTTTTTCATTACATAAAACTACCATCTTCCAATTGGACATGGTAGCCTTTTTCGTTCAACATTTTTTTGGCTTCTTCAAATTTCCCGTCCCGAATCAGTCTGCCGTAAACAAAAGGGTCTGCATCAGCCATGCTGGCTCCAGTATTGTAAACGGTTTTCCCATCAATTGTTTCCTCTTCGGGTATTTCGACAAGCTTTATTTTTTTCTTCGTCATGATGGTTTTTTCTTGCTAAAACCTGTTGCTTTTTCAGATTTGTAATCTGAAAGCAAGGGTGATGGATTTAAAATCCTTAATTGCAGATTACAAATCTGCTTCCCTTTGTGTCCAGATTGCAAATCTGGACAAGCGGTACTAATTCGTAAAAAAGTCAAGCACATTGCCAAAAGTACTTGTTGTGCGTTTATACAATTCGGTATAGCCACAATGGGTACACGAAATCGTGGTGAATTTTTTATTTTGTACATCAAAAATTTTGGCAAATGCCCCACCGGTGGCACGCATTTGATCCACTTCGTATTGTTTGTTGCCACATTTTGGGCAGATGTATTCTTGTTTTTGCATACTTAGTTTTTACTAGATTCGTATTATTTACTTTCTCTTATTTGTGATATCGTATCAACTATATAATCATAATACTTCAGCTTACCTATATAATCACCTTTTACTAACCCTCCACTATATGCGTTAACATCCAACGATAATTGATAAGTTTCGTCATTCTTGTTTACCATGATATCTCCACCATTTATAACATCATATATTAGAACCTCATTTTCTTGTTGATTATATTGTATATAGATAATTCCCTTACTAAAGGTACCGCTTGAACCTGATGGGTTATATGTATATCCATCAGGGTCTAATTGATTGTAATGAGAAGACGAAAAAGGTATGCTAATAACATCGCCAATACCAATTATCGTATCAACATATCCGTTTTTTTCTATAAGGGTTAGTCCTGAAGACATAAGAAGCACATCAATCCGAAATCTATTATTTGGAAGTTCTCCCTTCCCTAATAAGAAACCCTGACTCAATTTGTATGTTGTACCATCATAATTAAATTGCCCTGGGGATTGGATTCCATCATCGTCTTTTTTACATCCGGAATTTAACGCTAAAAAAGCAATAATCAGAATCAAAGCTATATTTGTATTTCTCATTGTATCTAATTAGATATTGATGCTCTTTCTGATTTGTAATCTGAAAGCACAGGGTGATGGATTTACAATCCTATTGTAGATTTTCAATCTACAGCCCTTTGTGTCCAGATTATAAATTTGGACAAGCGGTGTTTATTTAAGCCCCTAAAGTTGCCACCATCACCGCTTTAATGGTGTGCAGTCTATTTTCTGCCTCGTCGAAAACAACGGAGTTTTCCGATTCAAAAACATCGTCGGTTACCTCCATGGCTTCCACGCCAAATTTTTGGTAAATCTCCTCCCCTACTATGGTTTCGCGGTTGTGGAAAGCCGGCAGGCAGTGCATGAATTTAGTTTTCGGATTGCCCGTTTTGGCCATCATCGCAGCATTCACCTGGTAAGGCAGCATCATTTTGATGCGGTCTTTCCAAACCTCATCGGCTTCGCCCATCGAAACCCACACATCGGTATAAATAAAGTCAACACCTTTTACACCTTCGTCCACACTTTCGGTCAGGGTGATTTTGGCACCGGTTTGTTTGGCAATGGCATTGCATTCGTTCACCAGTTCTTCTTCGGGCCACATGGATTTTGGGGCAACTGCACGGAAATCCATGCCCATTTTGGCCGCACCCACCATTAGCGAATTGCCCATGTTGTTGCGGGCATCGCCGGCATAGGCAAAAGCCACCTGGTGAAGGGGCTTGTCAGAATGTTCCATCATCGTCAGGAAATCGGCGAGGATTTGGGTGGGGTGGTACTCATTGGTGAGGCCGTTCCAAACCGGAACCCCGGCGTATTTTCCCAGTTCTTCCACAATGTCCTGTCCAAAACCCCGGTATTCGATGCCATCGTACATACGTCCCAAAACGCGGGCGGTATCTTTCATCGATTCCTTTTTGCCAATTTGCGTGCCGCTTGGCCCGAGGTAGGTTACTTTGGCACCCTGGTCGTAAGCCGCGGCTTCAAAAGCACAGCGGGTACGGGTGGATGCTTTTTCAAAAATCAGGGCGATGTTCTTTCCTTTGAGGGTTTGCTGTTCGGTACCGGCATATTTTGCCCTTTTCAGGTCGGCCGACAAATCCAGCATAAATTTTATCTCTTTGGGGGTGAAGTCCAGCAACTTCAAAAAATTCCTGTTTCTTAAATTGAAAGCCATGATGAAACTATTTTAAAAGTTTAAAATCAATTGTTTTCGCTTGTTCAAAAGCAGCGCAAAAGTAAAGAAAATAAATGAGCAAAAACCTTATTTTCGCGCCATGCTCATCATAGACAACATACTGGTTTCGGATGCCATCAAAGGCACGTATTTTTCCTGTAATTTACAAGCCTGCAAAGGTGAATGCTGTGTTGCAGGGGATGCCGGAGCCCCTTTGGAAGAGGAGGAAATATCTATTCTGGAGGATGTGCTGGATGAGGTAAAACCCTATATGTCGCCGGAGGGAAAAGAAGTAGTTGATTGGTCAGGTGTGTTCGAATATGACACCGAAGGAGAATATGTTACCCCCCTGGTAAAGGATGAAGAATGCGCCTTTGTTTATGTAAAAGACGGCATCAGTTTTTGTGCGATTGAGCAGGCTTATTTAGAAGGCAAGATAAAATTCCGCAAACCGGTTTCCTGTCATTTGTACCCCATCCGCATTAAAAAAGTAGGCGATACCGAAGCGGTGAATTACGATACCTGGAGCGTTTGCGCCCCGGCACTGATTAAAGGGAAGACGGTGGGTATTCCTTTGTATCAATACCTTAAAGATCCTTTGATTCGAAAGTATGGGAGTAAATGGTATGCGAAACTGGTAGCAGCTTTGAAGGAGGAGTAGCAGTTTCTAAACCCGCTCTGCAGTTTTATTCCCGGCGGGTTAACTAAACGTTAAACGGTAGCGGTCCCCTTATTTTTTGCCATCCCTTCCAACTCCTTGTCGATATGGAACATGCCGGCTTTGTCCTGGCCTACCAGGCTGATTTTGTCGAGAATGGTACGCATCAGGCTTTCTTCTTCAATCTGTTCGGTGATATACCATTGCAGGAAATTCCCGGTGGTGTAATCTTTTTCTTCGACTGTTAAACCGTAAAGGGAATTGATGGAGGCCGTGATATATTCTTCGTGTTGCAGTACTTTTTCAAACACATCCATCAGCGAGTCGAATTTGCCTTCGGGTTGCTCCAGATTGAACAAAACGGCTTTTCCGCCACGGTCGTTCACATAGTGCACAAATTTCATCTGGTGCATTGTTTCCTCGTTGGTGTGATCGTACAAAAAGGCCGCAGCGCCCGGGTAACCGTTTACTTCGCACCAAATGGCCATGGACAGGTACAGGCGTGCCGAATGCTCTTCTTTTTTAATTTGCTCATTTAATGCTGTTTCTACTTTTTCGTTGATCATGGTTATTGCTTTTAATTGGGAAAAGACAAAAATAAGGAAATAAGAAACCATTCCGGGAAATCCGAATAACAAAACCCAAAACCTCAAATGCTGCATTCCGTTTGCTACGCATTCAATGCTTCGGCCCCACCGACAATCTCCAGGATTTCGTTGGTGATGGCAGCCTGACGTGCTTTGTTGTACGACAAGTTCAATTGCTTCAACAATTCGTCGGCGTTTTCGGTGGCCTTGTGCATGGCCGTCATCCGGGCACCGTGTTCAGCGGCGAAACTATCGAGCAACGCTTTAAACAATTGCACTTTTATCGACTTGGGTACCAGTGCTTCAAGGATTTCCTTTTTACCTGGCTCGAAAATATAATTGGCCTGGTTCCCGGTATGGTCATCCTTTTCTTGCGACATGTCCCTGCTAACGGGAAGAAACTGTTCGGTCTGGATAATTTGGACGGCCGCATTTTTGAACTGGTTGTATATAAGAATGATTTTGTCGTATTTCTTATCAACAAATTCGGCCATTAAACCTTCGGCGATGGCCACCACATTTTCAAAATTCAGCGTGTCAAAGATTTCAATATTGCTGCGTGAGGGTGGAAATCCGGCAGATTTCAGGGAATCGGCAGCTTTTTTCCCTATGCAAAAAAGTTCGATATTTCCGCTTTTCCACTGTTCTGAAAAACGCCCGTTGATGAGGTGGGTGGTTTCTTTAACAATATTGCTGTTAAACGCGCCACAGAGTCCGCGGTTGGATGTTACGGGCACCAGCAGCACTTTGTGTTCGCCCCTGTCATTCGAATAAACACCTTCGTCCGAGCCTTCCAAATCATGGCTCAAATCGTGCATGATGTGCATCAATTTGGATGAATAGGGGCGCATGGTCAAAATGGCGTTTTGTGCCCGTCTGAGTTTCGAGGCAGAAACCATTTTCATGGCGCTGGTAATTTGCCGGGTCGATTTAACCGAGGCAATCCTTATCCTTACTTCCTTAAGGCTTGGCATATCCTAAATTTCAGTTTTATTCGGTGTAATTGTGGACAACATCGGCCGCAGCATTTTTCAACACTTCGGTGCCTTTGTCTGTTAATTTTCCTTCACCAAGCTCTTTCAATGTGTCTTTGTATTTTGCATCCAGCAGTGCCAGGAACTCAGCTTCAAAATTAATGATGTTTTTCACGGGAACCTTACTTAACAAGTCCTGCGTTCCACAGTAAATAATAGCCACCTGGTGTGCAACCGACATGGGTGAATACTGAGGCTGTTTCAGGATTTCGACGTTCCGTGAACCTTTATTCAAAACGGCCATGGTAGCGGCATCCAAATCAGAACCAAACTTGGAAAAAGCTTCGAGTTCGCGAAACTGTGCCTGGTCGAGTTTAAGGGTGCCGGCCACTTTTTTCATGGATTTAATCTGCGCATTACCCCCTACCCGCGAAACAGAAATTCCCACATTAATCGCAGGACGAATTCCCGAGTTGAACAAGTCGCCATCAAGGAAAATCTGACCGTCGGTAATGGAAATCACATTAGTCGGGATGTATGCTGAAACATCGCCCGCCTGGGTTTCGATAATAGGTAAAGCAGTTAGTGAGCCGCCACCTTTAACAAGGGGTTTCAGGCTTTCTGGCAAATCGTTCATGTTTTTGGCAATTTCATCAGAGTTGATGATTTTGGCCGCTCTTTCCAGCAGGCGCGAGTGCAGGTAGAAAACGTCGCCGGGATAAGCTTCGCGACCGGGGGGTCGGCGCAGCAGGAGCGACACTTCGCGGTAAGCAACAGCCTGTTTGGACAGGTCGTCGTAGATTACCAGAGCCGGGCGCCCGGTATCGCGGAAATACTCACCGATGGCAGCACCGGCAAAAGGAGAGTAAAACTGCATGGCGGCAGGGTCGGAAGCGGTTGCCATTACAATGGTAGTATAAGCCATTGCACCGGCATCTTCCAGTGTTTTTACAATGTTGGCAACGGTAGAGCCTTTCTGGCCCGAAGCCACGTAAATACAATAAACGGGTTCGCCTTTTTCGTAAAATTCCTTTTGGTTGATAATGGTGTCGATGGCGATGGCTGTTTTTCCCGTCTGGCGGTCGCCGATAATCAGCTCGCGCTGCCCGCGGCCGATGGGGATCATGGCATCGATGGGTTTAATACCGGTTTGCAGTGGTTCGTTTACCGGCTGGCGAAAAATAACGCCGGGGGCTTTGCGCTCCAGTGGCATTTCGAAAAGCTCGCCTTCGATAGCGCCTTTGCCGTCAATAGGTTCTCCCAAAGTATTGACTACACGTCCCAACATGCCTTCACCCACATTTAATGAAGCAATGCGGCCGGTACGTTTTACCTTGTCGCCTTCGTTCAGGTTATCAATGTCGCCCAACAAAACAACGCCCACATTGTCTTCTTCAAGGTTGAGGACAATGCCCATCAGGCCTGTTTTTTCAAATTCGACCAGTTCCCCGGCTTCGGCATTGGTGAGGCCGTAAACACGGGCAATCCCATCACCGATTTGGAGAATCGATCCAATTTCTTCCAGTACGGCTTCCGATTCAAATCCGGCAAGTTCCTGTCGCAGGATGGCTGATACTTCAGCCGGTTTTATGTTTGCCATAAGACTAAATTTTCTTTGTTAGTATTTTTTTACGTAAAGGTTTTTCGAAAACTCCTTACCCATTCGTTTTAACTGTGTTTTAATACTGGCATCGTATTGGTAATCTTCAAAATTGAGTTTAAAACCACCGATGATTTCTTGGTCAATATTTTCAGAAAGTTCCAACTGTTTTTTGGTAAAAGCTTCCAGTTTGGCAATAAACTCTTCTCTCAGTCCGGCATCGGCCCTGAAAGCAGTCGTCAGCTGCACCGTTACGATGTTTTTGTACTCTTTGTAAATTTCATCAAAGGATTTGCAAATGGGGGAGATGTACCTTTCCCTTCCTTTACGGGTAATGAGCAACAGAAATTTAAGGCTGAGTTGCTGTATTTTCCCATCAAACAAATCCTTCAGGACGTTCACTTTTTTGTAGGCATCAATAACAGGATTGGCCAACACTTTTCTGAGCGCCCGGTTCTCTTCGAGAACGGTGTTCACCAACTGCATGTCGTTTTGGATTTCTTCCAGCAAACTGTTTTCAACCGCAAGCCCGAACAGCGCCTGGGCGTATCTTTTAGAAAGTAGTTGAACCCTCATTTGTTTTACCAGTCTTAATTTAAGCTTATTTCTTTTAACAGCTTTTCAGCGTAACTCTCCTGTTTTTTCTTATCCTTCAGTTCTTCGCGCAAAATCTTTTCTGCAATCTGAATGGAATAAGAAGCAATCAGGTTTTTAATTTCGACAACGGCAGCATTTTTTTCGTGCTGAATTCTTTCCTTGGCGTTTTCGACAATATTTGCCGCTTCGGTATTGGCCTTTTCCCTGGCTTCGTCAATAATCTGCTCTTTGATTTTACGGGCCTCCCTCAGCAAGGCATCCCTTTCGTCCTTGGCATCCCTGAGCAGTTTTTCGTTGTCCAGTTTCAAATCCTGCATGGCTTTCCTGGCATCGTCAGCAGCACGCAAAGAAGATTCAATGGAGTCCTCCCTTTCTTTCAGCGAAGCCATGATGGGTTTCCAGGCATATTTAGCCAAGATGAACAAGGTGACCCCAAAAGCAAGGGTCATCCATATTACCGTAGCAAATCCGGGATTAATGAGTGACATATTCTTTTATTGTTTTAATTATTTATTTTCTAAAAGAACCGCTACGGCACAGCCAACCGCTGCACCGTAGCGGAAAATTTACCGCGTTTGTTTACAAGAAAACAATCAACAAACAAACAACGATCGCAAAGAAGGCAACACCCTCAATCAGGGCTGCAGCAACAATCATATTAGAACGAATGTCGCCAACAGCTTCCGGCTGACGGGCGATGGACTCCACTGCACCCCTGCCGATTTGGCCAATGCCAATACCTGCACCGATAGCAGCGACTCCGGCACCTATACCGGCACCCATTTTTGCATAAGGGGCCAGGTCGGCAACCGCCTGAAGTAAAATTGCTAATAGTTCCATGGTTTCTATTATTTAGTGATTAATGGATTCTGTTTTTATTAATGATGCTCTTCGGTGGCCATACCAAAATAAAGCGCCGAGAGCAAAGTAAATACGTAAGCCTGAATGAAGGCAACCAACAATTCAAGGAAATTCATGAAAATAGTAAACCCGACCGAAACGACGGAAACACCCATCCCCAAGCCGGTACTGATTTGACCGAAAATAAAAATAAGGCTGATGAACCCCAATATGATGATGTGCCCGGCACTGATGTTGGCGAAAAGACGCACCATCAGCACGAAAGGTTTGGTGAACAATCCCATCAACTCGACAATGGGCATCAATGGAATTGGTATTTTTAACCACCACGGCACACCCGGCATGTTGACAATGTGCATCCAGTAGGCCTTGTTGCCGCTGAAACTGGTAATTACAAATGTAAAAGCTGCCAGTACACCGGTTACCCCGATATTTCCGGTAACATTTGCCCCGGCGGGGAAAAGGGGGATGATCCCCAAAAGGTTATTGAATAAAATGAAAAAGAAAATGGTAAGCAGAAACGGCAGGTACCTTTCGTATTTTTTCTCGCCGATGGAGGCCTTTGCAATGTCGTCGCGCACAAAAACAATAATGGGCTCAAGTAAGGATTGCAGCCCTTTGGGCGCGTGGCCTTCGCGTTTTTTGTAGGATTTGGCCACCGATACAAAAACAAGTATCATCAGGGTAAGGCTGAAAAAAATGGCCAGAACATTTTTAGTAATGGAAACATCAAGTGTGGGGCGCAGTTCATTTCCATCGGCATCTTTTTTCACCAACTTGCCGGCATTGAATCCTTCGTGTGAAATAAAAAAGCCTTTATGGGCTTCTTTACCGTGGTGCAGTTTGGTTGACATAAAAACCAGCCAGTTGCCCTCATCGTAAAGAATAACCGGCAAAGGAACAGTAATATGGGTGTGCCCGATGGTGATAATATGCCATTCATAGGCATCGGTAATGTGCTCGATTATCATTTCCCCGGCCTGGAACTCGGCATCCGAAACATCAGCTTCGTGTGCATAGTTTTCCGCTTTTTCGCCATGGCCATGCTGCGCATAAAGTACCGGGAAAGTAAAAATTAAAAGGGCAGCCAAAAGCCCCCCTAATATTAAATTGTTCTTAACGCCTGATTGATAACTCATTTACCAAGAAAAGTGTCTGATTTATTTTGGCTGCAATTTTACGAAAAAATGCTGAACTTCATCATGTTTTTTTTAAAATGGAAAAGGTTTTGCCAAATTCGAAAAAAGTTGTACTTTGCACTAACAATAAATTATGTTAAAATTAAAATCTTGCGCCATGAAAAAAACCAATGCTTTATTAGTCGTTTTTGTTTTTCTCCTGCTCAGTTCATGTGGTGATTGTGAGAAGAAAATCAATAAAGTTGATGAAATCGGCGCCATTGAAACTTTACTGGAAGAATATGTAATTGCCAACGAAAACCAGGATTTCGACCTGATCGAAAAAATCTGGGCGCCCGACAGCGACATTATTCTCTATGGAACCGACAGCGACGAACGTTTAATGGGCTGGACCAACATCCGCAATGCAGTCAGGGAGCAGTTTCAGCAGATTGATGAAACCTACATTTCGGCCTCTGATCAATTTATCAAATTGAATTGTACGGGAACAACGGCCTGGTTTGCCGAAACACTCGACTACAATTTTGTTTACAAAGACGAAGCCAAAAGTTTTAAGGGGCTGCGCTTTACCGGAGTGGTCGAAAAAATTGACGGCCAATGGAAACTGGTGCAGGCACATTTGTCGCTGCCGGCAAATGTTGATATTGGGAAGTAGGCAGGCTGAGTGAAAAACCCCCCGATGGTTTTCTTACTTACAGTTTGTTTTTGAACGGATAAACACTACGAAAACTAAACAATTATACAGCTATGAAAAAAGGAAGATTGTTGTTGCTGGGGCTCCTGATCCAATTTACTGCTTTCGCGCAAAGCCCGCATGAACTGAATATCGGTGGATTGTAGGGGCAGAAGTACTTTACTCTGATATTGCTTATTTCCCGGTTGCTGTTACCGTAGAGTACAAACCGGTGAAGGCACGCTTCTCATTGAACAGCGATCTGCAGATGTTGTTCTACAATAATGATTTCATGCTCACCGTGCCGCTTTATTTGAAAATCATCCTTGGCAACAGCTTCAGGGTGTGCCCTGAGGCCGGCGGTTTTGTCAGGACAAACGGCAACTACGGCTTAACAACCGGTTTGAGTTTGGAATACCGGATAAAAAAACTGTTTCTTTTTGCCAAAGCCGACTACTACATGGATGTCAGCAAGAAACAAACACCTTTGCACGACGGTTCCCTGTCAAGTTACAACTATACTTTTTCTTCGGTCTGGGTCAGCCTGGGTGTCAAATGGAATATACTGAAATAATCGCTGCCACGTGTGTAAGCACCAGTAATAAAGTAGTGTTGATTTTTTCTTTCTGCATTTGCAAGATTAATATCTTTGCATTCCGAAAAATCATGAAATGATGAAACAGACACTGATAGCAATATTGTTTTTAACAATGGTTTCTGCATGCAGTAGCGGGGAACCAAAAATGTCGTCCGAAAGCCAGACCGTAAAAGAAAAAGAACCGGTACAGCTTAAAGATACTGTTGAACAGGAAACAGCAAAACCTGACATGGCAGATACACAACCGCAAACAAGTGGCAACAAACTGGTCAGGATGCAGGCACAGCCAAAAGATAAAGGACCAGATGATGCGCAGAAGCTAAACAAAAGAAGAGCGCAAACCGCTATCCGTACCGGTGTTCAGCACTACAAAAATGGTGAAATGGAGCAGGCCAAAGATGCCTTTAAACGGGTACTCGAATACAGTCCCGAAGACAGTAAAGCAAGCCATTACCTCGGAAAGATTTATTACGGATTTGGTGAAAAAGATATTGCCCTGGCCTATTATGAGGATGCGGTCAGGTTCAACCCCGATGATTCGGCTTCGATGGTGGGGGCCGGTCTGATATTGTTTGAAAAAAATGATTTCAACGGAGCGATTGAATATTATAATAAAGCCATAAAAACAGCACCCGGATACGCGCTGGCATACTACGACCGGGGAACATTGCTTGGCTTTCAGAAAAACTATGGCGGTGCCCTGGTTGATATGAACAGGGCCATTGAGCTGGATCCGGAAAATTCAAAGTATTACATGAACCGCGGGCTGGCCAACTATTACCTGAAGCGTCTTGAAGATGCCTGCAAGGACTGGAAAAAATCGGCGGCGATGGGCAATGCTGAAGCAAAGAAAGCAGTACGCCTTTATTGTCAGGGGAAGTAGAGAGGGGGTATTGGAAGTCGGAAGACGGGTTTACTGATTTTCCTGCAAACAGCTTTTGATGGCCACCGGCCGGCCTTCGCTGTTAATCCTTACAAACACCATTTTTGTTGAACAGACGACTGTTTCCGATTTGTTGGCAAGGTCTGCACGACGGGCCTCAAGGTAAAGCGATACGGAAGTGCCACCCAATTTCACCACTTCACCATAAATCCTGATCTGTTCTTTCACTTTCACCGGGAGCTTAAACAGTACCTCGTCCATTTTCAAGGTGATGACATTGTGGTTACAGCAGGCATTCGAGGCCAGGATGCCACCGGCTTCATCCAGCCATGCCAGCATGATGCCGCCAAAAAGGTTGTTGTTGACGCCAATGTCGCCAGTCTTACAGATTTTTGTTGAAATGAGTTCCATGACAAAGAATTTGTTACAAAGGTAATAAAGCTGTCTCAGCGGGCACAGCAACCGGCTCCTGCATAAAGTTGGTCAGCCTTTCAGTCAGCCGGTAATTGTATTCAGGATACTGATAAAGCGACGATCTGCTTTCTGTCTCACTTGAGGAATAGCCCCAGATGGTCTTGTAGTCGCTAATATCTTCCCCGATTTCTTCCATTTGTTTCAGATAGTTGTTGATAGATTTCGATTCGACAATGACCACGCTACCCATTTGGTCGATGATGGGGCTGTGTTTCCGGGTTGGGTCATGATAGAATTCCAGTATTCTCCGTCCGTCATCGGTGATACCAATTGTACGGTATGTCATGCTTTTTCCCACACCGGGCAAATTCAGCACAGAGCGGTCGGTAGCAATGAAAGAGGTGTTGTTTTCATTTCGCAAAGCATTCAACTGTTCGGCAATATGTTTTGTGTCGTCGGCCAGATGGTTTATCTGCCAGGAATCCTTCTCAAGAATTTTCCCTAAATATTTTTCTTCAACCCTTTCCTGAACGATCCTTTCGTTGGTGGCAAACTGGTAATAGTTTTCCATAAAACCTTTGACGGTGAAAGTATAATAAGGAATAACACCAATGTCATTCAGCACTTTTCTGAGTTTTGCCGTATGGCCCCTTCGCGAAGCGGCAGCCGTAAGTACCAGTTGGTTGGTAACCAGCCAGCCCGCCGAGGTCAGTTGATTGATTCCCTGTTTTACTTCCGGAGTGATCTCCATGGCCGATTCAATATGTGTCTGGATAACAAACTGTCTGACGCCGATTTCAGAAGCTTTTGATTTGAAATCTGCCAATATCTCAACCAGTTCGGGGGTAATGCGCTGGGGCAGATAAACGGGCAGGCGTGTCCCCAGCCTTACCCTGATTATTTCGGCATATTTTTTTCCCGGGCTGCGGTTGAGGTTTGCCTCCGCTTTGCGCCTCGCCATCTGATAAACTTCCTCCAGGATTTGTTTCAGCGATTCGTCCGAGTTCATAAATGCATCGCCACCGGTAATTAATATATCCCGCAGTTGGGTGTCGTCCTCCCAATACCTGAGCAGTTCTTTCATTTTTTCGGGCCAACTAAGCTCAGGGGCCAGTTTTCTTAGTTTGAAGTTAAAACGCCCGCTTTGAAAATCATACATCCGCTGGCAGGAAACGCACAATCCGCCGCAGGCACGACCTGTTGTGTCGGGAATAAAAACCGCTACTTCGGGATAGCGGCGGTACACATTGTAATGCGGGGGAAGTATCCATCCGGCCGCATTGGGTTCGCCGGGCTGCACCACGTCTTCCTTTTCCCAGGCATGGATTTTCCCAAATTCGCTGATCAGTTCGCGGTTGGCAAAGATGTAGTCCCGTAAAGTTTTGTCAGCCCCTGTTTTACCAGGGGTGATGTCAACGCTGATTAAGGAAAGATAGTGGGGGTTGATGAAAAGGGGGATGCCCTTGTTTTTCGCTTTTTTAAGCAGTTTCAAAGTTTGCTCCCTCAACGAATAATCGAGCATTTCGTTGAGCACTTCGGGGGTCCGGATGGCAAACGAAAGGTGAAAACGGTGGTTGTTCCACCATTCCTGTACTTTCTGGTACTTCTCGTTTTCAGTCAGTCCGTTTTCAAAACAAAACCGTCTGCTTTTCATATCCCCGTTGTTTATTTTTTCAACAATCTTGCGCATGATGCGCACTTTGTTCTCCTCCCTCATTTTAATGACATCCGCATCCAGCCCCGACGGGTGGCGGCTCATCCACTGACTGATTTGTAATTTGTTGGGTATCCGGCGGGTAAGTTTTCCGTTAAGCTGGCGGAAGAGGTAAAGCATGTCGGCAAAGAAATCTTCCTGGGCACTCCCTTTGCCGTGTTTCATGGCCAGCCAGAGGTTTTTGATCGGGCTGCTTTTTATTTCTTCGTTACCAAAGTTCGGGTCGCGGAAGGTACGGCCCTCGTTGTCAAGATAGTCCATCAGCCTGATGGCTGCATAATCGCGGAAAGAAATTCGTTTTAAAGCGCTGTGCCCTTTTGCTTTTTTGAGGTAATAATTCATGGTGTGCGGGTTTCTGTTCAGGTAGCGCAGGCACCATTCCCTCAGTTTCATCCGGGCTTCCAGCGATGTTTCTGAAGAATCGAAAATGTCTTTTATTTCCGGGTTCTCGGTAAGTATCGCATCCACAATGCGAAGCGTTTTTACCGTCAGCCCTAATTTTTCACCCCGATTCAGTGTGTTCATCTTTAATTATTATAGGATAACCATTATTTAAGAATGACTTGAAAAATCTGTCATTCCAGAAAAGGATAGCAAATATACAAAAAAACCGCTTACGCAGAAGTGGCCTCCGGTGGCATGAACCCGTCCGGACAATGTGCCAGTGAACGGAAGGGGAAATAGGCTGAGCAGCGATGCTTTTTTCACAGCTTTGTTGCCCCAAGGGAAAGCAAGCCCGAATTGCGTGCAGCACAAAGGTCCTACTCCATCATTTTCCTGACAACTTTAACGGTCAGGGAGCGGGGCGTAAGGCGGATTGAATTTACCATGAGGGCATTCATCAAACCGTGAATGGCCACGGCTTTTCCTTTCATCATGGCTTTGTAGCCATAGGCAGCAACTTCTTTGGATGTAGGTATTTTCTTCTTGTCGATGAAATTATCTGTGCCCATCCCTGCAGCAGCCGGGAAACCGCTTTCGGTAGCTCCCGGGCACAAAGCGGTCACTGTTATTCCTTTGTCCCCGACTTCATTTCCGATGGCTTCGCTGAAGTGCAGGACGAAAGCTTTCGTGGCAAAATAAACAGCCATCGTGGGGCCAGGCTGAAAAGCTGCCGTGGAAGACACATTCATAATTTTACCACTTCCCCTTTTTATCATTTCTTTCAGGTACAGCTTGCAGAATTGTGTCAGGCTTGTTATATTCAGGTTGATCATCCGCAGTTCTTTCTCCCAGTCTGTTTCATAAAACAGTCCGAAATCACCAAAACCGGCATTGTTTATCAAATAGTCAACCCGGATATTTTTCTCCTGGGTTTCGTCGTAAACTTCCCGTGCCGCATCAGGCAGCGACAAATCTTTTTTTATTGTTGTGACAGAAATATTGTTTGTGGCTTCGAGTTCCTGTTTCAGTTCATCAAGTTTTGCTTTATTTCTTGCCACCAACACCAGGTTGTCGCCTTTGGCAGCATGCAGCCGGGCCAGTTCGAGTCCTATCCCGCTTGAAGCGCCGGTAATTAATGCTGTATTGTTCATTTCGGTTCAGTTTTAATTGATGTAATTAATAATGCAAATCAAGGGTAGGGCTTAAGTCTTGTGAATTAGTCTGATAACTTTTCCAAAGTACGGAACTTTGGAAAAACCAGAGTTCTATCTAATTGATTATAAACAGCTTTGTAAATTCAACCCTTGATTCGCATTCATCGTGGCTGTTACATGTAAAGTAAGTCTGTACGCAGACCCGCCATTTAAAACTGGCGGCAGCAGAAAAGGGAAAGCTGGTATAAAGGACAAAATTACTCTTTTTTCACAAGAGGGCATAAAAAAAGGCTGCTTCAAATGGAGCAGCCTTTTCACAATCCCATCTAAATTTAAAAGCCAAAAGTAAGGCCAAATTTCAGGAACGAACGGGACCCCCCGCCCATTTCAGCAAACAGGCCGAAGCCTTTATTAAACATCATCCTTCCTCCGACAAAGCCTTCGCCATAGGCCGTAACATTTGAACTGTAGTAAGTTTCGTAAGGCTCGGCGCGAAAGGCAATACCCGTTCCAACACCAGCATAGACATCCCACACATCGCTGTTAAAAACCTGTAAATGCCAGGCAGCACGCGGGCCGATTATAAAATACGGCCTTGCCTTGTTGTCCCAACTGTACACAGCAAGCTGAAATTCCGTCATACCCCCAAAAGAAACAATACCTACATCACCCGTTGGGATTACACCAACTTCGCCACTGAAATTAAGGGTCGGAATAAAGCCAAGACTGACCGGAAGGCCGATACCGGCATTAAATAAAACATCGCCTTTGTTAAAAACGTTCTGGGCGTTTACCGTGAAACCCAGTACAACAACCAGGCTTACAAGCAATAGTTTTTTCATTACAGAAATGTTTAAAGGTTAATACTGTTAATTATTTTTTGTGCAAAATTAAGTGAAAAAACAATCTCCCTTTTCCAGTTTTGTTAAGAATTCCACATTTAAAGAACAAAAACGAAATAGCCGATAGATAATTGTTGAAAACGGAATAAAATTGTACTTAAATATAACACCTGATAGCATCCATCACCAGACAGGAAGTTGTTTGTTTGCAAGTTCGTTTCATCCGTTTCAACAGGTACGCACCAAAACGCTGTCCCAGAAAAAAAGCGCCGACCAGAAAAACATAAGTGAACCAGGCAAAGCCGATCCCACTAAATAAGCGAAGTGCGATGATGAAAGGTACGGGAATGTGAACAGCCAATACCCATTGCAACGAAAACCTTCGCACATTACCACGCCAGTACCCGAAGGGGATATTGAGCAGAAAGACCAAAAGGCTTACAATAATCAGTTGAGTTATCATAAATCGAGCTTGCTTCTGACAAATCAAAAATAGACAAAATTGCCGGGAAAAGGCCCCGTATTTCTGTTCGGCTTTTTCAATCCCTTCCATGCCCGGGAACTCCCACAATTAGAAAGTCGAAGAAATTAGGGGTCTATTACAAAAATAGCAAGTAAAATTTGTTGCCAATTCGGGAAGGTTGTTTAGGGGTGATTATACCTGTCAAACATCATTTACAAAGTGTATATAAAAAAACCACCCTGTTATAAGTGGTTGTCAGTAGCCCCGAGTGGAATCGAACCACTATCTAAAGTTTAGGAAACTCTTATTCTATCCGTTGAACTACGGGGCCGCAATGAATCGCGGCGGCAAAATTAAAACTTTTTTGAAACGACCAGTTTCTTGG
>JAKIVD010000035.1 GCA_021647205.1 Bacteroidales bacterium | reverse complement strand
GTAGCCCCGAGTGGAATCGAACCACTATCTAAAGTTTAGGAAACTCTTATTCTATCCGTTGAACTACGGGGCCGCAATGAATCGCGGCGGCAAAATTAAAACTTTTTTGAAACGACCAGTTTCTTGGTGGCAACTTCCCCGTTCTTCAGCAAAATACGCACAAAGTACAAGCCGTCGCTAAACGGGCTGACATCAATAGTTATTTCCTTGTTTGAAACGGACTGTACGAAAAGCAGGTTTCCGTAAAGGTCGGTCAAAAGAAATCTTCGTATTTCAACGGAGGAAGAAATCCGGACAACCGTTGTTGCCGGGTTTGGGTTGAGTGTTAATTGAGCCAATGATTTTTCAAAATTTTGGATACCAACAATGACTTCATCCCCACATTCTTCGGCATCTTTTTTGAAGAAAACTATCCTTTTTTGGATATGGTAGCTTTCTCCCATATCCCAGTTTCTGTCACGGGTATAAGTATGTAATCCCAAACCAAGTGTATAGGAACTATATCGAAATTCAGGAGGGCCTTGAGTATCATCAGTACCCCAACATGTGTCTGCTTCACAATAAACTGGCCCATCCATGGCGTCTATCGAATAGGTCCACCGGAGTTCGTCACAATACGCTGAAAGCTGCAAACTACGGGTACTGCCATCATATTTCTCAAATGGGATTTCCGCAATGGTTTCCGAGCGCAGGTATTGTTTGCTGATGGTGTCTATTTCAATTCCAACCGAATCCTGATAAAACAATTCCTGACGGATGGAGTATTTTAAATAGTCGTCCGTTTGCTCACGTTCTAAAAAAATATGCTTCCTGAAACGGGTGTAATAATACCAAGGCGGTGCCGGAGGCTGGTACCAGCTCGTTTCTTTATACTGGATTTCATCCCCTGCCTGATAATCATAAACCATCTCATTGGTCAATTGATAAAAACCTGCTGTTGGGGAAACATTTCCGATCAATGAAATTGGTTTTAAAACCGATGGAAACGAATCGATGACAAAAAAGCGCACAAGGCCGAATTCTTTTGAGATGATAATATGTTCACCGTTCAAAGCCGAGTTGATTGGATTGCCATCAAGATCGGTGTGGGCAATTTGGAAATATACTGCTGAATCAGGCTGTTCGAGTACTGTTAAAGTATCGGTTTTGATAAATTCTATTGAAAACTTCTGAAGGCTGTCCTCATAAAAACGTACAGGCCCATTGATTGCTGCCGTAAAGAGAAAGTTCAAAGTGTCGTTGTTCAAATTGTAAAATCTGTAAGTGAAAACATTGTCGAATTCTATCTTCGGACCTGCCCAGGCCGGGGCATTTTGCTGGTTGCACCAATTTTCTCCCCAAAACTCACAGGTATCGCTTTCAATCCGGTCGGAAGACAGTTTGAAGAAATTGTAATACACGGAATCTGTCCCTATTTGCTTTGCCGATTCGATGGACAAACTGTAGGTGTTAAACGGAACAGGATAATCCGTAAACAGTTTTTGGGAAGTGGCGGTGAAGAGTTTGTAATCCTGGCTAAATATCTGAAAAGGAACAAGAAGCAGCCATAATAAATAGTAGTTTTTCATGGGATGGTTTTTAAAGTAAAAATGCGATGCTTCAAAGGTAACTATTTTGATTTAATTCCAATTCACCTGCCAAACACGGGTTGAGCTTATTTCACCTCACTCCCATTATTCACTTCCTCGGTTGGCGAAACAAAGCACAGTTTGCCGTCAGCATCTTCGTCCATTAAGATCATGCCCTGCGATTCGATACTATGCCCGGTTTAGCACTAAGCTTCAAGAAATCTGCTAAATTGCTCAGCCGGCTTATCCGGCACTAACTTTTGTAAAAACAAATGAGCAGGAATACACAAAATTCCATTCTTCATCAGTTTCTCGGTGCCACGGTAAATAAACAGGCAATCCACATCGGGATAGTCTTCTCTAAAAGCGTGCAAGCCTTTCAGATCGGATGGTTTAACGGTATTTGAATTTTTAACCTCAATGGCCATTAACGTGCTTTCACCATAAACCACAAAATCAACTTCTACTCCCGACTTTGTTCTCCAATAGAATAATTTGCTGGTATTTCCACTGTAGGCGTTCCATGCCATCAAATGCTGCAATACAAGGTTTTCCAATGCAATGCCATCTATTTCGTGTGGGCTGTCAAGTGGACCCGAAGGGCGCAATGCCCTGTAAACGCCGGCATCAAAAAAATAGAATTTTGGATGTGCAACCAACTGCCGTTTGGCCCTTTTGGAAAAGACCGGGAGTTTATGGGCCAACAAAACATCCTCCAAAACAGACACATAAGCTTCAACTGCCTTTCTGCCTACCTGGCTGTCGCGGGCTATTCCGTTCATGTTTAAGATACTTCCGTTAGAAAAACTGATGATTTCCAAAAACCTGCTGAAATCGCCAATGTTTCGCACCAGGCCCTCCATTCTTACTTCTTCATTAATATATAGGGAAACGTAGGCATTTAATGTTTCGAGGGGGTTTACTGAGGCATAAACCAAAGGTACCATCCCTATCTTCAGTGCTTTCAACAAATCAAAATCCCTACCTAATTCAGAAGCCATAAACGGGTGAAAACTTTTGTTTGCTGCCCGGCCTGCAAGAAGGTCAACAGCCTTATGTTTTAGTTTTCTGGCACTTGAACCGGTAAGCACAAAACGGAGATTTTTCTTGTTTTCCATTAGCTGGTGTACTACATCAAGCAATGCCGGAACTTTTTGAATTTCATCAATAACAAATAATTCTTTCTCAGGGTTTCCGTCAACAAGTTCAACAAGCCTTTCAGGCCTGGCTGAATAATGCCGGAAAAGATGGGGTGACAATAAATCTATAAACAGTGCTTTATCATCATAATGACCTTGTAACCAAGTTGATTTACCTGTCCCACGTGGTCCGAACAAAAAATAACTTATTTCCGGATCTTTAAAATATCGGTTTTTAATCTCCATTTACGCTGCCTTTTTGGATATTGAACATCCAAAATTACATTTTTTATTGGAAGGTGTGACCGATTCATCAACAAAAGACCCTGTTTTATTTTGAGCTACTGAAATGCACGTTTTGGAAATGCGAGAGGTTTTCAGGTGCAAGCTATCCGGAGTGCAGGTGTTTCTCTGCTTGGCTAGAAAAAATCCATATCCGGAGCGTGAATAATTCGCGTTCCAACATTTCTATTTCACTTCACTCCCATTATTCACTTCTTCGGTTGGCGAAACAAAGCACAGTTTGCCGTCAGCATCTTCGGCCATCAAAATCATGCCCTGCGATTCGATGCCACGCAGTTTTCGGGGGGAAAGATTAACGAGACACTTACCTTTTTACCGATAATATCTTCCGCATTGTAGTATTCAGCAATGCCGGAAACAACGGTCCGCTGGTCGATGCCGGTATCAATTTTTAATCTGATGAGCTTTTTGGTTTTGGGCACTTTTTCGGCTTCTAAAATAGTTCCGGTGCGGATGTCCATTTTCATGAAGTCATCGTACTCGATGCTTGCTTTGGCCGGATTGACCTTTGCTTCTTCCACGGTTTCATTTTCTTTTTTGGTGTCCATTAATTTTTGAATCTGGCCTTCCACATCTTTGTCTTCTCAGACTCTTCCAGGTTTTTCAAACGCTGGAAGCTTTTCTCCATCCTTCTTTTCATTTTTATTGCCAGCGAAGTGCCTCATAGGTGCAATTCAAGTCTGCCTTCTTCGACGGGTGGATTCTTTTCTGTTCTCTTGCTGCGGATGAAAATGATCAAAAACGACTTTTGCCTTTGCCCTTCCAATGACTGTTGTAAGCTGTTCGAATGATACCGCTTTTACCCGTTTTACCGATTTAAACTTGCGCAATAGTTTTTGCGCTGTCGAATAACCAATCCCGTCCACTGCTGTTAACTGCGATTTGATGGTTCCTTTTTCGCGCCGTTTGCGGTGGTGGGTAATACCAAAACGGTGGGCTTCATCACGAAGTTGTTGAATTATCTTTAAGGTTTCCGAAGTTTTGTCGAGATAAAGCGGGAGCGGGTCTCCCGGAAAGTATAATTCTTCCAGTTTTTTCGCAATGCCGATGACGGTGATTTTTCCGTAAAGGCCAAGTGCTTTGAGGCTTTTTACCGCCGAACTCAATTGCCCTTTTCCACCATCCACAACAATCAGCTGGGGCAGCTTTTCCTTTTCTTTTTGCAGGCGCCCGTACCTGCGCAGGATGACCTCTTCCATCGAAGCAAAATCGTCAGGCCCCACCACCGTTTTGATGTTGAAATGACGATAGGCCTTTTTATTGGGTTTGATATTTACAAATTGTACCATGGCCGCCACCGGGTAACTGCCCTGGATATTTGAGTTGTCGAAACACTCGATAATTTCGGGAAGCACCTTCATCCGCAAATCCTTTTGCATCCGGTTTAAAGTCCTTTTTTTATGCCGGTCGGGGTCAATCAGCGAGGCCTGTTTCCTTCGCTCCATCTGGTAATACCTGGCATTGCGCTCACTTAGTTCCAGCAATTGTTTTTTGTCGCCGCGTTGCGGGATGGTCAGTTTGATATCCGGAAAATCCAGTTGCGGATTGAAGGGAAGGATAATTTCGCGGGCCGTGCTGTTGAAACGGTTTCTGAAATCGGTGAAAGCGAAGGCCAGTAATTCGGCGGTGGTTTCGTCCAGTTTCTTTTTGATTTCAACCGTATGTGCCTGTACAATGGCGCCCTTCACAACGTGCAAATAATTTACGTAGGCCAAATCGTCTTCGGTAACAATGGAAAGTACATCAATGTTGTTGATGCGTGGGTTCACAATGGTTGATTTGCTTTTGTATTTTTCCAGGATTTCCACTTTTTCTTTCAGCATCTGTGCGCGCTCGAAATCCATTTCACCGGCGGCAAGGTGCATCAGTTTTTTTAACTCGGCAATTACATGGGCAATGTTTCCTTTAATGATGGAACGTGCCTGTTGAATGCTTTCGTTGTAATCCGTTTCACTTTGTTTACCCACACAGGGCGCTTTGCAGTTGCCAATGTGGTATTCGAGACAGACTTTATACTTCTCCTTTTCAATATTTTTTTGATGGAGGTTTAATTTGCAGGTGCGTAGCGGAAACAACTGTTTGATGATGTCGAGCAAAGTACGCATCATCCGCACTGAGGCATAGGGGCCAAAATATTCAGACCCGTCTTTTATGGGATGGCGCGTGGAGAATATTCTTGGGAAAGGTTCATTTTTAATGCAAATCCAGGGAAAGCTTTTGTCATCTTTTAGCTGGATATTGTAACGGGGCTGGTATTCTTTGATGAGGTTGTTTTCCAGCAACAGGGCATCCATTTCGGTAGCCGTAACCACAAATTTAATGTCAGCAATCTTTCTGACCAGTAAACGCAGCTTCCCCGATTGATGCGTTTTGGTGAAATAACTGCCTACCCGTTTTTTCAGGTTTTTGGCTTTGCCCACGTAAATAATTTTCCCCTCCTTATCAAAATACTGGTAAATGCCCGGCTTTTCGGGCAGCGACCTGAGCAGGTTTTTGAGTTCAGTATTTGGTTTTGCTTCTTTCAAGGCTTGCAACACGTTTTGGACATGCAAAATTAGCAAAGCGGGAAAACTGCAAAAACTCCCAAATCCAGCACTAAGGCAAACCCGCTGAGTAGACATATTCTCAACAGGTTGAAACAGTACTTCGCAGGTTTTTCGACCCGCTAAGTACCTGCCCTTCAGTTCGCCGGTATACTTTGGCTGGCTGGCCGGCAGGACTACTTAGCGGGTCAGGCTGGCGTTAGTTGGGGGAGAAATACGTTTCCGGTTTTCTGCCAATGAAATGAATAACGAGGTAAAGTCCCAAAATACCTGCCGGGAAAAGTATCCAGGGCGAAATGCCGTAAGCCGCAGGTAATGTACCGAGAACAACGGCAAAAAATCCCGTTGTCAATGCGTAAGGCAATTGTGTGCGAACGTGCTCGATGTGCGGGCACGAACTGGCCAGCGAACTCAAAATAGTGGTATCGGAAATGGGCGAGCAGTGGTCGCCAAGTACCGAGCCGGTGAGTACGGCTGCTGCAATATTGTGGAAGATGGCCAGCGAAGTATCGTAATCCAGCCCCGAATTTTCGGCCACCAGCCAGCCGGCCGGGAGAATCAGGGGATATAAAATAGCCATGGTACCCCATGAGCTTCCTGTAGAAAACGAAACCAGCGCCGCCATCACGAAAGTAAGTGTGGGGATTAAGAAGGGCGAAACGGAAGCATCGAGCAGGCTTTGGGAAATAAAATCGGCCGTATGTAAATGTTGTGTGATAAGGGCTACCGACCAGGCCAGGGTTAAAATCATCACGGCCGGAAGCATGGTTTTGAAGCCGCCAACCAGGCTGTCGATGGTATTTTTTAAATTCAACAGCCCTTGCGAAATCGTGAGAACGATAGCCACAAATAAACTTCCCAAAGATGCCCAGAGCAGGGAAATATACGAGTCGGCACCACCAATGGTATCCGAAAGTTTTTCGAAAAAACCCAGGCTCTGATCGTCCCACACCTGTTGATTCCATCCTGTGTAAAGCAAAGCGGTGAGTGTGCCAAATACGATTACCAATACCGGGATAACGGCATTGAAACTTCTGGGTTTCACATTTTTCGCAACGGATATTTCTTCAAGCTG
This sequence comes from Bacteroidales bacterium, assembly GCA_021647205.1. Taxonomy (GTDB): domain Bacteria; phylum Bacteroidota; class Bacteroidia; order Bacteroidales; family F082; genus B6-G9. The sequence goes on along the minus strand of JAKIVD010000035.1, from coordinate 17,709 downwards.
GTCCTCATTTAATGCTTCGACTTCGGTATTTGTTTTTGGTGCCGATGTACGGGCTTTGGCCTCCGCTTTTAACATGGGCCCGAAATCGAGGCCTTTCCAGATTAGTATCAGGATGAAAGCCAGTGTAAAAAACGGGTAGAACGAATACGCCAGCGAATTAAAAAAGACCCCGTAAGCCGATTCGTCCAGATTCAAATCATTGATGCCATCCTGGATGTAGCTCAACTCGGCGCCTATCCAGGTAGTTACAAAAGCGACTGAAGCCACAGGCGCAGCCGTGGAGTCGATGATGTAGGATAATTTTTCGCGGGAAATCCGCAATTTATCCGTTAAAGGCCGCATGGCATTGCCCACTACAAGGGTGTTGGCGTAATCGTCAAAAAAGATGACAATGCCCAGCATCCAGGTAATCAGGGCGCCCGAACGCGGACCGGTGGCGTATTTCGACAGGCGGTTGACCACCCCTTTCATGCCGCCATTTTTGGTAATCAAACTCACGGTAGCAGCAATTATCATCGAGAATAAAATAATGGACAAATGCCCGCTGTTGTTGAGTGACTGAAGAATATAGGTATCGATGATGGCCAGAAATCCTTTGAAGATAGCTGAAAGTATCCCGCTTCCCTGGTAAAAATAAATAATGAAAGTGCCTGACCAGATGCCGCCAAAAAGGGCGGTGTACACTTCCCGGAAAACCAGGGCAAACAAAATGGCAATTAGCGGTGGGATGATGGAAAGCCAAAGCGGAATGGGGTCAACTTTCTTGTTGAAACTGAAATCGCCAATGCTGATTGTGAGTGTTTCTTTTGCCGGGAAATCGTAATCGAACACCACCAGACCATTAACTATTTCTTTTTCCAGTGTTTGATTATTGAGCCGGATTTGAATGATTTGAGCTGCTGGTTTCCGGGTCAATTCCCCTCCGGTAAATTCAATTTTTATTTCCTGGTCAACGCCTTTGACGATAATGTCGGGCAGAATGATTTTGGTGTTTGCTGTTGAGAAACCAGTGTTGTTTTGTGCCGGTAAACCGGTCTGAATGAAGAAGGCAATAAGAAACAGGATGCAGAATCTGGCGATGGTTTTCATTCAATCGGTTGCTAAAAATGGATTGGGGAAAATACAAAAAAGAAAACCAGCGTGTTCTATTCACACAACTTTGTCAATTCCACAAACTCCGAAACCCCCAATTGCTCGGCCCGTTTGTCAAAAAGAGGATGGGTTACTTTCTTGTCTTTCAGGATGGGTTTAAGGGCATTGCGCAGGGTTTTCCGCCGGAGATTGAAAGCAGTTTTGACAACCGTAAAAAATTGTTTTTCGTTACAGTCCAGTTTTTCGGTGCTGTTTCTGCTCAGCCTGATTACTGCCGATTTAACCCTTGGTGGGGGGAAGAATACATTTTCAGAAACCGAAAAGAGGTATTCAATATCAAACCAGGCCTGAAGCAAAACACTCAGAATACCATAGGTTTTGTTACCCGGTGGCGAGGCAATCCGCTCGGCTACTTCTTTTTGAATCATGCCGACTACTTGGGGAATCAGGTTGCGGTTTTCGAGTACCTTGAAAAAAATCTGGCTGGAAATATTGTATGGAAAATTACCAATCAGGGCAAAGGGTTGTTCGCTGATTTGCCTGATGTCGAAGTGGAGAAAATCGGCTTCCAGGACCTTCAGCCTTTCGTCCGAAAAATGGGCGTTCAGGTATTCCACCGACTCGCTGTCAATTTCAACCAAAACCAGCTTTTCAATCGTATTGTTTTCCAGCAGGGGTTGGGTAAGTACACCGGTTCCGGGGCCCAGCTCACAAACTGTCGGGTAAGAATTACCAAGGGAAGCAGCAATTTTTTTCGCAATGTTCAGGTCGGTCAGGAAGTGTTGGCCAAGATGTTTTTTCGGTTTTACCATCTCCCTTAGTTTTCCACTTCCCGCAATTTTCGGTATTGTATCCTGGCCTGGCTGGCATAAATGCTTTCGGGGTAATCACGCATCAGTTGCATGTATAAATCCATGGCTTTCAATTCGTCATGTAAATAAAGCCGTTGGATTTCGGCCTGCCGGTAAACGGCATTGTCAGCTTTGATACTTTCGGGATAAGAAGTAACCAGGCGGTTGTAGATGCTGTCGGCTTGCAGAAACCTTTGCATCTTCACCAGCAGGTTTGCTTTTTTATAAAGCAGGTACTGAAAGCCATTGGGCCCCAGCCCCTGTTTTTCAATCTTGTTTAACTGACCGAATGCTGAATCGTTTTGTTCCTGGTAAACCAGCAGGTCGGCTTTGCCGAAACTACGTACCGTCAGGCCCAGCGTGTCTTCTTCGAGGATGTCCTTGATAAAAACGGACAGTTCCATGGCATCGTTGGCAATGAGTTTTGAGGTGGCTGACCGCAGGATGTCGAGCTTGGTTTGTGCCCACTGAAACTCACCCATAAAATAAAACAAGCGGGCATTCCTGAATTTGGCTTCGTGCCCGACAGTTTCATTTTTCATGTCGGCTTCAATTTGCGAATAGTACAAACTGGCATCCCATTCCTGCCCTTTAAACAACAAAATATCGGCAAGTTCCAGCTTGAGGCCGGCTTTTTCCTGCGGAAGCAGTTGGGTGATTTCGAGGGCTTGTTCAAGAAGCCCGATGGCCTGGTCGTAGTTCCCCATTTTGAATGCGGTAAGGTGGGCGAGGTGGCTCGCAATTTCCACAGTCTGCCTGTTCAGCCCGATTTCGGCAAGGGCGTTTCTGCCGGTTTTTTCCAGTTCACGATACGTTTCATCGTCCGTCTTGACATTTTCCGCGGCAGCATTTACCATGGCAATAAAGTAACCGCTGTAACTTTCGTGGTAAAAAGGCGTGTTGTCTTTTTTATCTTTGATGTAGCCGTAAGCTTCGGTGGCAATCTCGAAGTCGTGGTTGGCCATGGCAATTTCAGCCACCTCCAACATGTCTTCCACGTGGTCGCCAAAACGTTTGTCGATGGCACGGGCCTGGCGAAAGGCCATCCTGAAGTTTTTCGTTTGCAACGAATACCACAAAAGCATTTTAGAATAAACAATTTTGTCAGGGTTTTGCTGTGCCCTTTCGAAGAGCTTTTTCTTCAGGATAAAACTTAAATTGTCATCCACATCGTGGCGCATCAAACTTTGCAGGCGGTTTCTGACGCGCTGCATTTCCTGCGGGCTTTTATCAAGGTAATCCAGGTATGCGTCAAACATCTTGTCGTAATCGCCGTTGTACTGGTAAAGGTTGGCCATCTCGAGGGCGTAAGCGTATTCCATTCCCGGTGTTTCCCTTGCTTTTTGCAAAACAATCAGGGCTTCTTCACTAAAGCCCTTCGACTGCATGGCATTGGCCAGCTGAATAACGAGCGCACGGTTGTCGGGTACCTGTTTTATCAGGTCGGCCAGAATTTTATCTGACTTCTTTTTGTTGCCCGTCAACTTTAAAACATAGGCGTGGTCAATAAGATAGCGTGTGGACCCGGGGCTTGATTTTATTTGCTTCCTCACCACCTTTTCGGCACTTTTGTACTCCTTGAGGGCCAACAGGGAATTGAACAGAAATGTGTAGTAGTACTGACGGGGATTTTCAGCATAAAGCTGACCAAACAATTCCGCAGCCTTCCGGTACTCTTTGCTGCGGTAGTAACTGAGCGCCAGCTTCTCTTTCGAGGATTGTTTGTTTTGCGGGGGCTGTTTGGGCTGTAACCTGATCATCTGGTTGTTTTGGGAAAAAGCAGATGCCGGCCAGATGCTGGTCGCAGCCAGTAGCAAGAAAAAAAACCCAAATGTTCGCAGCCGTTGCATGTTTAATCAATTCTTGTAAATCCGGTGTACGGTTGCAAGGCTTTTGGAATAACGATGCCGTTTTCGTCCTGCTTGTTTTCGAGCAGGGCAGCAACAATTCGCGGAAGGGCCAGCGCACTGCCATTCAGGGTGTGCGCCAGTTGGATTTTACCATCAGCATTTTTAAAACGGAGTTTCATGCGGTTGGTCTGGAAAGCCTCAAAATTGGATACCGAACTAACTTCGAGCCATCGTTTTTGGGCAGCCGAATAAACCTCAAAGTCGTAGGTCAGCGCCGAGGTAAAACTCAGGTCGCCACCACAAAGCCGGAGAATACGAAAAGGCAGTTCCAGTTTCCGAAGCAGTCCGGAAACATAATCTTTCATCAGTTCGAGGGTTTCGTAAGATTTATCGGGATGCTGAACCTGAACAATTTCCACCTTGTCGAATTGGTGCAGCCGGTTTAGTCCGCGAACTTCTTTTCCATAGGACCCGGCCTCGCGCCGGAAACAATTGGAATAGGCCACATTTTTTATGGGAAGCTCCGTTTCTTTCAATATTGAATCGCGGTAAATATTGGTAATGGGTACTTCTGCCGTGGGAATTAAGTACAAATTGTCTTCTCCCACAAAATACATCTGCCCTTCTTTGTCGGGCAATTGACCGGTTCCATATCCCGATGCTTCGTTGATGAGAAGTGGTGGCTGGTATTCGAGGTAACCGGCAGCAATCGCTTCATCCAGAAAAAAGTTAATAAGGGCACGTTGCAGGCGGGCGCCTTTTCCGCGGTAAAAAGGAAATCCGGCACCGGTAACTTTGCTGCCGAGCTCGAAATCGATGATCTTGTATTTGGAGGCCAATTCCCAGTGGGGAAGGGATTTTTCGGGTAGTTCGGGCAGTTCACCTTCTTCAAAAACCAATTCATTGTCGGCGTCGGATTTCCCGGGAGGTACCAAGGCGTGCGGAATGTTGGGCAGTTCGATGAGTTTTTCATTCAGCCGGGTGATGGTTTCCGCCAGTTGCCGTTCCCGTTCTTTGGTTTCCTGTTTCAGCCGTGTGGACGCTATTTTGCTTTCTTCCGCTTTTTCGTGTTGCCCGTTTTTGTACAACTGACCTATTTCTTTGGCCAGCCGGTTCGCTTTGGCCAGCATGTCGTCAAGCTCCTTTTGCGTATTCTTCCTGCTTTGGTCCAGTTCAATTACTTCATCAATCAGCCGGGTGGCTTCAAAGTTTTTAACTGCCAGGCGCTGAACCGCCAGTTCTTTGTTTCTTCTTAAAAAATCAAGTTGAAGCATTGCTTAAAAATTTTGGCAAATTTACTTTTTTTAGGGCAGGTAATGGAGAAGTATTTTAATGTACAGCCTGGCAGAACTATTTATAAAGTTTAGCCGTTGCAGCCATCCACCTTTAAGAAGCAAGCTTGCTGGTTCGAAGCCCAATGCAGCGGTTGGTGCGGCAGCAGTGAAAAAACCCATCAAACAAACCCCTGTCCTTTCGAAGCATGCGGACAGGCATGAGCGTGGACGGGAATTGCGCAAGACCACACACCCAGGCCTGCCAGTCAGACTTGCGCTACCTGGTGAAAGTGTGAACATTGTATACAAAAAAAACCCGGCCTGTAGTGCACAAGCCGGGTCCGGATGGGAATTAAATCCTCTATTTTTCTTCTTCTGTCACCTCACCAGTTGCTGGGGCGGCGGTTTCTTCTTTGGCAACAACTTTGACAGGTTCTTCAACATCGGGTTTTTCCACCTGCGGTGGGATAACACTTACGAAAGATTTGTTGTTCCTTCTTTTCCTGAACTCAACAGTGCCATCGATTAGCGCAAAAAGCGTATGGTCTTTTCCCATACCTACATTCAGGCCGGGGTTGTGTGTTGTCCCTCTTTGACGGATGATGATGTTTCCTGCGTTAGCAAATTCACCTCCATATATTTTTACCCCCAATCGTTTACTTGCCGATTCGCGTCCGTTGTGGGAGCTACCCATTCCTTTTTTATGAGCCATTTCTTTAAGTTTTTCAAGCCTGCCGGCGGGCAGGCGGGTTAAACACTAATTTTTTCAATCAAAACTTTACTCAGGTCGTGACGGAAACCGTTTGATTTTTGGTAGCCTTTTCTTCTTTTCTTTTTGAAGACCGTTACTTTGTCGGCCCTGAGGTGGTTGATGAGTTTGGCATTGATCTTTGCCCCTTTTACTAAAGGGGTACCGACTTTTACCTTACCGTCGTTATCTACCAGGAGGACTTTCCCGAACTCGAGTTTTGTGCCTTCTTCTGCTTCCAGCCTGTTGACAAAGACTTCTTGTCCCTGTTCAACTTTAAACTGCTGTCCGGCTATGTCAACAATTGCGTACATGCTCTTTGGTTTTTTTATTCCTGCCAATTTTGGGGTGCAAAAATACTAAAAAAATACAATACACAAATTTTTGTTTCTAATTATTTTAAAGGCTTGTTTTTTGTGGGTTTAAAAACACACACTCCACAGGGTTACCGGTGGTGACAGATTTTCAATTGTTCATCAATTGCCTGAATCATTTACTGAAAACCAGTATTTTCCTTGTGAACAAAGCTTTGTCGGTCCTGATTTTTATAACGTAAAGGCCACTTCCGGGAAGGTCAACTTTTTCAGCACCCTTGCCACTGTATATTATTTTTCCCGAGAGGTTGACGACGTACATCTGCAGCATATTTTGGGAAGGGGTTTCAACAAACAAGCGCTTACCGTTTACAAAAACTACAAGTTTGTAGGTTTCCTTTGGTGACAGTACACTTACCACAACATCTACAAGAATGGTGTCGCTGTCTTCACCGCAAAAATTGCTGACATCCACGCTGTAGGTGTCCGATGTTGTTACGACAATAGTTTGGGTAGTGTCGCCCGTTGACCATAAATACAAGCTTCCGTTATTGCCGGCATCCAGTATAATACTTTGTCCCTGAATAATTGTTGTATCGTTTCCCAGGTTCACAACCGGGGTTTCAAAAACCACGACCTGTAAATTCGTGGGGTTGCTGCTCCCACAGTCGGTAACGGCCCTGGCTTCAACTTCGTGTTCCCCCGTTGTTGTCCAGCTTACCTCCAAAACAGGTTCGGTACTTTCCTGAACAACACCGTCCACTCTCCACTGGCAATCTTCGTCAGGGCCAATCTCCGTGGTGTAGGTTTCCGTGAAACCAACACAGGATTCATCTGGCCCCTCAATGGGCGCGGGTGGTTCGGGGGCAAGGCCGGCAGCCTTTACCATTAAGAAACTGCGCTGACTCCCGGTACCGCAAACATTTACGGCATACACCTCTATTAAATAATCACCTGCCGGTCCGAAAGAATAAGTCATAGAAGTATCGGTGGAAGATTGCAGTTCGCCGGCTACATACCATTCACAGCTTTCGTTTGGCTCTACCGTTGTGGAATAAGTATGGGTTGTGTTTTCACAAACTGCCGAGTCGCCACCAATATCACCCGGCTTCAAAGGTGAAACATAAACCGTTACGACGAGCGAATCGACAAAACTTGTGCCCGAATCACAAACAAAATATAAACTGATGGTGGACAAACCGTCATCTGTCCAGACGACCTGCAAAGAACTTGAATCTGAACCTTGTAAAACACCGTCAACATACCAATCTGAAGAACAACCCAGTGGAATATCTGTTGTGTAAACAGCCGTGTCGTTCACACAAATATCAGTGGGGCCCGAAATAGTAATCAGCGAATCAGGTGGCGGGGGTGGAATTGTATCGGTTACCGGTATTTTAACTTCGTTAGCTATAGTTAGGCCCGGTTTGCTCAGTAAGAGGAGTAAAACAGCAAAGAATGACAGAATCAGTTTCATCGTTTTTTTGTGTAAAAGTACAATAATCTTCAATTTTTTGACGGCTAAGCATTTGTTGGACGATGATTTTAAAAGCCGATAATGCAACTTTAACGGCAGGAAGCTGCCTGATTCGGGTAATGATTGTGTCTCCGGTTAAAGAAAAAACAAAACTACGGGAAAAGTATTTTAAAAAAAACCTACCCAAAATCGTGCCACCTGAGAAATAGTTTTAAATTTGTCTGGTTCGATTAACCGAGTTAAAACAAATGCTGACCCAAAACCTCCAACTCAAATTACAACAAAAACTATCGCCGCAGCAGATACTGTTGATGAAACTGTTGCAAATACCTGCTGTGGGCTTAGAACAACGCATCAAACAGGAAATTGAAGAAAACCCTGCACTCGAAGTGGATGCCCCCGAGGCCGAAGAACAGGACCAGCTTGCCGAAGTGGAGGGGCAGGAAGGGGACGAACCCGGGGAAAGCGTAGAACTGGATGATTACAACAACGAAAATGATGAATTTGATTTAAATGATTACCTTGAAGATGATATTCCTTCTTATAAACTAACGACAAACAATTACAGTCCCGACGACCAACACAAGGAAATCCCATTTGCTGCAGGGATCAGTTTTCATGATTTGCTGAAAGACCAGTTGGGCATCAGGCAGTTGAGTGAACATCAACTTCAAATCGGACTCTATATTATCGGAAACATTGATTATTCTGGTTACCTCGAAAGATCGACCGAGGCAATTGTTGATGATCTGGCTTTTACGCAGAATATCGAGACAGACAAAAAAGAAGTTGAAGCAGTTTTAAAGGTAATACAGGATTTTGACCCCGCCGGTGTGGGGGCACGCAACCTGCAGGAATGCCTGATGATTCAACTGGAACGGAAGAAAAAGGAAAACCCATCGGAAACCTTAGACCTGGCCATCAGAATTATTCAACGCTACTTTAATGAGTTCACCAAAAAGCACTATGCCAAAATAATGAAGCGGGCCGAAATTAGCGAAGACCAGCTCAAAAAGGCCATAGATGAAATACTGACATTAAACCCGAAACCCGGCAACTCGTTAAGCGAGACAAGCCGGACAAACCATTATATTATCCCTGATTTTACAATAACCAACACGAGTGGCAAGCTGGAATTGTCATTGAACTCGTGGAATTCGCCAGACCTCAGGGTAAGCGATGACTTTTCAAAAATGGGGAACGATTTGAACAAGAAAAAGAAAAGTAAAGAACAGCGTAAAGCCTTTTCGTTTGTCAAACAAAAAATTGATTCGGCCAAGTGGTTTATTGAAGCCATCCGGCAACGTCAAAATACGCTTTACACCACAATGAATGCCATCATGGAATACCAGCACGACTATTTTATGACCGGTGACGACACCAAGTTGCGCCCCCTGATTTTAAAAGATATTGCCGAAATGGTCGGGCTGGACATTTCAACCATTTCACGCGTGGCCAACAGCAAATACGTGCAAACCCCTTTCGGAACTTTCCTGCTCAAAAGCTTTTTTAGCGAAGGCATGGAAAAAGAAGACGGCGAAGAAGTTTCGACGCGTGAAATCAAAATTATCCTTCAGGAGATAATCAACGCGGAAAACAAAAAGAAACCCCTGACAGACGACCACCTGGCAAAGTTGTTAAAGGAAAAAGGTTATCCCATTGCCCGGCGTACCATTGCCAAATACCGTGAGCAGTTGGGTATTCCGGTTGCCAGGCTCAGGAAAGAATTGTAGGGATGGAAAGAAAATTTGCCCACCTGATTTCTGTGTTGTTCCACCCTTTGCTGATGCCCACTTTTGCAGCATTGCTCCTGTTTAATATTCCAAGCCATTTTAACCTTTCCCTGTCGGTAAACTATCGTTATCTTGTTCCGGTTTTTGTGTTTACATGCACATTTGTATTCCCGGCACTTGTTCTTTTTATCTATCTAAAAATGGGATTTATCAAAAGCCTGGAAATGAAAGACCGAAAAGAACGGGCTCTCCCGCTGATTACAATGGCAGGCATCTATTATTTAACGTATTTCTTCTTAAAACAAGGGCCGGTGCCCACCCTGTTTAATTTTTTTATGATAGGGGCTACGCTGTTGGTTTTGGTTAGCTTGTTGGTAAATTACTTCGAAAAGCTGAGTATTCACATGGTGGCCATGGGAGGGCTGTTTGGAACATTTGCAGGCCTTGCCATTGCTTTTCACTACGATTTGCGGCTGATGCTTTTTTTACTGGCCCTGGTTGCCGGCTTCACCGGATTTGCCCGTCTTAAACTAAAAGCCCACACCGAAGCCCAGGTTTATACCGGTTTCGGCCTGGGGGTGTTGGTGATGATGGGCTTGTTTTTGTTTGTGTAGTCCTACAATATTTTGTCACCCTTAACCTTTCAAGTCGAAGCCGGCCGGTGGGCAGGGGACTTGAAAGGTTAAAAATACAGGCTCCCCCGAATTCAACCTTTCAGGTCTCCATCACAATATCAACGTTCAACCTGAAAGGTTAGAACAACCTCCGGAAAAGACGGCGTAGACCTAAATCTGCCAAGACGAAGCCGGGTGGGCTGATGCCTGTTCACTTTTCGGGATAGTATCTCGTTTTCAGCAGACCTTTTTCTGTCTCTCTTGTTTTCGTATTTTTACATCTTTAGTTGAACTAACTGATGAAAGAACAAATCACCCACAACCCCGAACTGCAACTTGCCCACGATTTTGTGCAATACACCGACAGGCATATTTTCCTGACGGGAAGGGCCGGAACCGGAAAAACCACTTTTCTGCACAGTTTAAAAGAACAATCCCCTAAACGCATGATTGTTGTGGCCCCTACAGGTGTGGCAGCCATCAATGCCAGGGGGGTAACCATCCATTCTTTTTTTCAGCTTCCTTTCGGACCCAAAGTGCCCGGTTATACTGATAAAGAAGGACAGAAAAGCATGCGGTTCAGCACACTTAAAAGGAATATTATCAAAAGCCTCGACCTGTTGGTAATAGACGAAATCAGTATGGTCAGGGCCGATTTGCTGGACAGTATTGATGAAAAGTTAAGAAGGTTCAGACGCAACGACCAGCCTTTTGGTGGTGTTCAACTTTTAATGATTGGCGATATGCAGCAATTGCCTCCGGTAGTGAAAGATGAAGAATGGAACATGCTGCGAAAATATTACAAAACGGCTTTCTTTTTCAGCAGCCTTGCTTTGCAAAAAACGAATTACATTACCATCACCCTGCAACATGTTTACCGCCAGCGCGACCCCCATTTTATCGATATCCTGAATAAAATCCGTGACAAGCAAATCGACCAGAAATCAATTGACTTGCTGAACGAAAGATACAAACCCGGTTTTAAGGCCGGCGATGAAAATTACATCATCCTCACCACGCACAATGCCAAAGCCAAAGCCATCAACGAAGAAAAACTGGGAGAACTGAAAGTGAAAACCCGGCGTTTTAATGCCAGTGTTTTGGGGAAATTTCCTGAATATATGTATCCCACCGAAGTCGAACTGGAATTAAAAGTGGGTTCACAGGTAATGTTTGTAAAAAACGACCCCGACCCCGAAAAAAGATACTTCAATGGAAAAATCGGGGTGGTCACCCGGTTTGTGGAAAATGAGGTTGTTGTTCAGTGCCCCGAAGATGCGGAAGAAATTTTTGTCAGGCCCATCGAATGGCAGAATGTAAAGTATACCATCGAAGAGCAAAGCAAAGAAATCAAAGAGGAGGTGGAAGGCACTTTCACCCAGATTCCATTGAAACTGGCCTGGGCCATCACCATCCACAAAAGCCAGGGACTGACTTTCGACCGGGCCATCATCGACTCCGAATCGGCTTTTGCACATGGCCAGGTTTATGTTGCTTTAAGTCGCTGCCGCACGCTGGAAGGACTGGTTTTGAGTACTCCCTTTTCACCTTTTAGCCTGAAACGCGACACTTCCATCGAAGGTTTTAACAAAGTTGTGGAGCAAAGCCAGCCCGACCAAAAGGGGCTCGAAGACTCAAAAGTCCTATTTCAACAAAAGTTGTTGATCGACCTCTTCACATTCAAACCACTGCAGCATTTGCTTTTCGGGCTTTACAATGTACTTTATGATAACCGGAACAGTATTCAGTCTGACACCCTTACATTGGTTGAAGGAATTAAAGAGCCATTTAGAAAAAATGTTATTGTCGTTTCCGCGAAATTTCAGAATCAAATTAAATGGTATCTTCAAGAGAACAATAATGCGGAACAGCATGCAGGTTTGCAAGCGCGAATTAAAAAAGCGGCAGCGTATTTTTCTGATCAGCTTCAAAAAATTGTTTTAATAAGCCTGGAAGCTTTTTCTGTGGAAACCGATAACAAAGAAGTGAGGAAAAAGGCAGAAAAAGCAGAAGGCAGATTGCTGGAAGAAGCAAAATACAAAATGGCTTGTTTGCTTTCGGTAAGCGATGGTTTTGTGGTGAAAGAATATCTGGAGAAAAGAGCCAAAGCATCTCTCGAAAACCCTTCGGCAACGGCCAGTGGAAGAAAGAAGAAGCTGCCCGTCAGCAGGGAAGTAAGCAACCCCGAATTGTATAATTTGTTGAAAAACTGGCGCGATGCAAAAGCTACCGAACTGGAGATCTCGCATTATATGGTGGTCTCGTTAAAAAGCATGCGGGCACTGAGCAACCGGGCGCCGGCTACCCTCGAAGAATTGAAAATGATTCATGGCTTTGGCAGAAGGAAACTGGAAAGTTACGGGGAAGAGGTCCTTGAACTTATCAATAATTTTCGACAGAATCATGAACTGAAAATTACCCCAATCGCTGAACCGGAGTTGCAGAAAAAAGAACCCAAAAAGAATACCAAACTTATCAGTTTTGAGCTTTGGCAGCAACACAAAGATGTAAAGAAAATTGCAGAAGAAAGGGATTTTGCCCCAACAACCATTTTGGGGCATCTTGCCCATTATGTTGGCACGGGCGAATTACCGGTCGCTGATTTTGTAGATGAAAAGAAATTAAAGACCATCATTACATTTTTCGAAAAGAATAGTGAATTGTCGCTGACCGAAGCTAAAAATCAATTGGGAGATAACTTTTCGTACACCGATTTGAGGTTTGTGCAGCAGCATTTGAATTGCCTGGCAGCTAAAGCGGAATGACAAGTAAAGACCGCCATTTGAAAAAACCCACAATGATTTTCTTGTATTTTCAGTAAGCTTACAAGCTGTGCTTTTGACAATTAAAGATTTTTATTGTATATTGCGGGCTTGTTGTTTTCAACAAACCTAAACTTCCAACCTTTTCCCCCATAACATTAAGTTTTAATTGTTAGGGGTATCTTAGGTTTGTATGTTAAGAAATGAGAGTTCAGATTTTCCTTTTCAAGGGGAAATGGTGATGAATCCCGGGCATTAAAATGTAAAAGAAATTTCAACCAAAAAACAAATAGAACTTGTATTATTATGCAATAACCCTATTTATTAATCCTAAAAACAAAAAGAATATGAAACAAAAAGACTTTAAAAGCAGACCCTCTACAACAGTTTTCACTGCGATTACTGCCTTGCTGCTCTTCTTAATTGCACCAAACCTGCACGGACAGGTTGCCATCAACAACGACGGCAGTGCTGCAAATTCGTCGGCCATGCTTGATGTAAAAAGTACAAGCAAAGGCTTGTTGCTGCCAAGACTGACCACCACCCAGCAAAAAAATATTAACAATCCTGCTGCCGGACTTTTGATTTTTAACACCGATTCGTCCGACTTTTATGGCTACAATGGCACAAACTGGATTTCCATCTGGACCCCCTCGACCGACACCATTGGCGGATGGACTTGTGGTGATACACTTTACGATAGTCGCGACGGGAAAAAGTACGCGACAGTTCAAATTGGTACCCAATGCTGGATGAGTGAGAATTTGAATATCGGAATAATGATTTGGGATGATGTAGATAGCTGGGACAACGACACCATTGAAAAATATTGCTACGACAACCTCACTGCGAATTGCGATACTTCCGGCGGACTTTACCAATGGGATGAAGTGATGGGCTACACAACCACAGACAGTGTACAGGGAATATGCCCTGCCGGTTGGCACATTCCTTCTGACTCGGCATGGAAAACCATGGAAGTATTCCTTGGCATGAGCACGGCACAGGCTAATGCAACTTTATGGAGGGGCACAACCGAAGGAGATGAACTCAAAAATACTTCCGGGTGGAACGCTGGAGGGAACGGCTCGAACACCAGTGGTTTTTCAGCGCTACCCGGTGGTCATCGCTACACCGATGGGCCTTTTTACGATTTAGGTACAGACGGCTATTTCTGGACCTCAACGGGAACCGGAACCTATAAGGGCAAGTTCCGCAGTCTGCGCAATACCAGGAACAAGGTTTACCGCCATACCAATTACAACAGTGGTTACGGTTTCAGTTTGCGTTGTATGAAGAATTGAGGATGGCAGTTATTAATTCACTACCTGGCGACTACAATTGTTCTTGTAGTACGGAACCCCGTGCCCTTAAGCAAAACCACATAAATCCCGGTGGGAAGCCCGGAAGTGTCCAGTTGGAATCTGTGTTTGCCTTTGTCAAGTTGTTTGTTTACAATGTTGTTGATCGGCTGCCCCATTCCATTGAGCAGGCTGATTTGAACCATTTGATCTCCGGGTAAATTGAATGCAATCGTTGTTTGTTCGTTGCAGGGATTGGGATAGTTGGAAAGGGAAATATTTCCCGAAGGGGAACCGATATTGTTGATGTTCACGGTTTCATCAACAACAGCCAGTGTGGCCGTCGAGCCGATGGCAAGTTGTGCAGCTTTGTGAAAATAGGGAATATTAAATCTGCTAATTCTATCCTCGGTGGAATGGTAATAAGGGTTGAAATCGCCACTCCAATAGCCTTCTATTAACAGTACGGCGCCGTATCCATAATCCCAAAAACTGGCATGATCACTGGCTCCCGTACCTGGCCTTTTTTCAGCAGGTAAGAGCGAAAGCCCGTAGGCGCTGTTCACCTCAATCATGGTATCGCTGATGTCCATTGATTCGCTATTGTAATCGGAATGAATTTCCACCAGGCCGTCGTTATCGCTGTCCCAGCCAATCATGTCAATGTTCACCACGCCGCGAATATCCATTCCATCACCCGCTGCTGCCCAGGCATAAAACGCACTTCCAAACAGGCCAATTTCTTCTTCATCCCAAAAGGCAAAAACAAGCGAATAAGAAAAGTTCATCGTCGACATCAGGCGGGCGGCTTCCAGCACAGTTGCCGTGCCACTCCCGTTGTCATCGGCGCAATAATCCGTAACGGCATCGTAGTGGGCACAGATGAGGTAATATTCATCGGGATTGGCCGTGCCGTATTTCGTGGCGTAAACATTGGTGCCGTTGATGCGGAAACTTTGTTTCACAGGCGAGAGTCCGTAGAAGGTCAGCTTTTCAAAAAGGTAATCTTCGGCAAGATCGTTGTCATCGTAAACCCTTCCTTTGATCAGTACCTTCTGTCCGTTGACGTAAACCGAATCCTCGCCGGAAAGTATCCTGACGAAAGACGCCAGCGAATCCTGGTTAACTTTTTGAATCAGGCTGTCGATGGCCGGTTTGTAGGTTTGTGATGTAATGCTTAAGCTGAAAACAAAAGCGCTGAAAAACAGGAGATATTTTTTCACAAGAGAATTTTTTTGATGAATACCTGATGCAAAAATGATGAATAAATCAAGACCGGAATTGGTTATCCGCCGGAACGGCTTAGTTTTTGGACATTCTAAATAACAAAGAAGCCTGCACAATTAGCGGGATTTTGGTTTCAAAAGACCTTCCGGCGTGCATCGCTCCCGGAAGAGTCTGTTATCAAAATGCGCCCTGCCACTGGAAACGTTTGCTCACTATAAACAACGCTTTCAGCGTCCTGCGGACGCCGGAAGGTTGTTTCTGGTAAGGTTGTTTTACATCTCTTTCACACCCTCAATCAATTGTGGGAGCACTTTGAAAACATCACCCACAATGCCGTAGTCGGCAGCCTCAAAAATGGGGGCTTCGGGATCTTTGTTCACGGCTACAATTACTTTGGAAGAGCTGACGCCGCCAAGGTGCTGAATGGCCCCTGAAATACCCAGTGCAATGTAAAGGTTTGGTGCAATAATTTTTCCGGTTTGCCCGACATGTTCGTCGTGCGAACGCCAGCCTTCGTCAGAAACGGGACGCGAGCAGGCCAGTCCGGCGCCGAGCAAATCGGCCAGTTCTTCAATTTCTCCCCAGTTGTCGCCGCTCTTCATGCCACGGCCACCCGAAATTACAATTTCAGCATCGGTTAACAGTACTTTTCCGGTAATTTTCCGGGTGTCTTTCACGGTAGTGGCAAAATCACTCACCTGCGGGCTGAAGGTTTCGATGGCTGCGCCTTTGTTGTCTTCAACCAACTCAAACGAATTTTGTGCAAGCGTGAGCACGGTTATGTCGGCATTCACCTGTACATTGGCAAAAGCTTTTCCTGTAAACACTTTCTTTTGCAAAACAAAAGGGTTCACACTTAGCGGCAGCGCTGTAACACCCGAAACCAGACCGCCGTTCAGCTTAACAGATACCCGTGGGGCAATGGCTTTCCCAAGGTTGTTGTGTGCAAAAACAACAACATTGGCATCTTCATTTTTTGCAGCTTCGGCCACGGCAGCAGCTACGGCCCCGTTATCGAGGTCGGCAAAGCGGTCGTCGTTCACATTTAATATTTTGGAAGCCCCGTAATTGCCCAGTTTGTTCAATTCGTCATCGGCTACATTTCCAATGGAAAGGGCGGTAACTGTTGTTCCTGATTCTTTGGCGATGGCATCGGCATAAGAAACCAACTCAAAACTCAACTTCTTGAATTTTCCATCCCAGTTTTCTGTATATACTAGTATTGACATTTTTTTATGTTTTATGTTAATTTTCTGTTTAATTGATTGTTTGACTGTTTGATTGTTTGACTGTCAGATGGCTTGATGGTTAAATTGATATTAATACTTTAGCTTTTGGTTTGTGTATTGTATCAACCGATTTAATTCATAAGGCAACTTATCCTGCACGGAGCGGATAAAATCAAACTCTTCAGGAGTAATTAGTCCCCAGTATTTTGATTTATTTATCCAATCCATCGATTCCAATAAGGAACCATTGCTGTATCGGTAAAACTTGACTTTGTCTTTTTTGTGATACCTTCCAAAACCTTCGGCCACATTAGCTGAAATGGAATCTGCTGATGTAACCAATTGTCTTCCAACAGTGGACTTAGTAAAACTATCCCATTTGATAACTATTTTCCAAATATAATTACTCAGATCGAAAGCTGTTTTATAAGCATCCACCGAATCAAA
Organism: Bacteroidales bacterium; assembly: GCA_021647205.1. Classification (GTDB taxonomy): domain Bacteria; phylum Bacteroidota; class Bacteroidia; order Bacteroidales; family F082; genus B6-G9. The sequence continues at coordinate 790 of JAKIVD010000035.1, read as the reverse complement.
CTTTAAATAATTTTTTTCCATTTTTCTATTGTTTTTTAAGGTTTCATCTATTCAGCCATCCAACCATCCAGCCATCTAACCATTACAACACCTTCGCTTCTTCATGGAGTAGCCGAATCAGCTCTTTCGCATTTTCTTCTTCCACCATTTTGCAGGGGGCTTTGGGTGCCGGGGGTTCAAACCTGACATAAGAAGTTTTCTCGTGGGCATCGATGGCCGGAACGACACTCAGCGGTTTTTTACGTGCCATCATGATGCCGCGCATGGCGGGGATTCGGGGCTCTTTGGCAATGCCTTTCTGAACGATGGCAACCAAAGGGAGGGCAACGCCGATGGTCTGGTGGCCACCGTCAATGTCGCGGTTCAGGGTGACTTCCCCATTTTCAATTTGAATACCCGAAATGGCCGACACCGAGTTGAACCCCAGCATTTCTGCCAGCATGCCGCCCACAGCAGCACCATTGTAGTCGGAGGCTTCGATACCTGCCAAAACCAGATCATAATCTTTGGCTACTTCAGCCAATTGAGAAGCAACAAAAAAGGCGTCTTTGGCTTCGGCATCAATGCGGATGGCATCGTCGGCGCCCACAGCCAGGGCCTTCCTGAGAGTAGGTTCGGTGGCTTTGGTACCCACATTGGCAACGGTGATTTTCTCCACCGCACCGGCTTCTTTCAATTCAACGGCACGGGTCAGGGCCAGTTCGTCCCAGGGATTGATAATCCACTGGACACCCGCATCATCGAATGCAGTGTTGTCGCCTGTAAACCTGATCTTTGTTGTGGTATCAGG
>JAKIVD010000045.1 GCA_021647205.1 Bacteroidales bacterium | reverse complement strand
GACCGACATAATAAATGTCAGATTTCTCAGAATAAAGAATGTAAACACTGTAGGTTGGCATCGCATAAAACGAAAAAACCCAATCGTCAGACCGGGTTTTATTGCTCCTCCTCTAGGACTTGAACCTGGGACACCCTGATTAATCCCGAGACCTCGGGACTCTAACCAACTGATCAATATATCTTATGTCCATTGGGGATTCAATCAATTTCTCAATAAATTTTCTGCTCTTTTGTTTTTTGATGAACCTTTCAATCTTTATTGCTACCGCCCTGTCAGTTCCTGTTTCAAATGATGCGCTCAGCACCCAGGGCTGGTGTTTGGAAGTAAAAGAGTTGTTGAGGGGGTCGTTATGTTCAGTAAGACGTCTTTGCACATTGGCTGTCTGACCGACATAATAAATGTCAGATTTCTCAGAATAAAGAATGTAAACACTGTAGGTTGGCATCGCATAAAACGAAAAAACCCAATCGTCAGACCGGGTTTTATTGCTCCTCCTCTAGGACTTGAACCTAGGACACCCTGATTAACAGTCAGGTGCTCTAACCAACTGAGCTAAGGAGGAATGTTTAGTTAAAAACGAGGTGCAAAAGTAAAGAATTATTTAACTTACCAAATTATTTTTGATTTTTTTTTGCCGCTCAATCTGCTGAGGCAAACTTTCGAACCGGGTTTTCAGCATCCGCCGGCAATTCCTATCTTTGTAACCAATTTTCAATGGGCATGTCAAAAAAAATATACCCAAAAGACAATTCAGCACTAAGGGTTCAACCGGGGGTTACGCAACCATCGAACCTGAACCCGGAATTGTCCACCGGGCTTCACCGCTTCAAAAAAGAGAAACCTTCGACGGAGGCCTTCCTGAAAGGTATCCGTGCCGGCAACCGCAGTATGCTGGGGCGTGCCATCACACTTATTGAGAGTGAACTGGTTGGGGAAAAAGAAACCGCACGCAAGCTGATAAACCTCTGCCTGCCTTATTCGGGAAAGTCTGTCAGGCTTGGGATTACCGGTGTGCCGGGAGCAGGGAAAAGCACCTTCATCGAGTCTTTTGGATTGCAAATGATTGCTCGGGGAAAGAAGGTGGCTGTGCTGGCCATCGACCCCAGCAGCACCCGGACAAAGGGCAGTATCCTCGGCGACAAAACCCGGATGGAAGCTTTGAGCACCCATCCCGGTGCTTTTGTGAGGCCCTCGGCCACCTCCGGCACACTGGGCGGTGTGGCACGTGCAACCCGCGAATCAATCATCCTTTGCGAAGCGGCCGGCTTTGACTTCATCATTGTTGAAACCGTGGGTGTTGGCCAGTCGGAAACGGCGGTGGCTCAAATTGTCGATTTTTTTCTTTTGCTGATGCTTGCCGGTGGCGGCGACGAACTGCAGGGCATCAAACGCGGTATCATGGAAATGGCCGACCTGGTTGTCATCAACAAAGCCGATGGCGATAATGTGCGCAAAGCCGGACTGGCGAAAAAAGAATATGAAAATGCCCTGCACCTTTTTCCCGCCCTGGCCAACGGCTGGGCACCGCAGGTCATCACGGCCTCTGCCGTATTCAGGACCGGTCTTGATGCGGTTTGGGAACAGATTGAAACTTATGTGAAATTGATGCGGCTAAACGGCTGGTTTGACAAACACCGTCAGCAACAGGATTTATTCCTGCTCAGGGAAAGCATCAACCAAAGTCTAAGTTCTGCTTTTTTTGAGAACGAAGCTATCAAGGGGCTGGTTAAAGGCTACAAGCAACAAATCACAGAGGGAAAACTTTCGCCCTACGAAGCTGCTCAAAAGCTGTTGGAAAAATATTTTGCAGAAATGAAAAAATAACTCCTCAGTTTCCCTGACCTCAGGTCAGGGCGCCGCCCTTCGCCCCGGAAAAACAACCGAAAATAAAATACTCACAACAAGAATGCCCAGCACTACTGTCAGCGATTGCATCGTGGTGAGCGGTAGCCAGTGGTGCAGCAACATTTTCATCCCGATGAAAATCAGCAGCACTGCCAGCCCAACCTTCAGGTAGCGGAATTTCTCCACCAGGTTCATCACAAGGAAAAATAAAGAGCGCAAACCGATGATGGCAAAAATGTTGGAGAAATAAACAATGAAGGGGTCTTTGGTGATGGAGAAAATGGCGGGAACCGAATCGATGGCAAAAATCACATCTGTAAACTCGATGACCAGCACCACCACGAAAAGACCTGTAATGTAAGTTCTGCCGTCTTTCCGAATAAAAAACCGCGAACCCTGGTAGCTGTCATCCACCAAAAAATACCGCGATACAAAACGAATAACCGGGTGACTGTTGGTGTCAATCTTGTGCTGTTTGTTTCTGTCCAGAAACATTTTAATTCCTGTAAAAACCAACAAAGCACCAAAGAGATAAAGCACCCAGGAAAAGTGCTGAATGAGGGCTGAACTGACAAAAATAAACAGGAACCGCATGACAATGGCGCCGAGGATACCCCAGAACAAAACGCGGTGGTAGTACTTTTTCTGCACGCCAAAAGAGTAGAAAATCATCAGCATCACGAAAATGTTGTCTACCGAAAGCGAATACTCGATGAGGTAACCGGTAATGAACTCAAGCCCGAGGTTGCGCCGGTAAATGCCCAGCGATTCTTCAAAATTATCAGTTAAATGGATGGGATGGCTATATCGTTCAACCAGAACCTGGAGCTCTTCAAGGTTCTGTGGTGCGTGGATTTTGTCGCCAAAGAAATAAATCAGGCCCCAAAAAACCAGCGCCAGAGAAACCCAAAGCACGGTATAACCCAGGGCTTCACGAAAACTGACTTCGTGGCTCTTTTTATTAAAAACACCAATGTCAAGAAAAAGTAAAAACAGGACGAGTACCAGAAATCCCGTAAATACGATGAATTCGTGAAGGTGCATCTGTTTTTACATTTGTGTTCAAGCGCCCAAAAGTAAAGAAAGATTGGAAGCAACGGGATGCAGGATTAAAGATGAAAGATACAGGACATAGGATGCGGGATACAGGATGCAGGATGGATGCACGGACGGAAGACAGGAAGAACATCGGCTGCCACCCTGACCAAACTCATTTTAAACACGTCCTCCCAGACGCTCAAGGCGCTCCAAGTACTCCAGGCACTAAACAATTGTAAGGTTTCCAGGCCTGCTTCGACTATTTGTAAAAGCCAAAACCGGCAATTGTTAATTGAATTAAAAAAGTAAATTTGTGGCCTTAACAAATATCCTTCCGTCAATCGTCCCCATGAACACGACTGTCCCACTTCTTGCTGAGCGGTATAAAAAAATCAGGGCTTACACCGAAGATATTTTTCATCCGCTGGAAACCGAAGATTACATTGTACAGGCTGCCCTGCATACCAGCCCGCCGAAGTGGAGCCTGGGGCACACCAGCTGGTTTTTCGAAACTTTTTTGCTCGTTAATTTTCTTCCGGATTACAGGCTTTACGACGAGCGTTTCCCTTTTTTATTCAATTCCTATTACAACAATGCCGGCGACAGGGTGGAGCGGAACCGGCGCGGTGATTTGACCCGCCCCACCGTGAAAGAAGTTTATGCCTACCGCAAATACGTGGATACAGCTATGCTTGCATTTATTGAAAATGCTGATAAATCGGAGGCCGCTGGCTGGGAAGCCCTGCTCGAATTGGGTCTGCAGCACGAACAACAACACCAGGAGTTGTTCTGGACGGATCTCAAATACACTTTTGCACACAACCCTTTGTTTCCAAAGTATTCCGAAAAGCTCCCTTTTAATGAGGAGGACATGACCACCGGGGAAATGAATTTTATTAATACAACTGAAGGCATTTACCCAATCGGGCACCGGGGGAATGGTTTTTGTTATGACAACGAACTGGGCTTGCACAAGGTGTACCTGCACGGTTTTCAGATAGCTGACCGTCTGGTCACCAATGCCGAATACCTCGAATTCGTCGAAGATGGCGGGTACAAAGATTTTAACCTTTGGCATGATGAAGCCTGGGCCTGGATCAACGAAAACAAGATTGAAGCACCACTTTACTGGTTAAAAATCAGGGGAAAGTGGATGAACTATACGCTGTCCGGCTTTAAACCAATAGAGTCGGATGCACTGCTCAAACACGTTAGTTTTTACGAAGCTTTTGCTTTCGCCGGCTGGAAAGGCCTGCGCCTGCCCACCGAATTTGAATGGGAAGCCGCTTGCGGTAATTTCCGATGGGGACAACGCTGGGAACATACCTCCAGCGCTTACCTTCCCTATCCGTCTTATCAAAAAGCAGCGGGTGCTGTGGGGGAATACAACGGGAAATTCATGGTGAACCAAATGGTGCTGCGTGGTGCATCCGTTGCCACTTCACCAGGACACCGGCGATTTACTTACCGGAATTTCTTCCACCCCTGGGAAAGATGGCAATACACCGGCATCCGTTTGGCGAAATAAAACCGTCAAACCATCAAACCATCAAACCATCAAACCATCAAACCATCAAACCATCAAACCGTCAAACAGTATAACCATCAAACCATCAAACCATCAAACCATCAAACCGTCACACCGCCAAACCGTCAAACCGTCAAACCAACAAAACGTCAAAA
>JAKIVD010000034.1 GCA_021647205.1 Bacteroidales bacterium | reverse complement strand
CCCAGATTTCAAAACCGGCGCCCGGATCCATGGGATCGGTGAGGGCAGTCAGGTAGGTCCGGGTGTTGGTGGGTTCGTTGTAGTGTGTTAACCAAACTTCGGGTGTGCCGCCAAAATACACACTGTTCAGGGTCTGGCCCTGGGCAGAGGCAGAAATGTTGTGCCACACACCGCCGGTAACGTAACGCTGGACGGTGGCATTGCCCGATACAACCAATAAGCCGTCATTCAATATGGAGGCATCACCGGTGGCATCAGAAGCAACCAACAGACTGCCAATGGTAGTGGCAGAAGCCAGGGTAGGATAATTTGTCAGACCCGTAGGGATGGTTACATCGGTTGTTGTTGAGGGCAATCCGGCCGACCAGTTGCCCGGCGTGTCCCAGTCATTGTCAACGGTACCCGCCCAGGTTGTTGCTGCCACCTGCTCAAGCACTTTAACATCATCTACATAGAGGTTCCACATATTGGCATCGCTGTAGCCGTGGAAACCGACAAAATAGGTGCCGGTAGTTGCAGGTGTAAATGACCCACTTCCGGCATACCAGCCTCCAAGAATATTATTATTATCAAAGATAGGGGTTCCTGACATGGATGCTGCATTGGCAGCAGTTCCCCAGTCAACGGCTAACTTTTCAGGATATGTACTGCTCTGTCCTGCATAAGCAAATGATACTTCATAAGTAACACCCCCGGTTAGTTGCAGGCCTTCGGTAAAGAACCAGTCATCCATAGGTGTGGTCCCATCTAAATTGTAACCAACCTTAGCGGCATTGGGTGCACTTAAGGAAGTAGTGCTTGTTTCCCATGTATAAGTATCCGCATTTACATCTTCCACTGTCATACAGGGAGGGAAAGCCGGGGCTGTAACCGCATCAAAGTTCTCGAAATAAGGTATTGCGGTAGAAGCCGGACAAGCCGTAGTAAAGGTACTTGGCCCGGTCCATGGACTCAGCGAGCCGCCACCGCAATCGGCCTGTACGTACCAGTCGTAAGTGGTAGCTGCCGTTAAGCCGGTAAGGCTGTGCGGGTTGGTTGTAGTCCCCGTAATCATGGTGCCGCTGCCCTGGGTAAAGCCGGTTGGCCCCCACTCGATGTTCCAGGTAGTTGCGCTGCCGTTTTCTGTCCAGCCGAGGTCGGCCGAGGTGGCTGTAACGTTGGTTTCTACTTGTGCTGTCGGTGCCGGGCAGGAAGCGAATGTTGTTACCTGCACCTCATTGGAGAAGGCAGAAGTATCACCACCTGTATAAACACCTGTTACCGCGTAAAAATAAGTTGTTGTGGGGGCTATTGTGCCATCAGAATAACTGTTTGTGGCAATGCCTGAAAAGAAAGTGTCGTAAACACCTGTAGCTGTTCCGCGAAAAACTTTATAGCTGGAAAAAGACCTTGAAGCACCAGCCGGGCTATTGATTCCGGGTACAGGAAAAGTCAGGCCGGTTTTTGCAGATTGATCAGCCTCTCCTTTTATCTCTTCTCTATTGATCGCCACAACAGGCAGGTTCTCTGTACCGGCAACCGGCGGCCCTGCAGTTATTTCAACAAAAGGAGCTTTCGGAGAACTCATATAGCCGCGCATAATAAAGTTGTTACCCCAGGCGTTCCAGGTTGCTCCGCCATCATTCGACCAGGCGCAGCGGCCTGATGAATTATCGGTGTCGACACCCACAAACGGTCCTGTTGAACTGGCGGCAGGCCATTGGGTTAAAACATAAAATACTTCATCAAAGGCCAAACCAACTGGTGTTGTTAACTGTAATAAGTTCCACTCACCTGTTGTTGAATTGACTGCCGGCGTGGCAAATGTTTCATGGGGATTTGCCAAATCGGGATTGCCAAAGCCATCATCCGGGCAAACAATAATTGACTCCCAGTTCGTTCCTGCTGCTGAATTACTGTTAAAAACTGCAACATAATTCAGGTTGCCGGCCACGGGAGCATTAAAGCGTGTGTAAAAATATTCTAAGGTCGATGAAGGATCAGCAACCCACATCCATGATTCAACTGTTCCGTCATCATACCTGATCTCTCCTTCGGGTAACGGGATTTCCCATGTCAGGTCAACAGATGGTGTTGCCGTGGGGGTACCCGCCAGTTGTCGTGGGGGCGCTACATAGGCATTGCCGTTCAGGATAATATTATTGACAGCCTTACTGTTGTCATTCACCACGAGGGTTGTTGTTTTCGCTCCCATGCTCGTGGGACCAAAGCTGACATCAAAGGCCAGTGTTTCGCCGGGACCTAAGTTTTTCGGATAGGTATTTGTGTCTGCCAGTGAAAATTCAGCTGCATCACCTCCCGATAAAGCGGTGCTACTTACTGTTAATGTGCCTCCACCAACATTCTCTACAGTAAAAGTCTGGGTATAATAGGCAGCTGAATAATTGTTCAGCGGACATTCGCCAAAATTATAAGGGCTTCCGGGCGTAATTCCAAAAATCGGATTGGTTGGCCCTTCTTTTACCTCAACCTGGTCGAAGGCCATATCGGATGTAAATGAAGTACCTGTTAAGCCGACCCACCTGAATTGAACACTTGTTTCACCAATCAGGGAAGACAATACAATTCCTTTTTGTATCCATGCATTACCCTGGTCACCACTTAGCGTCCATATTTGCGTCCATGTAGCACCTCCGTCAGTTGTATAATCCACCGACATTGTACCCATTGTAGCTCCATACATATGGTAATAAAAAAGTAGTTGGGGCAGCGCTAACGATGACAAATCAAATTCGGGGCTAAGTACTGTTCCTGTACTACTATAACATGAAGATGTTTCTGTATAGAGGTATTTGCCCCCGCCTGTCACATCATCGCTTGGGCCTGTATTGCTTGAACCCGTTGCACCGGAAATGAGGTCCCAGTCAATATCTTCACCAACAAAATTAGACCAGCAGGTCAACGGAACACTGCCATCCGGTGTACAAACAAAACCGGGACTGCTTGCCGCCATTCCATCAAAGGTTTCAAGATATGGATATGTGTTTACGATGGTACAAGCCGTAGAAAACGTACTTGGCCCGGTCCACGCACTGGTATCCCCAACCCCGCAAATAGCGCGGACATACCAGTCGTAGGTAGTTGCGGCAGATAAACCACTAAGCAAATAAGGGTTACTGGCTGTAACAACCAGTGTTCCGGCACCTTGTACGAAACCGGTCGTTCCCCACTCAATTTGCCAGGTGGTGGCACTACCATTCTCTGTCCAGCCCAGGTCGGCCGAAGTGGTTGTAATATTCGTTTCGATTTGGGCTGTGGGTGCTGGACAGGTCGGGGGCGGTGTATAGGTCAGTGTCCAGGTAAAGCCTGCTGTTGACCATCTGTCGTCCCACTCAATGTAATAGGTTGTTCCGCCGGTTACGGCAACTCCGGAAACTTCGGAAGCCCAAGCGCTGCCACTACCTAAATCGCAAAAGTCGTCATTGCTGACATAACATACTAATGCCCCGCAAGTTCCTGTATAAACTGACAGCCTTGTGTCGGCACCTCCGCCACAAGAACTAATGGTCATCGTACCATCCGCTGCCGGAGTGTAGGAGTACCAGTCGGCATTGGTGGCGCCGGTAAAACAAATATTGGCTGCTCCAGCACCTGCTGAGGGGCCGTCAGCAACATATGTGCCCGGTGTAACAACTACGGCTGTTGCGCAATTGTCGCCCTGCGCAAAGGTGTTCGTGTTTAAGCCGAAAAACAGGAAAACAAGAAATCCTAAAAGCGTAAATTTTCGTTTCATAATGAATACATTTTGATGAGTATTTTATTTATTGAATATTCTTCTTAAAAGATTGGTCAATCAGCTGCAACACCATCCCAAAAAAAAGTGACAGCTATACGGGCGTAAAAATATAAAGTTCAGACCTTTACAAGCACTTTATACGTATCGGATTCATAAGTGTCAGGAAACAGGCAATAAGTGATAAGGTACAACGCATAAGTGTTTGGGCAGTTCGCTGGGGCGATGCGGGCAAAGCTGTTTTCAGTGGTGTATTTTCCGGCAAAAACCTGCTTTCTGTCCGGCGCCGGGCCCCGGGGGTTGACAGAGCGGAAAATGGCAGGGATCAGCTACTTGTTTCAACTTTTCCAAAGTTTGGAACTTTTCAACTTTTCCAAAGTTTGGAACTTTTCAACTTTTCCAAAGTTTGGAACTTTTCAACTTTTCCAAAGTTTGGAACTTTTCAACTTTTCCAAAGTTTGGAACTTTGGAAAAGTTACAGCGTCTTGAACTTTTCGATCAGCCGTTCTTTTTTGCGCGTTGAAACCGGGATTTTGCTGTCGTCGGTCATCAGCACCTGCCCGCCGGCAGCACGTTGAAATTTTTTCACTTCATTGAGGTTGACGAGGTGCGAATGGTGTACCCTGAAAAAGCGATAAGGGCCCAACATTTCCTCAAAACCCTTCAGGTTGCCCGAAACGGTAAGACAAGAGCCATCTTTGAGATGGAAATGGGTGTAACTCGAATCGGCTTCGCAGCGGATAATATCCACTACTTTAACCAGGTGAATGTCGTCAAGGGTTTTCAGAACAATTTTTTTGTCTTCCGTGTTGTCGATGTGGTTGAGCAGGGTTTCGATGGAAGCTTCCGATTTTTCTTTGACCACTTTGTCCTTTGCCCGCTTCACGGCATCGGTAAGCTCTTTCACTTTAAAAGGTTTCAAAATGTAATCGAAAGCGCTGAATTTAATGGCCTGCAAGGCATACCCTTCGTGGGCGGTAACAAAAATGACCTGGAAACGGATGTCGTCGATTTTTTTTAACAAATCGAATGCCGTGCCATCGGACAGTTCAATATCGATAATGAGGATGTCGGGGCCGAAAACCCGGATTGCTTCGAGGCCCGAACGGATGTCTTTCCCCTCGGCAACCACTTTGACCGTCAGGCAGTTCTGGTTGACCATTTTTACAATGGCCTCCCTTGTCCTGGGTTCATCTTCTATCACAACGACTTTTAGCATCCTGATTGTGTTGTTGGGTTTTCCACAAAAATAACAAAACGTGCGGATTATTTCAGGCTCATTTTAAAAACCACCCTTGTCCCGGCAGCCCGGCCCTGTGCGTCTGTCAAATCTTCAATTTGAAAAGAAATCCTTTTTTTGAACCTCTTTGTCATGACGCGGACACGTTCGTTTGTAATTTCAATGGCCATCGATTTATGGGCTTTGTTCTTTTTCTTTAAAGCTGCTTGTTGCCTTCCAATGCCGTTGTCTTCGATAAGCAGCACCAGCATATTATCCGCTTCTGAAACATAAATTTTCAGCAAGCCTTTTTTTTCGGCCGGCAACAGCCCGTGGCGCACGGCATTTTCGATAAAGGGCTGGGCAAGCATGGGGGGGACTAAGATTTCTTCGGGTTCGGAAACATGCACCTGAAAATCTACGTCGAACTTATCACTGAAGCGCAGTTTCTCAAGGTTTACATACTGTTTCAGTGTTTCGATTTCTTTGTCGAGCGGGATGAAACTTTTCCGGGTATTTTGCAGGATGCTGCGGATCAGCCTGGCAAAATCAACAAGGTATTCCAATGCCTCTTCCACTTTCTTCTCCAGCAGGAAGGTCTGTATCGACATCAGCGAGTTAAAAATAAAGTGGGGTGCGGTTTGCGAGCGGAAAAGCCTTGACTGCAGCAGCAGCAATTCCTGTTTCTTTTTGAGCAGGTTTTTGTGGCGGTTTAAGATGGCAATGGTAATCCCGAGTATCAGGATCAGCAGCAGGGCAAAAAGCATTCTTTTGGCCCAAAGAAGTTCGATGGATTTCATGGAGGCTTTGTTTTTCAACAAGGCTATTTCCTGTTCTTTTTTGGCAACATTAAAACTCATTTCCAGGCCCTGAATCTGTTTCATTTTTTCCATGTCCAACAGTTGGTCTTTTATCTCCATGTATTTCTCATAGACCGCTATTGCCTCTTTGTAATTGTTTTGTTTTCGGTACGTCTGGGCCAAATCAAGATACACCCTCGAGAGCAATTTTTTTATGTTGTGCTGTTCGGCCAGGTTGCAGGCCTTCAGAAAATAGTCAAGGGCTTTTTCATCAATGTTCTCTGCCTGACATATTTTGCCCTGAAAGTAGAGGGCACTTGCCACTTCGGCCGTGTTTCCCATACGGGTAAATATTTCGAGTGCCTGATCAATATACTGACGGGCCCGTTCCACCTCGCCTTTGCGCAAATGAATGATCCCGAGGTTGCTGCTGATGAGGGCTATCCCCTGTTCATCGGCAACTTCCGTATAATAGGCAAGTGCCTCTTTGTAATAATAATAAGCGCTGTCTGTGTCGTCGAGGAAATTTTCGTAAAGGATGGCAATGTTGTTGTAGGTACCGGCGATACTTTTTTTATCACCTTTCTGCCGTTTAATTTGCAGGGCAAGAAAGTAATTTTCGAGCGACTTTTCCGGCATGTTCAATTCTTCATAAACCACGCCCATGTTGTTCAGCACACTTTCTTTCCCTTTAATATTGTTCTGTTTGTCGTAAATAAGCAAGGATTTTTGGTAATGCATCAGGGCTTCGGCATAGTTGCCCACCATGTCGTTGATCACCCCGATGTTGGAGTGGAGTTTTGCCATAAAAGCACTGTCATTGATGCTTTCGGCCAGGTTCAGCGCTTCAAGAAAACTGATCATGGCATCGGTAAACTCCCCCTTGTGGTAATGGCTTTTCCCTTCTTCGTTGTGCTGACGGATACGCTCCATGGCAGTAGCGGTATCAGCATCTCTTCTTTCATTTTCAGCCGCAATGGGCAGGATGAACAGAAACATTGCACTCAGGAGTAGAATGAATTTTTGCATGAAAAATAATTTGTGTAAGCGTGTTTGCTTCACACTCTTTCCCACATCGTAAGGGAGTGTAAAGGGAAAGTACGAAATTAAAAAAAAAGCCACTTCGCGGGGAAATGGCTTTTTGTGATGTGCTATTTATTCGCTTTTTAGGCCAGTCTTCTCTTCCTGAAACGGACAACTATAAAAGCGGAGATCAACAATACGCCGATAACGATGGCCCAGTTGGATACCGGGACAGGTGGTGTGGCACTGAGTTGTACATCATCCAAGTACACATAAAAAAGGTAATCACCGTAATAATGGAAGCCGATGTAAACAGTCTGGCCCACCCAGGGTTTTAAATTAACCACCATCTGTTGCCAGTCGGTTGTCAGGCTGACGGGCGTCCAGACAAAATCGTTCGGGTTTGTCGTTGTTGAGATTCCCCATTCCAGCAACTCGTCAGAGTTGTTGAATTTTTTGTACCAGAAAGACAAAATCCTGTTTGCCTCTTCGATGGTCATGGCAGGTGAGAACAGATATTGGTTATAGTCGGGGGCATTGTAACCACTAAAAGAGCTAAACCTTGCGGAAAAGCCTGATCCGGTCGTATGGTCCTGTGAGGAACTTTGGGTAATGTCGTTCTCCGGTGGGACAATTTTCGTCCAGCAGGCGGGCAAAAACGAACCTTCAAAGTCTTCGGTCCAGGGGAAGGTTGTGTTGGGTGTACAAACCGTTGTAAAAGTACTGGGGCCTGTCCAGGGGCTAAAGAGGGGGGGGGCGCCACGTGCGCCACCGCCACAATCAGCACTAATGTACCAGTCAAAATTTGTGGATGAGCTTAGTCCGCCCAGCGTAAACGGGTTCGAGTAAGCAACTACCAATGTTCCGCTTCCCTGTGTAAAACCGCTCGGGCCATATTCAATATTCCAGGATGTTGCACCTCCGTTTTCCGTCCAGCTCAGGTCGGCGGAAGTGAGTGTAATGTTGGCTTCGGCCTGGTCGGAGGGGGCAGGGCAGGCTTGAGCACTGATCACGATATCAAAGTCGGTGCATTGCGGAGATGGCCAGGTCGATACAATAATATAGTAGGTAGTTCCCCCTGTTAAAGAAACGCCGGTTACAGATGGATTACCAGAACTACTGGTAGCAGCACCGACACACGTTCCCACATCCGGGCAACCGTCGGTAACAAAAAGGCCTACATACGTATTTGTATTTGCCAGAGAAATATCAATGGTTACATCAGAGGCAGGTGTATATTCGAATACAAAATCATCGCCTCTCATATAAGAACTGGCGCAGGCATCATTATTGTCGTAATCATCACCAAACCCACAGGTAGTCATGGCTGTCTGAGAAAATGGAAGGTCCCCGTCAGTTAAAACATGCGGGTCTGCACATGTTGAGCCGGGGGGTAGAGGCACTGCATCTACAATTGTCAAATCAAAATCAGGGATACAGTTTGGAGCAGGCCAGGTATCGACCATAATGTAATAAGAGTTGCCGGCAGTTAGCGAAACCCCGTACAAAGTTGTTGGTCCACCGCTATACCCGGCTGTTCCAAAATCAATGCAGGCACCCACATCAGGGCAATCGTCAGCTATTAAAATACCTGTATAGGTTGTTATTTTCGGGTCCATCGTGATATCAACAACAACATCTGTTGTTACATCCAGGCGGTAAATAATGTCTTCCCCGTTATCATAGGAGCCAAGGCAGGTAGCACTGTAGGTGTTACCACGGCCACAGTTTGTCTGGTTAAGATCGTTGTAAGGCAAAGCAGCAGGCACACTCACCACTATAGGTGTGGTGCAATCGTCGCCGACAGCACGGGTACTTCCCGGTTCTGCCTGGGGAACTTCAACTGTAGGGCCGTGTTCTTTCAACTCAGCCATTTCTTTTTGCTTTATCTCGCTTGCAGTTTGCGCAACAGCTACACCGCTAAACAAAATAGCAACAACTAAAAAAAGTAATTTTTGTTTCATAATGCGATAAATTGGTTAGTAAAAAATTATTATTTATTGTTATCTGCTGAAAAGAAAAATGAGCATCGTATTGGTCTGGAAACAAAAGATTTTTAAAGTTTATAAAAGTATAATGTTCAGTCAATTATCAGCACAGAAGCCGTACTGAATTCATAAGTGCCATAAAAAGCTGAATAAGTGCTGAAAATTAACTTATAAGTGTTCCTTTTTAAACAGGCATGAAGGCCGGAAGGACTCGTTTTTGTGTTTCTGTTTGCCACAAAACAGCCAGGTTTTATACTATTTGCCCGGTAGGATAACTTTTTTCACACTTGCATTACTGGTGAAACTTCCGGAAATTTTATATCGGGAAGCAAACTTTAACCGTTGCGAACATCCTCTTTTTTTTTTGAGCCTGCACCTTTCATTATTAAGGTATTGTCCCCATGCAAATATCCATCCCCCGTGCTTTTTTTATCAGCGAATAGTCTATGGGGACGAGTTTCAGTTTGTTTCCGACTTCGCTGAGCAGGATGTCTTTTATTTTTTCCCCCTTTTTAATGACCATTTTACCATAATCCCCGTTGGCGATCAACTCGACAGTTTTGGCCCCGAAGCGTGTGGCCAGCAGGCGGTCGACGGGCGAAGGGCTTCCGCCACGCTGGATGTAGCCCAGGATGGTTTTGCGGGTTTCGATGCCCGTCCCCTCTTCAATACGCTCGGAAATAAAAGAGGCCGCCGATTGTTTTTTGGGTTTTTCGATGCCTTCGGCAACCACCACAATGGAATAGGGTTTTTTCTTTCGTGCACGTTCGAGCAGGTAATCGTTTACCGTGTCCATGTCATAATCCAGTTCAGGGATAAGAATGACATCTCCCCCACCGGCCATTCCGGCATACAATGTCAGCCAGCCGGCATGGTGCCCCATGGTTTCGATCACCATGATGCGTTTGTGCGAGTTGGCCGTGGAATGTAAGCGGTCGATGGCATCAGTGGCAATCCACAGGGCCGAATCGAAGCCGAAAGTCTGGTCGGTTCCCCAAACATCATTGTCGATGGTCTTAGGTATCCCGATGACATTTAAGCCTTCTTCAACCAGGCGGGCTGCCGTTTTCTGGGTCCCGTTCCCGCCGATGCACACCAGGCAGTCGAGGCCCAGTTCATCGTAATGTTTTTTGATCAACTTGGGTTTGTCGATGGAAAGATGACCGGTTTTTTTGAACGGTTTTTCGCGCGAAGTGCCCAAAATAGTTCCGCCGAGAGTAAGGATGCCCGAGAGCATTTGTTCTTCCAGCGGGATGTAGTCTTTGTTGATCAAACCAAGAAAACCGGAAGAAATCCCGACGACTTCCATATTGTACTTCACAATGGCTGTTTTGCCCACGCCCCTGATGGCTGCATTCAGTCCGGGACAATCGCCACCGGCTGTCAGGATTCCAATTTTTTTCTTTTTACCCATGTTTGTTTTGTTTAGAAGTTAATGTGTGAATGTTTAGAAATGCAGATTTTGGTATCAACAGCAAATGTCCTGGTTCTTTGTTTTAACTGATTAATAAATATTTCTTTTTCGGTCATCATTGAGTTATTTTCTCATTCTAACATTCCCGCATTCAAACCTTCAACTCCTCCCCTTCCGATTTGGCGATAACCACAGCGGCACAACTGTCGCTCCACACATTGGTAGTGGTACGGAACATGTCGAGGATACGGTCAACTGCCAGGATCAGCCCCACACCCTCCAGGGGGAGCCCGACCGCCGATAAAATAACTGTTATCATCACCAAACCCGCCATCGGGATAGCAGCGGCGCCAATTGACGCCAGCAAAGCGGTGAAGACGATGGTAATTTGCTGGACAATCGTCAGGTCAACACCATAGGCCTGGGCAATAAAGATGGCCGCGACACATTCGTAAAGTGCCGTTCCATCCATGTTTACCGTAGCCCCAAGGGGAAGTGTAAAGCTGCTGATTTTATTTGAAACCCCTGATTTTTCCTCGACAGAAGTCATGGTCAAGGGCAGTGTGGCCCCCGATGAGGAAGTGGAAAAAGCCGTCATCAGGGCCGTGGACATGTTTTTTAAATGCCTGAGCGGATTGGCTTTGCCGACAAACCGGACAATCAGCGGCAGGGTAATCATGCTGTGGATGCCCAGGGCCAGAATAACCGTGAACATATATAAACCCATGCTGCTGACCAGGCTTCCCAGGTCGTCCTGGTCAGCAACGGTTTTGGCGACAATACCAAAAATGCCCAGTGGGGTAAAGCGGATAACAAAAAGGGTAATCTTCATCATCACCTCAAAAACAGAAGTGAAAAACCCCATCAGAAAATGGCTGTGTTGCTGCGAAACCTTTGTGATAAAGAAGCCAAACAATATTGCAAAGAAAATAATGGACAACATTTGATTTTCGGCCATCGCCCTGAAAATGTTTTCGGGAATTATCCCCAAAACAATTTCTGAGACCGATTTTTGTTTTTCCACGAGTCCTTCCACCTGCTCCATAAAACTGACCCTGGCCCCCACCCCCGGCTGAAAAAGGTTGACCAAAACCTGTCCTGTAATAATTGCGAAAAAACTGGTAATAACGTAATACAACATGGTCTTTAAACCCAGTCTGCCCAGGTTGCCGCCGCTGCCAATGCCCGAAACACCCGAAATAAGCGAGGACAGGATGAGTGGAATAATCAGCATTTTGAGTGCCCTGATAAAGGCCTCGCCCATCCAGGCGATATAGCTTACCGGCGGATTGTACCAGGCAGCCTGGATAATTGCACCTTCCCAGTTTACAATTTGCTCGGGCGGGAGCAGCCCCTTGAGCGCTACATCAAATAGCTGGAGTGTTTCAAAACCGCGGCCGTCCAGCGAGCGGAGTTTTTCCTGAATAGTTTGCGGAACATTGTTTTTATCAAGTGCCTTGTAACTGTCTTCGGTCAGGCTGTAAGAAGTCGGGTACAGCAAACCGAAAACGACCGCCAGTACCAATGCAATCAGTATCTGCCAGTGAAGTGCTATCTTTTTCATAATTTTTTATCTGGACTCAAAAATAGCAACTAATTGGAATTTAAGCCGGGTTCATGTAAAAAGAGCCTGAATTAATTCGAAAATCCGTATTTTTGCTGTGAAGTGCTTCTGAAGAAAGCTTTTTACAACTTTTTACAAAAATGATTGTCTCTTTTATAAAACCAAAAGTTAACATCTTGTCAGAATGAAACAATATTTAATTTCGGCCCTGCTTTCGTTTTTGGCCATTGGCGTTTTCGGGCAATACCAGAATGTGGAGATCAGCGATGTGAGTTCCCCCAACGAACCTTCCATCGTCATGAACCCGAAAAACACCGACGAACTGGTTGCCGGGGCCAATCTGCGAAGTTTCTATTTTTCTGTTGACGGCGGGCTGACCTGGACGCGCCAGGGCATGCAGTCGGACTACGGCGTGGCCGGCGACCCTTGTTTCATCGTTGATACTGCCGGTAACTTCTATTTCTTTCATTTGTCAAGCCCGCCGGGTGGAAGCTGGCTCGACCGGATTGTCTGCCAAAAGTTCGACATGGAAACCGAAGAATGGATAGCCGATACCTACATGGGTTTAAACGGTGTTAAAGACCAGGACAAAGAATGGGCAGTGGTTGACAGCGCAACCAACACCATTTATGTTACCTGGACACAGTTTGATCAGTACGGGGTTTCCAATCCCGATAAGTTCAGCAATATTATTTTCAGTAAATCAACAGATGGGGGGTTGAGTTGGTCGGAAGGACTTCAAATCAACGAAGTTTCGGGCAATTGTATTGACAGCGACAACACGACCGAAGGTGCCGTCCCGGCAGTGGGCCCCAATGGTGAAATTTATGTGGCCTGGTCCATTAATGATTCAATCGTATTCGACCGCTCGCTTGACGGTGGACAAACCTGGCTGGATGAAGATATTTTCGTGAGCACCCAACCGGAAGGATGGGATTACGGAGTGCCGGGCATTTACCGCTGTAACGGCTTACCGGTAACTGTGTGCGACATCAGCAACTCGCCTTACAAGGGCACTATTTATGTGAACTGGTCCGACCAGCGCAATGGTTCCGATGACACGGATATCTGGCTCAGCAAGTCAACGGATGGGGGCGATACCTGGACAACGGCCATGCGGGTAAACGACGACGCACCCGGCAAGCAACAATTCCTTTCCTGGATGACTGTCGATCAGGCCAATGGCGATGTGTACATTGTTTTTTACGACCGCCGGAATTACGACGACGACAACACCGATGTTTACCTGGCAAGGTCAACCAACGGCGGGGAAACATTTGAAAATATCCTGATTAGCGAATCGCCTTTTCTCCCTTCAAGCAGCGTTTTCTTCGGCGATTACACCAACATCACGGCACACAATAAGCAGGTGAGGCCAATCTGGGCAAGGGCCGACTGGACGGATATGTCCATCTGGACAGCAATTATTGACATGACCGTCGGCATTGCGGAAGCTGACAATTTTGCACCGTTTAGCCTGGCACAAAATTATCCCAACCCTTTTACCGAAACCACCCACTTTTCATATAAACTAAGCGCGTCCTCGCGCATCACGCTAACGGTGTACGATGTGTACGGCAGACAGATAGTACGGATTATTGACAACGAGATGAAATCAGCGGGAAAACATACCGAACCTTTTGCCGCCGGTGATTATAAGCTCCCCACCGGTGTGTATTATTTTACATTGAGCCAAAAAGACCAGGTGAAAAAACGAAAGATGCTGCTTATTGAATAAGTCGGTTAATAAATTGTAGCACCGTGGAATTCAGGCAAAGCTCTTTTTCATATTTTTGTTGGACTATTAAGTTTGAGTGCTTTCTATGAATAAAGAACAAACAATACTTTTACATGCTATCAGGGAACTGGCCAATGAAAAAGGTATAGCGGAAATTACCCTTGACAAATTAAAAGGGAACCCCGACTTTAATGCTGCTGAGCTGGATAAATATTACCCGGAAGAAAAAGCACTCGTCCGCGATATTTTAAAGGTGGAACGCAAGATGTTCGAGGTGATTTTTGAAGACCACAACTTCGACGGCTACAACGATGCCATCGATATCTTATTCACCGTCATCAGGGAAATGGCCGGCAAGTTTCAAAAATTAAGCCCGTCGGTTACACTCCAGTACAAAGATATTCACCCCGAAGTTTATCAGGAGCACCTCGAAGAGCGTGTTGAGTTTATCTTCAGAAAAATCCAGGTGAACCTGAAAAAAGGCATCTACGAAGGCATGTACCGCGACGATGTAAGTATCGAACTTGTTGCCCGTCGTTACATCAGCCGGCTGATGGATTTGCACGACCCCGACAATTTCCCGCCCGAAGACTTTTCGATCAACACCATGTTCAGCCAGATGTTCGAGAGCTTTGTGGAAAGTATCGCCACCGAAAAAGGCCTGGCTTATTTCGAAGAAAAAAAGAAAAAGGCAAATCTGCTCAAGAAAAATTAACTGCAGCCCAAATACCGGTTTGTTCCCTACGGATTAACAGATAAAAAAAAGCCGCAACTAAATGCGGCTCTCTTTTCCGGGGCTTGTGCCGGATACTTATCTTGTTTGGTTTTGGTTGTTGGCAGATAAATCTGATGCTTCTTTTACCTGACCAAATTGAAAAAGTTACAATAAAGCTGAAAAATTATTGCGCCTTATGGAAGTTAAACACAAATTCATTAAAAAATATGAAGAGGGCATCATGCCCTGGGCGCACAAAAAGCCCGATTTCAATCTGGTCCAAATGGTGCACAGCCGCCCCATTGGTATTTGCAAAACTTTTGAACCCGGCTGCGGAACCGGGACAGATGCCATTTGGCTGGCCGCACAGGGGTTTTCCGTACTGGCCACCGACGCCTCCGAAATTGCCATTGACCTGGCCCGGGAACAGGCAAAAAAACAAAACAGCAACTGCCGTTTCGAAGTCAGTGATTTTATGCACGACAAGATTGAAGGGGGGCCTTTCGGTTTTGTCTTCGACCGTGGTTTTTTCCACACCTTCGATAAACTATCCGACAGGAAAGAGTTTGCACGCAGGGTTTCAAATGTCCTGTTAAGTGATGGACTGTGGTTATCATTAATCGGCAGTGCCGATGATTTTCCCCGTAAAAAGGGCGAGGGGCCACCCCAACACCCTCTCCGCAATGTCGTGAAAGTAACCGAACCTTACTTTGAAATACTTTCAATTAAGGCAAGCAGGTTTGGCAGCGAGGCCGCAGAACCGGCGAAAAACTGGGTCTGCCTGATGAAAAAACGCTAAATCCCGGCCCCTGATATATTTTTTATTTTTTTTTCACTACTTCAACAACTTGAAGTTTAATTGGTTTTAGTGCAACCTTTTTTCAAAGTCCTGTGTCATTCTTAATACTTTAAAGGTTATTTCGTACCTTGCAGGTCGATTAAAAATCCCTTCAAGAGAAACGAATGACCTTTTATGAAATTTGATAAGTCGTTCATAAAAAAGCTAAAGGAAAGGGATAAAAAAGCACAAGAACTTTTTTATCAGCAACTTGCTCCTAAGATGTATGGTATTTGTATTCGGTTCTCTACCAACCAGGCCGATGCTGACGACATATTACAGGAAGGGTTTATCCGGGTGTTTGCACACCTGAAAGGATACAGGGGTGACGGTTCAATTGAAGGCTGGGTGCGCAAAACCATTGTAAACACCGCCATCAATTTTTACAAAAAACGCATTAAACGCGGTGTGACTGTTGACCTGGAGTATTTAAAGGGCAATCCCGACGGGAAGGTTTACGTCATCGAAAAAATGTCAGCCGATGAGTTGCTTCAACTAATCAGGGAATTGCCCGAAGGTTACCGGACAATTTTTAACCTGAATGTGATTGAAGGCTATACACATAAAGAAATAGCTGACATGCTTGAGATTTCGGAGAATACGTCAAAATCGCAGCTTTCAAGGGCAAGGGCATCGCTGCAGAAAAGAATAAAATCGATAAAAGACAAGGACAAAAGAAAAAATGGCTGACAAGCAATCACATATTGACCAGCTAATCAGGGAAAAGTTTGAGCAGTTCCATCCGGAACCTCCGGCACATATCTGGGCAGGAATTGAACAGGGACTGGCAACTGGGGGAAAACCGGTTTTGGGTTTTCAGTATGGCAGGCAACTCGCTGTTGCTGCTGCCCTTGTTTTCCTGGCGCTGCTGCTTTGGTATGTTATTCCTGAAAACAAGCAGGAGCAGTTGATTGATATCGAATCGGCTGACCAGGCAAAATCAGTGGAAAAAGAAAATACTGTGGCTATTGAACCGGGTAAACAGGAAATGAAGACCGAAACAAACAGTGCCAAGGATGAGCCTTTAGATGATGTTCCGGACGCATCCCGCGAAACACCTCCAGCATTAACCACTACAGCGGAAGTCCCAGTGGCCGTGCGTACAGGAAATAATGCTGTGCACCCGCAGAACCAGACTGAGTTTGTTGCTGTTCAGGCACAGGCAATAAGCCGGCTCGATAACAAGGCGTTTTCACCGATTCAATTAACGGATGGACGCGATGCTTATCCCGGTAACGGAAATGAAAGTGTCATTTTCCCCGAAAACAGAAAAGAACTTAACCCGAAACCTTTGCCACCAGCTATCGACGAAATGGCCGGTTTTAAAAATTACTGGAACATCGGCTTGTATTTTACACCGGAAATGATGCTGAATAACTTCGACTCGGTAACCTTGATGAACACCTATTCATTGAACATTGAGCCTTCTTATTATTTTAGCAAGCACTGGTTTGTCCGTTTCGGGGCGGGGTTATCCTATGTCCGCGACCGTGGTTTTGCGAAAACAGATTACCTGAGCAAGGATTATATTGGAAGCTACGACAGTGTTGTCAACATCACCTTCGACACCATAAATTCCGAGCTTTTCCCTGTTTACCATACCAAAGAAGTTGAAATATGGGATTCGATCAGGCACCTTGCGGTGAGTGAGGTAACCAACAAATACTACAACCTGCAACTGCCCCTGCTGTTTGGCTATCATAACAGTAGTGCCAGGTTCAAGTGGTATTTTTATGGCGGGCCGACAATCAACATTGCCATTATCCAACAATTCGAAGATCCGCAGGCCGGTGTTGACTACATCGAAATCATTCAAATGGAAAACAGCCTGCCACAACGCACCACCTATTCGATGCAAATGTGGGTTGGCGCCGGTATCGACTTCCGAATCGGTGAAAAAACATCGCTGGCGCTGGAACCCAATTACCGATACTATTTTAAACCCAATTATAAAGAAAATAATTACAAAACAGCACTATCAGGCCTGAGCCTGCGGTTCGGACTGATTTACAAATTAAATTGACAGAAAAGGATTTTGCCATGAGAGAAAATATACGCTTAGCTTTAGGAACTATGATGGTATTAACAGGTATCATTACACTACAGCCCAACCTGCAGGCCCAGGTAACTGAAAACTACATTGTGGTTTCGGGACAGGTAACCAACAACGAATATGGAAATGCCATCAAAAACCATTCGGTCTTTTTTCTGAAAGACTCAACAGTAACCATTGACTCAGGGCCTTTGTTAACAGAGATAGTAACCGATGACGAAGGTTTTTATTACGACACCATCCCCACGAGAACATCAAAAGGCTCACTGTTAATTTACACCGACGATTACTTTGGGATAACAAGCGATACTTTAAAGTATTATCGCTTTGTTACCTACACCAGCAGCAATTACATCATTACCGATTTTAATATTTTTATGCCCGTACAGGCCGAACTGCTGCAATCGCGCTTTACCCAGCAACAGAAAAAGAACGGCAACCCCTACCGCTTCAGGTTCATCGATCAAACTGAGCATGATCAAATCACAAGCTGGTATTGGACATTCGGGGATGGGACAACATCTGATGTACAACACCCCGACCATACTTTTCCGGGGCCCGGAATGTACAAAGTACGGCTTACCACCACGGCAATGATTGAAAATGTAAAACAATCGAGCACTGTTTTGCGGGTTGTTTATATCGCTGACCGGTCATTTTTCCACATGGGAGGCCATGCTTACGCTGGTTATTTCCCTGCCAACAATTGTATTGCCTACCTTTATTATATCGACACCAACCAATACGTGATCCCGGTAGATACCGTATCTGTCGACACGCTTGGCTATTATAGTTTTTTACAAGTACCGTCAGGCAACTACTATATAAAGGTGCAACCGAAAAAAACATCCGATTTGTACGGAAGCATGTTGCCCACCTATTACGGTAATGCGATTTTCTGGGAAGATGCCTCCCAGATTGTGCACGACAAAACGTATTGGGGCTACCATGTATATTTTGTGGAAGGTGTTGGAATAAATTCCGGTAACGGAAACATCAGCGGAAATGTCAAGTACATCGAAATCTCCGAAGGCAACGACTTTGACCTTCCTGCCCAGGGCATTGATATTTATGTGCTTGACGAGGCAAACCAAACACTGGTCAGTCATTATTCTGATCAGGCAGGGGCATTTGAATTTCCGGATGTTGCACTTGGCACCTATTGGCTTTTCCCGGAAGTTACAGGCTTAAACCAAAAAAAGGTGAGGGTTGAAGTTACCGTGGATGAGCCTGATGTTTCAGATATCGAGATTATCCTTACACCCGGAAACATTGATGGAATTGGGGATGCCGAACACTTTGTACAGGAAAACTTCCTCGGCTTACCTTATCCCAACCCCGCAACAGATTGGGTGAACACCCCCATTGAGTCAAATGGTTTTTCGGTGGCCGCTATTGAAATTTTTGACCTTCAGGGCAGAAAGATTTTTAGCCGTCAACTCCAATTACAAAGCGGAGCCAATACGCTGAGCCTGAAAACTTCCGGTCTGAAATGCGGCACCTATATTGTCAGGGCAAGTGTGAACGGAACGGTTAGTGAGCGACAGTTTATCGTCAGCAGGTAAAACTATTTTTTAACTATTTAGATGTTTTCTAAATAAATGTGTTAACTTTGCCCCGTTCTTGTACGAACAATTAACTGTAGCAGGTTAATTTTGGGTTACCCTTAAAATACGTAAGGGTTTTAGGTTAATAATTAAGAAGCCCCGTCCTTAAAAGGAACGGGGCTTTTTAATTGAATTCTCCGGGAACAGGGAAGATTTTCCTGACATTTCCCCCTACGCAAAAGACAAGATCGACTTTTTGATCAGCGCAACGGCTTCCATCAGTTGCCCTTCGGTAATTACCAAAGGGGGTGCAAAGCGGATAATGTGGTCATGGGTAGGTTTGGCAAGCAATCCGTTTTCTGCCATTTTGATGCAAACATCCATGGCAGTTTTGCCATCTTTTGGACGGATGACCACGGCGTTGAGCAGGCCTTTTCCACGAACCAGTTCAATCCTGTCCGAGTCAATCTTTCTCATTTCGGTTCTGAAGATTTCCCCCAGCTTCTCCGCTCTTTCCGCCAGTTTTTCTTCTTTCACCACTTCGAGCGCAGCAACAGCTACTTTAGCTGCAACAGGGTTGCCACCAAAAGTAGAGCCGTGTTGTCCGGGCTTAATCGTCAGCATAATTTCGTCATCGGCCAGTACTGCCGAAACAGGGTAAGCTCCACCGGAAAGGGCTTTTCCAAGTATGAGGATATCAGGCCGGACACCTTCATGATCGCAGGCCAGGAGTTTACCTGTGCGGGCAATCCCGGTCTGGACTTCATCGGCAATGAACAGTACATTTTTGGCTTTGCACATGGCAAATGCTTTGCGCAGGTAACCTTCGTCAGGAACAACCACGCCGGCTTCACCCTGGATGGGCTCAACCAAAAATCCGGCAACATTGGTGTCGTCCAAAGCTCTTTGCAGGGCACCCAAATCATTGTAAGGAATTACTTCAAAGCCCGGTGTGTAAGGACCAAAGCCGGCTTTTGATTCCGGGTCGGTTGACATCGAAATAATGGAGATGGTACGTCCGTGGAAATTATCGGCACAAACAACAATTTTTGCCTGGTCTGCCCGGACGCCCTTTACATCGTAAGCCCACCGGCGACAAAGTTTCAGCGCCGTTTCGTCGGCTTCGGCACCGGTATTCATCGGCAATACTTTGTCATAACCGAAATATTCGGTAATGTATTTTTCGTAACCCCCCAGTGCATCGCTGTAAAAGGCCCGCGAGGTAAGGGTCAGTGTTTGTGCCTGTTCGATCATGGCACCAACAATCTTGGGATGGCAATGTCCCTGGTTAACTGCGGAATAAGCCGACAGGAAATCGAAATATTCTTTTCCTTCAACATCCCATACTTTGGCGCCTTTTCCTTTGGAAAGTACGACGGCAAGCGGATGATAATTGTGGGCGCCATATTTTTCCTCGAGGGAAATGGCCACTTCTGACGTGAGTTTTTTTGACATTATTTTTAATTAAAAGTAAAACAACCTATTCTGAAAAGTGATTGCAAAAATAGATATTTATCAGCTAATTTCAACCCTGCCACATAAAGATCGCAGAGGGAAATATTCAATGAAAAAGGCCGTCAGTCAATCAACCGACGGCCTCAAACAAACTATAAAAAAACAATTACTTTTTTAGGAATATCCTCTTTACGGAACGATAGTTCTCACCGGAAACAATTACAAAATAAATACCTTGTGGATTGCTGCCAAGGTCAATTGTGTTTTCGTCCGAGGCCTGAATATTTAAGTCTTTCTTTTGATAGACAACTTTGCCCAGTACATCAACAACTTTCAGGTCGGCATTGTTCAGCAGTTCAGAACGGATGTCCACATTGAATACGCCCCGGCTTGGATTGGGATAGACATCAAGCACAATACTTTCGGCATTTTCGTCCACACCCACGCAGTTGACCACCGTTACTTTTTGGTCGTCGGAAGCGCCGCAGCCAAATTCGTCAATGTAGGTGTAGGTAACGTCAAATTCACCCACTCCGGATTCGGTTGGATGGAAATACTTGCCCTCACTAACATATTCACCTGTATATTCCCCACCTTCCGGCGAGCCGGTCGTGAGCGTATAAGGATCCCAGCTTTCGTTACACAGCGGTTCGACTTCTGCAAAATTCACTTCCGGGTATCCGCGGACGGCAATATACTTTGATTTAAAGGCGGTGTCTTTTTCAATTCCGTCAGAAATAATCAAAGTAACATCGTAGCTGCCCAACTCAGGATAGTAAACCGTTGGGTTCGGATCGAAAGGGTTGTTGCAGTTGCCTCCCTCAAAAATCCATTTAAACTGATTGGGGTCACCAACACAGTCTTCAAAAAAGTGAACAATTCCGGGCTCGCACAAGTCCGTATTGTCAGCATGAAAGTCGGCCATGAAAGTCGGCTCCGGCGGTTCAAGGTCAAGCAGCATGACGCCATCACAGTGCATCACTTCTTTGTTATTGTCATCCTGAATCCAGGCGATCAGTTCGCAGTTCTGGTCCTCCCACGAATCGTTGAACACAAAGGACAACTCTTCATCTATTTCATCGCCAACACCGCTAAAAGTAATGGGTGTTCCGTTGGCATCGGGCACCATGATTCTTTCGCAATAATCCACTGTGCTCATTCCCTGCCAACTGTAAGGAATATCTGTTTCTGTGAGCGCAAAACGCAACTTCAGGTTGGTACCTGAGTAAGCGCTGACTTTTTTCATCCTGACCGTAATGTTGTATACATCGCCGTTGTTTGTCCCAAAAATTTCAATTTTAAATGCAGTCTGGATGGCCATCCGCGCATTTACTTTTGGCAGGTAGGACGAATACATGCTCTGGCCGGCGCCTCCACCTCCGACTTTCTTGTCATAAGACCCATCGAACCATGCGGTTGGATAGCCGGTAATACTGTAATAAGAAGTGCGCTGTGCAGCTTCGGGTGTATTAAAAGGATCGCCGGAATTATAAGAGTGATACTCAATACCTGCAACCGGATCTCCATTCACATACAAATCGTGAAGGCCATTGGCGGCAGCCGGGCAGTACGGACAACCCGTTCCCGTGCCGATTTCAACCAATACCAATTCCCTGTCCATCTGTCCAAACAGGCTAAAAAAAGCAAAGCCTGCCAGAAGGGTAAAAATTAACTTTTTCATAGTATGTAAATTTCATTAATTAACCATTAAATTCTCAAATGCAAAATTAACAAATTGCAAAGGCATTAGCAACTATCTGTTTGCAATATAGAATTGATATAAATTGGCGCCTGTTGATTCCAACTTGAACCAGCTTCACTTTACACCAAAAAATAAACCCCCGCCTCATGAATAAATCCAATGGGCAGGGGTTTGTAAGTACCAGTTTATGACGCTTACTTCACAACAACCTTTTTATTGATCACTCCTTTTTCGGAACGAACAACAACAGAGTAAATACCCTGTGCATGTTCCTGTAAATTTATTGTCAGGGTCAGTGCTTCGCGAACACTAATGTTTTCTTTGGAATAAATTACAGCACCCAGTTCATTCAGGACAAATATATCTACCGTTTCATCCTGAAGCGCATTAAGTTGCAGGCTGAACTCCCCGTTATTCGGGTTGGGATAAACACTCAGGTTCATGTTACGGTTCAGTTCGTCAACGCCGGTACAATTAACCCAGGTTATTGTTCTTTCCCCCGAATTGGTGCAAGAGGTTGCGTTGGTAACTTCAACAGAATAAACCATCTCGCCATATACTTCATTGGTACTTATTTCGATAGTTTGTGTGGTTTCGCCGGTTGACCACAAATAGGTTGAACCGGGATTTCCAGCGTCCAGTACCAAAGTATTTACACCGCAAACGCTCGAGTCAGCACCAAGGTCGATGACAGGCAGCGGATAAGCTTCGATGTAAACCGAATCAGTGGCTGTGTTTCCACTTGTGTCGGCCACAATCACATAATACCAGGTTGACACTTCAGGGGCAACGAGAACATCCATTGTTTCAGCGGTAAAGCCTTCCGGAACCGAATACCAGCTATAACTCAGGTTGTCTGATGGCCCGGCCACAGTTGTGCTCAGTTGGGCATTTTCGCCAACACAAACAGCATACTTATCAGCAGTAATAGAGGCTACCATCTGGCTAATCTGAAGCATGATGTCAACATCAACTTCACTGGCAACAGGATCGTTAGAAGTGAATTTTGCCGTGGCTGAATACATACCCGGATCCATGTCGGTTGCATCAAAATGAACGGCAACAAAACTCGTATCTCCCGGAAGGATTGTTCCGTTAACCGGGTTTATGTCCAGCCAACCCTGAATATTGATGCCATAATCTTCTACTTCGCCATACTGTGTGTTGCCACAGGGGAACAGGTCGCCATTGTACCTGATACGGATACGCATCACGGTTTCGCCTGTTTTTGAACCAACCGGGGGAATGATGGTAGCCGTGTACGGGCCGTTTCCGGGACTGCCGTTGAAAACGATCATCTCTTCATCAAATACCCCGTTTCCATCCCAGTCAATCCATGCACCACAATAGTCCTGTTCATAAGGTTTGCCATTGGTAACCGTGATGGAATAGGATTCCCCGGTGCGCATATTTGTCGTAAACTCAGTGTAATCACGATAGAAGTTGCTTCCTGATGCATTGTCGATATCGCCAACCTGGACACGGGAGATATACTCATCGCCGCCTCCCATGGCGTCGCAATATTCATTGACTGACCGCTTATCACCGACAAATGCCGAGATGGAATAATCGAGATCGAGCTGACCGGTATTGATTACGGTCAGGTATTGGGTCGACTGGGAGTCGACAACAAGGTGCTCGTACAAACTAACGGGTGAAACACTAATGTGTGCATCTCCCCATTGAACTTCCGTTCCTGTTGAGCCCGATTCCATGTCTTCGGTGTACGCAGCCGTCACCTGATAAGTGTAAAGGCCATAATCAGGGAGCATATCCGTATACACTGTGTCATCAACCGTCGTGAGGAAGTCCCCGTCACGGTAAAGGTTGAAATACAAGAAATTCTCTCCGGTTTCATAGGTCCAGATCAAATCGACTGCACCGGTTTCAAAAGTAACAGATCCTGTCAGGTTTTTCGGACGGTTCAACGGATTGGTCTGGTAAGGCGAAACATACGTCATGGCCGTACCCGAACGGTTGTCTGTCCATGTAGGGTAGACCCAGCCATCCTGTGCTGTGATGCCAATGTAATCTCCAAAATAACCACTTGCCAAACCGGGGATGGGTGCGGGCGTACTTGAAACATCGCTTACTTTAAAGTCTTCCCAGGTGTCTCCGCCATCTTCCGAGTTGGCGCAGTAAACCTCAATTTGCGAACTGCTTACATTCCGGTCATCATAAAACACGACGCTCAATACCCCGTTGGAGGGGTCGCAGGTTATCCAGGGGAAATAATGTTGTTTTCCCTGTCCGCTTTCATCCTGGTTCACACGAACAGGGGTAGTCCAGTTTGCGCCATCGTCAGTTGATTTTATCACGTAAATATCCATGTCGCTTCCGGTATTTACACCCGGGGTTCCAATATTTGCCCAGGTAATATAAATTGCTCCCCTGTCCGGGCCGTTACTGTTATCGACTGTTGCAACGGGAAAGGAATTTACACGCATGTTTTTCCCTGTTCCCGAATTACGGATACCCCTGATGTTGGTAATGACCCTTGTAGCGGGGTCCCAACTTACACCACCATCCAATGATTTGGCAAAGCCGATGGCGGACTCGTCAGTTGGCCAACCATCATAAATTGCCCAAACCGCATACACTTCGCCATTGGGGCCGGTGCTCAGGTTCACACCCTGGTTATGGCTTCCGGCATTTACAGCACCGCTGATGTTGCTGTTAAGCGTCCAGCTTTGCCCGTTATCGCTTGAATAAGACAATCCGATCTCGGTATCATCGCCACCACCAAAGTTGGTCCAGGCTACATAAAGATTCCCTTCGTAAGCACTGGAAGGGCTGTTGTCAATCCACATGTGGTTTTTATCTGCCAGACTGCCCGGGTTGGGGGCAACGGTCTCGACCGTCCATGCATCCCCCTGGTCATCAGAATAGGAAATCCCCATCCCGCCGGGGTTACTGATATAATTTACATACCACCTGTTGTTCAGGCCGATGGCCGTCGTCGGGTCGCCTGAATTGCTTCCGCCTGCACCCTGTACTTCACCTTCCCAGGTTTCGCCGGCATCGAAGGTGTAAAGATCGTTGGCACCGTAAATACCGCCCGGGGGGTTCGGTGTGGAGTTATTCGAATTCAGTACCATATTTGCATCATTGGGACTTACAAAAATTGAATTCTCACTCTGTGTGGAATTAATCCCGGTAACCGGCACGTCGGGTGAGTCTTCCGTGAGCACCCCGTAAGCGACGATTTCGCTTCCCGTAAATACAGCAGGTTTGATTTTCACTTCCGGATTAAAAGGGACAAGCCCCGCTTCGGCAGCTTTGACCCAGTAATTGAGGTTGTCGATACGGGTGTCCACCAGATTGCGTTGCTCACGTTCCGATTTTTTCCCGCTACTAATTGCCCAGTTTAAACCGAGCGCAAAAGTACCCAGTATGAAAAGAACAACAAAAAGTTTGGATTTTTTCATGTTATTTAATGATTTGTGAATAATTCTGATTTTGAGCGCGCAAGGTAGCAAAGATTTTTCTGATTCAGAAAAAATATTTTCAGCTTACTGCAAATTTAGCCTCAGCCTTACTGCTACGACAGCCTTAATAATGAAAGGGTTGCCTGATTGAACGAATAAAAAAAGCACGCTGATAAAAGCGCGCTTTCTGGTGTCGGTTATTTTCTAAGTACAATCTTTTTGTTCGTAACAAATCCCTCGCCAACCACAAAAACCGCATAAACACCCGGGGAAAGCCCTGAAAGGTCAATCCTTCCGGAATAAGTTCCATTGATTTCAACACCTTCTTTTTCATAAACCAATGTTCCTGAAACCGACATCACTTTTATGGTTACCTGAAGGTTTTCCGGGCTTTTCAGCTCCAGCGTAAAAATACCACCGGATGGATTGGGAAACAGCTTGACGGACACTGTCCGGATGAGTTCATCAATTCCGGTACAGTTTAATATTTCAACAGAAGCCTCATCAGTGCCTTCACAACCAAATTGATTTGTTACAACCACAGAAAAAGTTTCCGTTCCATAACCGTATTTTGAAGTGTCAACGACAATGGTTTGTGATGTCTCACCGCTTGACCACAAATAAGTTGAACCCGGATTGCCTGCATCTAAAATATAGGACTGGTCCTGGCAGAATGTGGTGTCATCACCCAAATCAACCAGCGGGAAGGTGGCAAAAGTAATACGGACAGTATCGCTGTCGGAACAATTATTTTCGTTGGTAACCACTACCCAGAATTCATTTTCCCCTTCGCCGGTAGCCAGAATACTTTGGGTGGTTTCGCCGGTTGACCAGAGGTAAGTTGAACCGGGGTTAGCTGCATCCAGCAAATATTCCGTCTCGCCACACAACACCTGGTCGGCCCCAAGGTCAGCCACTGGAAAACCATAAACAGCCACATCCAGCGAATCGGTCATGCTCAGCACGCCATCGTTAACAAGTACTATGTAACGGGTATCTTCAACAGGTGTAACCACAGGGTTTTGCTGGTCCGAAGTAAAGCCATCGGGGATGGAGCTCCAGGCAAAAGTGTAGCTTCCCGTCCCCCCCTGCGGGTTCGCCATCAACTGCACTTCGGAACCAAGGCAAACCCCCGAAGGATCGGCCGTGGCGTCTACGGTAAGGTCGGTTACATTCAGGGTAACGGGGACACTGTAGAAAGGGTTGTCCAGTTCGTTTGAAACGAATTTGATCAAATCGGTATAGGTTCCGGTCTCCAGGTCTGTAGAGTTGAATTTAAGATTAAGTGTCACCGAATCGCCGGCATCAACTTCCCCTTCGTCCGGGTCAAGTGTCAGCCAGGAGGCGATCAGGAGTGAATAATCTTCGACTTCGCCGTATTGTGAATCACCGAAAGGAGATAACTTTCCGGGGCCGGCAAGACGGATGCGCATCAGTACCGTACCCTGATCAAGGCCTTTGGCCGGATTGATTGTCCCTTTATAAACCTGGTTGGTTTCGTCAGGTCTGAGGAGGATTGCATCCTCTTCAAAGTCACCATTCCCGTTCCAGTCGATCCATACCGCGCACTGGTCGCCTTCAAAAGCATTGCCGTTGAACACCTCTATTTCATAAGGTTGCCCTGTCCTTAAGCGGGCAAAAGTTGTGGTGTAGTCGCTGTAGCTTTCGTAGCCTGAAGAATGATCTAAACCAGCCAGTTTTACCTTGCTGATAAACTCATCACCTCCGCCGTTAGCTGCTTTATAGTTCATGGCATTAGCAGGTGTGAAAAAAGGTGAGAGGGAAAACTCGAGACTGAGGACACCGGTATTTTTAATTTTCATCAGTTGAACGACAGAATCGCCGAAATACAAATTTGCCACATACTCACCCGGAACAACCTCCATAGTTGAAGAACCCCATTGGGTTTCAGTAATGGTTGGTTCCGACTCGGTCGTCCCGCCGTAGTAGGCTGTAACCTTGTATGTATAATAGCCATAATCGGGTATTTGGTCTGTGTAAGTCAGTTCTTCGGTTTCGGCAATCATTTCATCGCCGCGGTAGATCCTGAAGTTCAGGAAGCCCGAACCTTCATTGTAATTCCAGCTCAGGTCGCAGGCGCCCGTTTCCTGGTCAACACTGGCCTGGAGTGCAAAAGGATTGGTGATTGTGATTGTTTGAAAAACGGAAACATACGTCATGGCATGGCCCGAACGGTTGTCTGTCCAGCAGGGATACACTTTACCATCGAGGGCAGTAATGCCGAGGTAGTCGCCAAAGTAACCACTGGCCATTCCGGGAATGGGGCTTGGCGTAAAAGCCACATCGCTTACTTTAAAGTCGTCCCAGGTATCACCGGCATCGCTGGAGGTCGCTACCCAGGCTTCTGCCTGATTGGCACTCGTATTCCGGTTGTCGTACCAGATAACACTAATGGTACCATTGGAAGGGTCACAGGTAATCCAGGGCAGGTAGTGGGCCTTTCCCTGGTTGATGGCATCCTGGTTTACCCTGACAGGTTCTGACCAGTTGTCGCCACCATCGGAAGACCTGATGAAGTACACATCGCGGTCGCTTCCGGAATTTTGACCGGGAACCCCAACATTGGTCCAGACAACATAAATATTCCCGTCATTGCTTCCACCACTTACATCCACTGCCATCGAAGGGAAACTATTTACCCGCATGTTTTGTGGTACGCCACTTTGCCGGATGCCCCGAATGTTGTTAATAATCCTGAATGCGGTTTCCCAGGTTGCTCCACCATCCAGTGATTTTGCAAATCCAATGGCTTTTTCATCCTGCGGCCAGCCGTCGTAAATTCCCCATGCGGCATACACCTCGCCATTAGGCCCGGTACTGAGGTTCACCCCCTGGTTGTGGTTTCCGGCATTTACACCAAGGCTGATACGTTGTTTTGAAGACCAGGTCTCACCATTGTCACTTGAAAACGAAACAACAATTTCGTTGTCGTAAGCCCCGCCAAAATCGGACCAGGCATCGTAGAGATAATTCTCGTAAGGGCTGCCTTGGAGGGCATCAATCCACAGGTGGTTCTTATCGGCAAGCTGGCCCGGGTTTGGGGCGACTTGCTTACGTGTCCACGATTCTCCCTGGTTATCGGAATAGGCCACTGCCTGTCCACTGTTGGCAATGTAGCCAATGTACCAGCGGCCATCAGTACCGATACAGGCAGCAGGGTCGCCCTGATTGTTGCCGGCTGCTCCACTAATAGAGCCGTCAAATGTTTCACCAAAATCAAAGGTGTACAAATTATCGGCACCATAGGAAGGGGGGCCGGTTACCGAGGTTGAATTGTTGGAGTTTAACATGATGTCGGCATTGCCGGGGTCAACAAACACCGAGTTTTCGCTTTGCGTGCTGCTGCCCACATCGGTAACAGGGACATCGGGTGAATCGTCAGTAACAACGCTCGCAGAATTAATTTTGCTGCCGGTATAAACTGCTGCGGGGACCTTGACATCGGGATTGAGGACAGCAAGCCCCTGTTCAGCCAACCGTTGCCAATAGGCATTGTTGTCGACCCAGCCAATTACCCCGCTGCGGCGCTCACGTTCTGTAGGGGTGGAATCACTTACGGCCCAATTAACACTAAAGGCAACAAGACCAAGTGTGAAAATCACAAGTACTGTTTTCAGGTTTTTCATTATCATTTCTGATTAAGGTTTTGGGTTTGGGCAGCAAAATTACAAGAAAAACCCCTTGCTTGCAAAATCAAAACAGAATATGGTTGACGACAGGAATGGCCCCTTCCCGGGATGTATTTTTGGCACAGAACAGGGACTGAATTTATAGGAGCGCACGTAATTAATAATGCGAATCGAGGGTTGGGGTTAACCTTTGTGGGTTAGTATTTTAACTTTTCCGTTCCAGGTTGCTTTCATAGTGGTGGTGGTTTTGTTTTGACCCCCTCCGCCTTTTTTTTCTTTTTTCGTCCCCGACTCCCCCGGGGTCCGGCGGACCCCGGGGGAGTCTTTTATTTTACTTTCCACAGTGTATCCAGAAAATATTTTTTCTCGTCGGTAAAATGTTTGAGCACCTGAAACCCCTGTTGTTGGGCGAGTATTTCCAGTTCGGGGATGCTGTATTTTTTCGAAATTTCGGTGTGTACCAGTTCAAATTCGTCGAAATCCACTTCCCAATCGAGGAAGGAAAAACTGACTGTTTGTTGTTTTAAAGAAACAAGATAGCTCAACACTTTCCCCGAAAGGGGTTCATAAAAAGTATGGTGGGTAAAACCAGAAAGCACAAAGTCGGCCCCAAGTTCACGGTTCATCCGTTCCAGCAGGTTCAGGTTAAAAGCGGCCGTTATCCCATGCGGGTCATCGTAGGCGCGGGTAATTATTTTCGGGTCTTTTTTCAGGTCAACTCCCAGCAACAGCATATCGTCTTTCTTGCAGTACCAACTCAACCTGCGCAAAAAACCTCCGGCCGAATTGTAGGAAAAATTCCCGATATTCGATCCCAGGAACAAAACGACATTCCTCCGTTTGCTCATTTCCGACAACTTACTCAGGGCACTAAAGTATTCCAGGTTTAAAGGTTTTACCCGCAGACCGGGAATTTCATTTTGCAGGCTTTTGCTCAATTCATCAAGAATATGCTGCGAAATATCAACAGGGTAGTAAGTAAAATCTGCACCAGACTCAAGGAGGAAAGACAACAGCAGTTTTGTTTTGTAACCGTCGCCGGCCCCAAATTCAATCAGGTTAAAAGCCTCGTCAAACGCATTGAAGGCCGTGCAGATATCTTTTCGTTGTCGCGAAAGAATCTCGTGTTCGCTTCGTGTCAGGTAGTATTCCGGCATGTTCATAATTTGCTGAAAAATCTTGTCGCCCGGCTTGTCGTAAAAATACTGGGACGAAACGGCTTTGGGATGGCGCGAAAAACCATGGATGACATCTTTGGCAAATTGCGAGGAAAGCGCCTTTTTTTTATGCTGTCCGCCGGATGAAAAAAGTGCTTCAGGGTTTGGGGAGGGGTTCATGCTTGAATAGTTGGATTGATTGACTGTTATACGGTTTGACGGTTTGACGGTTTGACGGTTTGACGGTTTGACGGTTTGACGGTTTGATGGTTTGATGGTTTGATGGTTTGATGGTTATACGGTTTGACGGTTTGATGGTTTGATGGTTTGAGGGGTTGATGGTTTGATGGTTTGATGGTTTGACGGGT
>JAKIVD010000015.1 GCA_021647205.1 Bacteroidales bacterium | reverse complement strand
TTGGATTTGCAGCACCTGGGTTTCCTGATAAAAGCCAACCCCCTCAAGAGGCTTGGTAGAATTATTGTTTTTCTTACCTGTGGGGCCCCGCAGCGTGGCGCCCACGGTGGCAATTGTGCCTAACGGTTATGTGTATGAGTAGTGGCGGGTTTATTTGCACATACTTTCATTATTGCACTATCGTTTATTTTATTCATATTAGTTTCATTTTTAGCACTTTGCCCGCCTTTACTTATACACAATGTTGTGCGGTCGTACTTTCTCCTTTAAGGAAATAATTTCAACTGTTTATCAACTTTTGGGTGAAAAGTGCCTATTATCATAAATGGATTTTTTGACACATAATGATTTCTTTGGGTTGTTCCTAAGAAAAAATACAAGTCTTTATTTTTGGCAAAGTCATCAAAATATTTTTTTCGCACATCTTCTATTGCTTTTTGTTCATTACCTTCGTGTTTTGCTAAGCAATTCCAAAAAAGCTGTCCGGTTTCCCAATCTTCAATCATCATATTACTCTCTGTACCTTCTTCATCTATAAACTTAAATTTAAATTTATATGGTAGTTTTTTTACCACTTCAAAGTTTTCGTCTTTTACAGTTTCAAATAAATTACATTGAGCCAATGCTGCTTTTTGTTTATTACTCCACTCACGATCAACAGGTTCAGCATAAAAATCAAGTATTTCTGTTGGTTTAAATACAGCCAACGACCTGCATATCCTTTTGTCTTTGGCTTCAGCAATAAGGTGGGACAAATTAGTGTAAACATTGTTTAAACAATACTCTTTTCTTTCTGCCCAATTGTTTTTAGTATCTATATGACCTACAATTCTAATTTCCGTTTCCAATGTTTTCGGACGAAAACTCTCCGGACGAAAATCACTTTCATTCTTTACCAAATCCAATTCTATCCAATCATATTTTTTATATTGCTCATGGTATGACTTTTTGCGGAATGGTATTGGATAAATTCTTATCCATGAGCCGTCTTCCAAAAAACCTGCGGTACATACTAATTCATCATATTTGGTGGAAATGGTCGGATAGGTTTTTACAGTGATAAGAACTTTAGTAAGTGCCATAATCAAATGTGAATTACTTTATACTTAAATTTGGGCAATGTTTGTAAAGCATTCGCAAGTCTTGTACGATGACATTGACGAGGTTCTGCTTCAAAACAAGTTAAGGCAATACGTCTGTAATGCTTCAAAAGACTTAAAATTTCTATTTGAGTGTCCACCGTTTCTTTTAATGTAGTTTGTTCGTACTCTTCAAATAACTTGTCATAGTCATTTTGCGAATTAAGATTTTTTCGCTTATCAGATTGTATTCCCATTTCAGGTAAATGGATATATTCAATGCCTAAACTTTTGCAATATTTTTTCAATGAAGTTTTACTAAATCCATACTTCATGCTCAAAGGATTTCTTCGCACATCTACCAATAATTTCACATTGTTGCGCAATAATTTTTGCAAGTATTTTTCCAGCGAAATTCCTTCATAACCAATAGTAAATAACACAATAGAATTATCGGAAGGTTTGGCGTTTTTAATTCGTTCCAAATACTCTGGTTCAAGCATTTTTTCAGAAATAGTACTGTTTATGGCATAAAAGGGGAAGTTAATATATGTGTGTTTAATTAAGCTGTTTTGATTCATTTTACCATAATCAGCTAAAATTTGAGTAAGTATTTTTTTATCATTCGGTTTTAGTAGATTAAAATAGTTTTTTGCATCTGATTTTATATAGCTTTTCTCCGTTTCTGATAAAATCCCCTTTTTGACCATAGTTGTCAAATCCCCATGGGCAGAGAAAGAATAACAGCCAAATTTATACGGAACAAAATCATATTCAGGGTGTTGTTTTTTCATGGTATATAAAAATAACAACTTTTGTAATCGTATTTTTTCCACTTTTCCACCCAATATATCGATGAGCGATAAAGTTATTTTTCTTCTGTAATACATGATGCAAATGTAAGCATTTAATTGGTTATTTAATTTTACGGTACACGTATGCCGCACAACGGTGAGTATAAGAATAGTAGCCGATTACGGAACTCAAATCTTTCAATTTACAATGAAGTTGAAGCGGGCTACAACCCTTGAATTTACTACTTCCTCGGCTATTATTTTTATACATTGTTGTACAGCGTTATTCTATTAATTCTCTTCCAATTTGAGTGATTGATAATCTATACACATCATTTCTTCGTAAGTGTTGAATACGTATAAATCTGTTTCTTTCAAGCCTTCTAACTTGAACTACAGTTTCTTCATCTAGCTCAATTTGTTCACCAACAAGTAGAGCTTCTAAATATGGTACTTCGTGAGGAAACAAGCGTGCTGATCTTAACACAAGGTTTCTTTTATAAGTTCTTATGGAGATGTCTTCAATGTCATTATTATGAACTCTGCCGTGACAATTTCTACAGAGACAGATTAGATTATCATCTTCATCAGAACCTCCGTTCTCCTGATATTGTATATGATGTATATCAAGCGGGGACGTAACATTACAATTTGGAATGGCACATCTATTACCCGCTTCCTCCTTAATTCTTCTTTTTTGGACTCGGGTGACTGCCATGTTTTTCTTTTTTATTCCATTCTTTTTTTAATTCTGGGTAATAGTTCAACATATTACCATCAATATATTTAGCTTTTAGCTTCGTTTTAAATTCTAACTTACCTAATGATTCGTTAAATAGAATTAAACCAATTCCTTTATCTTTTAATTTTTCAAGTTGAATATATTGACTGCTTTTTTCATTAGTAACAAGCCATTTGTAATTTCCATACATACTATTCGTTTGCCAAAAAGCAGAGTTAAAACTCTCGGGTTTTAATTTATTCTTTATTTCATATGCATGCAGTACATTACTCTTGGATTGAATAATTACTAGATCAGTCCTGATATTTGATAACTGCTCGCCAAGTTGAACTTTTACTTCGTCCTGAATTAATAGATCAGAGTCCTTAAATAACTTTTCAAGCCATATCTTTAATTCTATTTGAATTTTACTTTCAATCATTTATTATTTTCTTTTAAGTTCATCTAGAGTCTTACCAGACTCGTTTTTCCATTTTGTCCAACCATTTGTTGAACGTCCTAAAACAACTCCTCCGGCAGTACTAGGTGAGTTAAATACGTAATCCTGTACAAACACATAATTGCTATCCTTTTCAACAATTATTTCACTTTGTAATAGTTTTTGCCTCAAGTTAATGAGATATTCGTGACATGAAGGAACAGTTTCTTTCTTTAACTGAGAACCTTTGAAAACCACAAATCCATCATCAATTAAATCTCCCTCAGCTTTAATGTTTCTCCCCTTTAAAATAAGTAGTTCTTTGGGTGCAATTTGTTCCTTTACAATTTTGTCAAATACAGGAAAACCTAGAGTCGATAATAGTATTTTAATTGTGTCAAAACTGTCAAGCAGATCTGCTTCCATCGATTCAGTCACAAAAGGTTTACTCGGTGCTGTTTGGTTTTCAGTTTCATATCTATTTGAATCTTTGGCTTGATCAATAGCTACGTGCTCTAAATACTTTGCGTGTGATTTAGTGAAGGCATTAATTTTGGAAACCATAACAACTGCGTAATTCCAAAACTCTTTTGTCCTATTATGTTGTTTCAAACGCTCATAACATTCTTCTGCCTCACCGATGTAAACAATCGGTTTTGCTTTATCGGCAGATTCTCCAAATAAGAAATATATGCCAACATTATTCAATTCGTCTCGAGTTGCTATGTAGTCAAGTTTATTTCTAGGTACTAAAACTGCTTTAACTACACGATTAGTTATTTCAGCAATTTTCACACTTCTGGGTGAACCATCTGGGAGAAAAATTTGAATTGTTTGTGGTCTATTCATTTAGTCTTTTTTTAATGCTGTACAACGGTTTGAATATGGTGCGTTTGGCATTTCAACGCTATAAATTTTCAATTTACTACTATGTTTATTTATTGCTATCATCTTCATTTTTAGCACTATCTGCCAAATGCACTATATTTTTTGTTGTGCCTTCGTTGTTTTTTTCGTCCTGTTGTCTGTCAGTATTGGCGTGAAAGCTCTTTGCAACCGCAGGAACGAGGATTGCAATGTGCTTGAACTTGCTTCGGATGATTTTATTTAACACTATTCATATAATCAATATCCTGTTTGTTTTTATCCCATTTTAATACTTCAATACTGTGTTTTGGTCTAAATTCCAAAACGTCTTTTCGATTAAATGAAGTTAATAATTTACTCAAAGTTGTTCCCATTCCTTGTGGAGCAATTAAAATTGAAAAAATAGGTAAAGCAATACAAGAATACCCAATGAGTTGTGATAAATTAATCAAGGTCAGTTTTGAATTTTTGCATTCTACGAAAACTAAATCAACCTTGTTCTCATATTCTATAAAGCCTGTTATATCTTGACGTATTTTGTATGTTGTAAATTCAGGAAAGAACTTTTGATAATTTAATTTCATTATGAAATTAGACAAATCACTATCGTGAGTGTCAAGCACAATTACTTTTTTGGCTTTTTTACCAAAATCACCTTGAAGTCTCTTTTTAAGCCAAACTATAATGTCTGGATACATTTCTATTTCATTACTATACATCAATTCTGCTTATAACAATTTAAACATTTACAAATTTCTTTATATCCATCAAAGTGCATTCCCTTAAGTTCGATTGGTAATCCAGAATCATTTTCATCAGGATGGATTGGCTTTGTCTTTTTTCTACTTGTAGTACCGTCACAAAGAGGAATACTGTCCTCAAAATTAGATTTATTGCTTTCGGCTAATTCAGTTAAAGCTTCTTCTTTATGAGATATGTAAAAACCTATTTTTTGAAAATCATCTGCAAAGATTTTCATTTGATGTTCTTTGGCCCAGAAACGACCACCTTTTTTGTTATTTGGGTCTCTTAAGTTTGGATGACCAAAATTTATATTTTGAACAGGTACATCAACAGATTGCAATAACTGACATAATTGAGGCGGTAAATGCCAATTTGTTTGTGTAATTTCAATATAAACCCTATATCTTTTTGGTTGGTCGGCAGAAAACCCATAGTAGTTTGATGCTCTAACATATGCAGTAACATCAGAAATTCCTCTAATAAATTCCTTTTTATTTGCAGTTGTAGATTCAAAAATTGGTTCAGGCACTTGAAAATCGTGATAACTAAATCGTTTGCCGTTTATCAAGTATTTGATAAACAGCCAGGAAATATCTTCTTTATCCCATTTAAGAACTAATGAGATTTTGTTTTCAGAAACATCTTTTAATACGTTAATTCCCATATTTTGAAGCCTGACAACAATTTTATCCAAGCTTGTTTGGATATGAAGTTTTTGGTCGAAAGTCTTTGTAATTGCAGTTGATTTCAGAGTTTTAAATTCAAAATCAATGATGATTTTCTTAACATCTTGATTATATTGAATTTCACCTCTACCAGTAATTAACCCTAAAAGATATGATATATCAGGGGTTAAAAAATTTGATATTTTGTTCTTCTCCA
Source organism: Bacteroidales bacterium (assembly GCA_021647205.1). Classification (GTDB taxonomy): domain Bacteria; phylum Bacteroidota; class Bacteroidia; order Bacteroidales; family F082; genus B6-G9. Next base: position 96,360 of record JAKIVD010000015.1, on the reverse strand, counting down.
TACTATTTCTCAGGTTTGCGTAAAATCAATAAGTATTCGTGGACTTTGTTTACTATGAATTTAAAGGGATAACCAAGTGGTCGCATATTATTGTATTCATTTTGTCTATCCCAAATGATAATATCTTCTAAGTTAAATCCAACCTCTTTGGCAAGGATAGAAGCGTCCATATGTAACGGATAAAAATCGCTCTTTTTTCTTAAATCCATAACATTCAAAATGAAATATCCCTTTGGTTTTAAGGATTTAAAAACCTCTTTTGTTACATCTTTCAGAGATTTTAAAAAGTCATTGTAATCTTCTATATTCCCCAAATCTTCATTTTGGTCTGAATAGTTTACATTGTTTTTGTAGTCAGCCGTTCTTCTTCTGTTTAGTACATCCCAATAAGGCGGAGATGTAATACACAAGTCAATACTATTCTCTTCTACGTGTTGAGATAAAAACCTTGAATCATTTATAATGTAATTGTTTTCAAGATTGTATTCATTAAAGTTATATGAACGAGTTGCTCGTTTAATGAATAGGTCTTTAAACTTATTGCTTAAATCAAATCCAATCACTTCCTTTTCTTTTAATAACCCCGCAATAAGAGTAGTCCCTGAACCAGCGAATGGGTCAAGGATTTTTCCTCCATTTGGTTTACAAAATGTGTCGATTAATTTTGAAGCAAGTTTGATTGTGAAAATAGCAGGATGTTTTAGCTTTTTTTCTTCCTCTGTCTTTCCTAATTCTCTCCATATACTAAAAGAGTTTTGCAACCATTCTTTACCAGTCAAATTATTAGTTTTATTGACAGTTTTTTTTGGTTTTACTTTATAAACAAATTCCATTGTAAGTTGAGGGTCTTCTACTGTTTGATTTATACTTCTATATCGTTTGTGGTTTTCATACATTGTTTCCACATATCCAACTCTTTCTAATGCTTTTTGAATGTCAGATTGACTTATAACACCTTCATTATTATAGCTTAGCAAAATATATTTTGCTTTACTTCCATTTAGAACCAAATCCTCTAATGCGTTCAAAGCGTTGTTTTTTGAACAATAATCAGATTTTTGATGTTCATAATTTCTCATTCCGGTTTTCCCATATATCTCCGGTTTTTTTTCTCCAAACCAACCTTCAGCGATTAATTCGAGCAGGAAGTAATTAGATGCGTATTGCCTTGAATTATACGGTGGGTCTAAATATAAAATGTCTGGTTTTATATTTTTTATTAGTTCATTAGCATCCTTTTTAAATGCCTTGTTTTTTGTGGAACTTTCAATAATGGGTACTTCTTCTAAAATAAGAGGTTTTAGTGCTCGGTTATCCCAAGTTTTTAAATATGCTCCATAAGTTCCTGTTACGTTACTGACTAAATTTACGCCCCTTAGCAAAGAGGTAATTAGGTAATAATACTCTAACTCGTTAATTATTCTTTCGTCTTTCCATTCCTCGAACAAAGTTCTGAAAGTGTCAATTTTTAGGGCATTTTCATCTGTAAAATACATTCTTTCTCCATTTGGAGAATAGTTTTCATAGATGAAGCCTTTAGTATTTGTTTCTAAATTGTTTAAAAAATCAAACAGGCTATTCAAGCCATTTTTCAGTTTTAATTTGGATTTGAGCTTCTTGAATTCGGGCTCTTTGTTAAGTTCAATGTATGTTTTAGATAATGCATAGGAAAATTCCAACATATCATTTGAATATACCGTATATCCTAATTTTTTAAAGTGCTGTCCCACAGAAGTAGTACCAGCAAATAAATCAACAAAGTTTGAAGTTCCGTTTACTCCTGTTGATTTAACTACTTCTTCTATAAATGGGAGTAGCTTTGTTTTTGCTCCGTAATACCTCATTGCTTATCAAATTTTATCGTTGTTTGTTTAGCATTTTTATTGCTCAAATATTTTGACTGTTCTTCTGCTACTGAAAAAACAATATCAGAACAATTGTATTTTTTTACTTCGTCAACAAGTATATCAGCAACATATATTGTTTTAATTTCTTCATAGTCTTGTCCGAGAAATTTTGAAAGTTTTTTTAAATTATCAAAAGGGAATTTTTTTCTACCATTTTCAACTTTACTAACGTCAGTCATAATAAGACCAACTTTTAAACCAAATTCACTCTGATTTAACCCTTTTTTTTCTCGCTCTTTTCTTAAGAACTCCCCAAATGTTGCCATAATTAAGACTTGCAAAAAATTAACTTGCTAATTACTGGCAAATATACAATAACTTTTCAATTAAAGTCAAAATGGGAAGGAAAAAGTAAGCTCTTTTGGTTTTTTTATTGGTTGGCTTTTGGGTCGGTAAAAACCAAATGTGCTTGACTGTGCGGCTGGTTTCACAATGAGGCACAACGGGTGTAAATGTACAATATTAGGTTTATATCTTCCTTGTCCCCAGAATTAATTAATCTTATGCCCCCTAAAACGGGATGTATGTATAGGTTTTTGTCGTGTAAGCTTCTAAATGTCATCCAGCGGATTTTTTATGTCTTCTATTTTCTTCTTCGAAACATGGGTGTAGATCTCAGTTGTTTTTGGACTTTCATGTCCAAGTATTTCCTGTATGTACCGCAAATCTGTTCCCTGCTCCAACAAATGAGTGGCAAAACTATGTCGCAAGGTATGCGGCGTTACGTGCCTGATAATGCCGCTTTTACGAACTGCCCGCTTTAAAATATTCGCAATACTTGCAGCACTGTATTGGTTTCTTTGATTGCCTTCAAACAGCCACTTTCGGGGTTTGTATTGCTTATAATACTTCCGTAAGTCTTCAAGTGTTTTTCGTGAAAGCAAAGTATACCTGTCCTTTTTACCTTTTCCTCCTATTATTTTAACCAACATCCGCTCTGAATCAATGTCTTTAATTGATAAGTTAATGAGTTCCCCCCGCCGCAAGCCGGCAGAATATATCATTTCTATGATGCAGCGATGCTTCAAATTGTCAATACTACTGATTATCTTCAAAATATCTTCCTTACTTAACACATTTGGTAGTCTTCTTTCTTTTCTTGGTCGTTCAATAGATAAGTATTGCTTTTCGCGCTCCAATACTTTTTCGTAATAAAACTTGATGGCGTTTATTCGCTGGTTTTGTTGACTGGGTGAGATTTTCTGTACACGTATTAAATACAGGATGTAGGCATTGATTTGTTCAACTGAAACCTCCGTCAAATCCTCATCTTCAAAATGACTGATAAAGTCCCGAAAATACTTTGAATAAGCAGCTTTGGTGCTCTCGCTGTATCGCTTTTGGTCTAGTAGCTCAAGATAACCTTTCGGCAAGGTAACGTTTGGTTCTTTTCGGTCTTTTGTGGTTTGAATTCCCTTTTCGACCTCAACTTCGCTTTTGAGGGCACTATAGTCAATGTATGCCAAATCTCGTAAGGCAGTGAAAAAAACAGATAGTTTAAAACTACTTTTATCAATATACCAGCAGCCTTTACGATTGCTCCAATGCACATTGGATAAGCGCCTCACACGATCAAGTATCGGTTTTTGTTTTGGGTCAAACCAGAGTCCGACAATGGTTTCCCCACGATGAAAATTTTCAGTTAGTACTATAGTGTGCTTAGGTTTCACAAGTTTTGTATCTTTAGTAAGAAGAGCCCGCTGCATAGCTTTGACAAATATATGAAAAAACCCTATTGAGCTACATAGAATATTCTGTTCCTTATATAAAATTGTCTTCGTTGGGAGTTTTAATTTATCCTTCCCAATGGACAGAAACTGAGTTCCGCAAGTTATTACTTCGCATTTTAATGACTAACTTAAAACTGAACTAATGGAACTAACGAAATCAAGCATGAAGATGATGGCCGGGTAAGTAAACCTACCTGCTCTTCGAATACGGCACAACATCCTGCCCTGCAAAATCGCCATCAAGGTATTTGAAATAGCCTGCAATGGCAATCATGGCAGCATTGTCGGTGCTGTATTGCAATTTGGGGATGAAGGTTTGCCAGTTGTTTTCCTCTGCCATGTCAAGTAGTGCCTGTCGCAATCCCGAATTGGCAGAAACACCGCCGGCCAGGGCAATGCGGTTAATCCCACTTTCCTTCACAGCCCTTTTTACCTTATTGAGCAACATTTTGATAATGGTATTTTGAAGGGATGCTGCCAGGTCGGCTTTGTGTTTTTCAATAAACTGTCCGTCTTCCTTCAGCCTGTCGCGCAAAAAATACAGGAAAGCGGTTTTGAGCCCGCTAAAACTGTAGTCCAGCCCTTTCATGCTTGAAGCCGGAAAAACGAAAGCCTCGGGGTTCCCCGTTTTGGCCAGCTTGTCTATCTCCGGCCCGCCGGGATAAGGCAAACCCATTATTTTAGCTGCTTTGTCGAAAGCCTCCCCGGCAGCGTCATCGATGGTTTTACCAAGGATGTGCATTGCAGTGGCACTGTCCACCCGCACAATCTGTGTATGCCCACCTGAAACCGTCAGGCACAAAAATGGAAAAAGCGGTTTGCCCCCAGCTTGCCCGTCATCGATAAAGTGGGCCAGGATATGGGCTTTCAGGTGATCAACTTCAATAATCGGGATGCCGAGTCCCAGCGCAAACGACTTGGCAAAAGAAGTGCCCACCAATAACGAACCCAGCAGTCCGGGCCCGCGGGTAAAAGCCAAGGCACTCAATTGTTTTTTCCCTACTTTTGCTTTGCGAAGCGCCACCTCAACAACCGGGATAATGTTTTGCTGATGCGCGCGCGAAGCCAGTTCGGGGACCACACCACCAAAGTTTTGGTGAACATCCTGGTTGGCAATAACATTCGACAGAATACGGGTGTCCTGCAACAAGGCTGCCGAAGTGTCGTCGCAAGAAGATTCAATGCCTAAAATATACATGAGGTTTGACAAATAAAATGCCCCGCAAAAATAGCAGAAAAAAGCTTCTGAGGCTCTTGTTAAATGCCTTTCTGGTCGTGCTGGCCATCCCGCCTGCACTCACATTCCTGTTCAAAGACCCCATGGTCCAGACCTTCTCAGCAAAAATACTCACCAGCCTGCTCACCAAACAAACCGGCCTCAATACAGAAATCCACTCCCTGCGGGTTGATGTTTTCAGCGGCATCGAAATCACCGGGCTCCGAATGGAAGACCACCGGAACAACCCCATGATCCGGGTTGGCCACCTGCGCGCCAAAGCTGTGTACGCCGACTGGGGGCTGTTTGGTCTGGTGTTCAGCAAACTGGAACTGGATGGTGCTTCCTTTACTTATGGCCGCTACAAAGGCGAAAGCGATTACAATTTTAATTACCTGCTCAACAGCCTTCAGGATACCACTAAAGCCGGTGGGGGCAGTTTTAAACTACACTCAAAAAAACTGAGCCTTACCGCTTCGACATTCCATCTATTTGACGAAAACAAGCATTACGACAACGGCAGGGCGATGGATTATGCTGACATCCTGATTGACAGCATCGAACTGAATGTGACAAACTTTGTTGTCATAAACGATTCCCTGGATTTCAGGATCGAAAACCTGCACGCCAGGGAACAATGCGGAATTCACATCAAGAAAATGAGTACCGATTTTATCCTCAGCTCTACCGGCCTCCATGCACACGGCCTGCTCATGGACATCGCCAATTCTACGCTCGACCTTGACCTGGATTTCAACTATTCCTCCTTTCGGTCTTACAGCTATTTTATCGATTCGGTAGAGATGAGCGGCAATTTCAGACCAACCCAACTGCAGATGGACGACCTGGGCTTTTTTGCCGAAATCATGTTCAAAATGCCCAACCGCCTGGGCCTGACTGGAAAGGTGAGCGGGCCGGTCAGCAACCTGAAAGCCAAAAACCTGAAAATTCATTTTGGAAAAAACAGCCGCATTGCCACCGATGCCGGCATTAAAGGCCTGCCCGATTTTTTTAGCTCCTACATGGAAGCCGAATTCGACGAACTCTCGGTCTCGGCCTGCGATTTCCGCAATTTCGCCCTGCCTGTTGACGAACAGCACATCGACTTATCTGATCAGCTTAAGTGCGAAGAAGTTTTCCACCTGAGTGGAAACTTTAAGGGTTTTTATGAAGATTTTGTCACCATATTGAAAATTAAATCTGACGAAGGGACGCTCAACACTCGTCTTGCGTTCACGAGAAGAGAAGGCGACACCCTGTATTTCGACCTCAGCATGAAAGGTGATACGGTGGATGTTGGACGCTTGTTCAAACAGGAAAAACTGCTCGGCAAAATGAATCTCGATGTACAGTTAAACGGACGTGGCAATTCGCTGGACGATATATTTTTGCAGGGCAAAGGCATGCTTACAGCCGTGGATTTTCTTGACTACAATTACCGGCGCGTCCGGGTACACAGCCGCTATGTTGGCGACTCACTCATGATGAGTTTCCGCATCGGCGATAAAAACCTGATGCTCGATGCCAATGCCTTTTTGGTTTTCGCCGACGAAACCGAAGTCGGACTGAACGCCAACTTTGCCAAAGCCAATCTGGCCGACCTGAGACTGGTACCCATTCCGGGTTTTGGCTTTTCCGGAAAGGCAGGAATGTACCTCAAAGGCTTTGATCCGGAAAACATGACCGGCGAATTCACACTTACTGACAGCAAACTCTGGTTTGACAAAGCACTGTATCCAATGGATAGCGCCAGGCTCGAAAAAAGACTGGACACAGCAGGTGTTCATACACTCAGCCTGTATTCCGATTTTGGCGATTTTACGATGAATGGAAAATACGATATCACAGCCATCCCCGAAAGGGTAAGCACACTGGCCAACCACTTTTACAAACTGAGCAGCGAACAATCAGTTCAACAACAAACAGGGGACAATTACATCAACTTCGAGGGACGTATTAAAGATGGACGTATTATCAAAGAACAGTTTGTCCCCGGTCTTGATTTATCACCAACAACCAACTTTCAGGGAAAACTTGATTTCGCGCAACGGACCATCCATGCCAGCCTGAATGCAGACAAACTGGTTTATCACGGCATTACACTGAATGACAATACACTGAGCGTCTTCACAAAAAATGACCGGGTTTTTGCCGATTTCACAAATGCACGAATCATTATTAAAGACAGCACGGAAACGGACAAAACTATTTTTGGGATCGACAACCTGGAGCTGAAGGCCAATGTGGGCAGCGACAGCCTTTCTCTTGGCATCTTCTGGGACAACAAAGACAGTACTTTGGTTAATCACGGGGTTCTCGAAGGACAAATCGCAACCGACTTCCACAATACAAACTTTGTCATTAGCAAATCGGATGTCGTGATCAATGACACCGCCTGGCAAATTGCCGAAAACAACAGGGTCCATAAGGACAGTTCGGGAATCCGCTTTCAGCATATCGAAATTACCGGGGGAAACTCCCGATTGTCCGTCAGCGGGAAATACCCGCACAATGACGAGGACACACTGCGCCTTGAATTCGGGCACTGGAATCTTTCGCATTTTGATATTCTGACACGGTCTTTGAACTTTGATCTGGACGGACTGGCCGAAGGTTATCTTGAACTTTCACGCATTAGGGGCAAGCCGGCGCTGATTTCCAACCTGGAAATTACCGGCTTTCAACTCAACAAAGAATACCTCGGCAACTTGCACCTGATGAATACCTGGGACAACACCAACAATTCTATTTTCGTGAAAATGCAAATCGTGAAAGATGGCAATTCCGGCAGTGGGGAAATCCTCTCGGTGGACGGTTATTATTTTCCTTTTAAGCAGGAAGAGTCGCTCGACCTGAGCATTGCCTTTAACCGTTTCAGGTTGCGGGCGCTGGAATCCTTTGCTTCAGCTTATTTGTCCCATGTTGAAGGAATGGCAGGTGGTAAGCTGAAATTGTCCGGAAGCATTGAGAAGCCCCAACTTACCGGTTCGGCAGAATTGTACCGTACCAGCCTGCTCATCAATTACCTGAACACCAAATATTCTTTCTCGAACGATGTTGAGTTTAAACCCGACGAAATAATCTTTGACAACCTGGTGATTTATGACACACTCGGCAACCGCGCTGAAATTGACGGCAAGCTGCGGCACAATCATTTCCTGGACCCGGAGTTCGATGTGAAAATCACCACCGACAAACTCCTTTTCTTTAACACCGACCGGACCATGAACGATGTGTATTACGGAACAGCTATCACTTCGGGAAACATTCTTATCAGCGGAAGCCCAAACGACATCGCCCTGGACATCAAAGTGGCCAGCCGGAAAGGAACACATGTTTTTCTGCCGATGGATTATTCAGTCGAAATTGCCGATAAAGATTACATCATTTTTATCAAACACGAACCGGATACACTGGAAAGCAATCCCGCACAACACCTTAAGGAAAAAGAAGAGAAAAAAGATAACGATCAGAACCTTGCCTACGACATTAAATTGAACATGCAAATTACACCGGAGGCCAAGGTGTCGCTGTCCCTGCCCGGCGACATGGGCAGCATCGAGTCGGAAGGAAAAGGCGACTTGTTCATGCATACCAATACCGATGGCGATTTTACACTGATTGGCGATTACACCGTCAGCAAAGGATTGTTTCATTTTTCCATCGGCAACCTGGTCAACAAGCGTTTTACCCTGGTTGAAGGTGGCCGGATTTCGTGGACTGGCGACCCTTACCTTGCCAACCTCAACATCAAAGGGCTTTACCGGGTGAAGACTAACCTGAGCAGTCTGGGTATTCAAATTGACTCCAGCGCCAACTACAAAAACAAAGTCAATGTGGAATGCTACGTTGTCCTTACCAATCAGTTGTTGAACCCCGACCTCAGGTTCGAGATTAAATTCCCTGATATGGACCCCGACCAGAGAAGAATGGTTTATGCCTTGCTCGACACCACTAACCAGGCAATCGTCAACCAACAAATGATTTCACTGCTGGTACTGGGCACTTTCAGTTTCAACAATGCATCAAATGTGGGTCTCAACACTGCCTACTACAGCGTGTTGTCCAACCAGCTGAGCAGCATGCTTTCGCGGATAAGCGACGATTTCGATATCGGGGTGAACTACAAACCCGGCGACCAGATTACCCAGGAAGAATTTGATGTCGCCCTGTCCACCCAGTTGTTCGACGACCGGCTGACAATCGAGGGAAATTTCGGCATGACCTACGACCGGTCCAACCAGAATGCAAGCAATGTTGTCGGTGATGTGGACATCGGTTATAAGCTCCGCGAAGACGGCCAATGGGTATTGAAAGTTTTCAACCACTCCAATGTCAATTCGTGGTACAACTACAACAACTACGACAAAGTATCGCCCTACACCCAGGGGGTTGGTATTGCTTTCAGAAAGGAATTCAATACCTTTGCAGAACTGTTTCAACGCAGCAGGCCGAAAAAAGAGAAAAAGAAAAAAGGTAAATAGAGGGTTGGACTGTTGGATGGTTATTTGCTTCCGCCTGATCGTAATCCGTAATCCGTCAATCTTTGATGCTTGGAGGGCTGGATGGCTGGACTGAAGACCGGAGACAGCCAACGAACAACTTTCAAACTTTTAAACTTTAAACGAAAAACTATGAAAACCAAACTCATCCGCCCGGCAAAAGGCTTACTGCTCGCCCTGCTGATAAGCACTTTCAGCTTTGCAGCAACAGCTCAAATAACCATCGACCAGTCCGACATGCCATCGGTTAACGACACGGTGCGGAGCAGTACCGGCCTCAACCTCGACTTTATCGATTACACGGCCACCGGTGAGGATTTTCTCTGGGATTTTTCCCAACTGATACCCATCAGCCAGCGTGTGGACACTTTTTCAAGTCCGCTGTCGCTTCCCTTTACCTACTGGCTGTTTGCCCTCAATTCCGATTATGGGGTGAAGGGCTTCGAGGGCCTGCCCATCCCCGGTTTCCCGCTTAGCGATGAGTACGACTTTTACAAAAAGAAAAACGACGGCTACCGTGCAACCGGTACAGGCATCAGTATTTTCGGATTTCCGTTTCCCATAGCTTATGACGAACCCGACCTGCTGTATGGTTTTCCCATGGCTTACCAGACTAGCTGGGCATCGCAGTCGCATTTTGCCCAGGACCTGCCAGCCATTGGCTACCTGAGGATGACCAGGGTACATGTGGATACCGTGGACGGCTGGGGAACACTCATAACCCCTTTCGGAACTTTTGAGGTACTCAGGCTCAAATCGGAAGTGAGCGAAACTGACAGCATCTATCTCGACTCCCTCGAAATTGGCATACCGGTAACCCGCAATTACACACTTTACCAATGGCTGGGCAAAGGACAAAAGGTTCCCCTGCTACAGATTGCCTCAAACCTGGGTGGCGTGGTTGTGGAATATGTCGATTCCGCCAGGGTTATCATCAGCGGAACCAACGAAGAACCTTTTGTGCGCAACAACGATTTGCAGCTCTTCCCCAATCCAACGGCCAACAGGGTGAAATTGCAGTTCGAGATGCTGAAAAAACAAGAGGTGGCAGTAAAACTATACGACCTGTACGGAAGGGAGGTGCTGAACATTTACGAAGGGATGCTCCCACAGGGGAAAGCGGAGATGGACTTTAGTTTTAAAAACCTGAACATGGTTCACGGGCATTACCTGATTCAGTTTCGGGCTGGTAAGCGGACTGTGAACAGAAAAATTATTTATAAGCCATAATTCCAGAAATCAGATTCCAAAAATCACAATTCACAAATGCCCCTCCTCGTTTACAAATCATCAGCCGGCTCGGGAAAGACAACGACCCTGGTGCGCGAATACCTGAAAATCACCCTTCGGCAACCTTCCGATTTCAGGCATGTGCTGGCCATCACCTTCACCAACAAGGCAGCCAACGAAATGAAGGAACGCATCCTGGAAACACTTGGCAAGCTCATCGACGGTACCGCCTGGAATTCGGATGAAATAAAGCCACTCATTAACGACCTGAAGCTGGACAAAACCACACTCACCGAAAGGGCGAAAAGCCTGCGCACCTTCATCATCCACCGTTACGAAGAATTTGCCGTGAGCACTATCGATGCTTTTGTGCACCGCATCGTCAGAACTTTTGCCTCAGATGTCAAACTGCCGCAAAACTTTGAGGTTGTCCTCGACAAGGATGATATTGTACCCGAAATAATCAGCGATTTGTACCAGAATATGGGCACCAACAGCGATCTGACAAAAATCATGGTCAATTTCGTCTTGTCGAAAATTGAGGATGGAAAATATTACGACCCAACGGCTTCGCTCAGCAACTTTATCAAAAAGCAGATGGACGAAGAAGGTTTTCAGCACCTCCGCAAGATCGGGGAAATGAAATTGCCCACCTTCATCAAATACATTTCAGTACTGAGAAACCGTCGCAACGAAGCAAAACTGGCTATCAGACAACTGGCGCAAACTGCCCTCGACCTTATAGGGAAAGCCTCTTTGGAAACCAGTGACTTTGCCGGCGGAAAGAACGGCATCGCCGGGTACTTTGCTAAATTGGCTGATTTTGATTTTGGCAAGAACTTCCCCGCTAAGAAAACGCCGGAAAAAACCATTGCTGAAGGAAATTGGCACGGCTCAAAGGCCAATGCCATGCAGCAACAGCGCATTGACGGTATAAAAGAACAGCTCGAAAAACGCTACCTTTCGTTGCAGGATGAGATAAAGCGATACACCCTTTACAACCTGCTGTACAGCAAAATCTATTCGCTGGCACTGGCCAAAGAAATCAGGGATTTACTCACTGACTTTAGCGACCGCACACAGAAAGTGCATATTTCGGAGTTCAACAAAAAAATAAGCGACGAAATTGCAGGCCAGCCCGTCCCCTTTATTTATGAACGCCTCGGACGGAAATACCGCTACTTCCTCATCGATGAATTCCAGGACACTTCCATCCTGCAATGGCAAAACCTGCTGCCGCTTCTCGAAGAATCCCTGTCGTACAACAACTTCAATATGCTGGTCGGCGATGCCAAACAGGCCATCTACCGATTCAGGAACGGTGAAGTGGAGTTGTTTGCCAAGTTGCCCAAAATCTACAACAGCGATAATTCGCCACTGAGCCGCGAACGCGAAAGGCTGCTGGAAAGCCACTACAGGGAAGAAGTGCTGGATGTTAACTTTCGTTCACTATCCGAGATTGTAGGTTTCAACAACGATTTTTTTGAAGTGATAAAGACAGGCTTTAGCGAAAACCTGTTGCAGATTTACAAAGCACACCAGCAACAGCTTCCGGCAAATACGGACAAAACGGGTGGTTTTGTCCGGCTCGATTTAATCGCTTCCGGCGCCAAAGAGGATTTTTCGCGGCAGCGCCTCAAAGTCATCAGGAACAACATTGATGAACTGCTGGCTGCACAGTTTCGGCCCGAAGATATTTGCATACTCACACGGACAAACAAGAGTGCTGTCGAAATTGCTGCTTTTTTGCTCAACAACAACATCAAGGTGCTTACTTCCGAATCGCTTTTACTTACCAACTCCCCAGAGGTCAGGCTGATAGTGGCCTTTTTCAAAATACTCCTTTATCCCCGCGAAAAGATTTTTCTGGCAGAGCTTCTCTCTCTCCTGATCGAGACAGGCAAAACAGCGGGCAGTTTTAACAGTTTGTACGTTCAGGCGCTCGGGAAGGACGATGACGGTTTCAGCGGCCTCGGCATTTATTTTAAAGAGGGCTGCTCCCTGTCCCAAATAAACGGACGCCCGGTTTATGAGGTTGCCGAATTCGCCATCAGAAACCTGTTACAGACGGAGCAGGTCAATATTTTTGTACAGTATTTTCTCGACTATGTTTTTGCAGCGCAACAGGCAGGCAGGGAAAGCCTTGAGGAATTTATCGGTTTATGGGAAGAAAAAAAGGAAAAGCTTTACATCAGCATGCCCGACGGTGGGGAGGCCATCAAAATTATGACGGTGCACAAGGCAAAAGGACTGAAGTTTGAAGCCGTGATTGCTGACCTGAACTATGCCAGGGAACGAAAAACAAAAAATGAGTACTGGATTGATATGGAGGAATTGAAGCTGCAAGAAATGGATGAACTCAAAGTGGGGCTGCTGCCACTGACCAAAGATTTGGAAGTGATCGGCCTGTCCGAAGTAGTGGAGGAAGAAAATGACAAAAACCAACTCGATTTCCTGAACCTTGTTTATGTAGCATTTACCCGTCCTGTCCAGGCCTTGTTTGCACTTGCCGATGTTGGAACAAAAGATTTGTTTGCCGGTTATTTAAAGCCTTACCTGGAGAAAAAAGGCATTTGGCAGGAAGGAAAACAAACTTACAATTTCGGCTTCCTGGCTTCGCGCAGGAAAAAAGAAACGCAGCACGCAACGAGCAACCCCTCCTTGGAGAAAATGATTTCCACTTCCTGGGAAGGCCTCATTTCAATAGCGAAATCCGAAACGGTTTACTGGGAGTTGCTCGACAGCAAACCGGCCACTACTTATGGCAACCTTTTGCATGCCATGCTGGCAAAAATCCGCTTTGCGGGAGATGTGGCTGACATTGTAGCACAATACCGAAACATGGGCATGATTGATGGCCCGGAAAGCGGGAAAATAAGTTCATTGCTACGGAAAGTTGTGGGGCACCCCGAGTTGAGCGCCTATTTTTCAAACGGTGTCCTAGTGAAAAATGAAACCGAGCTGCTTGATGCCAACGGAACTATCCACCGTCCTGACCGGGTTGTTATCAAAGATAGTGAACTTTGTATTATCGACTACAAAACAGGTGCAAAGTCTGAAGAACACAAAAAGCAGGTTCTTGCTTATGTCAGGGCGTTTGAAAAACTGGGGTATGCCGGGGTGAACGGCAGGTTGGTTTACCTGAAAGAGGATGTGGAAGTGCTGGAAGTGTGATTTTATCAACAGGCCTAAAAACCCTCAACCCAAAATGCTTGGCCGATTACAAATCAGGATGAGCCACATCTTCAATAACCACACCCGTTGCGACAAAGAAATATTCCACTTCGGGTTTGGTGATGGCATCAATTTCCTCTTGTGATTTTCCTTCGCTTTTTGCCTGCCGTTTAAGCAAATCAACAGAAACAAGCTCTTTCGAGGCCACACCTTCGATGGTCGCATTTTTACCTGCAATGTCCTTGGGAACAACAAAAGCCTCGTTCTCGAAAGTAACATGAACGTAGTTGCCATTTCCTGTTTCCATGTCCAGCCAGCAACCTGTCATCTGGCAAACCGATTGGATATTCCCGCTGAGCTTAATTTCCGCCGTGTTTTTGTCGGAAAGCAATTCCGGCAGAAGCAACGCATTTTGCGCTTTTCCTTTGTTGAGGGTTTTACCGTAATGGCCTTCCGGCAGCGCCGTGGCAGAACTTTCAGGAGCCTGCTTTTCGTCCTGCTTGCCACCGCCACAACAGGCTGTAAATAAAAAAGCTAAAATCAACAAGAATACGTATCTCATGATTTGAATATTTTGGTTACTTGCACTGGTTGAAATTTGCAGTTCAAAAACAAAGGGCCGTGAATCTGTGCTTCATCAACAGGATGAAAAACACCTGGCAGCCCCCCGCTTACAAATCAGGAAAAGCCGTTACACTTGGCGGTTTACCTGATTATTTTAATGTCTTTTGCATCCTCCAGTGAAACAGTCCCACCATCATTACCCCAGGCATTCAATACATAATTAATGACCGCAACGGCATCTTCTTTCGTGTTGACCTGCGGTGGCATGGGTATCACATAAGTTGCACCATTGACAACAATCGGTTCGTTCGACCCGTTCAACACCTGTGCAATGGCACGCTTTTTATCAGCAAACAAATAATCGGAACCTTTGAGTGGGGGAAAAGCACCGGGAATTCCCAGGCCGGTCAGTTGGTGGCAGGCCACACATTTTTCTTTATAAATTTTAGCGCCGGCCGGATATTTTGCATCGGCCGGATCGTCAGGGCTGGCCACTGTTGAAGTTGTGGCAGCGGAAGAGATATCTGCTTTATCGGTGAAGGCCATTGTTGTTGCAGCAAAGGCAATCAAACCGAAAATAATGAACATCAGGTTGATCTTTTTCATTGTTTTATTGATTTTAAAGATTAATTTTTTTCGAGCGCCAAAAATACTAAAGTTCCTGGTTCGTCAGCAAGGATTATTTTACTTGTTCTCCTGTTTCATCTCCAGCGTATTCTTCCCGTCACCACAACACCCGCCCCGC
This sequence comes from Bacteroidales bacterium, assembly GCA_021647205.1. Classification (GTDB taxonomy): domain Bacteria; phylum Bacteroidota; class Bacteroidia; order Bacteroidales; family F082; genus B6-G9. Next base: position 81,292 of record JAKIVD010000015.1, on the reverse strand, counting down.
ATTTGGGTTTCATCCTGGTTCATCATCTGTTCGTGTGGCTTGAGCATCTTGGCCGGCGGACTGATGTAAGGAATCCCGAGCGACAGCCCGCGCAGAATAAACAGAATTCCCAGTACGACAATAAAAGCGGACAGTACCGAACGAAAGCGTTTTCTTATCCCCGTCCCTATTAAATTACCAAGCAGGGGTATGGCCAGCATCACCGGGATGGTGCCCAATCCGAAAAGCAGCATGTACACAATTCCGCTGACGAGGGCATTCGTGTTGATGGCACCGGCAATTGCCACATAAACCAGTCCGCAGGGCAACAGGCCGTTCAACAAGCCGATGAGAAATAAGGAAGGGATGGAACTGATGGAAAACAATTGCCTGAATTTGCCAATCATTTTTCCGGCATAGCCGAAGAAGAACTGTTCAAATTTAATCTTCCCGCGAAAAAGTACGGGAAATAAAACCGACAAAATCATTACTGCCCCAATCCCGATGGAAGCCCATTGTTGCAGGCCGGCCATCTCAATTCCCTGCCCCAGTAGCCCGAAAACCGCACCGAGAAGGGCATAGGTAAATATACGCCCGAGGTTGTAGGTAATACCGCCCAAAACACGCTGCCACCAGCTTTTATTACCCAGCGGGAGGGCTATGGCAATAGGGCCGCACATCCCGATGCAGTGCAAACTGCCAACAAGACCGGTGAGGAGGGCTACAAAATAAAGGTTGGACATGAGTTGAAGATTTGAAAGTTTAGAAGTTGTTAATGCCTGAATAAGCTTGGCGTTGTTACTCATTAAAAAAGAAATCCTTTTCCACAAAGTATCCTTTCCCGTTTTCAAACCAATGAAATTTTACGAGGTATTTTCCTTTCTCAAAACCGGCAAGCGGAAAATACATTTTTTTCGTTTCATCAATCTTGATGTTGATGGTCTGATCCAGCAGTTTGTTGTTGTGGCGGTAAAAAACAAGGGTTCCCGAATCGGGTTTTATACAGGGAAACTCCACGACAACATTCTCCCTGATTTGCCTGATTTGAAAACCGGCCCTCAACTGCAGCGCATTGTTCCGCTCATCAATCCTGTTCTGGAATTCCAATCCTTTGGGATAATAATCCTTTTCGACAAGGATGATGCTGTTTTGCGTACTCAGGTATACCAAAACAAAGATAAATCCCATAAAAAGAACAATCCACAAAATTAGTTTCGTCCCCCAGTTCCAGTTCATTTTCATGCTTCCTTATTAAAATGTTTTTCCTTTCACCCCTTCTTCCTGCCGCAATCCGGCGACAGCCACTTCAGGGCTAAATTAGTCATTATTGAGATATCCCGGCCCGACAAAAGCACTCTTGTATTCTTCAATCAGTTTGCCTTCGGAATAGATACCGATTACAATAGGTGTCTTCGAGGACTTAAGATCTTTTTTAGCGAGAATAACAAGAAATTGCCCTTTACCCACTGTCCCTTTTTCGATGGTGCCCGGGGCCATGATGTATTTGATGTTCCCTTTGGGTGATAGCACTTTCATATTGATATTGACGGGTTTCCTTATTTTATTCACCACCTGGATGGTGTAAATATTGCTGATGCTGTCGGAACCAAACTCCTGAAAGAGCGTTCCCCTTGCCCTCAGGATGGTAGTTTCCGAATCTTCACGCATGGCAAAAAGCGCCACCACAAAAAGTATGAGCAGGCTGAGTACGGCCGAATAAGCTATGGAACGTGCATTAAAAACGGAACGCTGCCCCGTTTCGATGCCTTCTTCCGAATCATACCGAATCAGGCCCTTTGGCCGGCCAGTCCTTTCCATCACTGCATCACAGGCATCCATGCAGGCCGTGCAATTGATGCACTCCATTTGTGTGCCGTTGCGGATGTCAATACCTGTCGGGCAAACCACCACACAGGCTTTGCATGCCACACAATCGCCAAGGTTTCCTTCTTTCGCTTTGGAGAGCGGGCCACGCGGCTCGCCCCTTATGTAGTCGTAACCGACAATGATGGACTTCTTGTCGATCAGCACGCTTTGCAGTCGCCCATACGGGCAGGCAATGGTGCACACCTGCTCGCGAAAGAAGGCAAAAACAAAATAGAAAAGCCCCGAAAATACCAACAGTCCGGCAAAACCGCCCGGATGGATTTGCGGGCCTTCAAGAAGATAAACTTTCAGTTGATCGATACTTAAAATGTAAGACAGAAAGATAGCAGCCGTAGCGATTGCTATCAGGAAAAAGATGAAATGCTTTAACGATTTTCTCCAGAGTTTGTCAAAACCCCAGGGTGCTTTGTCCAGTTTGCGCTGTGAAGCCGCATCACCTTCGATGGCCCATTCAATTTTACGGAAAACGAATTCCATAAAAATTGTTTGCGGACATACCCAACCGCAAAACAAACGCCCGAATATAACGGTAAATAGCGCAACAAACACCAGTATCGTAATAAAAACAAGAAGAATCAGGTGGATGTCCTGCGGCCAGAATATCACCCCGAAAATGATGAACTTCCGTTCAATCACATTAAAGAGCATGATCGGGTCGCCCTTGTATTTGATAAAAGGTGTAATGAATAGAAAAGCCAGTAAAATAAGTGCAAGGGCCTGCCGCTTGTTGTAATATTTACCTTTCACCTTTTTGGCGTAAACCCACACGCGCCTTCCCGAATTATCAACAGTGGACAACTTATCCCGATAAGAGGCGCCGTTCGATTTGTCATTTTCTGCCATCTTAATTTGGTTTGATTAATTTTGCTTTTTCAGTTTTATGCTTAACCGACAAAGCCGGATTGTCTGAACCCGGCTTTCGTCGATTTATAAGCTGTTGCTTTTGCGAAACCTAATACGCAATACCCTGCGGGGCTTTCGGATTTGCAGGTGTCGTCCCCTGTAACTTAACAAGGATGTAACTGACAACCTCCAGGCGTTTCTGATCTGAAAGCTGGTCTTTGTAAGGCAGCATCCCCTTTTCAATTACCCCGTTTGTTGAAGTATTGTAAAGGTCTTCTACCGTATTTCCGTGAATCCAGTAATTATCGGTCATATTTGGACCGACAAGTCCCCCGCCGTCCACAAGGTGGCAGGCTGCACAGATTTTCACAAAGGTCTCTTTACCAGCTGCCAGTGAAGCATCGTCGGTGAGTAATTTTACCTCGAAAGCTGTCGCAGTTGAGCCCCCTTTAGCAGTTGCCTCCTGTTCGTACCCTGACATCTCATTTGCAAATTCCCTGTCCTGGATTAAATCGTCAGAATGAACAACAAACAAGCGGATAAGGTAAACCACTGCAAAAATGATGGTCAGGTAAAACAGCCATTTCCACCAGGGAGGCAGGTCATTGTCCAACTCCCTGATACCGTCATAATCATGATCCTTGATCAAACGCTCATTGGTCAGTGTATCGTATTCGTAATCTTCGTTGTGAAGGTTTTTATTTTCTATTGCCATTGTTTCCTCTTTTTATGTTTCAATATCAAATTCGTCCTGAAGGCCGTTATTCTTATCCAATGGAAGCTGACTCATCTCTTCGGTGTAGGATTTAGGGGTTGTAAAAACCAGGTATCCCACCAGTACGAAAAAGGTGAAAAAAATGATTAATGAAATAATGGGGTAAATTTCGACCCCGTTTATTTGTTCCAGTTGTTGAATAACGATCTTCAAGACTTTAATATTTAGTTGTTGTCAAAAGTTTATTTGTCTTTATAGACATCCGTCCCAAGACGTTGCAAATAAGCAATCAGGGCGATGATTTCGCTGTTGTCTTCCACCTCGATACCGGCATCACGCAATCCCTGGGCAATTATTGCAGCCTGTGCCTGAAGGTCGGCTACAGCCTGGTCAGCATAGCCTTCAGGATAGGGGACCCCCAAATAGGTCATCACATCAATCTTTGAAGGCGTATTGGTAACATCAAGTTCCGATTCGGCCAGCCACGGATGGGGTGGCATAATCGACTCTGGGTTCAGTTGTTGGGGATCGACCAGGTGGGTGTAATGCCAGGAATCGGGTTTGTAATTGGGTAAACTTTTCACGCCTTCCCTGGCAAGGTCCGGACCGGTGCGCTTGGAACCAAACTGGAAGGGGAAATCGTAAACCGTTTCGCCGGCCTTGGTGTAATCACCGTAACGGACAACTTCTGAACGGAACGGACGAATCATTTGCGAGTGGCATAAATAGCAGCCTTCACGGATGTAGATATCACGACCTTCAAGTTCGAGCGGTGTGTAGGGCTTAACAGCCGAAATTGTCGGTACGTTGGATTTCACCAGGTACATGGGCACAATTTCCACAATGCCCCCGATTAAAATAACGACCAAAGCAGCAACAGTAAGTTGCAGTGGCCTTCCTTCCAGTTTTCTGTGCCATCCTTCACCAGGTTTTGCAGCTGGTTTTGCAGGTGCTTCGTCATCTTCGTACCTGGCAAATTTACCGGCCGTCATCGTTTTCCAGATATTCACAACAAACAGGAGCGCACCGATAAAATATAACGAGCCGCCAAACGCCCGCAGGGAATACATCGGCAGAATCTGGGTTACGGTTTCCAGAAAATTGGGGTAAGCCAGGTAACCTTCGGCGGTAAATTCTTTCCACATCAGTGCTTGCGTGAATCCTGCAAAATACAAGGGGATGGAGAAAAACAACATACCCAGCGTGGCAATCCAGAAATGGGTGTTGGCCAACTTAACCGACCATAATTTTGTTTTGAACAAACGAGGAGCCATCCAATAAATCATACCGAAGTTCATCATGCTGTTCCATCCCAATGTTCCGATGTGCACGTGTGCGATTGTCCAGTCGGTAAAGTGGCTCAGTGCATTGACTGATTTCAGCGACAACATCGGCCCTTCAAAAGTTGACATGCCATATGCTGTCACACCCACGACAAACATTTTCAGGACGGGGTCTTCACGCACCTTGTCCCAGGCGCCGCGAAGCGTGAGCAGGCCATTGATCATCCCGCCCCAGGACGGGGCGATGAGCATGACCGAAAAAACAACGCCGAGGGCTTGTGCCCAGTCAGGGAGCGCTGAATAAAGCAAGTGGTGCGGGCCAGCCCAGATGTAGAGAAAAATCAGTGCCCAAAAGTGAATAATGGAAAGTTTATACGAATAAACCGGTCTGTTGGCGGCTTTCGGTATAAAATAATACATCATCCCCAAGACGGGTGTGGTCAGAAAAAAAGCCACGGCATTGTGCCCATACCACCATTGCACCAGTGCATCCTGAATACCGGAATAAATAGGATAGCTGTGCAGAAAAGAGGTTGGGACTTGAATGTTGTTGACAATGTATAAGACGGCAATCGTTACCCAGGTGGCCATGTAGAACCAGATGGCAACATAAATGTGCTTGACCCTTCGCTTGACAAGTGTCAGAATCATGTTGAGGCCGAAAACGACCCAGATAAGTACCACCAGCACATCGATGGGCCAAATAAGTTCGGCGTATTCTTTGCCCTGGGTAAGTCCGAGTGGATAAGAAATGGCGGCGGCGACTATAATCAGTTGCCAGCCCCAAAAATGAATAAGCCCAAGGGCTTTACTGAACATTGGCGTTTTGAGCAGCCGGGGCATTGAATAGTAAATAGCTGCAAAAAAACCATTGCCAACGAAAGCAAAAATAACCGCATTGGTGTGCAGTGGTCTCAACCGGCCAAAAGAGAGCCAGGAAATCTCCCCGCTCATTCCCGGAAAGATAAGTTCAAATGCCACGGTTAAACCCACCAGCATGCCCACAACGCCCCAAAGTATGGTAACGAGCATGAACAGCTTGGTCAGCTTGTTGTCGTAAGTAAATTTTTGTAACTCCATAAGCTTAATTGTTGGTTTGGTAAATATTCGATTTATTCTGTTGCTTTTTTTCTGTTTTGTCTTCCCCACCTTCGTCAGGCCCTACTTCTTCAGACTCAGTCGGATCTTTTTTTTTTCGGGTTTCATTTCATCAAACAACACCCTGACGGATGGGGAATACATGTCGTCGTACTGGCCGCTTTTTACTGACCAGATAAAACCAACGAGAAAGCCCCCGGCAACCAGAATACCAATAATGATTAAGAAAACAAGGATGTTCATAGTGTGTAGTTTGCCTTGATTAAGAAAGAATGCCCCAAAAATAGAAAATATCTTTGAAAGCATTGCGCTATTTTTATTTAGGATAGTTCCATATAAAAAGCTAAATATTTCTGCAGCAAGTTTTTATGAAATTTTTCTTGTTGATAAATAGTGAACCGAAAAAGTAGCAAATGCGACGACACTCACAGAGCTTACCGGCATCAGGATTGCCGCAATAATAGGTGACAAAGTGCCCTGGACAGCAAAAAACAAGCCGATGATGTTGTAAAGAAAAGAAATGGCAAAACTCAACTTAACAACCTTCATCGCCAGGTGCGAGAAATCTAGAAAGTCATAAAGCCTGTCAAACTTTCCGGCTTCTACAATTCCGTTACAGGCCGGCGAGAAACTGTAAATATCGTCGGCAATGGTAAGGCCCACATCACTTTCCAGCAAGGCGCCGGCATCGTTCAGCCCGTCGCCGATCATCAGCACTTTCCGAGCGTTTTCCTTTAGCTTCTTCACAAACCCCATTTTATCTGAGGGACTTTGGTTAAAAAACAAGTTCTTCCCGGAGCCAAAAATAACGGACAGGTTTTTCTTTTCGGAGGCATTGTCTCCCGACAACAAATACAGCTCATATTTCTTCTGCAGCCTGTTGACAATTTCCGCAAGACCGTCCCGGTAAGTATTTTCTATCTGAAAATATCCGGCAACCCTGTTTTCGATAAAAACATACACAGCCGTTGAGCCGGAGCTTTCGTCTGCTTTTCCCGTAATAAATTTTTTGGAGCCCATACTGACACGTTTTCCGCAAATTAACGCAGAAGTCCCCATAGCAGGGATTTCCTGAAAATCTTCCACTTCAAGAAGACCTTCACAATCGATATTTTCTTTGACAGCTGTGCTAAGCGGATGCCCCGAGCTGGCTGCCAGCGACTTAATCATGCACAGTTCATCGCGGGTAAGGGGTTCGCCGACAAAACGGGCTTTCAGGCTCCTGTTGAGCGTAATGGTCCCCGTTTTGTCAAAAACTACGGTGTCAATCTTTTGCAGGTTCTCAATGACTTCAGAATTTTTAATATAGAACCCACTCCGCCCGAAGGCGCGCATGGTGCTTCCGAAGGTAAAGGGAACCGTAAGAGCCAGGGCACAGGGACAGGCAATAATGAGTACCGAGGTAAACGCAAACAATGCCAGGGAAGAATCGTTGAGCAACCAGTAAACACCTGCCGAAAAAGCAACAAAAAGGATGGCCACGGTAAAAGACTCAGACACTTTGTTAACAAGAGTATTCAGGCCGCTTTCAGATTGTTGCTTATTGCTGTCCTGGTTCCAGAGTTGGGTCAGGTAGCTTTGCTCTACTTCTTTTTCAACCACCAGTTCAATGGTACTTCCCACCTGTCGCCCACCGGCAAAAATAAAATCATTCATGTTTTTCGGGACGGGAAGCGATTCGCCGGTTACAAAAGAATAATCGATATTGGCATTCCCTTTGACGAGGCGTGAGTCGGCCGGAATAAGTTCCTGGTTACGGATAAGGATATGGTGGCCTTTCTTCAGTTTAGATAGCGGGATGGTTTGTTCATTATCATCTACAAGGGTTGTTACCGCTACCGGAAAATAAGATTTGTAGTCCCTTTCGAAAGAAAGTGCCTGGTAGGTTTTCCCCTGGTACCATTTTCCGATCAAAAGAAAAAACACCAAACCCGTCAATGAATCCATGTAACCGATGCCATGGCCACTGATTATTTCATAAGCACTTTGAAAAAAAAGTGTAAAAATCCCCAGGGTAATGGGCAGGTCGATGTTGATCATCCGGTGCTTCAATCCCTTGAAGGCTGAAAGATAGTAATCGCTGGCACTGTAAAAAACAACCGGAAGGCTCAGAAGCAAGCTCAGCCAGCCGAAAACCCTGGTGAAAAAACCGCCCAGCTCCTCCCCTCCCGGCAGGTACTCCGGAAAGTTGTACAGCATCACGTTCATAAAACTAAAAGCGGCAATACCGATCTTGAGCAACACATTCCGGTCGGAACGTTGGCTTTCTTTCTTGTCCAGTTTATCGAGGGTAATTTCAGGAATATAATGGATGGAAGCCAGCAGTTCGACCAGTTGGCGCAGGCTGATCTGCTCATCTTTAAACGTAATACTGACTGTTTTATCGGGAAAATTTACCGCTGACTGGATGATGCCGGGATTTAGCGTATTCAGGTTCTCCAGCAACCAGATACAGGAAGCACAGTGGATGCCCGGGATAAACAGGCTCACTTTGCTGAAGCCCCCATCAGAAAAATCAAGGAGCTTTTCCCTGATTTCTTCGAGCTCGAGGTAGGCATATTTATTGCCGGTTTCCGTTTGTTCAATCCTGATGCCCGACATGGGTCGTATTCTGTAATACTGCCCCATTTCTTTGGTATTCAGAATCTGGTATACCGTCTTGCAACCATGACAACAAAAGGGTTTGTCATCCAACAATACCGGATGCTTTCCGCAATCTTCCCCGCAGTGGATGCAATTTACGCCCATTTCTTTGTGTTTCGTATAAAGCTGTCAAACAATCACTCCGTATCAGCCAAAACGTAGTCGGGAAATGTAACCGCCCACATGCCGCGCAGTTCATATTTCTTGAAGTCAACAGCTTTGTCTTCGGGGTACAGCCCTGCAATAACATCCGCTACACCGCCGGGAATATCTTTGCCTGGTTTACCGTGGCAATTCAGGCAAATGGGCTGTATCCCGATGGGCTTGTAATAAACGGGCTGGCCTTTTTCGTTGGGGATGATTTTCGGTGCCAGTGTTTTTCCCTTCAGCCAGGCCAAAATATAATCTTTAAAGATTTTACTTTCGGCTGAGTCAGTTTCATTCAGCGGGTTGCGGTATTTCTTGGCCAGCCTTCTGACCTGCACCTTTTGTGCGTTCGAAACCGAATCGGTCAGCACAATTGCCCGGCTGTTACAGAATTGAATGGCATGTTCCATCCCCCCTGATTTGATGGCCTTCTTCAACGCTCTTTGAAGGCTGACCTGCGCCTGGTTAACTACTTTGTTCCCCTGGAGGATCAGTGCGTTCCGCAGGCTGTCGGTAAGGATGAACGGGGACAACATAACAACTTCATCAGTACGCTGCCCTTGCTTTTTTTCCTGGTTGGAACAGGAACTAAACAACAGTGCACCAACTAAAAGACCAAGTGTAAGGTAAAGTTTCATAACTGTTTATTTTAAGGGGAATTAATTCTGGTTTTGGTTAAATTTCTCAAGAAGCGAACTCCCTGCCTGCAAAATTACCCATTTTCCCGGGTAACGGAAACAAAAATATTAAATGTTCACTGCCGACTGATTTTGTTTTTATTTTTGTGGAAATTCCAATCGAAAAATAATCACCATGTACGGAAAAATCAAAGCACACCTGATTCAGGAAATCAGCAACATCCGCAAAGCCGGATTGTACAAAGAAGAACGCATAATTGTCAGCCCCCAGCAAGCCGAAATCCATTTGGAATCGGGGCAGAAAGTTTTGAATTTCTGCGCCAACAATTACCTCGGTTTGTCCAATCACCCCGAACTGCTTAAAGCCGCCAAAGAAGGGCTCGACAGCCACGGATATGGCATGTCGTCGGTTCGTTTTATTTGTGGGACGACCGATTTGCACAAAACCCTCGAGCGCAAGATTGCTGAATTCTTCGGAACGGAAGACACCATTCTTTATGCGGCTGCCTTCGATGCCAATGGCGGTGTTTTTGAACCCCTGCTCACTGCCGAAGACGCCATTATTTCCGACAGCCTCAACCACGCTTCCATTATTGACGGGGTAAGGCTGTGCAAAGCGAAAAGATACCGTTACGCCAATGCCGATATGGCCGAACTGGAAGAGGTGCTGAAGCAATCGCAGCAACAGCGGTTTCGGGTAATTGTTACCGATGGGGTGTTTTCGATGGACGGAAATACCGCACCCGTAGATAAAATGGTGGAGCTGGCCGAAAAATACGATGCCATGGTAATGGTTGACGAGTGCCATTCGGCTGGTGTGGTGGGAAAAACCGGCCGCGGTGTGACCGAGCATTTCGATATTACCGGGAAAGTAGATATTATTACGGGCACCCTTGGCAAAGCTTTTGGCGGAGCAGTGGGTGGTTTTACCACGGGCCGCAAAGAAATTATTGAGATGTTGCGTCAGCGTTCGCGTCCGTATTTGTTTTCCAATTCGTTACCGCCACTGGTCGTGAATGCCGGTATCCGCATGTTCGATATGATGAGCGAGACCAACGAATTACAGGATAAACTTCACGCCAATACCGGTTATTTTATGGAGAAAATGTTGGCCGCCGGTTTCGATATCAAACCCACGCAATCGGCAATTTGCGCGGTTATGTTGTACGACGCCAGGTTGTCGCAGGAAATGGCTGCCAGACTTTTGGATGAAGGAATTTATGTCATCGGGTTTTATTTCCCCGTGGTACCCAAAGGTGAAGCGCGCATCCGGGTACAACTCTCGGCCGGGCACGAACAGGAACACCTCGACAAGGCCATCACCGCTTTTACAAAAGTGGGCAGGGAACTGGGGGTGATTGAGTAGGAATTGGCGTTGCGGGTTACAGGTTGCGGGTTACAGGTTGCGGGTTACAGGTTGCGGGTTGCAGGTTTGTCGAGACTTTAGTGCATTTTCATTCAAACATTGACTCATTCGGCCATATTAAATACGAACAACGATGAAAACATTCTTTAAAATTCTGGCCGCCCTGCTTGTTCTGCTGCTGGCGCTGATGTTTATCCTCCCATTGGTTTTTGAAGATAAAATTGAAGAACTGGCCAGGGAAGAAATCAACAACAATGTGAACGCAACTGTTGATTTTAAAGACATCAGCCTGTCGTTGTTCCGAAATTTCCCCAATTTTACACTGGGCATCGACGGGCTGTCAATAACCGGGAAAGATGTGTTTGAGAATGACACCCTCGTCCTAATTGACAACATTTCGCTTACCCTGGATTTGTTCAGTGTAATCAGCGGCGACAGCTACGAGCTCTCGAGAATCGTCATCAATACACCACAACTAAAAGTCAGGATTCTCGACAACGGACTGAGCAATTACAACATTAGTTTGCCTGATGAACCGAGCGGGGAAACCTCTTCCGGAGAAGCCCCCAAATCCTTTAAACTGAGACTGAAAAGTATAATAATCAACAACGGGAGGCTGGTTTACCTCGACGGGGAATCTGAGCTGGAAGTGTTTGCCAGCGGCCTGCAAGCAAGCTTGTCGGGCGACCTGACTGCTGATGCCACGGCACTGAACATCAAGACCGCCATCGAAAAACTGACCGTCAACAGCAGTGGCATCAGCTACCTCACCAACAGCAAACTTCGCTACAAAGCAAAAATCAACGCCGATCTGAAGAACGAAATCTACACTTTTGGGGGAAACGAGCTTTTGTTAAACGAACTTCTGCTCAACTTCGGGGGCTCTATCTCTTTTATCCCCGAAGGGATGAACCTTGCACTGACTTTCGACACACCGCAAAACAAGTTCAAGAGCCTGCTTTCACTCGTCCCGGTAATTTATGCCAGAGACTTTGAAGGCCTTGATGCCAACGGTGATTTCTCACTGAGCGGAAATGTGAAAGGTGTATATACTGATGAAAAACTCCCTTCCTTCAATATCGACATGACGGTCAATAAGGCTTATTTCAAATATCCCGGCTTGCCCAGGCCCGTGGACAACATCAGCATCAAAGCTAAGGTTTCCAATCCCGGTGGCACGGCTGATGCAACCCTTATCAATATTTCGAACTTTACAATGACTCCCGGCGATAACACGGTGAGCACCCGGATGAAAATAAAAACACCCGTTTCTGACCCGGACATTGACGGTAAGTTCAATGGCGAAATAGATTTATCAGCCATCAAAGATTATTACCCGCTCGAAAACGGCGATGCCCTCACCGGGTTGTTTGTGTTCGACCTCACCCTGAAGGGAAAAATGTCCTTCATCGAAAAAGAACAGTACGACAAATTTATTGCCCTGGGCAGCATGCTGGTTAAAGAAGTAAAGTATAAAAGCAGCGCTTTCAATCAGCCGGTCGCCATCTCGCATGCGCAGCTTAATTTCAGCCCGCAATACCTCGACCTGGTAAGCTTTAAAATGAAAGCCGGGTCCAGTGACCTGAATGCCAGTGGAAAAGTTGAGAATTACCTCGGCTATGTTTTGGCCGGAGCTACGCTGAAAGGAACGTTGAAAACCGAATCAATATTTTTTAACCTTGATGAGTTGTTGGCGGATGAAGAAAAAGAGGGACAGACAGAAACCAGTAATGAAGCTGAAGGCAGACCAGGGGAAAGCACTTCCGAAACAGCATGGAAAGTGCCTGAAAAAGTTGACTTTACACTCAGCTCCGGATTTGGAAAATTAATATATGACAAGCTGGAGATGAAAAATGTAAACGGCAAAATAATCATCAGTGATGAAACGATACGGATTCAAGGGCTGCGATCGGAAATCATCGGCGGGAAAATGACGGTGAACGGGACCTACTCAACCAGAGATATGGAACTGCCAAAAGTCGATTTCAGGTTCGACATGAAGGACATTGACATTGCCGCTTCCTACGATCATTTCGCCCTGGTCCGCCAATACATGCCCGTGGCCAAAAAAACCAAAGGCAAACTTTCTGCAGGCTTTACTTTCAACACCAGCCTCGACAATGCCATGATGCCGGTTTATGAAAGCCTGAACGGGAAGGGTGTGCTGACCACCACAAAAATCAGTGTTGACGGGCTGAATACACTGGAGAAAATTGCCGGTGCACTGTCCATTGATGCCCTGAAGAAATTGACGCTCGACAAAATGAAGGTCTCTTTTCGTTTCATCAACGGCAAGATGATAACGAACCCATTTAAGATAAAGTACAAAAATATTAGCGGTGAGGTCGAAGGCTGGACGGCTTTGGACGCATCCATCGGTTATGTGATGTCAATGAACATTCCCCGATGCGAACTGGGTCCGGATGCCAACAATCTTTTAGATGGACTGGTGAAAGAAGCCGAAAAACTCGGGGTGGATTACGAGTTGCCCGAGACGATAAAGGCAGGCATCAAAATCGGGGGAACACTCTCCAACCCAAAGGTTACCACTGACCTGAAGCAAAGCAGCGATGACCTTGTGAAGAAAGCAAAAGAAGAAATTGTGAAGGAAGTAAGCAAAGAACTTCACGAACAGGCACAAAAGATTCTTTCCGATGCCGACAAAGTATCGAAGAAAATAATGGCCGAAGCCAAAAAACAGGCAGATGCCCTGCGCAGAAATGCCGACAATGCCATCAAAAAGCTGAACAAGGAAACTGACAAACAAGCTGCCGTCCTCATGGAGGAAGCCCGAAAACAGGGCGCCCTTGCCGAATTTGCCGCCAGGGAAACCATTAAAAAACTTAGGGCGGAAAGCGATAAACAGGTGGAAAGTTTACGCACCGGTGCGGATAAAAAAGCCGGTGCCATCCTCAAAGAAGCCAAAAAGCAGGCCGACCAAGTTAAGAAAGAAGCCCGCAAGCAATCGGATGCACTGTTGAAGAAATAACTTTTGTTTAGTTTTGAAACAGAAAATGATTTGAAAAAACCAACCCCCTCACCCATGATTTTCGGCATCGGCACAGACATCATCGAAGTAGCACGGATGAAAAAACACCTGGAAAACAACGATGCTTTACGGAAAAAACTCTACACTGCAGCCGAGCAAAAATATTGCAACAAAGGAAAGGTGACGATGTACCAATGCTATGCTGCCCGCTTTGCTGCTAAAGAAGCTTTTTTTAAGGCCCTCGGTACCGGCTACCGCTACGGAATGGCTTTCCATGAGATTGAAGTGCTGAACGATGAGTTGGGCAAGCCTTATGTCAATCCACACGGAAAAGTCAAAGCATTCCTCAAAGAGAAAAAAATAAAGCACTTTCACCTTTCCATTTCACATGTTAAAGAAATGGCCAATGCTTTTGTGGTGCTGGAGAAGTGATGCGACCCACCGGGTTCTCTTCCCCAACCCGTCGGGTCAAAAGCAACAACACACATGACCCGCCGGGTTTCACTCCGGGTTTTCCCAACCCGTCGGGTCATAGCAGCACCAACACACATGACCCGCCGGGTTTTTGGACCCGCCGGGTTTCAAAACAACATTTTGTATATTTACAAAAAAAAGCCGGAAACATGCGCAAAAAATCTACCAACAGATTAGAAATACTGGCATGTGGTGAAACTTACCATATCTACAATAAAGCTGTAGGGGGCGAACTGCTGTTCAAAACAAATTTTGATTATGCCTTTTTTCTGAAAAGAATGAACAAGTACATTTTGCCGGTCGCAAAGATCTATGCCTACTGCCTCATCCCAAATCATTTTCATCTTTTGTTAAAAATAAAAGAACCGTTGGAAATACCAAAATTTCAAAAGATAAGTGAAGATGATTACAGCGATTATCTTATCCATGTTTTCGGTAACTTTTTTAACAGCTACTCGAAATCATTTAACAAAATACACAGCCGGAGTGGCCGTTTGTTTATTCAATCATTTAAAAGGATTTTGGTTGAGGATGAAGACTATTTCATTTTGCTGGTCAATTACATCCACCGAAACCCAATCCACCACGGTCTGGTGAGGGAGCTGGCTGACTGGAAGTATTCATCGTACAAGTCCATTATTTCAAAAAAGCCAACGAATTTGGACCGGGAAGAAGTCATCTCATTTTTTGATTCCGTTCGGGACTTCATTATCTTTCACGAAGAAAACAAACAGAAACCGGGTGCAGAGGGTTTTTATCTTGAATAATCAGACCCGCCGGGTTCTTTTCAACCCGTCGGGTCAAAGCAGCAACAAAATATAGACCCGCCGTTTCTTGCCGGGTTTTTTTCAACCCGTCGGGTCACAAGAGCAACAAAATATAGACCCGCCGGGTTTTTCACCGGGTTCTTTTCAACCCGGCGGGTCACAACAGCAACAAAATTTCGACCCGCCGGGTTTCTTGCAGGTTTTTTTAACTCGTCGGGTCGATCAAATCATGCAAAAAGTATGCACTTGTCTTTTCCACACTTTCCCTTACCGGAATAAAATTCATCCCGGTAGCCTCAACAATTTTTTGACTGGAATACCGGTAATGCTGATTGGCAGTTTCGGCAGTCTCTTTGGTAATGCTGGAAGGCTTGCCTGTGAAAAGGGACAGGATTTTAAGTGCCCGCCACCCAATACCGCTTAACAATGGGCCGGCTTTGTATTTCGGGGCAGGCAAATTCATGGCCGCTGCCATCCACCCGAAAAACTGCTTGTAGGCTATATTTTCGGAATTGAGGATAAAGCGCTCACCATTTATCGGGCTTTCCATTAACAGAATCATGGCTTTGGCCACATCATTAACATCAACAAAACCATTGGTTCCGCCGGTGTAGAATTTAAGCCCGTTCCACATGGTTTGAAAAACCTGCGGGCTGCCACTGCCCCAATTGCCTGGACCCAGAACAATGGAGGGGTTTACAATAACAGCATTCAGACCTTCGGCAATGCCCCGCCAGACTTCGCGCTCAGCTTCATGTTTGCTGGTGGAATAAACCGATGATTTCTTAGAACTCCAATGGCGGGTTTCGTCCACTATCCCACTTCCGTCGGCACGACCCAAGGCACCGATACTGCTTACGTGGCAAAGCTTGCCGACTTTCCTGTCCAGTGCAGCATTCACAACATTTTTGGTGCCTTCCGCATTGGTACGGATCAGCTTGATTTTGTCCCTGGGATGGAAAGATACAACCGCCGCCGTGTGGTACAATTGTTCAATATCCTCAAAAGCATCCAACAGGGAATAAATATCCAAAACATCGCCTTCCACCCATTGAATATTCCGAATCAATTCATCGGGTTTTGTGGAATATCTGGCGAAGATTTTAGTAAGCAAACCAAGTTTTGAAGATGCCCGTTTTAACGCCCTGACTTTTTTACCCGAAACAACAAGATGATAGAGTAAATGTGCGCCAATAAATCCTGTTCCTCCGGTTACGAGTATCATGCTGCAAATGAAAACAAAATTTTTATCTGAACCAACAAAGCCCGTGATTAAAAGCATAAAACCATGCGGGTTTTCCCATACATTTGCTGCATGTTTCCAATTCAATACAACCAACCCTTGTTCAGGCCGCCCAGCGAGGCCCGTTCCCTTATCCTGCAACTTACTTTGGGATGCTCCTGGAATAGTTGTGCTTTTTGTGAAATGTATACTGCGAAGCGTTTTAAGGTGAGAAGAAGCGAAGATGTTGCCCGGGAGATTGATCAATCGCAGCGAGTTGACCCGATGATCAGAAAGGTTTTTCTTGCAGATGGGAATGCCTTCGTATTGTCAGCAGACAAATTGATGGATGTGCTGGAAAAGCTGAATGCCAGTTTCCCCAGATTGATGCGTGTTTCAGCCTATGCGTTGCCCAAAGACATTTTGTCGAAATCAGACAATGAACTCAAAAAGTTGGTTGCTCATGGTCTGAAATTGTTGTATGTGGGAATCGAAAGTGGTGATGATGAGTTGCTGGGAAGGGTGAATAAAGGTGAGACTTTTTTTTCGACAGCAGAAGCACTGGTCAAAGCCCGGAATGCTGGTATAAAATTGTCGGTGATGGTGTTGAACGGCCTGGGAGGGAAAAACTTTTCGGAGCAACATGCCATCAATTCAGCGCTGCTGGTCAATAAAATTCAACCTGAGTATCTTTCAACGCTGGTGCTAAGTTTTCCTTTTGGGGAAGCACATTTCACAAAGCAGTTTAATGGGAATTTCCAGGTACTATCTACCATTGAGTTAATTGCTGAAATGGGTATTTTTATCCAATATCTCGATTTGGAGAAAACCATCTTTCGTTCTGATCATGCATCCAATTATCTTATTCTGAAAGGTTTATTAAACAGGGATAAAGAGGCACTGTTGGAAAAGATCAAACGTGTGCTCGACAAGCCCGCACATGCTGCCTTACGTCCTGAATGGCTCCGGGGTTTGTGAAAAGCGCATCTTTCAAAATTAAATCTCCGCACATTTGCACATTCGTTATCTTTGCCCAAAAAATTTGAGAAGTGAGTGAAATAAAGAATTTTGTGGAAGAGCTGCGCTGGCGCGGGATGATACACGATATGACCCCGGGAACCGAGGAACAATTGTTGAAAGAAATGACTTCGGGTTATATCGGATTCGACCCGACAGCCGATTCGTTGCATATTGGCAACCTGGTGCCTGTGATGTTGCTGGTACACCTTCAGCGTAGCGGACACAAGCCCTTTGTGCTGGTTGGTGGCGCCACAGGCAGGGTGGGCGATCCCTCAGGAAAAACCGAAGAAAGAAAGCTGCTCTCGGTCGAAGACATCAACCACAACCTCCAATCGCAGAAACAGCAACTGATGAAATTTCTCAACTTTGAAAGCGGGGAAAACAAAGCGGAGGTTGTCAATAATTTCGACTGGTTCAAAGATTTTTCTTTCCTGGATTTCATCCGCGATGTGGGCAAACACATCACGGTAAATTATATGATGTCGAAAGAATCGGTGAAAAAACGGCTCGACAGCGGGATGTCGTTTACCGAGTTTAGCTACCAGTTGGTACAGGGCTACGATTTTTACTGGCTCTATAAAAATAAAAACTGCAAACTGCAATTGGGTGGCTCTGACCAATGGGGAAATATTGTAACGGGAACCGAACTGATTCGTCGTAAGTTTTTTGCCGACGAACAAAAAGAGACCAATGCGTTTGCCCTCACCTGTCCGTTGATTACCAAAGCAGATGGCAGTAAATTTGGTAAAAGCGAAGGCGGAAATATCTGGCTCGATGCTGAAAGGACTTCCCCGTATAAATTCTACCAATACTGGTTGAATGCCTCGGATGAAGATGCCAAAAAGTGGATCAGGTTGTTTACTTTGTTGGGAAGGCAGGAAATTGAAGCGCTTGAAAAAGAGCATGATGAAGCCCCGCATTTGCGACTTCTTCAAAAGGCCCTGGCAAAGGATGTCACCATAAGGGTGCACTCTGTGGCAGATTATGAAATGGCAGTTGAAGCCTCGGCTATTTTGTTCGGGAAAGGTACAACCGATACCTTACGCAAACTGTCATCCTCAGTTTTGCTTTCTGTTTTTGAGGGTGTGCCGCAATCGGAGATTTCACGGGAAGAATTTGAGGCCGGTATCGGGATTCTCGATTTTCTTTCGGCCAAAGTCGGCGCCTTCAAATCGAATGGCGAAGCCCGCCGCATGTTAAAAGACAATGCCGTTTCCATCAACAAGCAAAAAATAAAGGACGATTATCAGATTGGCCCGAACGACCTGCTGAACGACAAATATATCCTTGTGCAAAAAGGGAAAAAAAATTACTTTTTGGTGAGGGTGGGGTAGGGGATTTGATGTCGGCAGTTCACAGTCTTCTAACAAAGAAAACAACCTTCCAGCGTCTGCAAGACCTGGAAGAGTTGTTTTAAGAGCATTCCTTACATTGCCAGATCCCGATAGTTATTGGGATCTGCAGGAAGGACTTTCAACTTCACAATCCCGACTCTTCCAGGAGCTTCGCACGCTGGAAGGTCATACCGGTCACGATAGCAATCGGGATTGTACACGGAAGGCCGGGCGCAGGTCATTTTTCAACAAAGCATTGTGATTAAATAATCGTTTCCTTTTATTTTGGCATGTACTCTTGATGTATTTTTACTGCATCCAATTCTGATTGAATGATGCCTGCAAAAGATTCGGCAAAGGAACTCAACGCACTGGTCAGCATGATTGATGAGCCCAGCGAAGAGATATTTGCTACCATCCGTGAAAAAATTACAGGTTACGGCAAAGTGGCCATTCCGCTGCTTGAAGATGCCTGGATGAATTCATTTTCAGATGAACAGACCCAACGCCTTGAAGGCCTGATTGGCGACATCCGTTTTAACGATGTGTACCACGAATTGTACGACTGGAAACAATCGAAACAGCAGGATCTACTGGAAGCTTTTGTGCTGATTACGCGCTTCAGGTATCCCGGTTTTGATGCAGAAAAGTATTTGGAGCAAATGGAAAGGCTGAAAAAAGATGCCTGGCTCGAAATGAATGATGAGCTGACAGCACTGGAAAAAATAAAAGTGCTCAACCATATTTTCTACGACGTTTATGGTTTCCGTAGTGTACCAGATTCTCGGAAGTCCAAGCTGAATTCTTATTTCCTGAACGAACTGCTGGACACCAAAAAAGGAAATGCACTTTCCCTCGGGATTTTATATGCTTATGTTGCACAAAGCCTGAATATCCCTGTCTTCGGGGTGAACCTCCCGCAGCATTTTATCCTCACTTATCTCGATGATTCGCTTCCGGTAAAAA
This sequence comes from Bacteroidales bacterium, assembly GCA_021647205.1. Taxonomy (GTDB): domain Bacteria; phylum Bacteroidota; class Bacteroidia; order Bacteroidales; family F082; genus B6-G9. Next base: position 61,921 of record JAKIVD010000015.1, on the reverse strand, counting down.
CCTCCGGGCATTATAACAGGGACGATGTGCTTTTTTATATCAATGCCATGAACAAGGGGGCTATTTTCACTGCCAACGAGGTGTCGTTGTTCATCAGGAAACTAAAAATGGAAAGCCGCGACGAATATTTCCTTCCCTGTAGCAAACTGACTTTTATCGGCCGCCTGATTATGGAACTGGAATTTGCTTACAAAGAGGCCGGAGACACTGCCCGTTCCGAAGAAATGGGGGCCTTGTTCAATGTGCTGGGATAAACGGGCTGAAAACACATTGCTGGTCATTTTTTTCTTTTATCTGGGACTTCATTTACCCGTACTGAAGAATAAGAAAAACGAATTCAGGGAGCCGATTTCATGGGCTCTCATCTCATCTGCCGCCATCAGCGGGCTGGCGGCTTACTGCATAGCGCAACCCCAAGCAAACCGTACCGCATACCTTTTGCTGATAACAGACCTGGATAATTCCAGCTTTTACTCCTGCAAATTATAAACGCCGCCAATAACGACATCCGACAGCTTTGCTGTAGCGCCAACTATTTCAGTAAACCCATCTGACTTGCTGCCGATATTCACCTTCACTTTACGGAGAAAATAACTCTGCCCGTCTGATTTCTCCACAACAAAGACAAAATATTCGTCTCCCGACTTCACAATGGCCTCATCTGGCAGGGATTTCGCCTCTCTGTTACTCAGGATAATGGTAGCTTCCACATAGGAATTATTGATGTGATGTGCACCCTCTTCCATATCGATTCTGGCAATGCAGGGAATAGTTTTGGATGCCGTACCCACCGATTTTCCAATCGAGCTCAATACGGCGAAGTGTGTGGTCCCCGGTTTCCCAAGTGAAGTGAACCGGATGCGCTGCCCGGTTTTCAGTTTGTCCAAATCATTTTCAAAAACCGAAAGTTGCAGTTGCAGTTGCTTCACATCAACAATATCCATCAGGACAGTTTGCTGCTCTACAAATTGTCCGAGCACAATGTTCAGGCTTGTTATGTAACCGCTGATGGGTGCGATAACCGGAAAACGGGGATACAATTCTCCGGCTTCAATTTTTGAAGGTTCCAGATTCAGCATTTGCAGCCGCAGTTTCAACGCCTGGTATTTCGCCTGCATGGCTTTGTATTCGCTTTCGGTAGCGATGTATTCTTTTTCCGATCCTATTTTTTCGTCATAAAGCGCCCTTACCCTTTCGTAGCCCGCCTTTAAACTTGCCAGTTTTGCCGATGTTACGGCAAAATCCTGCTGAAGGACAATCAGTTCATTGGTGGAAAGCATACACAGCACCTTCCCTTTTTTTACGTAATCGCCCGGCAAACAATAAACAGCATCCACCAGTCCCGAAATACGGGCACTGATTTGCGCCATCCCGTTTGGCGGGGTGGTAATGTACCCGTAACATTTTACTTTCCCCCCGAAGTTGGCCATGACCGGTTCACCGGTTCTCATCCCGTCCGTTTCAAATTGTTTACGTGTAAGCTGAATAAGGCCGTCGGATGAAAGCACCTCTTCCTGACCGGTTGATTCAGCTTGTCCGCATCCGGTCGCTACAATAATAATCACGATAAAAATGGCGGGCAGAAAAAAAGTCCTCTTCATATTGTGTTTGTATTTATTCGACAAAGTAATTGATTTCAAAGGCAACGTTGTTGTATTTCCTGACATTGTCAAGATAATCCAATGTAAGTGTCAGTGCATTTTCAAGGCTGAGCACGTACTCAAAAAAATCGATGCTTCCCAGCTGGTAACTTTTCTGTGATGACCGGATGATTTCCTCGCTCAACTGCCTTCCCGAAGAGGTGTAATAATCTATTGATTTTTGGTATTTCAACAGTTCGCTCTGCAAACCGGCTTTTCTTGCCGTAATGGTCGATACGAAAGCGGACTGCCTGTTTTCACTAATGTTCACGGCAATTTTGCCGGCATCAATCCTGGCTTTTTGTTCACCAAAGAAAAGGGGTACCGACAAACCAAATTCAACACCCTGGTAGGTTTTCGCTCCGGCATACCGGTTTTTCCCAAGAAAATAAGCCAGGGAAAGATCGGGCCACAAACGCTGGCGTTCCACTTTGAGAAGGGCTATCTGAAACTCCGTTTGCATCCTCATTATTCGAAGACCGGGATTGGTTTCAATCCCGTTTAGCTGAACAGCAACCAAAACCATGTCTTCTAAGGGGATGGAAAAAGCACTGTCGTATTGCATCAACCCCCTGATTTTCTGGTAAGCGGTTTTGAGGTTGTAACTTAACTGTGTAATGGCAATGTTAATCAGTTCCTGCTTGGCGTTGGCATTGAGCAGGTCAAGGTGGCTGATGTCGCCCTGTTCGTACCTGAACGCTGCACCACGGCGGAAACTGCGGAACAAGCTGTCAATCTTCAGGTAAATCTTTTGTTTGTTCAACAGGTACTGAATTTCGTTGTAGGCCTGCGAAACATTCTTCACCAGCAGTTGCCTCCGGATGGAAAATTCAGTTTCTGCCATAAGAACGCTTTTCCTGTTTGCTTCTTTTTGTGCAAAGGAAACTGAAGGAAAAGGGAAAGTTTGTTCCACGCCCCAGATACTGAGCGGAAAGCCGTTTTCGGCAATGTTGTTCTGGTCGTACCCATAGTAAAACAGGGTTTTGTCGACTGAGAAGGCCGTTCTTTTCAGGGCTTCACTTTCATCAACTTTCAATGCAAATGCCCGAAGTTCTTTGTTGTTTTCAACAGCCAGGTGAACGGCATCTTCCAGGCTGAGTTCTTTTGTCTGTCCGAAGGAGGAAAGCCCGCTAAAAAGCAGCAGCAGGACAAGTGGCAGCGACTTCGATCTTTTCAGGCGCAAAGGCCATAGTTGAATACCACTGACATTGTTGAAAATCTCGAAAAGCAAAGGCAGGGCAATCATGGTAAGCATCGTGGAAGTGATAAGTCCGCCAATGACCACTGTCGCGAGTGGACGCTGTACTTCGGCACCGGCACCAGTGGAAATGGCCATTGGCAAAAAGCCCATCGCGGCGGCAGCGGCAGTGAGCATAACCGGTCGCAGGCGGTCTTTCGTTCCTTTAAAAATTAATTTCCGCATGTCGGTCATCCCTTCCTGTTTTAGTTCTTTTAAATGTTCGATCAAAACAATACCGTTGAGTACGGCAATACCAAAGAGTGCAATAAAACCGATACCAGCCGAAACGCTGAAAGGCATCCCCCGCATCCATAAAAAGAAAACGCCACCAACAGTGGACAATGGGACAGCCGTAAAAATCAGGGCGGCATCTTTCATCGATTTAAAGGCAAAGTGCAGGAAAATAAATATCAGTAAAAGGGCAAGTGGGACAGCATACATTAAACGGGTGGTGGCGTTTTGCAGGTTTTCAAACTGACCACCATAAGCAATGTAATAGCCCGGCCTCAGGTCAACATTTTTATCAACCCTGTCCCTGATGTCTTCCACCACCGATTGCAGGTCGCGGTTTCTTACGTTCACGCTGACCACCACACGGCGATGTGTATTTTCACGCGAGATTTTCGCCGGCCCCTGGGTGATGCTGATGTCTGCCAGTTCCTTCAGCGGAATCTGGTTTCCGTTTGGCAAAGGCACCAGCAGTTCCCTGATGTTCTCAATATCCATCCGGTTTTGCTTTTGCAACCTGACCACCAGGTCGAAGCGCTTTTCGCCTTCGAATATGCTTCCGGCAACCTCGCCACCAAAAGCCATGGCAAGATAGCTGTTGAGTGTCCGCGTATCCAAACCATAATAGGCAATCTTATTCCGTTTGTAAGTAACACTCATTTGCGGGAGGCCGGCCGTTTTCTCAATAATGATATCGGCAGCACCCGGTGTACCCTCAATCAGCTTCTTAATTTCGATGGCTTTCCTGTTCAGGTAATTCAAATCTTCCCCAAATATTTTAATGGCAATGTCTGCCCGCACTCCGGTGATTAATTCATTAAACCTCATCTCGATGGGTTGTGTAAATTCGTATTCGATACCCGGGATTACGGAGAGTGCCTCCTTGAATTTTTCGGCCAGTTCCTCTTTGGTTTTGACCGACACCCATTCATCCCTGGGCCTCAATTTGATGATCATATCTATTTCTTCCATCGACATGGGATCGGTTGGCACCTCTGCTGCACCGATGCGACAAACAATCTGATCAACTTCGGGAAACTGATCAATGAGGATGTTTTCCATCCGTGTGGTTATCTCAATAGTTTTGGTGAGCGAGGTTCCGGTTTTCAAAACAGGTTGAATGACGAAATCACCTTCGTCAAGTGTGGGCACAAACTCACCGCCCATCTTCGAAAACACATAGCCGGTCAGCAGCAACGACAAAAGGGCTGCCCCCAACACAAGGCCTTTGTTGTTACACGACCACTTCAGCACGGGATAATAAGCGCGGTACGCCAGGCCCATTATCCATTTCGACACATTCCACCGGCTCTCTTTGGCCGGTTTCAGGAATAGGGAAGCCGCAACCGGAAGCCAGGTCAGTCCCAGAATCATTGCCCCGATAATGGCGAAGCTGAAGGACAGTGCCATAGGACGAAACATTTTGCCTTCCACATCATTAAGCGAAAGAATCGGAATGAAGACAATGAGGATAATAATTTGTCCGAAGATGGCAGAGTTCATCATTTTGGAAGCACCCACAAAAGTTATCTTATCAATTAAGGTCTGACGCCCCTCCCCCTTCGCCTTGTTAAAGGCAACGCTTTTTAGCGTAATCCGGATGGCGATGTATTCGACAATAATCACGGCGCCATCGATGATAATCCCGAAGTCGAGGGCACCCAGGCTCATCAGGTTGGCATCAATTCCAAAAACGTACATCATCGACAGGGTAAACAGCAGCGACAGTGGAATCATGGAAGCAATCACCAGGGCGGACCGGATATTCCCCAATAACAAAAACACAACCAAAACAACGATGATGAAACCTAAAACAAGGTTTTCGACTACTGTAAAAGTCGTTTTGGCAATCAATTCGCTCCGTTCAAGTATCGGGTTGATAAAAACGCCTTCCGGCAGGTTTTCCTGAATTTCGGCCACGCGCTTCTTCACCTCTTTAATTACCAATTTCGAGTTGGCATCTTTGAGCATCATAATTTGTCCCAACACTTTCTCACCCTGTCCGTTGGCGGTAATGGCACCGAACCTGTTGGCGTATCCGAAATGAACTGTTGCCACATCCCTGATGAATATGGGGATTCCCCCTTTATTTTTTATCAGTATCCCTTCGATGTCGCGCAGTGTTTTTACCTGTCCGTCGCCACGGATAAAATAGCTTTGGTTTGTCTTTTCGATGTAAGCGCCACCCGAAATGCTGTTGTTAGCCTCAATGGCATTAAAAACTTCCATCAGCGAAACATCGAGTTTGCGCAGGCGGGCAGGATCGATGGCCGCTTCGTATTGTTTCAGGTAGCCGCCCCAGCTGTTCACCTCAACAACACCGGGAATCCCCGACAGTTGCCGTTTAACTATCCAGTCCTGGATTGTCCGTAATTCCATGGCCGAATACTTGTTTTCGTAGCCCGGTTTCAAATCAAGAATATATTGGTAGATTTCTCCAAGCCCTGTTGTAATCGGCCCCATTTCGGGTGTGCCGAAACCTTCGGGGATATTGGCCGATGCCGTTTTGATCTTTTCCGCAATCAGCTGGCGTGGCAAATACGTCCCGATTTCATCTTCAAAAACAATGGTTACAACAGACAAGCCGAATTTTGAAACCGAACGGATTTCGAGCACACCCGGCAGGTTGGCCATCTCCAGTTCAACCGGTGTGGTAATAAACTGTTCTATTTCCTGGGTGGAAAGGTTGCCCGAAGTGGTGATAACCTGTACCTGGTTGTTGGTGATATCTGGAACAGCGCCGATGGGAATCCTGAGAATGGCAAAAATTCCGTAAGCGGCAATTGTAAGCGTAAAAAGTATGACAATTAGCTTGTTCCGAATACTAAACTCGATAATTCTCTCCAACATATCAACCTAATTAATCTGGTAAAACGGGAACAGCTTTTCCCGGTCCTTTGATAATCCGCTTTTTCTGACCGGAGTTCCTTCACTGCGGCAAAATTAAGAAAAAAACGAAGAATGAACTTCCCGGTTTTATCCTGGTAAACACACTGTCCCCTGCCTACAAGATGAACGGAAAAGCCAAAAACTGTGTCAAGAACGGAAGTAAATCAGCACCCGAAAACAGGAAATCTCACTTAAGCGCGGAAGTAATTTAGCTGTTAAGCAAACAAAAACCAAAAGCACACCCCATACAGCCAATACGTACACCTCTCTTTTTCTGCTCTTTATATAGTTTACAACATTTCATACAGCCATTACAAAAAAAATATACGAACAATCATTGTAGTTAAAATAAAATAGCATATTTTTGCCTTTTTTAATATTAATATTTTCAATGAAAAAAGGAACAGTAAAATTCTTCAATGAATCAAAAGGATATGGATTCATTACAGAAGAGGATTCAAGTACTGAGTATTTCGTGCATGTGTCGGGAATTATCGACGAGATTCACGAAGGAGACGCAGTAGAATTTGAATTAAAAGAAGGTAGAAAAGGATTAAACGCAGTAAACGTTAAAGCAATTTAATTTTTTGTCTTTAACTTTTTTATCACTCAGAAGGCCTGTCAGTTTTGACAGGCCTTTTTTGATGTCCACTACTGTCTTTTTCCCGTCAACATTTTTTACATTAATTTTGCCACCACATAAAACCAATCATCTTTGCCATGAAGAGAATCACCTTAATTTTTGCAGCAATTGTTGTCGCTTCGACACTTTCAATTGCACAATCCACTGCAGTTCAGCACCAACTTCCCGAAGATGCTGCGATTTATCCCTACTGGATAGAAATGATGCAGGATCCGGAAGCAAACTTTTTTACAACCGTTGCTGCCTTTGAAACATACTGGGAAGGACGCAAGATCACGAAGAGCTCAGGCTACAAGCCTTTTAAAAGGTGGGAACACCATTGGGCCGACCGGGTTTACCCTGATGGCACACGCCGTCCGGCAGATGAGGCTTTCAAATCGTATTTTCAGTTCCTCGAAACCAACAGCAGCAGGGAGGGTGAATTTACGGGTGAATGGGAAAACCTGGGGCCTATCGAAAAACCAGCCAATGCCGGAACAGGGCAGCCCAATGGCAACGGCCGTATCAATGCCATCGGCTTTCATCCCACCGATGCCGACGTAATCTGGATAGGTGCACCTGCCGGCGGACTGTGGGTTACCGAAGATGGTGGTCAAAGCTGGACAAGTCATACCGACAACCTTCCCACACTCGGGGTTTCTTCCATCCTTATTGATTATACAAACACCAATACCATGTACATCGGGACGGGCGACCGCGATGCCGGCGATGCGCCGGGAATGGGCGTGATGAAAAGTACCGACGGCGGGCTCAACTGGTCTTCTTCCAACTCGGGCATGGGCAATGTTACCGTCGGGCGGATGATCATGCACCCCACCGACCCCAACACCATTCTTGCTGCCACCAGCGGAGGTATTTACAAGTCGGTTGATGCCGGTGCCAACTGGTCAAACAAAGCCAACGGGAACTACAAAGAAATAGTTTTCAAGGTAGATGACGCCGCTGTTGTTTTTGCCTCACAGGGAGGAAAATTCTACCGCTCAACTGATGGCGGCGATACCTGGACACTCATTACTTCGGGCATCGGTTCTGCAAGCAGGGGTGTGATTGCCGTTACCGAAGCCGATCCCGATGTGGTTTATTTTCACACTGTAACAGGTAGTGAATACGGTGGGATCTATAAATCAAACGATGCAGGCCTGAATTTCTCGCTGAAGTCCACAAGCCCCAACATTATGAGTTGGGGCTGCACAGGCGGAAGCGGCGGTCAGGGCTGGTACGATTTGGACATTGCCGCCGATCCCGACAACGAAAATCTCGTGTATTCCGCTGGCGTCAATGTGTGGCGTTCTGCCAACAGCGGAAGCAACTGGAGCATCAATTCGCACTGGGTGGGAAGTTGTGGTGTACCTGCCGTCCATGCCGACTGCCATGTCCTTGAGTTCTCACCCGTGGACGGCAGGCTGTATGCCGGTAACGATGGTGGTATTTACTGGACGGACGATAACGGGACAACCTGGACGGAAATCACAAGCGGTTTGGCCATCTCCCAGATTTATAAAATCGGGCAGGCACTCACCAACAAAGACAAGGTGATGAACGGCTACCAGGACAATGGCTCGGCTACTTATCTTGGCGAAGACGACGGTTTTCTTACGGTGATGGGCGGTGACGGGATGGATTGTGCCTACGACCATCTGGACCACCGTTATGCCTATGGCGAATATTACAACGGTGCCGGAATCTCAAGGATATTTAACAACAGCAACCAGGGGCAAATTGGCGGGGGCATTGGCGAATCCGGTGCCTGGGTTACACCAATTGCCCTGGATGTTACTGATCCCGAAACCATGTATGTGGGCATGAAAAACCTCTGGGTAAGCCACAACATCAGGTCATGGAACGTTGAATGGGATATGGTCTCCGATTTCAACACACAGAATTGCCGGGTCATTGAACAAAGCCAGGCAGACCCGGACATATTGTATGTGGCCAAGTGGGGCGACGGATTGTTGCGTTCTGATGATGTTTTATCAGACAACCCGCAGTGGACCAACCTAAGCAGTTTCCTGCCTGTCAGCGGTACACCTACCGATATCGAAACCAGCCCGGATGATCCGGATGTTGTTTACATGACCCTGAATTACAAAGTTTTTAAATCAGAAGACCGGGGGGTGAGCTGGGAAGACATTTCCCTGAACCTGCCCGTTGCCAGCACCAATACCATCGAAGTGTACAAGAACAGTGACGCAGGAATTTACCTCGGAACAGATGCCGGCATCTTTTATCTGGACAGTTCCATGGACGAATGGCTGTTGTTTTCGGATGGCTTTCCCGTAGCTGCAAATGTAAGTGAGATTGAAGTTTACTACGACAGCCTCTCCCCTGCCGGAGATGCCGTACGTGCGTCAACTTACGGCCGCGGACTGTGGTCGTCTCCCACTTTCTACAATGCACCTGCTGCCGATTTCGGAAGTAGCGAAACCAATGTCCCCTCGGGTTGTGCCATCGACTTTTTTGACGAATCTTCGGGGGTTCCGCACCAGTGGGCATGGAGTTTTGAAGGTGCCACACCCGATACCTCCATTCTGCAAAACCCGACCAATATCCAGTACCTGACAGAAGGGACTTTCTCAGTTAGCTTAACGGTAAGTAATCCCGCAGGAACGGACAACAAAACCATCACAGGCTACATCACTGTCAGTGATGCTTTATTGCCAACTGTAAATTTTATGGCCGAAGACACTGTACAGTGTACGGGGCAGGGAACACAGTTTATCGACGAATCGGAAGGCTGCCCGGTAAGCTGGCTGTGGTCGTTCGCGCCTGACAACATTACTTACCTCGACGGTACCGACCAGAATTCGCAGAACCCCCTTGTTGCTTTCAACCAGGATGGCACCTATTCGGTAAGCCTGACCGTAACCAACATCGCCGGCGAAAGCAGCATGACCAAAGTGGATTATATTTCTTCAGGGGGGCTGGCACTGCCATTTTCCGAACGTTTCCAGGGAAATTCATTTAATGAAATGGGCTGGCGTGTTGAAAACCCGGATGCCAAAACTACCTGGGGGCTCACTACCGTGAACGGGGAAGACCAGTTGAGCTGGATGAACTTTTTCAATTATACCGATTTTGAAGAACGCGATTACCTGACCTCGCCCCTGATAAATTTCTCAGGGATGGAAACCGTATTGCTGTATTTTGAATATGCCTATGCCCAGCGCTATTTTCAGAAGGATTCATTGATTGTGAATATTTCTGCCGATTGTGGCGAAACCTGGACCCGGGTGTATGCCAATGGCCCGGACGGGGAAGGCATCTTTGCAACAGCCGAACCAACAGTTGATTTCTTCGAACCACTCAGCTCTGCTGACTGGTGCGGAAACGGTTACGGTGCCGGATGCCCGGTAATCGACCTGAGTGAATGGGCAGGGCAAGCCAACATAAAAATTCAGTTTGAAACATACAACAAATACGGCAACAACCTTTATCTGAACAATGTGGAAGTGGGCAGTACTGTCGGTTTGCTTGACCGCGATATGACGACGGCTAACTTTCAGCTTTTCCCCAATCCGGCTTCAGGAAGTGTAACCGTAGCAAGCCCGGAAAATACCTTGGTCGAAGTCCTCGACACACAAGGGAAACTTATGCTATCCGTTGACGCAAAAACAGGGAAAACCACCTTGGATATCAGGGAACTGCCCAAAGGTATTTACTTTGTCAAAGTCAGCGGGGAAACCTTCAGCAAAACAAAAAAACTAATTGTTCAGTAAAACATTCATCCACCAGCACTTCAATAATATGTTTAAATATCAAATCCTTTTTCTCACCCTGCTGTTGAGCGGAGGGCAAACCCTCAGCGCACAACATGTTCCTGTTACAAAAGGACAGGCCACGCTACAGGCAAGGGTCAATGTTCAAAACCTGAAAAGTAACGAAAGTCAAAATCCGGGACAGGGCGTAAAAGTACCCAATCAAAATTGGGAAATTCCCAACTGGACGGTAAATGAGAAAGACGTCATTTATCTTGAGCCAAAAGGAAGAAGAACAGCTTCCCAAAGAAGGTCGCGGGAAGTCTCTCCCCAACCCGACACAACATTTCTGGGTCTCCATGACAATGGCAGCTCCATCCCTCCAGATGTAAACGGCGCCGCCGGCCCCAACCATATCATGGTCACGCTCAACACCCAGGTGCGCATCCAGGACCGTCAGGGCAACAACCTGTTCACTACTTCGCTGAGCACCTGGTGGTCGCCCATGCCCGGCAACGGCGGAACCTTCGACCCCAAAGTAGTTTACGATCCTTACGAAAACCGGTGGATCATGAGTAATCCGAGTGGCTCGAATGGCCCTGATTCAAAACTTTACATCGGCGTAAGCCTGACCGACGACCCGACCGGTGACTGGTATATGTATTGGATCAACCCGGATGAAGCCAACATTACCTGGTTCGATTACCCCAACCTGGGCTTCAATAAAAAATGGATTACCGTCACCGGAAACATGTTCGGTGGTGATTTTTACAGAACCGTGTTTGTGTTTGATAAAATGGCCATGTACAACGGTGACGATCAGCCCGGTTTTACGCGCTTTGCCACTACCGAAGGTTTTACGATAGTCCCCTCTTCCACTTATGATCCCGATGCCGAAAACATGTACCTGATTGCCACGAGCAACGGCAACAGCAATGGTTACGGATATATCAAGAAGTTCAAACTCAGCGGTCCGGTAAACGAACCTGTTTTTACCTACCAGGGGGCCATCGGCATACCTGAACCCTGGGAGAATGGTGCAGGCTGGTATGGTAACTTTCTGCCGCAACTGGGTTCCAGCGAGAAAATCAATTCGGTGGACTCACGCATGGAGACCGTGATTTACCGCAACAATAAATTGTGGGCCGTACACCATATTTTCCTTCCTGCCAACAACCCGCAACGGACGGCTGTACAGTGGTGGGAGCTCGACACCAACGGTGTTGTCCTCGAGCGCGGCCGCATTGATGATCCGACCAACGTTTTTTCCTTTGCTTTCGCCAGCATCGCCGTCAATGCCCACGAAGATGTTTTTATCGGCCACGGTGTATTTTCGGGAACCCAGTACGCCAGCGCCGGGTACTCCTTTAAGGCCTATTACGACGAACCTAACACCATGCGTACCTACTACCAGTATAAAGATGGCATATCGCCGTATTACAAAACTTTTGGCGGTGGCCGCAACCGCTGGGGCGACTATTCGGCTGCCTGTGTCGACCCGGCCAACGACATCGATTTTTGGGCTTTACAGGAGTACGCCGAACAGGAGGTTGGTACCAGCAAATGGGGAACATGGTGGGCCTATTTACGGCCTTCTTTTGTGCCGGAAGCTGACTTTGTTTCAGACGAAACACTCATCCCGGTAGGCGAAACCGTAAACTTTACTGACCTTACGGCAGGAGTGCCGTCGCAGTGGGAATGGAGCTTTGAAGGCGCTGTTCCTGCAACTTCAGAAGCACAGCATCCTGTGGACATTCTTTATCCCGAAGAAGGGGTGTTTAGTGTTACGCTTGTTGCCACCAATTCGCTCGGAACTGACACTGTTGTAAAAACAGAACAAATTACGGCCAGTTCAACTATCCTTCCCGAAGTTGATTTCGCCGTGGACAAAGATGTCGTCTGTACAGGCGAAACGGCTTTGTTTACCGATAAGACAAAGTACAGCCCCATCCAGTGGGCATGGCAATTCGACCCTTCCACGGTAAGCTTTGTGAACGGAACAGACGAAACCAGCCAAAATCCCGAAGTGGTATTTAACCAGGCAGGTACTTACGCGGTAACACTCACTTCGTGGAACCTGAACGGGGAGGCGGAACTGACAAAGTTTGACATGATACAAGCCGGGGGTTACCAGCCCTGGTTTAACGAATCTTTCGAAAACGGGGACATTGCTCAAAACCAATGGACTATTGAGAATCCTGATGACGGTATCAGCTGGGAACTCCGGGAAGTTTCCGGAAACGGGGGGAATTTTGCCGCCTCAGTCAATTTCCAGGAATATCTTATCGGGAAACGCGACCGGCTAATTTCGGCGCCTTTCAACCTCTCGGAAATGAGTACTGCCTGGCTGGAGTTTCAGCACGCTTATGCCAAAAAATACGACCCGCTCACCGACTCGTTGGTCGTACTGGTTTCTGCAGATTGCGGAGAAAACTGGACACGTGTTTTTGCTGCCGGTGAAGATGGCAGCGGCAACTTTGCCACACATGAGCAAACAGATAATTTCTACCCGCAAACTGGAAGCGACTGGTGCGGGGGCGGATGGGGGGCAAGCTGCATTTCTGTTGACCTCGGCGAATGGGCCGGGCAGGCAAATATCCGTGTGGCCTTTGAAAGTTACAGCGCTATCGGCAACCCCTTGTTTATCGACAACATTTCCATCAGCCAATACGTGGATATCGAGGATGCAGTTGATGTTGCCAGAGATATGGTTGTATTTCCAAATCCCACCAGCGGGGCTTTCAATGTCATGCTTCCCGAAAAAGGAAACTTCAACACTTTACAGTTGGTCAGCCCGATGGGCGCTGTTGTTTACGAACTGGCGCTGAACGGGAAAAGCAGGTTGATTAAAATCAATACGGAAAACAAGTTGTCAGCTGGTATCTGGTTGCTGCGCGTAAATGCTGAAGGGCAGTCGCTGACCAAGAAAGTACTTGTTTACTAAAAGGGAATCCTGTCGCCCGGAATGTTCTACCGCGGGCAGGGGGCCGCTTATGTAATATCATGGTTTTTATTGCCCTCTCCGGCCTGGCAAACAGATTTGCTGTTGGGAAGTAAGGGCTTGCAAGCTACCTCTAACTGCAAGCAGGGCAGGCAACATCCATTGTTCAACAATTAAGCTTCGGTTGTTCCTTGCTGATGCAATCCGGTGAAGAAAAATGGCCCTATTATTTATCAGAGTCAGTTTTGGGTGGAATAAGTTTAAATCCAAGCTGAGTCATCCACAATAAATCGTTACTGGCAATCCATTCATCCCTTATTTTACCATCCTCAAAATGAACAATGCTCATGCCGCTTACTTTAATGTGCTTTCCGGTAGGCGGATGAGTTCCCGGACCGTTATTAGTTGCGGTAATTGTCCACAAAGCTGCGGCTTTACCAGAATCGAAAACCCATTCCCTGATGTCAATATGAAAATCAGGATAAGCAGTTCTCCATTTAGTAATACTTTCCTGAAAACTGCCAATACCTTTTTCTGGTGTATATTCAGGGGTCATTCTCAACTCAAAATCAGGATGCAACACCTCTTCAATTCCCTGAAAATTCCCGGTATTCCAATATCCTACATATTTCTCCAGCAATGGCCTTAATTCTTCTGAAGGATCACGCTGTGTGCATCCTGACAGCAACACGGCTGATGAGATGACTAAAATAATAGCTGATTGCGTTAAATATTTCATAGCAAGCCTCTTTTTAAGTGTTAATAATTTATTTTTTGTCGGAATGAACAGTATAAACAACTATTTTTCTCATGGCCTAAAGATTAGACGGGCAACGCAAACAGGCTTCAATAAGGGCATCAAACATAGTGCGCAGCCATTTCGTTGTGAGGTTTCCGTCGAAAACCGGTATGCTTATGTTACCTCTCATCTTCTTAAAATTGCCAACTACCAAACAGCCACACCCTATGACACATATCTCAATTTTTGCCTATCATTCATCATACTGAACATACAGTATTAAAAGAGATTACAAAACCGGGGGTTGGGGTACATGCTGGTATTTTTTTTTATGCCTATAAAGATACATCTATTCTACAACTTCGAAAAACATTCATAATATTTGCCTGTCAAATCTTCTGGCAAGCTAATGTGAAAGAGGCGGGTTGCGTAAAGACGCCGGTATCAAGCCTTGGTATTTGCCTGTTAATTCAAACATTCCGGATGGAATCTTAGAAACTTTTATTAGAAATATTTAAAATTATTTGGCCATGTCAAATAATTGTTGTTATTTTGCGAGCGAATACTAACTAACATGCTCAAAAAATGTTATCAGAAAGGCAGCAACAAATTATTGAGGAGTCCATCAAAATAATTGATGACAAAGGAATACAGGGACTCACCATTAAGAACCTTTCAAAAGCAATTGGCATTTCCGAACCAGGAATTTACCGCCACTTTGAAAGCAAAACAGCCATCCTGATGAGTATTCTCAATAATTTCAAAGAAATGGCAGTCATACTTTCTGGAATAATGGATACTTACGAAGGTTCGGCAGCAAAAAAGATAGGGTTCATGTTCACCAGGATGTTGTCGCTGTTTTCAGAAAGCCCCTCCATGGTTTCAGTTATCTTTTCGGAAGAAATATTCAAGAACGAAGAATTGTTGAAGAACAGGATAGTTGAAATATTAAACCTTCATGCCCAAACAATTGAAAATATCATCGTGCAGGGACAGGCCGAACACAATGTACGGAATGATATTGATGAGAAAAACCTGGCCCTGCTGGTCATGGGCTCTTTGAGGCTCCTTGTTAAACGCTGGGACCTGAATAACCATAATTTCAACCTGAACAGGGAAGGTCAAAGTTTGATTGCCGTATTAAGTAAAGTATTGGAAAAATAAATTCATTAAAAATAGCAACAATGAAAATTACAAAAGTAGCCGACACCCCGGTTAATGACAACCCGCACAAGGTAGATGCACGCATGCTGTACAACAAAGATTCGGCCCAGGCAGTTCACCTTCAACTCAATCCGGGCGACAGCCTGAAACCCCACATCACACCCGTTGATGTATTCTTTTTCGTAATTGAAGGAACACCGGATGTACTTGTTGGGGAAGAAAAAATGCAGGTCGAAACAAACAGCCTTGTCGAAAGTCCGAAAGGTATTGTACATTGTATTTACAATAATTCCGATGCCATTGTTCGCGTTCTGGTTGTGAAAGCACCCCGCCCGACAACAGCAGCAAAAATTTTGTAAACACAAGGGCTGAAGAAAGCCTTGGTTATTCTTCAGCTTTTTTTAGAAATAAAAAAATAGTAAACGCTAACTAACAACAATAGAAATGGAAAAATTATTAAACAAACTGCTAAATTATTCGTGGATTAGCATGATTGTAATTCTAGCCATTACCATTGGGTTCTTCTTATTGATGAAGGAGAACACAAGGATGGAAACCAATCTTGATAAATACATGCCTCAAAACCACCCGGCCTTTATTTACAGCGACAAGGCCGAAGAATGGTTTAACATCCAGGACGGTATTATCATTGCGATTGAAAATCAAAAGGGAATCTTTAATACAGAAACCCTTGATACCCTGAAACAACTGACCAGGAAATTTCAAAAATTTGACGAAATTGACAAAGCAGATGTAACCTCGCTTTACACCGCTGACAACATCGTGGGGACAGAAGACGGAATGGATGTCAAACGTTTTTTTAAAAGAGTTCCGAAATCACCTGAAAAACTAAAACAACTAAAGGAAAACGTAGAGAAAAACGAAATGGTTTTTGGCAGGCTGGTATCAACCGACGAAACCGTGACCGTAATTATTGCTGAAATTAAAGACGATGTATTCACTCAGGAGTTTTACCAGGAAATCCTCGATGTTGCCAAAGCTTCACAAACCGACGACATTAAAATTCACGTTGCCGGCCGGCCCATCGTAGAAGGCACAATGGCCTTGCTCGGCCCTGCAGATATGCAGCGGATGGTGCCCATCGTAATCCTGATCATTTTCCTGGTACTGTTTATTACGCTGCGCAGTTTTAAAGGAACCCTGATAACCCTTGGTGTTGTATTCCTTTCAACCATTTGGGCCTTCGGCCTGATGGCAGCTGTAAACATACCCATTTATGCCGTTTCCACTATGATCCCGGTTATGCTTATCGCCATCGGGGTGGCAGATGGCATACACCTTTACAGCCATTTGCACACCTTTGTTGACCACAACCCGACAGCTTCCAAAAAAGAGGCCATTTCAGACATGCTTCAGCACATGTGGAAACCCGTGGCTATGACATCTGTTACAACGGCGGTCGGTTTTATCTCGCTACTTACTTCGCAGGTGTACCCGGTAAAATATTTCGGAATATTTACGGCTTTTGGCGTAATGATGGCCATGGTATTTTCGCTGGTGTTTTTACCGGCCGGTATCATGATTTTTGGCCTTCCCAAAGCAAAGAAAATTGACAAAGAGGAGGACAAAGGTGGACATTCCCATTCTAAACTGGCCAACTCTTTTGCTGCCAGTGTTATCAAAAATAAATATGTGTCCATTATTGGAACCGTTGTCATCATTATTCTTTCGGCATTCGGTATGCAGGAAATATGGATCAACTCCAGTTTCCTGGATAAGTTTGAGAAAGACAGTGAAATTGTGCTAACCGATAAGTTTATCAATGAACATTTTGGAGGGACCAGTTCGTTGAACCTCATCCTTGATGCCGATGGTAAAAAGGATACTTTTAAAGAACCCAAAGTATTGAAACTGGTCGACAAAATGCAAAAGGATGTTGACAATCAATTACAGGTTGTGGGCAACACTTTCTCCCTTACCGATTACATCAACCGGATGAACAAGGTGATGAATGCAGATGATGAAGCCTATAATACCATCCCCAATAACAAAAATATGATTGCTCAATATCTTCTGCTTTACGAAATGTCGGGCGACCCTGAAAACCTGAACAAGGTGGTCGATTATGATTACGAAAAGCTGAATGTTACTTTCCAGTTGAAAAGCGACAATTCAAAAGCCATCAATTCGGCACTCGATGTTATCCATACTTATGAAGACCGTTTTAACGACCTGGGCATTACCCTGAATTACGCGGGCAGTGGTTACAAAGGGCTTGTTTTTACCGACCTGATTCTGGAAGGACAAATCATGAGCCTCATTTTATCGCTCATCATTATTATCGTTCTGCTGTCTCTCATGTTTAAAAATATTAAAATTGGTTTAATAGGCTCAGTCCCGATTGTTATAACAGCATTAATCAGTTTTGGCATCATGGGCTTTTTGGGAATTCCGCTCAGCACAACCACCGCACTGCTTTCGAGTATTGCCATAGGTATTGGCATTGATTATGCCGTGCACTTTTTGGAACAGTACAGGCATAATGCATCGAATACGGACGACAAATTGGTGGCTGCCCAAAAAACAATGGCACATTCAGGCAAAGCCATTATCTACAATGCCATTGTGGTAATTGCAGGTTTTCTGGTACTGCTGTTCTCGGTATTCCCACCCAACCGCGAACTGGGTGCTTTGGTGTCGTTGAATATGTTCACCAGTTTTGCCGGAACACTGACCATCATGCTGGTATTACTTTACATGTCGAATGTTTATTTTAAAAAGAAGAAAATTAATAATCAATAAAACACAATAAAATGAAAACACTAAAAATGAAAACAGTATTGGTTGCTTTATTGGCAGTATCAGGTTTTACAAACCAGGTATTGGCACAACAACTAACAGGAAGAGAAATTATCGACAAGGTGTACAACCTCCCATCGGGCGATGACCAAACCTCGGACCTGACCATGACCCTCATCAACAAAAGCGGGAAAGAACGTATTCGTAAAATCAAGCAGTTTACCAAAGACCTGGGCGATGTTGAAAAAAGCATCATGTTTTTCCAGTCGCCGGCCGATGTAAAAAACACTTCGTTCATGAGCTGGACTTACGACGATGACAGCAAAAGCGATGACCAATGGATTTACCTGCCGACTTTAAAAAAGATCAAACGCATTTCCAGCGACAGCAAAAGCGACTATTTCATGGGGTCTGATTTTACCTACGATGATTTGGGCGACCGGAAATTAGATGACGATACCCATAAACTGATTGGTGAAGAAACCATTGATGGTGTTGATTACTACGTTGTTGAAAGCATCCCCAAAGATGAAGAGTATATGTACTCTAAAACAAAAACATGGATTCGGAAAGACAATTTCATCGGTTTGAAAAAAGAGTTTTATGATGAAGATGAGGAGCTGCTGAAAATTTTAAAAATCAAAAAATTTGAGGATTTCTCAGGTATCCTGGTTATTACAAACTCCGAAATGGAAAATGTGCAAAAAAGCCACCGTACTACCATGGAATTAAAAAATGTAGAAATCAATACCGGTATCCCGGCTTCCAAATTTTCCGAAAGGATGATGATGAGAGGGATTTAGGGATGTTTGATGTAAGATGTTTGATGTAAGATGAAAATAACTTTCAAAATACTGTTTCTGATGGGCATCATGCTCTTTGCTTCCTGCAAGGATGTGTTTGACTATTCGACTTATGTAATTGATTTTGAAGGTGAAAATAAGGACGTCAATCAAACCAATATGGAGAGTCTGGCCAAAAAGGCTGGTCATCAGTCCATTAGAATCGCATTCACCGGCGATACACATCGGTTTTTTGATGAACTTCAGAATTTTGTGTACGCAGTAAATAAAGTAAACAAAGAGAATCCTTTTGACTTTGTAATACACGTTGGTGACATTGCCGATTTCGGACTACCACAACAATATCTTTGGGGCAATTCTTATCTGTTGGAATTGGATTGCCCCTACCTTGTCCTTCTCGGAAACCATGATATGGTAGGAAATGGCGGACAAGCCTACAGCGAAATGTTTGGTGAGTATAATTTCAGTATGGTTTATGGGGATACTAAATTCATATTTCTAAACACAAACAGCATGGAATTCAATTTCAACGGACAGGTTCCCGATACCGATTGGTTAGATACCCAATTACAACCCGCCGATGATTTCATGAATGCTGTGGTTGTTTTTCATGTACCGCCCGGGGACGAAAGTTTCGACCCCGCATTGGTAACTGCATTCCATAATACCCTTGCAAAATATAATAATGTACTGTTTGGTGT
Source organism: Bacteroidales bacterium (assembly GCA_021647205.1). Taxonomy (GTDB): domain Bacteria; phylum Bacteroidota; class Bacteroidia; order Bacteroidales; family F082; genus B6-G9. The sequence continues at coordinate 42,478 of JAKIVD010000015.1, read as the reverse complement.
GCACGGGCATACACATCACCACGAAGTGTATAAACCATTTGCCGACAGCATTACCTATTTAAACGTATATGGTGTTGAATACCGAAAATTTGATGTAATCAATATTACTGATGACAGCTTTGAGATTGAAACATACGCGTTTTAAAGTATTGATTGCCATTGGTATCATGATGGCATTCAGTATAAAGGCAAGCTACAGCCAGGAATCGCATAAAACAGATTCCTGTGGCTTCAGCAAGTTTTTGCCCGATTATGTGAAACTACAATATGCCGGTGGTATTGGTTTTTTATCGGCTGGTATCGGATATACTTTTGCCGACCACAAAATAGATGTTTCGTTATTCTATGGCTATGTCCCTACCTGGTTTACTGTTGACGACCTGCACAGCATCAGTTTACAATTTACCGCCAAGCTCATTCGGATAAAAGTGAGTGAGAAAGTTGAAATAATACCTTTAAATATTGGATTCTATTTCCATCATACTTTTGGAAACGAATATTGGGTCAGGTTGCCTGATTATTATCCAAGAAAATATTATTGGTGGTCACCAGGCAGAAATACGGGTTTATTTCTCGGTTGGGAAATAAAAACGAAACTATTGGCAAACAAAACCCCTGCTTCAGGTATTGCCTTTTATACACGTGTTGGCACAAGAGGCCTGTATGTGGCAAGTAAATTTAGCAACTCATCCATTCCAATGTCCGATATTATTGAACTTGGTTTTGGGATAGCTATTTATCGATAGTAATTATTTATATGAACAAATTTTTGAAAAATGAAATACCTCACAATTATTGCAGTCATTATTTTTTTAACGGCTTGCGGAAACCAGGCTCCTAAGCAAAATTCAGATGAAGTTGTTTCGCACGAAGGGCAATCCCTGACAGTAACACTCGCAAACGGTGAAAAATGGAAAGTCAATTTTGCCACGAACAAAGGCATTCGCAACATGAAGGAACTGATGCAAAACATGGACACCAGCAGCGAACTTTCCGATTACCGGGAGTTGGGGAACAAGCTTCAAAAAGAATTCCAACAAATTTTTCAACGCTGCGACATGAGCGGGGAAGCCCACAACCAGTTGCACAACTACCTGATGCCCATGGCCGGATGGTTTAAGGATTTAAAAGAAGGTGATTTGAGCCGGTGCCAGTCTGCAACAAACGCATTAAATGAACATCTTAAAAAGTTCGATACATATTTCAAGTAAAATATTAAACACATGAAAACAAAAATCTTCTTCATAGTAATTTTACTGTCGGCCAGTCAATTTGCATTTTCGCAAAAAGTCGACATTAACGGTTTCGTGCGCAATTACACCGGGGTATTATACGAAAACGGCGAGTTTAACATGCTTCAGAATACGTTGAACCTGAATTTTGATCTGATGGGCGACAGGGTGGCCTTCAGGGCAAACCCGCTGGTGTACCTTTACGGCATCGACAGCCTCGATTTCAACATGCGGGAAATCTACCTCGATTTGTATTTCGACAATTTCGACATCCGTGTCGGAAAACAGCAAATTGTCTGGGGCAGGGCCGATGGTGTTTTTATCACCGACATCGTTTCACCTTTGAACCTGTTCGAGTTCCTGCTTCCCGATTTTGATGAAATCAGGATTGGTGTCTATGCTGCAAAAGTGGATTACTATTTTGGCAACAGCACCATCGAAGCTATCTGGAAACCAGTGTTTGCAGCAAATATTTTCCCGCAAGAAGGTTCTATCTGGAACAAGCCACCGGAGTTTCCGGCACCAACTTCTTTTGATTATTCAAAACAAAGTATCAAGCCCTCGCTCGAAAACAGTGAGATTTATTTGAAGTACGCACTGTCATCCTCCGCTATCGACTTCGATTTGATGGGGGCCTACACCTGGGATGCCACACCAACTATGTATGTTGACAGATTTTATGGTTTTGACACTGCAACAAACCAACCTGTCCTCGACAGTTTGCTCATCACACCTGAATACAATCGCCTGGCACTTGCAGGGGGCTCGTTCACTTCCACAATCAAGAGTTTTGTGATCAGGGGCGAGGCCGCTTATTATTTCGGGAAATATTTCCAGACAGCTGATCCTTTGGCTGAAGGAGCACTTGTGCAAAAAGACTATCTCCATTACGTTGTCGGGCTCGACTATGGAATCGGCAACCTGAAACTGAGCACCCAGTTTATCCAAAGGTACATTTTTGACTACGATGATTTAATCGACAGTGATGAGTTCGACAATACAATGACTTTTCTGGCCCGCTACGATGCGGTCCGCGAAACGCTGCACCTGGAACTGTTTTCCTACGTGGGGCTGAACTATGGTGATGCCCTGATCCGGCCAAAAATTACCTACGATTTTAGCGACAGCTTCTCCATTTTACTGGGTTCCAATATTTTTGTGGGCGACGAAAGGGGATTGTTTGGCCGCTATGGCGACAATTCGATGATTTATACCAAAATTAAATACAACTTTTAGAATATGCTAAGATCAAGCTTTATAATAGCAATTGTAACTTTTATTTCATCACATACATTTGCACAGCAAGCTGATGAAATCATCGGTAAATACCACCTGCCGAACGATCTGGATATTGAGATTTTTAAAAAAGGTGATAAATATTTTGGCAAAATAATTGCGCTGAATAATTTTGAAGACGGGCAAACAAAAGATGTAAATAACCCTGAAGAATCAAGGCAAAATGACGACTTGGTGGGAAAGGTTATTATTGAAAACCTTGAATACGACCAGGAGAAAAAGCAGTGGCTAAACGGAAACATGTATGGCCCCGAAAAAGGTATGGTTTTTAACCTGAAAATAACAGAGATGCGTGAGCACGAAATTGAAGTGGTGGGCTCCAAGTTTATTCTTTGGCACACACTGCAGTGGGAGAAAATATAGTGACGGTTTCAAATGCAAAGCATTTCTAAACACATTATTTTGAGAACCAATATTTGTTTATTTGATAATCATGAAAGCTTTTACGCTCATCGGTTTGTTAATTATCAGTCAACTGGCTTTAGGCCAGCGGACCGAGATGGCGGTTGATTTCAACCAAAAAACAAACCGTTTGGTGATTGAAATTGAGAACGATCTGTTGTTTAAAAGCGATCACTATTATACCTCGGGAACTGCACTCACTTATCTGAATAAAAAAATGAATCACGATCCGGCCCAGCTCATTTTAAAATCGAAAAACCCGGAATCCATTCGCTTCAGCGGTTTTGGGCTGGAGCAACGCATATTTACCCCCTACTCCATTCTCAGGCCCGATTCGATTGAAGACGACCGTCCCTACTCAGCCTATTTACTGGCCACCAACTTCTCGGTTTTGATAAACCCGGAGAAACACCTGAAAATATCCAACGAACTGGGGATTGGTGTAATGGGGCCGGCTGCAGGGGGCGAATGGGCACAAACTACTGTACACAAAATTATCGGATCGCCCATACCCCTTGGCTGGGAAAATCAATTGAACAATACTTTTCTGATTGACTACCAGTTCCGGATCGAAAAAGGCTTTTTCGGGGACTGGACAGCCAATCATTTTATCCCATTTGCCAAAGCAAGGGTAGGAACTTTAACCGACAGAATCGGGCTTGGCTTATTAATCAAATTTGGAAATGTAAATAAAACACTGGGTGAATATGCACAACCCAAAAAGTACAAAAACCGATTGGTATGGCAGTGGGTGTTCGAAGCCAATTTACAGGGAGTTTTTTATGATGCAACATTGCAGGGAGGGCTTTTTAGTACCGATGAAGCGATTGATCTGCCCACTCAAGATATTATCTCGCGTCAGTACCAGGTACGTACAGGCGTAAATATTTATTATAAAAGCTTTTATATACGCTATATGATCAAGTTCAATTCGCAGGATTTTATCAATGGGGTTATTCACCGTTACGGTGGGTTGAATATTGGGTTTTCGTTTTAAAAAGGCCCAAAGTGCACACTGTGACGGAAATAACAGCGCTGTGAAAACAATTATGTATAGAATAGTATTTTTAATGATTCTTTTGGACTGACTTTTTGAACACAAATAATATTAGCTAACATTAACTGGTGAATATGAAAAAAAACACATGGGAATTGCTAAAAAAGAGCGCTTACGGGGCACTCAACCCAATCATTAAGCTGCTGATAAAAACCGGGATAACACCAAATGGTATCACCATAATTGGATTTATCATTACAATAGCATCGACAGTAATTCTGATTGTGGGTGCCGAAATAAGGGTCAGGGGCGACGTCAGGTATATTAGCTGGTTTGGAATAGTACTGCTGCTGGCCGGCATTTTTGATATGCTTGACGGTCAGTTGGCGCGCAAAACCAACAATATGACAAAATTCGGCGCCCTGTTCGACTCGGTAATCGACCGTTACAGCGAAATGATCATGTTCTTCGGAATCGCTTATTATCTGGTTTCCTACCATTACTTCTTAAGTGGTGTTTTTGCATTTATTGCAATGATTGGTTCCATCATGGTCAGCTACGTAAGGGCCAGGGCCGAAGGATTGGGTGAAGAATGTAAAATCGGAATCATGCAACGTCCTGAAAGAGTACTGACCATTGGGGTTTCAGCCATACTTTACGGTGTAATTTCTTATTATACCGGCGACTTTAAAATTGTGGTCGACTGGCTGCCTTTTCCTCTTTTTGAAAATATTTCAATTTTTACCATACCCATATTTATACTTGCTGTACTAACCAATTACACAGCATTTCAACGGTTAAATCATTGCAGAAAAAAGATGCAATGAAATTATAGATTAAAAATTAAAAAAATGAATTCAAAACAAAAAGTTCAGCATCCGAAAGGAAAACTAGGCGTTTTAACACCGGGAATGGGCGCAGTTTCAACCACATTTATGGCCGGTGTAATTGCTACCAACAAAGGCCTTGGGAGACCAATCGGTTCGATTTCTCAAATGGGCAAAATACGACTGGGGAAAAGAACCGAAGACAGAAACCCAAACATCAATGATTTTGTTCCCCTGGCTTTGATGGAAGACCTGGTTTTCGGGGGTTGGGATATATTTTACGACACGGCTTACGAGTCGGCTGTAAACGCGGGTGTTTTAGATAAAGATTTACTGAATAAATTAAAAGAAGAATTGTCAGCGATTAAGCCCATGCCGGCCGTTTTCGATCATCAGTTTGTTAAAAATATTGATGGGGAAAATGTGAAACACTCACCTACAAAAATGGATGCTGCCAAAGCTTTAATAACAGATATTCTAACATTCAAAAAAGAAAACGCCTGCGATCGACTGGTTATGATTTGGTGTGCTTCAACCGAAGTGTATACCCAAATATCAGATGTTCACCTTTCGGTTGAAAAGTTTGAACAGGCACTCCTGGAAAACCATCCCGCCATAGCGCCCAGCATGATTTATGCCTATGCCGCTATTAAAAGCGGGGTTGCTTTTGCCAATGGCGCCCCGAACTTAACGGTTGACACACCCGCGTTGATCGAACTGGCCAACCAATTAAACGTGCCCATTGCCGGCAAGGATTTCAAGACCGGGCAAACCTTAATGAAAACCATTTTAGCCCCGGGCTTAAAAACACGTTTATTGGGTGTTGACGGATGGTTTTCAACAAACATTCTTGGTAACCGGGATGGTGAAGTTTTGGATGATATTGATTCGTTTAAAACAAAAGAAGTTTCCAAACTAAGTGTGCTGGATAGTGTTTTAGAACCTGAAAAATATCCCGAACTTTACAAAGATATGTATCACAAAGTACGCATCAATTATTATCCGCCAAAAGGCGATGACAAAGAAAGCTGGGACAATATCGATATTTTCGGATGGCTGGGTTACAAGATGCAAATCAAGGTCAATTTCCTGTGCAAAGATTCCATACTTGCCGCACCGATTGTCCTCGACCTGGCTGTATTTATGGACCTGGCACAACGGGCAAATATGAAAGGGATACAAGAATGGCTTTCGTTCTATTTTAAATCGCCGCAAACAAAGGAAGGCTTGGTGCCCATTCACGACATCTTCCTGCAAAAAGTCAAATTCGAAAATACCCTGCGGCATTTAATGGGCGAATCCCTGATCAATTATTTAGGGCTGGATTATTACGAAGAAGATAATTAATCATTGATGAAATTACATAAAATTATAGCATCAGGTTTAGGTACGGGCTTTGTACCTTTTGCTCCGGGAACAGCAGGTTCTGTCCTTGGTATTTTGTTGTTTTACTCATTCAATTTTGTATTGAATCGTTTAATTACTGAACCGTGGCTTGTTTTTGCCCTGAACCTTTTTGCTATAATTTTTGTGCTTTTTGTTGGCGCTTACTCCATCAAAATGGTGCATAAAATTTGGGAACACGATGCCCCCCAAATTGTAATTGATGAAATAGCTGGTGTTTGGATTGCAGTTGTGGCCATGCCGTTCAAGTGGCAGTACTATCTGTACGCATTGCTGCTTTTTAGGTTTTTCGATATTATGAAACCTTTGTTTATCAAAAGGTTCGACCGGATGAAAAACGACTGGAGTGTAATGCTTGACGATGTGCTGGCCGGAATTTACAGCCTCATTGTCATTCAGGTTTTGTTTTATTTCAAACTGATTTAGATGTCCGGAAAGCCAAAAATACTGACCTCATTTTTCAGGTACAACGTGGTTGCCATTTTGGCTACAATTGTCGATTTTTTGATTTTTGTATTTCTTACCGAAGTATTTGAGCTTTGGTATGTTGCCGCCACATTTATCAGTGCAGTCAGTGGCGGGATTGCTGCTTTTATCCTGAACAGGAACTGGGCATTTATGAGCAGGGAAGGCCATTTAAGTCAGCAGGCGAAAAAGTATTTTTTGGTTTGGGGGAGCAGCATTTTACTGAACACGGCAGGGCTGTACCTCCTTGTTGAAAACACAAATATCGATGCAATCATTTCAAAAATTATTGTCTCGGTAATCGTTGGTTTGGGCTTTAATTTTTTAATGAACCGGTTTTTTGTTTTCAATAAATGAACCGAAAGCCAACGATACAGGGAGTTGTCAGTTTTTTATTGCTGTCGTTGATTTTAACAGTTTCATCTGCTGATGCACAAAAGCTCACACAAATACGTGGAAAAGTGACAGATGCGAAAACAAAAGAACCCTTGCCCTTTGTGAACATTGTTTTCGAAGGAAAAAACATCGGGACCATTACGGATTACAATGGCCGGTACAACATCAGTACCCAATGGGCATCGAATAAAATCATAGCCTCTTTTGTAGGTTACGAAAAACAAGTTAAACCGGTAGTTCCCGAAACAATGCAGGTTATTGATTTCGAACTGGAATCAAGTTCGATCAGCCTGCAGGAGGTTGAGGTGGTCTCAAAAAAAAAACGGTACCGGAATAAAAATAACCCGGCTGTTGATTTGATAAGGCGTATTGTAGAAAATAAAAACTTAAACAGGAAAGAGCATTTGGATTATTACCAATATGATAAATATGAAAAAGTTGAATTCGACCTGAACAATATTACCGAGAAATTCAGGAAGAAAAAGGTATTTAAAAAACTTCAGTTTATCTTCAATTATGTGGATACGGCCGAAATCAATGGCAAACCTTATTTGCCTGTTTTTCTAAAAGAAACCTTGTCGGAAGTGTATTTCCGAAAAAAACCAAAGAGTGAAAAAGAGTATGTAAAAGGAACAAAGATGATTGGTTTTCACGATTATATCGATAACGAGGGCGTAGGTTTTATGATTGATAATATGTATCAGGATATTGATATTTATGAAAACAACATCGACCTGCTTACCAATCAGTTTACAAGCCCCATATCTACTTTGGCGCCATCCATTTATAAGTTTCACATCATCGACACCGTCAACATCAATGGTTACGACTGCATCAACCTGGTGTTTCAGCCCAGAAATAAACAAGACCTGGCCTTTAAAGGAAATTTATACGTAACCAACGACGAAAGGCTGGCGGTTATCAAAGTAAACATGCGGGTTACCGAAGACATCAACCTGAATTTTGTGAGTGACTTGCAGATTATCCAGGAGTTCAAATTTATCAATAACCAATCGTGGATGCTGACCCGCGATGAAGTCATCATCGATTTTAATATCGGCAAAACCGGAACGGGAATGTTCGGTAAAAAAACCGTGGCTTACGACAACTATGTTTTCAACAAAGAAATCCCCGATACTGTTTTTGGTGGCGTTGTGAATAAAATTCAACTGCCCGAAAATGCAAATCGCGACGAGCAATATTGGGAGGAGAACCGGATAACTGCACTTAGTGAGCAGGAGAAAAACATCTATACGATGGTGGACAGCGTGCAAAACGTTCCGGCATTCAGGCGAACCATTGATGTTGTTATGCTGCTGGTGGCAGGCTACTGGAATTTCAATAAAATTGACATTGGCCCGGTCAACACCTTTTACAGTTTCAACGATGTGGAAGGTTTCCGGCTTCGTGTGGGCGGAAGAACGAGTGACAAATTCAGCAAAACTTTTCGCCTCGACGGGTTTCTGGTTTACGGTTTTAAAGATGAACGCTTCAAATATTCGGCGCGTGCCAAATGGTCGCTCAACAAACACCCGCTCAACAAAAGCCCTGAACACACCATCACAGCCATGTACCAAAGGGAAACCAATTTTCCCGGAATGGAAATGATGTTCATCAACGAAGACAATTTCCTCTTATCGTTTAAACGGGGGGTGGCCGATAAAATCCTGTATTACGACATGTTTCTTATTGAGCATTATCGCGATTGGGCCAACGATATTTCAACAACATTTAGAATAAAACACCAGATTGAAGAACCGGGTGGAACCTGGTTTTTTAATTACGACGACCACTCGATTGACAAAATCACCTCAAGCGAATTAATCACAATAATCCGTTTTGCACCCAACAAAAAAACCTATCAGGGCATGGATTACAAAACACCGATCATTACCAAAAGCCCCATCTTCCAATTTAGCTATACACAGGGTTTTAAGGATGTTTTGAATTCCGATTTTTCCTATGCCAAACTGCAATTCAATTTCTTCAAACGGTTTTACCTTTCGCCCATTGGCTTTACCAATATTGATATTGAAGCCGGAAAACTGTTTGGCAGCGGAATACCTTTCCCAAAATTGTTTATTCACCGGGCAAACCAAACCTATTCGTATCAGATACGCTCTTACAACCTGATGAATTTTCTTGAGTTTGTAAGCGACGAATATGTCTCTCTTTTTGTTGAACACCATTTTAACGGATTTATCTTAAACAAAATCCCTCTGTTACGCCGCTTAAAATGGCGCTCCATTATTTCGTTTAAAGGAATTTACGGCAGGGTTACCACGAAAAACAATCCCGAAGTAACAACAGGGCTTATGCTGTTTCCGACCGATGTAAACGGAAACCCAACCACTTTTACCTTGCACAACGAACCTTATATGGAAGCGAGTGTGGGCATCGGTAATATTTTAAAATTCTTCAGAGTAGATTTAGTAAAACGATTAAGCTATTTAGACAATCCCAACGTGCAGGAATACGGCATCAGGGCAAGATTTAAGTTTGATTTTTAAACCAGTCATTATGAAATCTTTACAACAGAAATTTTCGAAATTTACTTTACCACAGTTTTTTATGGATAAAGGGATCTATCCATTCTATCATTCACTGGAATCAGGACAGGACACAGAGGTGTACATCCGGGGTAAAAAAGTGTTGATGTTTGGCTCGAATAGTTATTTAGGCCTGACCAATCATCCCCGGCTAATAGAAGCAGCAGAACTTGCCCTGAGAAAATATGGCACGGGAGCTTCCGGTTCGCGGCTCATGAATGGCAATCTGGACCTGCACGATGAACTGGAAAACAAACTGGCCGAATTTGTAGGGAAACCCGCAGTAACCGTTTTTAGCACCGGCTTCCAGGCAAATATTGGTACTATTCCCAGTCTTGTCGGACGAAACGACTATCTTCTTATTGATGAAAAATCCCACGCATCAATTATTGAAGGCTGCCGGCTTGCATTTGCGAAAACACTCAAATATAAGCACAATGATATGGCCTCCCTGGAAAAAACGTTGCAAAGGACAAATCCTAACGAAATAACACTTATTGTAACAGATGGCGTTTTTAGCATGGAAGGCGATGTTGCCCCCTTGGACAAAATTGTTGAACTGGCTGATAAATACAATGCTTCAATTATGCTTGACGATGCACATGGCCTTGGGGTAATGGGAGAAGGTGGTGCCGGTACTGCGTCTTCTTTTAACCTGACCCACAAAACCGATGTTATTATGGGTACTTTTAGCAAATCACTGGCCTCTCTCGGAGGCTTTATTGCCAGCGATAAAGACACCATCAATTATTTAAAGCACCATGCCCGCTCACTCATATTTAGTGCCGGCATTCCGCCTGCATCGGCAGCCACTGTGTTAAAGGCTTTACATATTATTCAGGAAGAACCCGAACGCATCAACCGGCTGTGGGAAAATACAGCCTATGCAAAAAATTGTTTGTTGCAGGAAAATTTTGAAATCGGAAACAGCACAACACCCATTATCCCGATTTTTATTGGTGAAGATGTGAAAACCTACACCATTGCCAGTGTTTTGCTCAACAACGGAATGTATGTCAATCCGGTTGTTCATCCTGCCGTGGATAAAGGAAAAGCAATATTGCGTTTCTCGTTAATGGCAACACACACCCGCGAGCAAATAGACCGGGCTATTGATATTTTGGTGAAAAGCAGGGCATTTATTGGAAAAGAATTGGTACTTAACACAATCTAAAATGGACAATATTGAAATAAAAGAAGTAAAATCAAAAGCCGACCTAAACAGCTTTATTTCTTTTCCCGACCGGCTTTACAAGGGCAATAAATTCAGGGTTCCCCAACTTCATTCTTTTGAGAAATCAAGTTTAGTACGTAGAAAAAATCCGGCTTTCGACTTTTGCGATGCCCGCTACTGGCTGGCTTTTCAAGAGGGTAAAATAGTGGGCCGGATAGCGGGAATTATCAACCATAAATCCAACAAAATCTGGAACGAAAAGTACGTTCGTTTCGGGTGGATAGATTTTATTGACGATTTTAATGTTTCGGAAGCTCTCATTAAAACCGTTGAAGACTGGGCAAAACAGTTGGAAATGACGGCCGTTCACGGCCCGTTGGGGTTTACTGACATGGATTTGGAAGGCATGTTGGTGGAAGGCTTCAACGAAATAGGGACACAGGCAACTATTTACAATTACCCCTATTATCCGGTACACATGGAAAAGCTGGGTTATAGAAAAGATGTTGACTGGATACAGAAGGAAGTTAAAGTACCGGAAGAAGTGCCGGAACGCGTCAAACGAATTAGCGACCTGGTATTGAAAAAATATGATTTAAGAATATTGGATGCAAAAAAACCGAAACAGCTTTTGCCGTATGCCAAAAAAATGTTCTATACCTTAAATGATGCTTTTCAGCATTTATACGGTTATGTTCCTCTGAACGACAAACAGATCGAAAAATACACAAAAGATTACTTTTCAATGATTGACACACGGTTTGTTTGCTTTGTCCTGGATAATGACGATGATGTGGTGGCTTTCGGTATTTCGGTTCCTTCTCTTTCCAAAGCTTTGCAGAAAGCCAAAGGGAAACTGTTTCTCTTCGGTTTTATACACATCCTTAAAGCACTGAAAAAAAACGATACGGTTGATATGCTTTTGCTTGGTGTAAAACAAGACTACAGGAAAAAAGGAGTGACAGCAGTATTTTTTAACAGCCTGATGCAGGCGTACATTGACATGGGGATTAAAACAGCTGTGACAAGCCACATTCTGGAAGAGAACAAAGATTCACATCAATTGTTCGATGCCTATGAAATGCGTCAGCATTTGCGCAGAAGAATTTACATCAGGAAACTGGTATAATCTGAAAAAAATGAAAAAACTTTTGATTACGGGTGCCAGTGGTTTTATCGGTGGTTTTTTGGTTGAAGAAGCCTTAAACCAAGGCTTTGATGTGTATGCCGGTATTCGTGAAACCAGCAATTTACGGTATTTGCAGGACGCACGCATCCAATTCTTTAAAACCGATTTGTCAGATAAAAATGCAATCAAACAAAACCTGCTTGCAACAGGAAATTTCGACTACATCATACACAATGCGGGTGTTACCAAAACCTGCACAAAAGAAATGTTCGACAGGGTCAATTATCAGTTTAGCAAAAACCTGATTGAAGCCTTGCACGAAACCCATCAGGTTCCCGATAAGTTTATCCACATCAGCAGCCTGGCAGCCTACGGTCCCGGGAATGAAAAAACACTGGCCCCGATAAAGGAAACCGACAGCCCAAAGCCTGTTTCAGAATATGGAAAAAGCAAACTAAAAGCCGAGCAATATCTTCAGTCTTTAGACGATTTTCCGTTTTTAATCTTCCGCCCGACAGGCGTTTACGGCCCCCGCGAAAAGGATTACTACCTGATGTATAAAAGTATAAAAAGTGGTTTGGAAACCTACATTGGAACCAAAAACCAATACCTTACATTTATTTATGTTAAAGACCTGGCCCGGCTGCTCATCAATGCTTTAGACTCCGGCATTACGCGAAAAGCATATTTTGTTTCCGACCTTAAATACTATACGGCCGTTGAATTTAACCAACTCGTTAAAAAAGAATTGAATAAAAAAACACTGAGCCTTGTATTTCCCAAATTTCTAATCAAACAAATTGCGTTTGTGAACGAAAAGCTGTCGTGTGCCTTATTTGATAAAGTGCCCACCCTGAATACTGAGAAATACAAAGAAATATCGCAGACAAACTGGCTCTGCGACAGCTCGGCTTTGGAAAAAGATTTCCATTTCAAACCAAAATACGATTTGGAAAAAGGGGTGCATGAAGCAATTGCCTGGTACAAACAAAAAGGATTGTTATGAGATTTTTTGTTGTTCAGCTACTTGTTGTTTTGGGATTTTGTTCATCCGGCTTTGCGCAAAACGAGAACTATCCGGTGCCACCGGAAACAGATCAGTTGTTGTTTTACATTCAACGGAACCACAACGCCAACACCATTGTTTACGATGCAAATTTTGACAAAGATGGCAGCTTAATCAACGACAAACCCATTGATGTGTACTGGCGCCGATACGATGAGCAGGGGCAAAGAATGGAGTTGCGAAGTATTGAAAAATGGTATGCTTATGGTGTTGATTGCCAAAAAAACAAGAACAGTTCCGACTACAAAGTAGAGTTGGTTGCCGAAAAAGAGCATGCATTTTGGCTGAAACAAACAGACGCTTTTAAAGCTGTTTTACTTACCATGATTAACGACAAACTTTCGCGGTTGGAGCATATGTACATTTTTGCCGATAATTCGGGTGTCTGGCCCAAAGTCAAATACATCAGGCTTTTTGGCAAAGACCTGCAAACCGGAGAAAAAACGACACAAACAATTTTAATTGATTAAAATGGAATTCCACCGCTTCACCAAAAAAAACATCACCATCAACACACTGCTGGTACTTGTTTATTTGTTGTGGAATTTTGTTATTGGTGAGATTAGAAGTGAACACTATTTTTTAGTCGTTCTTTGGTTGTCTGCATTTTATGTGAGCGATACATCACGCCGCTTCATCCTGGCTTTTTCCATCTTCATCCTTTTCTGGATTATCTACGATTCCATGCGGATTCTTCCCAATTACGAGGTGTCAACACCGCATATTCAAGAACCTTACGCCTTTGAAAAATCCATTTTTGGCATCCACTATAAGGGCAGTTTACTTACGCCAAACGAGTATTTTTCAATCGTCAACAATCAATTCCTTGATTTTCTTTCGGGCTTTTTTTACATCAACTGGATGCCTATTCCCATTGGTTTTGGGGTGTATCTTTACCTGACAGACAAAAGCCTTTTCATTAAATACGCACTGGTCTTTTTGTTCGTCAACCTGCTGGGATTTATTATTTATTATCTTTACCCTGCAGCACCACCCTGGTATGTTGCGCTTTATGGTTTCGACCTGCATATTGGTGTGCCCGGTAATCGTGCCGGTTTAGCAAGGTTTGATGAATTGGTGGGGATCCCGGTTTTTGAAAATATCTACAATAAAAACGCCAATGTTTTGGCTGCCATACCCTCGCTTCATGCGGCCTATCCTGTGGTGGTTTTGTTTTATGCCGCAAAGAAAAAAATGAAACTTTGGATTAAAATACTCTTTACACTATTTATGCTCGGCATCTGGTTTTCGGCTGTATATTCGGGTCATCATTACATTATTGATGTTTTAATGGGCGTTATGCTCGCACTGATGACCTTATTTTTATTTGATAGAATTCTAAAAAATCCGGTAGCCGACAGCAGCATCAAACAATTTGTTGAGAGAATTTAAAACTGTTCTTTACGATTACTGCTATGACAATTAAAAGCCGGGGATCTACCCAAAAAACGATTTTGCTTGAAGAACTCTTTAACGATGAGATCTTCAAAAGTGAGCGTTTGCGTTCGCTTCTTCTGATTGGTCTTTTAGGTTTGGAAGCCGGTTTTTTACTTATCATTTACTTTTTTTATAAAGCCAACTACTTACAGATATTTAAATCGCATATTGCTATTTATGCCATCTTTATTTTCACCTTTGTCATTATCATTTATGAATTTCTGGTCCACTATTTACTGGGCAAAAAAAGCAAATCCTTATTGCTAAACCCACGGGTTTACGGTTACTTTAACAGTTTTTCGGAAATCAGTTTGCTCGGCATCCTGTTTATTTTCATCATCGAATACTCCGGGCAAACCATCATTTTACAGACCCCGGCCACCCTGACCTATTTTATTTTTATTGTACTCTCTACCTTCCGGCTTAATTTTAAGCTTTCCGTTTTCACCGGAAGCTTCTCTGCCTTTACCTACATCCTTATTTCAATGTATTACGCTACATATTTTGCTGACGAACAACTTAACTTGGCACGTCCGGAATTTAGCGGGATGCAATACCTCGGACAGGGGTTGATTATGATTATAACCGGAATCGCAGCCGGTTTTGTTGCCAACCTGATTAAAAAGAAAATGATCACATCCTGGAAGAATATGCAGGAAAAAAATGAGGTCATCGACTTGTTCGGGCAACAAATATCTCCCCAAATTGCCGATAATATCTTAAAAAAACACAGCGAACTTTCCGGTACAAGAAAAAAGGTATGCATTATGTTTCTTGACATCCGGGAATTTACCCCTTATGTGGAACAGCATCAACCCGAGGAGGTTGTTTCTTACCTCAATACTTTGTTCGGATTCATGATTGATATCGTACAGGCACATCAGGGTGTTATCAACCAGTTTCTCGGGGATGGGTTCATGGCCACTTTTGGCGCTCCGGTTGAACTGGACAACAGCAGTCAACAAGCTGTTGAAACCGCACAGGAAATCATTCACAAAGTTCAAGACGAGTTCAAAAAAGGAAATATCCCGGCAACCCGTATTGGTATTGGCCTGCATTTTGATGAAGCGGTTACCGGAAACATCGGTTCATCCCTACGGAAACAATATTCCATCACAGGGAAGGTCGTCATCATGGCCTCACGGATTGAACAATTGAACAAAAAGTACAACACCCAACTGCTGATTTCTAAAGAAGTATATCAGCAACTGGATAAACAAAGGCAGCACACATTCGAGTTGCTGGCAGCCACCCGGATTAAAGGAAGCAAAAAACAGGTTTTACTTTATAAATATACGGTTTAAGATGTGGTTAAAACAATCATTATTACTACTGTTTACTGCATTTTTCTGTTGCAGTGTTTATAGCCAGGAAAATGACAACAACAGGCTTTTTGAACAGCCTGGTTACTCATTCCCCTATCAACTGAACAAACCGGACAAATCATGGGAGCTGCCCAAAAAGCTGGTGGAGATTTCCGGTTTAAGTTCTATCGACAAACACCAGTTGGCCTGTGTGCAAGACGAAAAAGCCAGCATTTACATCTTTAACACCAAAAAGGGAGACGTTGAAAGGAAAATCGATTTTGGCGATAAAGGCGATTTTGAAGGCCTTGAAATCGTCGGGGACGATGCCTGGGTATTAAAAAGCAACGGCACATTGTACCAGGTAAAAGATTTTTTGAAAGGAGGAAATCCAAAAGTAAAAAAGCATAAAACCGCACTGTCGAAAAAGAACAATGCTGAGGGACTGGCTTACGATTCCCAAAGCCAGTCCCTGCTCATTGCCTGCAAAGCTTATCCCTGGGTGGATGAAGATGAACAAAGAGAGGCCAAAGAGTTTAAAACCGTCTATCGTTTTCGTTTGAAGACCAAAAAACTGGATGCTCAACCCTTTCTTCTTATCGAGATGGATAGCATCAAACAGTACAAAAACTACAACACTGCCACATCGCTGGGCATTGAATTGCTGGCTTTTCTTGATGCTTCGGATGGGGATGTGTCTTTTCAGCCCTCCGGAATAGCCGTCCATCCGGTTACCGGAAACCTTTATGTTCTTGCTTCTGTTGGGAATGTACTGGCTGTTTTTTCCAGGGAAGGGAGAATGAAGGCATTGGTTCATCTCAAAGCAACAATTCACCGGCAACCCGAAGGAATTTGTTTCGGACCCGATGCCACACTTTACCTGTCAAACGAAGGGGGAAACGGGAAGGGGACAATTCAGAAGTTTCACCAAAAGGAAAAAATGTGATGAATCGTTTCACACATAGCATAGTTTTCCTGATGGTACTTTTTGTTATTGGACAAACAGTACAGGCCCAAAAGATTTTTTATGCTACTGAGAATGAAAGCGGGAAACCCGGGCAAATGACCGGTACAAGCAAGCTGATGTACACCATTTATCTGCTTGGCGACATCAAAAATTCCGAAACCGGGAAACAAAACCTGCAATTGCTTCAGCAATACATTGCCAAAGACGGGAAGCAAAGTGCCGTAATCGTTTTAGGAGACATCGTTTACCCGCTTGGCCTGCCCGACTCGCTTGACAAGAAATACAAAGAGGCAGAACGTGACCTGAAACAAATACTCCACACCTTTGATGTATACGACGGTCAGGTCTTTTTTTTACCCGGAAATCACGATTGGGCAAAAGGCCGCAAACAAGGTTGGGAATCGGTAAAGAATGAAGAAAGGTACATTGAACAATATTTCGGGAACAACAATGTCTATTTACCTGACCAGGGCTGTCCCGGTCCGGTCGAAATTGAGTTAACACCCGATATTACCCTGATTGTTTTCGATTCGCAATGGTGGTTTCAAAACAATGAAAAGCCCGGATTTAACGGTGAATGCGGCTTTACTGACAAAGCCGAATTGTTCATCCGGATTGAAGATGCCCTGCGCCGGAATAAGGACAAGAAGGTCATTTTTACTACCCATCATCCCTTGTTCAGTGCGGGTAAGCATGGGGGACATTTCCCGGCTTCTTATTTGTTATTCCCACTGCTGGAGATAAACAAGTGGTTGTACCTTCCCCTGCCTGGGTTTATGTATACCGGCTACCGAAAATTCCTGGGGGATATCCAGGACCTTGCCCATCCCGAATACAAAATTTTCGGAAAAACCTTACTGGGTATTTTTCAGGATTATCCAAATGTGATCTACGCAGCCGGCCATGAACACAACTTGCAGTACTTTCATGCTGACAGCCTGCACCATATTGTAAGTGGTGGAGGCGGTGCGGCCAGTTATATTGCCCGGAAAAAGAAAAAAGCTGATTTTGCCTGCCAGTGCAGTGGTTTCGGTAAATTGTCCTTTTTTTCCAATGGCGATGTTTGGATGGAGTTTATCACGACTGACACCAATTCGCTGAACAAAACCATTTTCAGTAAAAAGCTGTTCAATAAGACAGTTTTCGATTCCCGAAAAAAGGAAGCACGTTTACAAAGCCTAGATTTTTCTGATCGTGTTGTCAGGGTCAAGCTTACAGAAATATATAATGTCGGCAAACCACGCAGGTTTATCATGGGCAACAATTACCGGAACATCTGGAACACCCCGGTGGATTTGCCGGTATTTGATATCGGGCATGAAAAAGGTGGACTGTCCATCATTAAAAGAGGAGGCGGTATGCAAACCCGTTCACTTCGGCTGGAAGACAAAAACGGAAAGCAGTATGTTTTAAGGTCGGTCAATAAATACGCCGATAAAGTCTTGCCCGAAAATTTCCAGAACACCATTGCATTAAAACCCATTCAGGATGCCATATCGGCTTCGTTTCCCTTTGCCGCAATTACAATTCCGACTTTGGCTGATGCTGCAGGGGTAATGCACACCAACCCGAAAATTGTCTGGGTTCCTGACGACCCGCGGCTGGGGGTTTATCGAAAAGAAATGGCCGATGGTGTTTTTCTTTTCGAAGAACGTCCGGCCGGCAACAGAGAAGATGTGGCCAGTTTTGGTTTTTCAAAAAAGATAATCAGCACCGGCAAAGTCGTCACAAAAACACAGAACGACCACGATCACCAGATTGACCAGAAATCTGTTTTGCGGGCCCGCTTATTTGATATGCTCATCAACGACTGGGACCGCCACGACGACCAATGGCGCTGGGCTTCTTTCAAAGATGGCAGGCAAACAACTTACCGGCCCATACCGAGGGACCGCGATCAGGCCTATTTTGTTAACGAGGGGTTTATAACCAGACTGGCCCTGATTACCTGGCCAACACGCAAATTCCAGGGTTTCGATTACACCATTAAAGACGTGAAAGGACTGGCATTTAATGCACGGCATTTCGACAGGTCATTTTTAACAGAACCAAGTCTTGATGACTGGCTTGCCGTTGCCACCGACATCAAAAACAAGGTGGCCGATACGGTCATTCATAAAGCCATCGCGGTTTTGCCACCAAATATTTACGATTCGACGGGTCTCGAAATTGAAAACAAAATCAAGTCACGCAGAAACCTCCTTCCCCACTACGCAGCGGAATACTACCGTTTTCTGGCCAAAGCTGTTGATGTAACCGGCACAAAAGAACGTGAATTTTTTAAAGTGGAACGTACAGAAAACGGGAATACGCGGCTTAGCGTTTATGCCTTAAGCAATAAAAAGGGCAAAGTAAAAGAGCAGCTTTACAGCAGGGATTTCAAATTTGATGAAACCAAAGAAATCAGGTTGTACGGACTGGACGGCAAAGATATATTCTGGGTGAGCGGAAGCGGTAAGAGAGGAATTAAAGTCCGTATCATCGGGGGAAAAGGAAAAGACTCAATCATTGATGAATCGAAGGTCAGGGGATGGGGAAAGAAAACCGTGGTGTACGACCGAAAAGACAAAAAAAACGGGATTGTCAAAAGCAGTGAAACACGCCTTCAGTTATCCAAAAATAAATCAGTAAACACTTACAACCGTAAACTATTTAAACACAACAGGGTGATGCCGTTAATCTGGGCAGGTTATAATATTGATGATGGCATTTTTCTGGGAGGTGGCGTTAAAATTACACGTTTTCAATTCCGCGACTCGACCATCCAAAAAATACGGGGCAACCTGGCGATTCAAACCGGTGCATTTGCCGTGAGCTATGAGGGATTGTTTAGTGCAGTTTCGCCAACTTTCGATTTAACATTAACAGCGGATGTCAGCTTTCCACGGAATGTGGATAATTTTTTCGGACTTGGAAATGAAACCCAAAAACTGACGGATGACAAAAAATACTATCGTGTCAGGTATACCTATGCCTGGGTAAATCCCATGCTCAAACAAACGATAAATAAAAATATTTACTATTCCTTCGGCGCATTTTACCAGTATTTTATGGTAACGGACACCGCCGGCAGGTTTATTGGCGATGGCTATCCGTTGTTGTTGGATTCTTCGGCCTACCTCCCCCATCATTACACCGGCCTGAATGCAATGTTTCAACTCGATACCAGAAATGACAAGGCATTGCCTGTGAGAGGGATTTTTTGGGAAACAGAGGCTTTGGGCTATTACAGCATCAGGGACGAAGGGAGAAACTTTGTGAAACTCCGTTCCGATTTGCGGTTTTACCTGAGCTTTAGAAAAGATCCGAGGATAGTTTTTGTGCTTCGCTTTGGCGGAGCAATGAACCTGGGCGATTACGAATTTTATCATGCCAATTTCCTGGGCGGGAAAACCAACCTCAGGGGTTTCCGGAGCAATCGCTTTGCAGGGGATGTTTCCGTTTTTCAGAATACAGAAGTCCGTATCAAACTGACAGACATCAGAAGCTATATTTTTAACGGCCAAGCCGGACTTTTACTCTTTAACGATTTGGGCAGGGTTTGGGTAAATGGGGAAAACTCATCAAGATGGCATGACGGTTACGGCATTGGGCTTTGGTTGACACCCTTTGATTTCACAGCATTGACATTAACCTACAACAGGTCGGCAGAAGATGGTTTTATCGATTTTAAGTTCAGTTATTTGTTTTAATTACAATTTTCCGGAAGGCCTGAAGTTTTATCAGTAAATGAAAGGATACAACATCAGATAAAGAGGATTTCTAACTAAATACCTATTCACCATGAAAATCATAAGTGTTGATTTGCTTCAGGAAGCCGCCCTCTTTGTGCAACAGCTTTTGGCAGACAAATTACCCGAAAGCATTAAGTTTCATACAGCGGAACATGCAGCATACGTGGCTGACAAGACAGTGCTGATTGGCAGTAACTGCGGCTTAAGCGAGGATGAAATAAGACTTGTTGAGCTTTGTGCCTGGTTTCACGACACAGGCTATATTTTTAATTCTGAAAACCACGAAGCAGCAAGCGCCGGAATTGCTGCCGGATTTTTAGCCTCGAAAAGCATCGACGAGACAACGATCACGCAGGTTAAAAACTGCATTTTGTCAACCCGAATTCCACAACAACCGAACAACCTTTTAGCCAAAGTACTTTGCGATGCCGACATGGCACACCTGGCAGAAGAAGACTATTTTGAACGAATAGAAAATATGCGCGAAGAATGGAACAGCACTGGCGAGCACAAAATCAGCAGGCGCAAATTCCATAAAGTTTCCGGGAAATTCTTCCGGCAACATGAATATTTCACTGATTTTTCCAAAAAAGAACTGCAAACAAAGAAAGATAAAAACTTACAACTGATTCAAAAAAAGATTTATAAGATGGAACTAAAAAAAGAAAAAAAGCTGCTCCAAAGCAGCAAAGAAAAAAACAAGCCGAAGCGCTACTCGCGGGGTGTTGAGTCGATGTTCAGAAATACGGCACGCATGCAGATTAACCTCAGCTCGATAGCCGATAACAAATCAAACATCCTCATCTCGGTAAATGCCATCATCATTTCCATCACCATGACGGTCTTGGTTTCGCGCTTCGAGGAAACGCCCAATATTATTTTGCCAACCCTCATCTTTTTGTCGTTTAGCCTGGTTACCATTGTGTTTGCCATCCTTTCAACGCGGCCTCATATTTCATCGGGCACCTTCAACAAAAACGAAATCAAACAAAAAAAAGTGAACCTCTTGTTTTTTGGGAATTTCTACAATATGGAACTGTCAGATTATGAATGGGCCCTGGGAGAACTGATGAAAGACGACGACAACCTTTATGCCGCAATGATCCTCGACCAACATTCTTTGGGCAAAGTACTGGCCAAGAAATACAAGCTTCTTCGAATAGCATACAATGTATTTATGTTTGGCATTATCATTTCTGTTTTGGCATTTGTTTTCGCATTTATCAACTTTTAAACCAGCTTTACAATGAAAACCCGAAAAGAAAGACTGTCGGATATTGACCATCAGTTAAAAGACATCATTGCAAAGGTGAATGAAATGGAAAACACCTATGCCCGTGAAATTGAAAAAGTCCATCCGGTTTACCGAAAAAGTGCACTAAACCTTGTACACTACCTGGGTTTCAGAAGTTTTGATATTGATCTGTTACAAAGTCAGTTAAGAGATCTTGGCCTGCCGGGCTTATCAAATATCGAAGCCCATGTACTGAAAAGCCTGCTCACGCTCAGCTCCATTATCAACCATTTACTTGGCAATCCCATCAGGGAAAAAAGAAAAGGGATTATCTCTTTCAAAAAAAGCAAAAAGATACTCAACCGGAATACAAAGCTGCTGTTTGGTTACAAATCAAAAAAACGACGGACACGGATTATGGTTACCCTTCCCGGGTCTGCCGCTGACGATTACCTGCTGGTCAATCATTTAATGAACCTGGGGATGAACAGTGCCCGGATTAATTGTGCACACGACAATCCGGAAACCTGGAAGAAAATGATTGACAATATTCACCAGTCAAGCCAAAAACTTTCAAAAAGCTGCAAAATAATGATGGACCTGGGAGGCCCCAAGCTGAGGACAGGTGACATGCAAGCCGGCCCGGAAATTATCCACATCAGACCTGAAAAAGATGTGACGGGGAAAATAGTGCATCCGGCAAAAATCTGGATTGCACCACCCGATATTCCTCCTCCTGGAAACATTAAAATCCCGCATATTCCTGTTACCGAAACCTGGTTTAAAAACCTAAAACGCGGTGATACAATTCATCTAAACGACACAAGGGGGAAAAAGGTCAAACTGATGGTAAATGGCAGAAAAGGTGATGGAAGATGGGGGTACTGCCACTCTTCTGCATATATTTCTTCAGGAACGGAATTTAAATTGGTCAGGCCAAATAATTTGGAGAAGGTTTCTCGTCAGTTACCCAGAATACCACCCTTAGAACAATACATTCACCTGAAAGTGAATGATTATTTAATCCTGCACAAAAACCCAAAGCCCGGTGAACCGGCAATATATGATGGTGAAGGGAAACTTTTTCAGCATGCCCATATTTCCTGTACGCTTCCTGAAATTTTTAGTGATGTGAAAACCGGAGAACCCGTTTTTTTTGATGATGGAAAAATTGAAGGCATAGTTACCGGGGCAAATGAAGAAGAATTACGAATAAAGATTACCTATGCAAAAGATGCGGGAAATAAACTTAAAGCTGATAAAGGAATTAACCTGCCTGAAAGCGATTTGAAAATAAGGGGTCTGACAATTAAGGACAAGACTGATTTGAAATTTGTTGCCTTACATGCCGATACAGTAAACCTCTCGTTTGTAAATGATGTAAACGACGTGCAACAATTATTGGACGAATTGGACAAGTATGACACCTCAATAGGAATAATTTTAAAAATTGAAACCCGGAAAGGCTTTAAAAATCTGCCACGAATCATCTTAACAGCCATGCAAACCTTTCCGGTTGGCGTGATGATTGCCCGCGGGGACCTGGCCATTGAAACCGGCTGGAAAAATTTTGCCACCATCCAGGAAGAGATCCTGCGCATTTGCGAGGCGTCACATTTACCGGATGTGTGGGCAACACAGGTGCTGGAGAACCTTGCGAAAAAAGGAGTGCCGTCAAGAGCCGAAATTACCGATGCGGCCATGGCCCAACGCGCCGAGTGTGTTATGCTCAACAAAGGGGCCTACATCGAAAAAGCCGTCAAGATGCTTGATAAAATACTGCGGCGGATGCAGCGTTTTCAAAAGAAAAAGGAGGTTATGCTGCCCAAGCTGGAAGGAGCAGAAAAATTGTATTTGTCCCATGATAAATTCAATATATAGAAGCTCATTATTAAGTTCCCGGTCCCGTAATAATAAGGGCGCAAAGTATACAATAAGCTTCAGTTGCCATGGCAGCACCTTTAACTGGTTCCCGTCAGAAACAAATATGCTTTTCTGATTTCAGTGCCATTTTTAAATAAAACAGGAAGGTTCGCGTTTAATAACTAACTTTACAATAAAATTTCATCAATGAAAATTGGAGTTGCATTAGGAGGCGGTGGAGCACGGGGACTTGCCCACATTGGTGTACTTAAAGTCTTTGAGAAAAATAAGATTCCCATTTCCCAGATCAGCGGGACGAGCATTGGTGCAGTGGTAGGCGGCCTTTATGCAGTATTCAGGGATGCAGGCCGGGTTGAAGCGTTTATGTACAAACTGGTCAGTAGTACGGCTTTTCAGGATTTAAACCTGGATGCTTTTGACCCTGACCCCAGCAAAAATGCAGGTTACTGGAAACAAATATTAAACAACGCCCAGCGAAAAATGTCCATTTACAGGACCTGGAGGTACAAATCGATGCTGAACAAATCACAGGTAGATGAAATATTTATCGACTATCCCGATTCAAATATTGAGACGCTGCCCATTAGTTTTGCTGCTGTGGCTACCGATCTGGTGTCAGGAAGGGAAACCGTTTTGGTTGAGGGCAGACTGAAACAGGCTGTTGTTGCCAGCTCTTCGATTCCCGGTGTTTTTCCACCCGTCGAAATGCTGAACACCAAAATGTGTGACGGGGGTGTTTCAGATTTGGTCCCGGTTTATGTATCAAGGGGACAAGGTGCCCAGTACGTTATTGCCGTTGATGTTACCAAAAGCCTCAACGAAAGGGAAGCACTTACCAATGGACTCAGCGTCATCGACAGGGCACAGACCATCCTTGCTTTTCAACTCTCGCGTGAAAGGCTTGCCGGTGCCGATTTTGTCATCAGGCCGTCAAGTGCCCGGTTCTCCTGGGCATCGGTCAGGTATATGCCCGAAATTATCCAGTCGGGCGAAGATGCAGCGGAAAAAGCCATCCCGGCCATCCGGGAAGCCTTACACCTGAAATAGTCCGGAGATAATTAATGTACAACTTGAAGTCAGTAGCTAACAAGCTGTCCGGAACGGAAATAACGGCTCAATAAAACCGAATCACGGTTCTTTATTTGCCCAGTCATTTTTGTTTTTAAAGTTTTGCGCTAACTTTGCGAAACTTACCAGCACCTACCGCACAGCATGTCAAAAGACAAAGCAACAACTCTCGTCATCATACCGGCTCATAATGAAGCCGCTACAATTGCAAACCTGGTTATCTCACTGAAATCACACAACAGTTCCTGGGATATTCTCATTGTGAATGACGGATCAACCGACAATACAGGTACCCTTGCCGAATCGACAGGACTTGCCCGGGTGGTTAACCTGCCCTACAACCTGGGAATAGGGGGCGCAGTACAAACCGGCTTTAAATATGCCTTCCGGCAGAAATATGATTATGCACTTCAATTTGACGGCGATGGCCAGCACAAAGTGAAAGAAATTCAGAAACTCCTCGACATCGTCTGCAACGAAGAAGCTGACGTGGCTATCGGATCGCGCTTTTGCCAGGAAAACGATGGCTTTAAATCGCTTCCGTTAAGAAGGTTGGGCATCAAAATCTTTGAATATTTCAGCTTTCTTCTGATCCGTCAGCGGATAACGGACCATACTTCGGGGTTCCGTGCGTACAACAAGAAAGCCATTGAATTTTTAAAGGACAATTACCCGATTGACTACCCCGAACCTGAAGTTGTGATCTTGCTCGGTAAAAACCGGTTTACCATCAAAGAAACTTTTACCCAGATGCTCGAACGGCAGGGCGGTGTTTCTTCCATTTCAACTATCAGGGGGCCTTACTACATGGCCAAAGTCATGTTGTCAATGTTTATGGCCTCCATTCGTTTAAAACAAAAAACCACACATCCATGACCAACCTGTTTGTCATCCAGAAGACCCAGGCTTTTGCACTTGGGGCCAGCATCTTACTGTTTATTTTCCTGCTGCACCTCATCAGGAAAAAAAAGATGAAAGAAGAGTTTTCACTTCTGTGGCTCTTTTTCGGGATCGTGTTCATTGTATTTTCCGCCTGGCGGTCAGGCCTCGATTTTGTGGCCGGAATTGTTGGCATTGCGTATCCGCCCGCTGCCATGTTCCTGTTGTTTATACTTGCTTTCTTTTTTATTTTGATAGAGTTCTCAACGATTATCTCACGTTTGTCGGACAGAAATAAAAACCTGACCCAGGAAATAGGCTTGATAAAGATGGAGTTAAACGATATTCTGAAAAAAATGGAAGAAACTAATGAGTCCTCGAAAAAAGAGCAATAGGAAACCGCCTGTTCGGCGCAGCACAAAACGCGAAGGCAAGAAAAAAGGAAAGGATGCCGGATTTTTTGTGTCTGCATTTAAGAAAAACTTCACCCTTTCATCCGTCCTGCTCATCTGTGTGATTGGATTTCTGGCCTACTCCAATACTTTCCACGCCGAAATGCAGTTTGATGACGGCTTGCAGATTGTCAGCAAGGACCATATAAACGACTTCTCTCATTTTGCTTCCCTTTCAGACTGGGTGGCTGTCAACAAAAGACCGCTTTCAAATTTTGGTTTTGCCCTGAATTATTATTTTGGCGGGTACGGGGTCCGGGGTTACCATGTTGTCAATCTCATTATCCATCTGTTAAGTGCCCTCCTTGTTTTTTTCCTGGCCGGAAGAGTCTTTGCTGCTGTTTCTGAAGATAAGCCGTCAATGAATCCTGGACACAAAGAATTGGCAGCTTTGTTTGCCGCCTTGATATTTGTTGCCCACCCCATACAAACCCAGGGGGTTACTTATATCGTACAGCGGATGACCTCGCAATCGGCCATGTTTTATTTGTTTGCGGTACTGTTTTATGCCCTCGGGAGGGCAGGTCAATTATCCGGCGACAGACGAAAAGCACTTCTGTTTTACGCAGCTACCTTTGTTTCATTTACCGCTTCACTCTTGTCGAAACAAATTGCGGTAACCCTCCCCTTTGCGCTACTTTTGTATGAGTTCTTTTTTGTGAGGGATAAACAAGGGGAAATCTTTATCCGCTATATAATTATTTCACTTGCTGTTTTGTCCATTGGGATCGTTTATGTTTTGTTTTCAGGAATGCTCCCGGCCGAAACTGATGAAATCAGCCGCTACGAATACCTGCTCACCCAGTTCAGGGTCGTTGTTAAATATTTTCAGTTGCTTGTCCTTCCCATACAGCAGAATGTAGATTATTCGTTTAGTATTTCCAAATCTGTTTGGGGATGGAAAGAGCTGACGAGTTTTTTCTTCCTGCTCGGGATTCTCGGCCTCGCCATCCGGCTCATCAGAAAACGGCCTGTTGTTTCTTTCGGTGTTTTCTGGATATTCCTGACCCTTTCAGTCGAATCCAGCATTATCCCGATCAGCGATGTCATTTTTGAGCACCGTTTGTATTTGCCCATGTTTGGTTTCGCGATTGTTGTCACCGACCTTGTTTTATGTTTTCTCGGGGAACGGAAGAAAAAACCTGCTCTAATTATACTGGCAGTGCTTGTTCTAATCTTAAGTTTTGCAACCTATAGCAGGAACAATGTGTGGCGGACACAATACTCCTTGTGGCAGGACGCGATGGAAAAGTCCCCCGATAAAACCAGGCCGCTGTTTAACCTGATTTATCTGTACAGCAAAGATGGACGACACAGAGAGGCCGTGCAATACGCCGCACAAGCCATTGCACTTGACCCGCAGGACGGGAAAGCATATTTTAATGCAGGCACAAGCAATGAAAAAGCCGGCAATACCGAACAAGCCATCAAGTACTACAAAAAAGGGATAGAAATAGATAAGGAAAACCGTAAGGCCATGAACAACCTGGGGAACATTTATCTTCGAACCGGAAAATACAAGTTGGCTGAAAAGTATTTCTTGATGGCACTAAATGAAACCAAAAAACAAACAGCCGTCTTAAAGAACCTTGTCCTTACATACTATAAATTAAAGGAATACGACAACTCCATCAAATACGCAAAGATCTATTTGCGCAGCGACCCCGATGATGTAATTGTCCTGTCGAAGCTGGGCAGCAGCTACCTTTCCCTGAGAAAAACCGGCCAGGCCATCAGGGTTTATGAAAAGATACTAACCATCAACCCCCAGCGGGTAAGTACTTACAACAACCTCGGCACCTGTTATTATTATAAAGGCAACTACAAAAAAGCTGCCCACTACTATTCGGAAGCCCTCAGGATTGATCCCGGCAATGAAAAAGCAAAAGGCTATTTACTAATGACAAAAAGGAAGTTACAGGAATAGCCGGGGTTTTTAGTAATATTGCCTGTAAAAAAAACATTAGCAAGGAAATAATGTACAAAGATGTTGGCATCGAAGATATAAGAGGTTTTTATAAAAACAAGTTTGCCTTTAAACATGATTATGATTTCACGAAAAATCCAATCAATTTTTATCATATTGATAATTTCAAATTGCTCTGGATGTTTTCCAATATCAAAGAAAATACAAAAGTCCTTGATTTCGGTTGTGGTTCCGGGGTATTGGCGTGCTTAAAAAGAAAAGGTTGTGAAATCACGGGTATTGATTATTCAGAAACCGCACTGGAATACGCAAAAAAAATCAATCGTTACGATTATGTTCTCTCTGTAGATATTTTTGATTACGACAACTACAACTACTTTGATTATATCGTGAGCATTGATGTATTTGGCCATATTCCGTTCGAAGACAAAGATAAAGTAATCGCACAGTTAAAGCGTTTTCTTAAACCCGGCGGAACAATGCTACATGGAATTGAATGCGGACAGGTTGATTATGCTGCCATGTCGAAAAAGGAACTGAAAAAGTTCATTGAAGTAGATGGTCACGTAGGGATCGAAGGAAAACCGGAAAATACCAAGCGGTTTAAGAAATCATTTAAGCATGTTTCGGCAGAGGTAAGATTTGATGTTGTTAATTCTGTTAATGAGTTTATAAAGCAAAATGATTCCTACGGAAATACTGACTGGGGAAATGAGTTGATAACGTATTTAAAAAACCTGACCGAAAGGGAAGCTTTTGCCTTCAATGTAGCCAGTGGCATTACTCAAATTTCGATTGAGAACAGAAATATGCGTTCGTCCCAAAACACAGGCGGATTCCTGTTTTTAAAGGCTTCCGACAACAAACTGGAACATCGAAATATGGAAATAATCAGCCGTCAAAACAGGGAGATAGTCAGCCATCCCGAAAAGAAAAAGAATGCTTTCTTCAAAAGAATCATGAAATGGCATTTTTAGTTTGTCAATCCCGGGAACCGGAACCAATCTGCTTTTATAATTAGCGGCTAAGTCAACTGTTCCGCACCAAAAATCTACTACCCTTTACGCCCTTTTAGCATCGAAGAATACAATTGCTCGTAGGATTTCACCTGTGTATCCAGTTCAAATCTTCTCACAGAAGAAATCGTCCAGCCTTTTTTTTGTGCTTGCCGGAGGGCATCACAAAGCGCCTCCGTAGTCAACGACTTCATTTTGATAAACTTACCGGAAACCGTTTCCTTCAAAGCACCTTTATCTGAAGAAATGACCGGAATGCCCATGGCAACAGTTTCGGCAGCAGCAAAAGAAAATCCCTCGCTGTATGAAGGAATCACCACACAATGAGAGGAGCACAGTTGACTTTTTAGTTCCTCATGGTTCAGGTCGCTGAGCACATCGGTTTGTCCCGATATTTCTAACTTCTTTAGCTGACTCATTACTTTCCGGTAGCTGGCTTTTGGACGGGACGGGATGATGAGTTTTAATTTCGTGTCCGGGTTATCGCTAAAAAACATAGCGGCGGCCGGAAGCAAAATGTCAAGCCCCTTTGAAACACCGGGGCGGCCAAAGAAAGCAAAAGTAAACGACCCCTGCGGTTTGTGTGCATACCCCTCAAGGTTTTTATAATCAAGTCCGTTATATATCCGGGTTACTTTTTCCGGCAGCATGCCTGACTTTAGCAGGCTTTCCCCCGTAAAATCAGAAACTGCCACAACTTTGTCGTAAGGCAGCCGGGCAATAATCTGCTCAAACAAGTAATTGACGGCTTTTGTTGCCATGTTCATGTAAGGAAGCTGAAACCATAATTTCCCCCATAATTCATGAAAAGTAACCACTACTTTTTTGTTTGAGAGCCATCCGGCAACGGCCGCCGGAAAACCGGAACTGGACGAGGTGGTGTGAATCAGGTCGCAATTACGCGAAGCAGCTACTACTTTAAATGTGGAGAACAGGGCGAAGAATATCCGGTTGGTTAACCTCAGCCGCCTGACCCGCACACCATTTATCAATTCTGTTTTTGCAAGTACCGGTTTAAACCGCATGGTGATTACTTCAACTTCATTTCCTTTTTGCACAAGGCTTTCGGCCAGTTTTTTAAACAGTGTTTCAACCCCGCCGATATTCGGGTGATAATATTCCAGCACAAAAAGGATTCTCATTTACGTTAATGTTTCAATTGCATCCATAAACTCTTCGGCACATTTTTTCCAGGAAAACTTTTCTGCCTGCCCCAAAGATCTTTTTCTCATTTCGTCCCTTTTCCCTTCATCAGCATTGACAGCAATCATCAGCGAACAAAGTTTATCACTATCTGCCGGGCTAAAATACAATGCCGCCTCACCCCCGACTTCGGGCAGACTTGATGAGTCGGACACGAGGCATGGTGCACCACAAGCCATTGCTTCGAGCACCGGTAAGCCAAAACCCTCATATTTTGAAGGGTAAATAAATGCCCGTGCATTTGTGTATAAAACCGGCAGTTCTTCCCGCTTGACATATCCTGTAATGACAATGTCGTTTTTGAACGGATGTTGGGCCAGCGCCTCCATTTCCGGTTCTGCTTTCCAGCCCAGTTGCCCGGCAATTATCAACCTCACCGGTTTCCGGACTGCCTGCCTGAATGCAGTGTACGCTTTGAGCAACACCAACAGGTTCTTTCGTGGCTCAATGGTACCGACAAAAAGAAAGTAAGGTTCGTCAAGCCCAAATTTGCTTATTGTTTCGGAGTGGAAGTCCGGTTTAAATATATCTTCCTTTCCGAGATAGATTCTTTTGATTTTTTTTTCTGAACCCGGATAGAATTCAAGGGTATCGCGGGATGTATTTTCCGAATTGGTCAGGATCAAATGTGCCCTTTTTAATATTCCCCTCAAAAAGATACGTTGCAGGGCCTGACTGTAAAAGCGGTGGAGTCCGGGAAATTTAATCGGTGTCAGGTCATGGATTACCGTAATCCGTTTCATTCTTTTCGGAAGGTTGAAAGGGCCGAAATGTGCCGGTTCAACTACCGCATCCACTTTTAGCTTTCTTAAAATAAGCGGGAACAGGAAAAAGACCCTCAGCACCTGGAAACCGGTATAAACAGGAAAATTAGGAACAACGACCTGCTTCATTCCCGGGAACTCCGCTCCCTTTTTCTGGCGAACAAGAACATATTCGTTTTTCTTATCAAATTGATTAAGCGCATCAATCAATTCCCTGGTATAGACATGAATACCGGCATATTGCCCGTCAAGGGGATCGGCTAAAATGGCAATTTTCATGTCATTAATCATTAAATGAATAGCCGGCCAGAAAATCATACTTCTTTATTCGCTTGCTGATTTCCATTTTTTGCTCGTCAGGGAAATCAATGTCGAACCTGGTTTTGTGCGGTTTTTGAAAGACGATGGCAGCACAATCCTTCAAATATTTACTTGTTGGCTCCAGGCCAAAGAAATTGCAAATCCCCTCCAACCCTGCTTCCGGTGATGCCACAAAGTCTTCATGCTTGATATCCAGCACCTCGAACCTGCCTTCTTGACGGATTTTATTGTTTGTTTCCACCTGGACAAAATGCCGTTCAATTTCATTCTTTAATATTTTAACACTGAACTTCCTCTTGTTGAGGTTTCCCCCTTTTGAGCGGGAGGCAATATTGTCAAAAGGGTTTCGATACACATGCAGGATTTTAATCTGAATATCCAGAACATCAGATAAATGGTATAATAATTCCGGCTCGGTGGACAGCATCAAACTCGTCCGTCCGCCGCGCTTATCACCTATTAATTGCAATTTATGATACTTCCCCTGCCATTGATCTTTTACTTCGTACGCATAACCTTCATTCTTCCGGCCACTGTTGCTGTACTCCCGTGAGTTAAGTAATATCTCTTTAAATATCCGGTATTTTGGTTTACCCTCTTTCATAAGCCGAAGAACACCAAGCTCGTGCGAAATAATACAATTCGGGTGGGCATCAAGCAAGGCGCCATATAACGTATGCCCACTTCGGGGATATCCTATAAACAGACAAAAGGTTTTTATATCTTTAAAGGGTTTCTTGTTCCCGGCCAATAAATTCCAAATCATTTCTCAATTATTTGC
This sequence comes from Bacteroidales bacterium, assembly GCA_021647205.1. GTDB lineage: Bacteria > Bacteroidota > Bacteroidia > Bacteroidales > F082 > B6-G9. Next base: position 10,570 of record JAKIVD010000015.1, on the reverse strand, counting down.
TTATAAACATCCAGCGTTTGTTCAACTGTTTTTCGCCACGAGAAACCCAGGGATTGTTTCAATGCTTCCCTGCTTTTTCGTGCCCTCAATTCCTTGTCAAAAAATATTTGTTCAAATTTCTCTTTAATTTCATTGATGTCATCCGGCTTGCAAGCTAAGCCACCCGGTCCGACTACCTCAATCAGCGAGCTGTTATTTCCGTAGATTACCGGTGTACTGCAACACATGGCTTCCAGTGGCGGCAACCCAAAACCCTCATAAAAGGACAAATAACTCATCGCAACGGCATTGGAATAAATAGCTGAAATATCCTCATCATCAACAAATCCAATAAAAACAACATTCCTGAGGTAGGCCGGGTCGTTAAAAACTGAGTCATTGTTTTCCCATCCTTTTTTTCCGGCAATGACGAGGTGCAACGGAATATCCGGGTTTTCATCTATCAAAAGTTTAAAGCCCCTCATTGTATTTTCGAGGTTCTTCCTGGGTTCGATGGTTGACAAACAAACAAGGTAATTGCCCAATTCAGCGATACCGTATTTGTCCAGGACCTTGCTGTTGTCTTCCTGGTTAATCTTAAAATTGAACTTTTTCTTGTCTGCTGCTTCGTGCACCATAAAAACCTTTTCAGGCTTCATGTTATACTCTTTCAATAAGTCGTTTTTCGTAGAATGAGAGACCGCAATCACATCAGAACCGATGTTCAAAACAAAGTCCATGCCCTTAGCTGAATTTTCAATATTGATTTTGGTATGGAATTGCGGGCAAATCACGTGGGTAAGATCATGAACTGTTGTGAGTATTTTCGCCTTACTTCTCCTGAACGGCAAATAGTGGTGCATCAAGGGGAGATGAATCAGGTCGTACTGGTTAAATTGTTTTTCCAGGCGAAAACCGGATATTGAACCTTCGAATACATTAAACAAACGATATAACAGCAATTTTATGTAATTCACAAATGTAAGCATCACATCTATTGTATGGCGCAGCATTTTCTTCAGAAACTCGTATATATTGTGAAATACTTTTATCTCATGTTTAGCCAGAAAGCTGACAAAGCTGTTTGGCACAAGTTTGATTAGGATTTGCTCGACGCGTTCAAAAAATGTTTTATCCCTTTCCTGGTGCCTGGCTTCCTTCAATGTTCCATTGCTAAAATCTTCGAGAATACTTTCCTTAAAAAAGAGAAGCGGAAATATTTTCCCGCGGATAAATAAATCGATGGCCCAACCCGAGTCAGGATTTTCCAGCAGTGGAAGAAACCCTTTCAACAGTTCGATTTGGTAGCGCTTCACGCCGTCGTTGTCAGGAGAGACAACTTTATTGCTTTCTATAAGTATTCTTTTTGGTTTAAACCGGGTTTCTTGCTTAGTTTTCCCTAACTTATCAATGAGCAGATAATCCAGTTCCGTATGCAGGTCTTTTATCTTTCCATCATAAGTATAGCCCACCCTTTCCATTGTATCACCATGGTAACTCCAGAAAAGGTCAACCAATTCTTCGGGCATTTCTTCCTTCCAGCTACCAGCCCTGCCTTTCCTGAAGTTCTTTTGCGCCAACTCCTTCATTCTCGCTTCAGAAAACCCGTGGACTTTTCCACTCCCATACTGTGGAATTCCAAACTTCAGTTGTTCAAATCTCGGGACTCTTGATTCGTCGGGTTTGGGCAAGTCAAAGAGCGCCCTCATTCTTTCTGCTTCTTTAACCGGGTCAATTAATAAGTCTTCGTATCGGATAACCATATCTGCCCGCAGTATCCATTCTGAGACGTTTTCAGACCAACCCCCAAAGAAGCTGCCCCGATCAGCAATAATGGCTACTTTCAGGTTTTCGTAAAAGTCAGAACCCGGCGCAATAATGTCTTTCCGGTGATGTGCCATGGATACCAGTGCGTCGCGTCCGTCACGAATTATATATATTGCCGGAATCGAGCTGTCTCCTGGTTTGAGTTGATCCGGCAACAGATGTGTTTTTACAAACGGGTAATCCGCATAATTCTCATCAAGATGATAACCAGGTTCAAGGTGAAATGTGGTCGACTCCAGCCCATATACTTCGTAGAGTACATTTCTGAAGAAAGTATTCCCTGATCTTGGAAATGAAGACAGCCAGATCATGTTTATTATTTTAGAATATCACTTATATTGTTTGCCCTTGTCAATCTTCTACAGTGTTTTTGAGTTCAAGACTTTGCTCATACACTTTCACATCTTCCCGGTTCAGTTCCCAGATTTCATTTCGAATACTATTTGAAACTCCCTCATACTTTGTTTTGGCGATTTGATTTGAAGTAAGTTTATCTCTTTTGTTAACATGAACTACCGGCAATCCTGAAGGCCACTGCAATTTATTTGCCAACAAATTTAAATCAGTCTGGAAGCTCTCAACATGTCCAATAAAGAAAAAGTCATCCAAAGAAAGTCCGTCAACAAACCTACTGATAACATTCCTAACAGAATCGAGCCTTGCAAACTCAATTAAAGAAAAATCAGCTTTATGGAGTTGCGCTGCTTGCACTTTTCCCTCAGAGATACGTTTTAAAAAAAAGTAATAGTGAGAAATAACCCTGTCAACCGGGTTTCGCAACCAGCAAATCAACTTGACAGAATTGTTCTTCTTATGGATGAACCTTATTTCTGAATAGTATAAATGGCCATGTATTACTTTGATACCGGGATAGAGGCTGAAAGATTGATTCATCTGTTCCGGATGTAAAAAATAATCCTTCCTTTTTGTCCTGGCATCCAATTCAGAACCGTAAACAAATTTTAGTGTCTCATAAAACGACCGCCCGGCGGTTTTCGGGATGTGAATAGAAATTAATCCAACATCATCAACGCACTTGCTTTCTTTACACACTAACCCTCTGAGCCCCATTATAAATACTTATTTATTCTTTTTCCCCTCAGTTTGATTCCCTTGTTATAGATTCCCATATCAAGTGCGTTTAAACTTTCAATCTCTTGGGCCACCTCAACGCAAACCTTGTGTTTTACACCTGTGATATTATGCTCTAATGTCTGAATATCTTCAAATCCAAACAGTCGGCCAAAATATTCCAGGTCCTCATCAAAAAATTCATGGACGCCAACAAATTTCATTTCTTCCAGCGATATCCCATCAAGGAATTTGGACATTCTGTTGCGGTTCAACTCAAGCCTGGCATATTCAATCAGGGATTTTTGCATTTTGGACAGTATATCCAATCCTTTTTCTTCCTCCCTTAGTTCTTCTTTTAAACGTTTCGCAAGGTAAAAATAATTTGAAATCACCCGTTCAACCGGGTTACGCAACCAGGTTATAACCGGAACGTCTTTTTTAATTTCAAGCTTTTCAATTAAATCAATATAGTTGAAATGGCCATGTATTACTTTTATGTGTGCCGGAAGCTTATTGGGTTTCAATTCCTTGTTTTCAACTAATATTACTTTCTCTTTTCCTACAATATCAAATCGTACTACGCTTTCCTCTCCAAAATGCTCTTTCAGTATATTCCGAAAAGATGTACCTGCTGTTTTCGGAATATGAATAGAAATTAACTCCAGTTGATTTTTAATTTTCCCTTTTAAGCCAAACATACCTGTCAAGTTCGCAAAGAAGCTGCTGTTTATCTTTTTACCCCCTGTTTTTTCTCAAAGCAAGAATTTTTTCGTACAAATCCATATCTTTCCGGTTAAATTCCTTGATCTTCTCAATGATTTCATCGGCGATTTCCTTCGGTTTGTTTTTGGTTTTGTTCAACTTGGCCTCGGAATACGGCCCCCAATTGAGCAATGCGGACAGTCGTTTCAAGTCCTCATCAAAATATTCCAGTACTCCCACAAAGAAGAAATCTTCAAGTCGTGCATCCCCAAGGAACCTGCTAATCCGGTTTTGTTCAACCTCCTGTGCTGCAAATTCCAGAAGCGACCGCGTCATCCGGTTCAAAACATGAGGATTGTACGGGTCATGACGATACCGCTCATTCATGATATTCTTCACAAAGAAATAATCTGAGATTATCCTTTCGACAGGATTTCTTAACCAGGTGATAATTTTCACATCGTCAGATAGCTCAATGTGTTTCTTAAGCGCATTGAATTGAATATGGCCATGAATTACTTTCAGGTGATTGGAAAAGGCACTTTTTTCATACTCCCGTTCGTTTAGAAATAGTTTCTTATAATACGGTTTATAGTCAACACGGGCAACAACATCTTTCCCGTAAACCCCCTGAATCGTTTTATAAAATGATGTGCCCCCGCTTTTGGGAATATGAAGTGAAATCAATTGAAAGTTGTTTTTTCTTTTTACAGGCACTTTATCCTCAGAACCATCAAGCTTCTTTCGGGCAGCCGTCCTGCCGGCATTATATTGCCGGCTGAGGTGTAATACCTCTGCGGCCTGTCTGGCAAGCAAACTGAGATCTTTCATAATATCATTTCATTAGGTTCTCATAAATATCCAGCACAATTTCTGGTTTATCCAAAGCGATGCATTCGCCTTTATCGAGAAGGATAACCCTGTCACAGTACTTTTTAATGGTTGAAAGGTTATGGCTTACGTGGACAATTGTTCTGCCATCCAAAAAACTGCGCTGGAATATCTCGTCCGATTTCTTGCGGAACTTTTCATCACCCACCCCGCCAAAAAACTCATCCATCAGCAAAATGTCCGCTTCGGCATGAATGGCGATGGCAAATGCCAGTTTACTCCGCATCCCGCGGGAATAATACTTGATTTTCGTATCAACAAAATCTGCCAGCTCCGACATCTCGATGATTTCATCGAACTTCCTTCCGATCTTCTTCAGTGTCAGGCCAAGTATGGAAGCATTGATGTAAATGTTCTCCCTTGCGGTCAGGTCTTTGTTGAAACCCAGGCCAAGGCTCAACCTGATAAACCTTCCGTCTATCATCGCTTTTCCCCCTTTATCAGGCGGGTAAACACCGGCCATAAGTTGCAAGAGCGTTGACTTGCCACAACCATTTCTTCCAATAACCCCAAAAAACTCGCCCCTTTTAATCTCCAGCGAAACATCCTTCACCGCCCGTATCACACGCTTGTTCGTAGGATTGAAAACATTAAACACTTTGTCTCTTATCGAGTCGGCATTTCTGTCCCTGATGGTAAATGTCTTGCTCACATTTTCAAGTCGCAATACTGTTTTACTGTTCCTGCTCATCTTTTCTCGGCGGCTTTATGAATATTCTTATTAAAAAAAACAAGGCTGACAGCCAATAACACAAAAGCATAAAAGAAGTCGTAAAAGAAATTGAAGTAGTCAGGCTGGTTAGCGTTTATCAACACTTCCCTGACATTAATCATAATACCGGCCATGGGGTTAACATAAAGCAGCAGTGGAAGTTTCTCGAAGATTATTGCCCGCCCGTAAAAAATCGGGCTTGTCCAGAAAATCACAATCAGGACCATGCTCCATATATGGTCGATATCCTTTAAATGGATATGAATGGTCGAAAGCAACAGGCTAACAGCAAAAACCAGGATGGCAAGGTTGAGCAGAAGTAACGGGAAAAACAGAACTGTCCATGAATAGCTGATGGAGAAAACCAGGCTCAATAAAAAGTACACAACAAAATTGAACAACAACCCAAACAAATTGGCCAGGATAAATGAGACATAAATATCAAGCTTGTTGGATTGAATGTTTTCGATAAGATAGCTTTTCTTTCTAAGGATTAACATGCTGCCTTTTGTGGCTTCCTGAAAGAACATCCATAACAACAAACCCGAAAAAAGATAGAGGGCATAGTTGGGTATTTTGCTCTCAAATATGACAGTGAACACAAAATAGTAAATAAGCAGCCGAAACATGGGGTTGATCAGCGCCCAGACCATTCCCAATGCGCTTTCGTAGTAGCGTTGCTTAAAGTCTGTTTTGGCCAAAAGCCAAATCCGCTCCATCCTGTTGTTTTCGGGCAGCGACTCAAATATCTTTTTCTTAATTCCTTTCAATCTTTTGTAGCTTAATGTCCAAACCGGGTTTCCTTTTTCAAAGGTTAAAAATATAAATTATGATGAAGCACAGAAATAAATCGGCAATTAAGTTTTGAAATATTTCTTTTTCCGTCAGCAGGTTTTGGGCAAGCGTCGGCGAAAATCGTATTTTTGTTGTCAGCAGCCCAAAAACCCGGCAACCATGAAATATTTCTTGATTGTATTATTGTTATCTGTTTTTACTGTCAAAGCATTTTCCCAAGGTATCGAAGGGACGATAACAAAAGCGAAAAAACAGGCAACGGTCACTCTTTTATCGCTTCCACAACAAAGTCCCGGCGTGGCAAAAGGCATCAAAGTACCCAATCCCGGATGGCAGCCCCCAAAATGGACTTTTTCGGAATCGAATGTGATTTACAAACAGGTGATGCAAAACCCAAAAGTCAGGCATACTGTCCGTGTGCTGAATTCTCCCGCACCCGACACCACCTTTCCCGGCCTGATGGACAACGGAAGTTCCATCCCGCCCGACGTAAACGGTGCCGCCGGCCCCAACCACCTGATGGAAACCCTCAACACCGAAGTCAGGATTTCGGACAGAAACGGTAATCCTCTTTTTACCACTACGCTGAGTGCCTGGTGGAACCCCATGCCGGGCAGCGGCAGTACTTTCGACCCCAAAATTGTTTACGACCCTTACAACAGCCGCTGGATCATGATCACCCCGAGCGGGGGCAACTCTACAACAACAAAATTATACATCGGCGTCAGCACCACCGACAACCCGCTGGACGATTGGAATTTCTACTGGATAGAAACCGACCCCGACCAGGTTTTATGGTTCGATTACCCCAACCTGGGTTTCAACAAAAACTGGATCAGTATTGGCGGAATCATGCGAAATAGCGATTTTGAGGCTGTTGAGTTCGTGGTGTTTGCCATGGACAAGCTGGCGGCTTACGCCGGCGAGGAAGAACCGCTTGTCAGCCGTTTTACCACCACACTTGGCTCGGCCATTGTACCGGCTTCTACCTACGACACGGCCATTGACGATTTGTACCTGGTTTCCACCGGTAATGGCAACAACAACGGCTACGGCTACATCAACCTCTTTAAGCTGGGCGGTGCGGTGGACAACCCTGTTTTTGAACTCAAAGGTTCAATTGGCATACCCGACCCCTGGGAAAACTGGTCCTACGAAAACCATGGAGATTTCCTTCCCCAACTGGGCAGCAGCGAAAAACTCAACAGTGTGGATGCCCGCATGCACACCATGATTTTCCGCAACAACAAGCTTTGGGCCGTTCACCACATTTACCTGCCTGCAAACAATCCGCAACGCTGTGCCATCCAGTGGTGGGAACTGGACACTGCCGGTGTGGTATTGGAAAGGGGACGGATTGAAGACACATCCAACACGGTTTCTTTTGCTTTCCCCGGCATCGCGGTAAATGCCAACGAGGATGTTTTCATCGGGCACGGTGTTTACTCGTATAACGATTATGCAGGTGCCGCCTATTCCTTCAAAGACCACCTGGATGACTCGGGCAGCATGCGCACTTATTACACCTATAAAGCCGGGTTGGCACCCTACTACAAAACTTATGGCGGCGGCCGCAACCGCTGGGGCGATTACTCGGCCGTGTTTGTCGATCCCGTTCACGACCTTGATTTTTGGGCCATACACGAATATGCCGAACTTCCTTCCGGAAACGACCTGTGGGGAAGCTGGTGGGCTTTTATGAAGCCAAGCTTCGACCCGCTGGCTGATTTTACTGCCAACGATACCCTCATCCCCACAGGGGAAACCATTGACTTTACCGACCTAACGCTTGGCGTTCCCACTTCGTGGCAGTGGATTTTTGAGGAGGGGACACCGGATTCATCTTCGCAACAAAACCCGGACGGAATTCTTTTTGCTCAGGAAGGAAGCTTCGATATACGCCTCATCGCCTCGAATGCATTGGGTACCGACACAATTATTAAAACGGATTTTATCACCACCAGCAGCACCATCCTGCCCGAAGTTGATTTCAGCGCCAACAAAACAGTGGTTTGCACCGGTAAAGAAGTGGTTTTCACCGACCACACCCTTTACCGCCCCGTTCAATGGGAATGGCAGTTTGATCCCTCAACAATAACTTTTGTTAACGGAACCGACGAAAGCAGCCAAAACCCGGAAGTCGTTTTTAACGAAGCGAAGCCCTATTCAGTCACCCTGAAAGCCTGGAATTTGAACGGGGAGTCGGAACTCACTAAATTTGGCATGGTCACCTCCGGGGGCTACGAACCCTGGTATTTGGAAACTTTTGAACCTGAATCCTTCAAAAGCAACGAATGGACGATTGAAAACCCCGATGAATCTGTCACCTGGGAATTGCTCGAAATTGGTGGTACCGGGCCCGGCAATAGGGCTATGGGGGTTCAATTTCCCGAATACCTGATCGGGCAGCGCGACCGCCTGATCAGCCCGCCCTTTAATCTGAAATGGGCAGAGGGGCCGATGCTCGACTTTCAGCATGCCTACGCCAAAAAATACGCACCCCTCACCGACTCCTTAATTGTTTATGTTTCGCCCGATTGCGGCGACACCTGGGAAAGGGCTTTTAGCGGCGGCGAGGACGGCAACGGCAGTTTTGCCACCCACGAGCAAACCACCGGCTTCTGGCCCGAAACCAATTCCGACTGGTGTGGCACGGGCTGGGGGGCCAATTGCAATACCATCGGATTAGCAAACTGGGAAATGAATGCAAACGTCCGTTTTGCATTTGAAAGCTACAGCGCCATCGGTAACCCCTTGTTTATTGATAATGTAATGGTAAGCACCGTTTTTGGCACAAATGAAGACCCGGAGGAAACAAACAAGCTGAAAATCTATCCCAATCCCACAAACGGTGCTTTTACCCTTGTGATTCCCAAAGAAGGAAACTTTAGCACTTTGGAGATGGTGAATGCAATGGGGAGTGTGGTTTACCGGCAGAAATTGAAAGGGGTAAACGGGCTTATTGAAGTTAAGCCGGAAAACCGGTTGTCACCCGGACTTTGGCTGCTCAAACTGGAGGGAGAAGGCCTTTGGAGGTCCGTCAAAATAATTGTTCGTTAGGGACAGGCTTTCCACCAAAGAAGGCCGCGGCTCACCCGCCGTGATTTAGTCTAAAGTTTCAAAACATTTTTTCTATTTTTAGCAACTGAAAGAAACCATCATGGAACAAACCATCAAAGTATTCATCGTCGATGACCACGAAATTTTCAGGAACGGCTTAAAGCTGGTTTTCAGCAAAAACAAAGAAACAGAGGTAACAGGCGAAGCCGGCAGTGGGGAAGAATTTTTACAGTTAATGGATTCTTCTGATTTTGACGTGGTGCTGATGGACATCAAAATGAAGGGCCTGGATGGTATTGAGACCACCGCCAAAGCCGTCGAAAAAAACCCCGGAATCAAAGTGCTCGTCCTGTCAACATTTGGCGAAGAGGAATTTTTGCACCAAATCATCAATGCCGGGGCCAAAGGCTTCCTGCTGAAAAACGTGGACAAAGAAACGCTCTTCAATGCCATTAAGCTGGTACACAACGGACAGAATTACTTTTCTCCCGAACTGCTCCCTTACTTCACCAACAAATTTCTCGACAACAAGAACGACAGCCCCGAACTTTTGTTGACCAAACGCGAGCTCGAAATACTCCAGCTCATTGCCGAAGGCTATTCCAATGCCGAAATAGCCGACAAGCTGTTCATCAGCATCCGCACCGTCGATACCCACAAAAACAACCTGATTTCAAAAACAGGTTCCAAAAATGTGGTCAGCCTGTTGATTTACGCCATCAAGAACAAGATCATAAGTATTGAAAACTGAGTGGGGAAGCACAAAGGGCGATGGAAGAAAAAACTTTAAAAAGGGAATTCTCGGAAAACAAAGTAAAAGACAGCTACGCCAAAGTTGCCTGGTTTTATGATTTTTGGGCATTGCTGACGGAATCCAAAGCGGCAAGGAAAGTAATCGAACTGGCAAGCATCAAAGACGGGGAAAGCATCCTGGAAGTGGCAGTGGGTACGGGACAGCTTTTAAAAGAATTGCTCAAGCGAAATCCGAATGGAACAAATACCGGAACCGAGCTCTCCCCGGGCATGCTTTCGCGGGCGAAAAAACGCGTGAGCAAGCTGGGTTTGGACAATTACACACTGGAAACCGGAAATGCTTACCGGCTCCCGTTTGAAGACAATTCGTTTGACCTTCTCGTAAATAATTTTATGCTCGACCTGTTGCCCGAAGAAGATTTTGAAAAAGTTTTGTCGGAATTTTACAGGGTTCTAAAACCATCGGGAAGACTGGTAACCTCAACCATGGCATTTGGTCAAAGATGGTACAATAAATTCTGGCATTGGGTTGCAAAACGGTTTCCGGGCCTGTTGACAGGATGCCGGCCGGTTTCCATTGTTTCTTATTTGGAGAAGGTTGGGTTTTCCGTTGAGGAAGTACAACAGCTAAGCCAAAATACTTTCCCCGCTGAGGTAATCAGGGCAATGAAACCAGATGAAAAATATAGTTTTGTAGTGAGACATTAATACTTTTAATTCGGATGTTAACATGAAAAACTTCAAAGCATTCATTCTGATTTTAATCATTCAGTTTTT
>JAKIVD010000014.1 GCA_021647205.1 Bacteroidales bacterium | reverse complement strand
ACCCCATCACCCCGTCACCCCAGTCACCCCATCGCCCCATCGCCCTTCAAAAGAAGTCCATAACAACTCAATAAATCTATAATAAACCATAGTTTTGCAATTAGTTTTAACATCCATCCTGCCATGCAAAAGAAATACACACACCTCTTTTTCGACCTCGACCGTACTTTGTGGGATTTCGAGAAAAGTGCAGCCGAAACCTTCGAAGAAATTTATCAGAAATACAAGCTGCATGAATTTGGGGTAAAATCGGTGGCAGATTTTCATGCCGCTTACACCGTTCACAACAATGCGCTTTGGGAAGAATACCGGCACGGCCGGATCGAAAAAAAAGCACTCAGCAGGCTGCGTTTTTCATTAACACTCAACGATTTTGGCATAGTCGACGAAAAGATGGGCGCCAAACTGGGGAAGGATTACGTAGCCATCAGCCCGACGAAAGTAAACCTGTTCCCCAACGCCATTGCCATACTGGATTACCTCGAATCCGGATATTCCCTGCACCTCATCACTAACGGATTTAGCGAAGTTCAGGACACCAAGCTCCGTGTTTCGGGGATGGGAAAATATTTTCAAACGGTGATCACTTCCGAAGAAGCCGGGGTGAAAAAACCGAATCCGAAAATTTTCAATTATGCGCTTGGCAAAGCAGGGGCTGAAGCCGGAAGCAGCCTGATGATTGGTGACGACTTTGAAGTGGATATCGTGGGCGCACGAAATGTGGGCATCGACCAGGTGCTCTTTGACCCTGAACGCAAATACCGACAAAACGGCAGCACTTTTGTGATTCGGGATTTGGGGGAGTTGAAGGGTTTTTTGTAGAGAGGGGAGGACGGGTTGCCTTACGGGCTTGCTTCGTTTCGCGGGGAGTAAACTCCTGAAAGAAGCGGGTTTATTTAAAGTACGCTATTATCGTTTTTTGTGCCCTGACCTGCTGTCCCATTTTAACATTAACTTTTGCATCCACCGGCAGAAAGAAATCGACCCTGGAACCAAAGCGGATGATACCGAATTCCACGCCTTGTTCTGCCTTGTCCCCCACCCTGGCGTAACTGATAATCCGCCTTGCCATAATGCCTGCAATTTGCCGCACAAGTACCGCGCTGCCCGGCTTCTTTTCAACAACAATACTGTTTCTTTCATTGTGCAGGGATGATTTTGGGTGCTTGGCAATCAGGTATTTTCCGGGATGGTATTTGGTGTAAATCACTTTCCCGTCAAAGGGGTACCAATTAACATGAACATTAAAAGGGGACATGAATACTGAAACCTGAATGCGCCGGTCTTTAAAGTATTCATGTTCATAAACCTCTTCAATAACAACAACTTCGCCATCGGCGGAAGCCAGAATATGGTTTTCACCCCTATTGACTGTCCGCTTCGGGACACGAAAGAACATCATTGTCCATACCAAATGAATGAAAAAGCTTAAGTACAGCAGGTACCTGAGTACTGGAAAAGGCATGAACAGCGCAAGCCCTGCACCAAGCAGCAGCAATACCACAAGTGTGACAAAAGCAATCTTATAACCTTCCCTGTGCATTTTCATGTACTGATAAGATTGACGTAAACAAACACGAAAGGTGTGGCAAACATGACCGCATCGAAACGGTCGAGCACCCCGCCATGTCCCGGGAACAAGCTTCCTGAATCTTTTTCACCTGCCTGCCGCTTGAACATCGACTCGATTAAATCGCCCAGCGCCCCGGCAACAACGATAATTACGGTAAGTGTCAGCCAGTTGGCCAACGAAAAGTGATGAAAGAATAATGACAGGATATAGCCGGCAAGCAGGGCGAAAAGCAATCCGCCAATGCTCCCTTCCCATGATTTCTTCGGTGATATCCGCTCGAATAATTTGTGCTTTCCAAGCCACGATCCCACCAGGTAAGCAAAAACATCACTTGTCCATATGATAACAAACAGGCCGATAAGGATGTCGGTACGAAAACCCTCCACATTACCCGTAACAAAGAGGCTGTTCATCAAACCAAAAGGGATGGCAATGTAAACGAAACCCGTAAACCAGGCACCAACTCTTTTGCGGGATGTGTTTTGTTTCCTGAACAGTTCAAAAACAAAAGTGAAAAAGAAAACCAACAACAAAAAATAAGCGAACTGCAGATCGAGGTAACCCAGTCCCATCAGGGCAGTTAAAAAGTACACAAGCATGCCCGAAGCAAAATAGGCCCTGTTCTTTTCCGGTCCATCGCCCACGCCCGACAGCTTAAGAAATTCCAGCAACGCCACATAAGTAAAGCCGGAAAAGACAATAAAAAATGCCAGTGGGTGTAGCAGAATGGAACCGATAACCGCCACGATAAAAAAGAAACCTGTAAGTGATCGTGTATAAATTTCTTTCAAAAGAAAGCTTTTTGGTTTACTTAAGTGCAAACGTACAAAAATGCAGGAAACGATAAAGATGAATTTTTATGCATACTCACATGCCATGCGCGCTTCCTGATTAGTAATCAGCGAAGGTATTGGATTTCGGGTCTTTATCTTTGTAAGCTTGCGCCAAATACCCTTTGGTTCGGGATTGCAAATTACAAACAGCCCAAAAGACCGCTGAGCAGCACAAATTCCAACCCGCTGAGAATAAATCTACTCAGCGGGGTTGTTCGGGATTGCAAGTCCCGCACAGCGCAATAAAATAAATCTTACTAAAGATCGTCAACCAGCAACACGAAGAGCTCCTTGGGGCCGTGGGCGCCCATCACCAGTGTTTTTTCAATGTCGGCTGTCCGGCTCGGGCCGGTGATGACTGTAATCTGGGACGGGAGATTCCCGGAGTATTTTTTCTTTATTCCACTCAGTGCCTCTTTAAGTTCGGACACTACCTGCGAGGCACGGGCAATTACTACATGAACTTCGGGATAAACAAACAGGCGCCTTCCCGTAGCCAGTGCCGAAGAAACCATGACACTTCCAAAACGGGCAATCAGGAAATCACATCGGCTTATACCGACTTGTAAATTGTTGAATCTTTCAGGACTGCTTTCCAATTCAAACCGGCCATCCTGCAACAAGCTTAAAACAGATTCGTCAAGTGTAAACAGCCGTGACCATTTCTGTTGTTCAACAAGCAAGTGCATGTTTTCGGCAACGGCTTTCTCATTTTCACAATAAATGAAATTTCCGCCGGCCTGGTTCAATTTGAGCGCAAACTGAACGACCGGTTCCTCCTCTTCGAAATCCTGGTAAACTGACGACTTAAAATCAACGGCAGAAAACGGGTTCTCTTTTTTACTGATCAGCGCATGGCGGATCCGCTTCAGTATCTTTTCTTTGGTGGTCGTTTCCTGCATACCTCTTGCTTTATCTGTCAGGAATTAAACTAACTGGTTTTTTCGGCCGCTGGATCAGGCTTGTCCGTGTTTTCCGCACCGGGCTCCTGCTGCCCGTTCCCATCTGCTTTCCCGTTTTCTTTCGGCTCAGCGCTTTCCGGTTTGTTGTTTCCGTTCTCGGCCATCAGTGCGATGGAATCGCCCCAGGGCCGTTTTCCAAAAATTGTTTCGAGGTCCTCGCCAAAGATTACTTCTTTTTCAAGCAGTTTTTGCGCCAGTTTTTCCAATCCTTCCTTATTTTCGGTGAGCACTTTAATGGCACGTATGTACGAGGTTTCTACAATTTCGGTAACTTCGGCATCGATAATTTCATTGGTTTTTTCACTGAAGGGCTTGTTGAATGCGTAGTCCTGCTGGCCCGTGGAGTCGTAGAAACTGATGTTACCAATCTTTTTACTGAACCCGTAATAGGCCACCATGGCAAAAGCCTGTTTGGTTACTTTTTCAAGGTCGTTGAGGGCGCCGGTGGAGACTTTTCCAAAAACCACCTGTTCGGCAGCGCGGCCCCCGAGCGCAGCGGTAAGCTCGTCAAGCATTTGTTCGAAGGTCGTAATTTGGCGTTCTTCGGGCAGGTACCAGGCAGCGCCCAGCGATTTTCCCCTCGGCACAATGGTTACCTTCACCAGTGGGTGCGCATGTTGCAGCAACCAACTGATAGCGGCATGTCCCGCTTCGTGGTAAGCCACTACTTTTTTCTCGGAAGGGGAGATAATCTTATTCTTCTTTTCCAGTCCGCCGATAATCCGGTCAATGGCATCCATAAAATCCTGGCGCGAAATCTCTTCGTGGTTTGAGCGGGCGGCAATCAGTGCCGATTCGTTACACACATTGGCAATATCAGCGCCCGAAAAGCCCGGAGTTTGTTTGGCCAGGAACACAACGTTGACCAACTTGCTCAATTTGAGCGGGCGCATGTGTACTTCAAATATTGCTTTTCTTTCTTCGAGGTCGGGAAGTTCAACGTGAATTTGCCTGTCGAAGCGGCCTGCCCGCATCAGGGCTTTGTCAAGGATATCGGCACGGTTGGTTGCCGCCAGAATAATGACCCCCGAGTTTGGCTGAAAACCATCCATCTCGGTGAGCAACTGGTTGAGTGTGTTTTCTCGTTCGTCGTTGGCACCGGTCATCGGGTTCTTTCCCCTGGCACGGCCAATGGCATCAATTTCGTCGATAAAAATAATACTGGGTGCTTTGTCTTTGGCCTGTTTAAAAAGGTCGCGCACCCTGGAGGCACCAACCCCGACAAACATTTCGACAAAATCAGAGCCCGAAATGGAATAAAACGGGACATGGGCTTCGCCGGCAACAGATTTTGCCAACAAGGTTTTTCCCGTCCCCGGAGGGCCGACAAGCAATACACCGCGTGGGATTTTACCACCAAGCTTGGTATATTTCTCAGGTGTTTTTAAGAAGTCCACAATTTCGGCAATTTCCACCTTGGCTTCAGCCAGTCCGGCAACATCCTTAAAACTGATGTTGACACTGGTTTTTTTATCATAAACCTGTGCCTTCGATTTGCCGATGTTAAATATCTGCCCGCCGGCACCGCCACCGCCACGGCTCATCATGCGCATGAAAAAGAACCAGACGCCGACAATCAACGCAATGGGCAATACCCATCCGATTATTTCACCTGTCCAGTCGTGCCTGATTTCAGTTTCAACGTAAACCGGGTCATCTACGCCCTGTTGCGCCTTCTCAACGTCTTCCTGGAATTTATCAACCGAACCGACATTATAATAAAACTGGGGTAAATTCTTATTGATGCCTGATTTTTCTTTTACATCAATATACCTTTCCTGATTGAGTTTATCGGGTTTGATAAAAATTTCTGCTATTTCCTTGTTGACCAGGATGATTTTTTCCACATCATTGGCCGCAAGCATTTCTTTCAGGTCACGCCAATCCGTTTTTTTTGCTTCGGTGCCCCAGTTCATAAACTGTATACCGATAAAAACCGCCAACAGCAAACCGTAAATCCAGTAGAAGTTGAATTTGGGTTTATTCCCGTCGCCACCCCCGGTCAGGTTGCCAAAGAGGTTGTTGCTTTCTTTTTTCGGGGATTTATTCTTGTTATCTTTTTTTTCTTCTGCCATTCTGTCTCTGACTTAATAAATTTCACTGTTAGTCGTCGCTTGCATATTCCTTTAATGCCGCGTCTGCCCACAAATCTTCCAAATGATAGAAGGCCCTGATGTCTTCAAGAAAAACGTGGACAACAATGTCGAAGTAGTCTATCAAAATCCATTCCGAATTTTCGATGCCCTCGCGATGAAACGGCTTGACACCGCAGTTTTTCTGAACTTCCTCTACGACATTGTCGTAAATGGCGCCAAGTTGCTGTTTGGAACCGGCATGACAAATTACGTAATATTGGGTCACTGAATTGGGAATTTCGGACAGGTCGAGACTGATGATTTTTTTGGCTTTTTTGTCCTGCATGGCTTTAACAACCCGGCTCAGCACAAAATCAGTGTCGTCCCTGATGATTTTTTTTTGCATTACGCCTATCAATTTTGCGGCAAAAGTAAGGATTTTCACTTTGTTAAGCGCTATTACGGGCTCCGTTAACAGTGTTTAACTTTCTGTTTCGCCAATTAACTGGCTTTGTATTAAATTTGCGTATGGATTCAAACGTTCTCAGGATAAAAAGTACCGGCTCAACCAACAGGTGGATGCAGGATTTTGTTTCCCGCGAAAAAGCCGAAGAAGGTTTTGTTATTTGGGCTGAGGAGCAATCAGCAGGCCGTGGGCACGGGCATAACACCTGGGAAAGCGAACTGGGCAAAAACCTGACGTTTAGCTTGTTGCTTAAGCCTGCTTTTCTACCCCCCAGTCAGCAGTTCCTGTTGACACAAATTGTTTCCCTGGCCATGGCCGATGTGCTCGGAAATATCCTGCCAAAGGAAAAAGTAACAATCAAATGGCCCAATGATATTTATATTGGCGAGCAAAAAGCCGCCGGAATTCTTGTTCAGAATTTCATTAAAGGGCAAAGCATCGATTTTTCAATCGTTGGTATCGGGTTGAACGTGAACCAGCAACATTTTTTTTCGGATGCGCCCAACCCGGTTTCGCTTGTCCATTTTACCGGCAAACCCCTGGACCGGGAGAAGTTACTTGACAGTTTATTGAAGCAGATCGGAAAACATTATGGCCAGGCGGCATCGCCACTGCTACGTAAAGAAGTTGAAAAAAAATACCTGTCACATCTTTTCCGTTACCGGGAAACATCTGTTTTTAAAGTGAAGGGGGAAGCATTCAAGGCCAGTATTTCGGGCATCGGAAAATTTGGCCAGCTCATGTTACGGCACGAAAATGGGGAAGAGGGGCTTTATGATTTTAAAGAAGTGGGGTTTGTGCTTTAGCTCGCGGTGACTTGCGGTGGCTTGCGGTTGGGCTTAAAAAATCCCGTTTAGGTTGCCGGCAATTACATCCACAAGATTCTGCATGGGTTTTTTCACCATCATGGCCATCATCGGGTTCATCTGGGCATCGATCTCCACAGTGGCAATGGTTTTTTGCCCGTCAGCTTCGTCGGGGGCCATGGTGATTGTCAGGTTAAAATTGATGGGTGATTTTCCATCGGGGACGACTTCGATCAGTTTGTGGGCTTCCTTCCGTGCGTATTTCAGGCCAATTGTGGCCATGCCCTGAATGGTAAAAGTACAGGAATCCGCATCTGATTTCCAATTGGTAACCTGCGCGGGCATGAGCTGCTCAAAGTTGTTGAAGTTGCTCAGGAACTCAAATACATTTTCAGGTGTGGTATTAATTGTTGTGGGTTTACCGTTTATTTTCATTTGCGCACATTTTTTTAAAACAATTTTTTCCGCATTACCAACCGACGGGTTAAGCTGTTTGTTCATCGCTCCAAGCCTTCGGGTCCGTTCGCCAGTCGAGCAGAGATTTCTGATCTTTTTTCGAAATATTCTTTCCGGTAATGGCCGATTGAATTAAATGTTCGTAGTCCGAAAGCGCGATCAGCTTACATTTGGTCTTTTTAAAATTCTCGTCGGCAACAGCCAGTCCGTAGGTAAAAATAGACACCATCCCTTTTACCCTGGCGCCGGCCTGTTCAAGTGCTTCCACTGCCGCGAGGCTGCTTTTGCCGGTTGACACCAGGTCCTCGACAACCACTACCGACTGGCCGGAATTCAGCACCCCTTCGATCATATTGGTCATGCCGTGCGATTTTTTGGCTGAGCGGACGTAAATAAACGGCAGGCCCATTTCCTGTGCAACGAGCATTCCCTGCGGGATACCGGCCGTGGCCACACCGGCAATTACATCAACATCACCAAAATGTTCGCCAATGGCTTTCACCAGTTCCTGGCGGATGAAAGTCCTGATTTTGGGGTACGACAAGGAAATACGGTTATCGCAATAAATGGGCGACCTGAGGCCAGAAGCCCAGGTAAAAGGCTTGGATGGGTTCAACTTAATTGCTTTTATTTGCAATAAGTTTTCAGCAATTCTTTCTGCTGTATCGGTGTTAAGAATCATGGAAAGGTTTCGTTTTGAAGGGTGGCGGCCTGTTACCGGATGTATTAAGAAAGGTCTTTGTTAATTTAATAGAATGAACCTGAAATCAGGGCACAAATGTATAAAGTTTTTTTCAACAGTTCGGCCATTATTATCGGGGGACAACTAACAATGAAAGGAAGTTCTGCACAAAGGGCAGTAGTAGCCGACAAAAGGGGGATATTTCTTTTTCTTGATGATTTTCTTCACCGGGACCGGAGAAAGGACACGTTTTTAACCGGTTTCGATGCTGATGATTTATTTAACGGCGTAAAAAGCTATTTTCATTACATGGAAGCTGCCGGAGGTCTTGTCAGAAACAAAGCAGGGGCGTATTTGTTTATCCGGCGCCTGGGTATTTGGGACTTGCCCAAAGGAAAAATTGAAAAAAATGAATCCCCCGGCGAAACGGCAATCCGGGAAGTGAGGGAGGAAACAGGACTTCCCCACCTCATACCGGAGGGTGAGCTGTCGGCCACTTACCATATTTACCGGCTCAACAACCGTTTTGTTTTAAAAAAGACGTTTTGGTTTTTGATGTTCTCAAAAAGCAAGACCCCTTTACGCCCTCAGGCTGAAGAGGGTATAACAGAAGCTCTCTGGCTGGACAAAGAAAAAAGCAAACAGGCCATTGAGACAAGTTACCGTTCGTTGAAAGAGAACTTTTTGCCATTCTTTCAGGATTGAACCGATTACTGTATTTTTACACTTTGATTTACGCAACAAGAAGTCTTCACTGAACCGAAGGGTTAAGCCGCCGGTTCGCACAGGGGGATAACAATTTCAAAAATACAAGTAAATGAAAAACATTGCTATTTTTCCCGGTTCTTTCGACCCCATCACTTTAGGGCATGTCTCCATTGTTAAAAGGGCACTCCCCTTATTTGATAAAGTGATTGTTGCCATCGGGATGAATGCCGACAAAAAATCGATGTTTTCCGTGGCACAACGAACAAAGTGGATTGAACAACTTTTCAAGAACGAACCAAAACTCAGCGTAGAAACTTACACTGGTTTAACCGTTGACTTCTGCAAACAAAAAAAGGCCGCTTTTATTTTACGCGGGCTGCGCACCGCCGCCGACTTTGAATTTGAAAGAGGTATCGGGCAAATCAACAGGCGGCTCGCACCCGGGGTGGAGACCATCTTCCTGCTCACCGAAGCAGGGCACACACCCATTTCCTCTTCAATTGTCAGGGATGTCATCCGCCACGGCGGAGATGTCAGCAGCATGGTTCCGGATGTTGTTAAGGATGAGTTGAACAATGAGCACAACTAAAAACAGGACCATGAAAAGCAGATTGAAAAGCGGGCCAGGCATTCTTCCCCGGCAGCTTTTGTTTTGCCTCTTTTTTCTCAGCACCCTTTTTTCTTTGGGCCAAACGGTCAGTATCACCGGGAAAGCTGTCGGCGAAGCCGGACAATTGGTCAGAATCATTGTGTATGCCGATCAGTTTTCGCGCCTTGAACAAACCCTTGCTTCCACCAGAATTGATACTGACGGGAATTTTAAGCTGGAAATAGAAATCGAAAAAACAAACTACGCTTTCCTTGCTGTGGGGCTGAATAAAGGGGAATTTTACCTGAAGCCGGGCGCCCGCTACAATTTTACTATTTTACCCGACACCACTTCCCGGAAGGGTTCTGTTTTCGATCGGCTGCCTTTGCAATTTACCCTTGATGCTGACGATGGGGGGCTTAACCTCGCCATTGGCGATTACAACTTAATGGTTAACAGATTTCTTTACGAACAGGGTTCCAAAATCTACAAAGGACGGTCAGGCGGGTTGGTTGCCGGTTTTGAAAAGAAAGCCAAAGCACAATTCAACGGGATTGACGAACCTTACTTTTTAAACTACATGAAGTATTCTTTTGCCTCACTGGAATGGATTGGCATGAAAAAAGAAAAACATATTCTGTCAAGCTATTTTGTCGGGCAAGCTGTTTTATACAACAACATTCAATACACCGAGTTTTTCAACGATTTTATTAAAACTTACCTCGGAACCTCCGAAAGTTTTGACTACCGCGAAACCATCCGGGCCATTAATTCCCCGAATGCCCTTGCAGCCCTCGACAAGCTGTTGAAGCGTGACAGCCTGCTGGCAAAAGACCCACAGTTGAGGGCGCTGTCAACCATACTGCTGCTTGCCCGTAAGAGCCACAATCCCAACCTGCCGGAAAACAGGGTGGCCGAACTGCTAAAAGAAATACAACAACACAACAGCAACGAACGTATCAGGGGGGTTGCCCGGAATTTTGTCAGGAAACTGGAAAAATTACGGTACGGGACACCGGCCCCTGTTTTTGAACTGGAAAACGGAACCGGGGATACGGTCAGGATAAAACAATTTGAAGGCAGGTTTGTTTTACTCAGTTTTATCCGTCCCGATTGCAGGGTCTGCCTGCTGCACTTTCAGCAATTAAGTGAGTTACAGGAAAAGTTCAGCAGCAAGTTGCAACTCATCACCATTGTTTACGGCCCTGCATACGACATGGTTGTTGACTATGCCAGGTCGCGTTTGTACGACTGGCCAATACTCAATTTGAAAAAAGATATTTTATTGCTGGAACAGTACGATATTAAAACGTACCCGACATACACAATCATCAACCCTGATGGGACCATCGCCCTGAGCCCTGCCCCAATGCCAGATGAAAACCTTGAGTTGTACCTGCTGCGAATGATGGTTCAATACGACACGAACCACCCGAAAAAAAACGATTAGCCGGAAGTTGACAATACGCCCGAACGCTTCCCCGTCTTGTGGTCTTATAGCGAATATCCTCCGCCCACCTGACCGCCAACGCTTCCATGCTTCCTGTCAACTATTGGGATGGCTCACAGGAAAGTCTAAGCTATAAATCAATCAATCCGGCTATAAAACAAATCCAACACGCGAAAACCCTTACCTTTGCCGCCCAATTGTCAGTCCTAATCATTGGAATAATTATTGATTGATGGACTTTCGTCTTAAGAAACAGATAGACTAATGAGTATTTTCAAGAAATTATTTGGGGATAAATCTACCCGGGACCTGAAAGAAGTTAACCCCTACGTCGAAAGAATAAAAGAAGCCTACGAAAAAATCAGTACACTGAGCAACGATGAACTTCGAAACAAAACGGCGGAATTCAAACAACGGATAAGCGATTTCATCGCCGGGGAAGAAGAAGAAATTACCCGGCTCAAAAAGCGAATTGAAGACAATCCGGAAATGGATGTCAATGAAAAAGAAGACAACTATGCCAGGATTGACAAACTGAATAAACAAAGTTACGACAAAACGCAGGAAGTACTGAACCAGTTATTGCCCGAAGCTTTTGCGGTCATCAAAGAAACTGCCAAACGCTTTGTTGACAACGAGGTAGTTGAAGTTACAGCCAATGAACGCGACGGTGAACTGGCTGCATTGATGGACAATGTCAACATCAGGGACGGAAAAGCTTATTACGATACCCATTGGGTGGCCGGTGGCAACATGATCAAGTGGGACATGGTGCATTACGACGTACAATTGATAGGCGGTACGGTACTGCACCAGGGAAAGATTGCGGAGATGGCCACCGGCGAGGGAAAAACGCTTGTCGCCACCCTGCCGGTTTACCTGAATGCCCTGCCGGGAAAAGGGGTGCACATTGTAACCGTAAACGATTACCTCGCCAAGCGCGACAGCGAATGGATGGGGATGCTGTACATGTTTCACGGCCTGAGGGTGGACACCATCGACAAGCACCAGCCCAATTCGCATGAAAGACGTATGGCCTACCAGGCCGACATCACCTTTGGCACCAACAACGAGTTTGGGTTCGACTACCTGCGTGACAACATGACAGGCAACCCTGACGAACTGGTGCAACGCGAACACAATTATGTAATTGTCGATGAAGTTGACTCTGTATTGATTGACGATGCCCGTACACCACTTATCATTTCCGGCCCCACACCCAAAGGCGACCTCCAGGAATTTGACGCACTGAAAGCTGACGTCCAGAAATTGTACAATGCCCAGAAAAGCCTCGTAACCTCTATTCTTACCGATGCCAAAAATGCATTGAAAGACCGCTCAAAGTCGGACAACGTGAAAAAAGGCGGCGACCAGTTATTCAGGGCTTACAGGGGCTTGCCCAAAAACAAAGCCCTGATTAAATTTCTGAGCGAAGAAGGGAACAAAGCCCTGATGCAAAAAACGGAAAGTTTCTACCTACAGGAACAAGCCAAGAACATGCACCTAATTGATGACGAGCTGTTTTTCGTTATCGATGAAAACCACAACTCGGTTGACCTGACAGAAAAGGGAATCGACCTGCTTTCACAATCTTATGAAGACAACGAGTTTTTTATCCTGCCCGATATTGGCATGGAAATATCCGAATTGGAAAAACAAGGATTGCCTGAAAAAGAATTCCTGAAAAAGAAAAGCGAGCTGATTAAAGACTATTCTGTCAAATCGGAGCGGGTACACACGGTTCACCAATTGTTGAAAGCCTACACCTTATTTGAAAAAGATATCGAATACGTCATCATGGACAACAAAATTAAAATTGTTGACGAACAAACCGGACGTATCATGGAAGGCCGCCGCTATTCCGACGGACTGCACCAGGCCATCGAAGCCAAGGAAAATGTGAAGGTGGAAGCAGCCACTCAAACCTATGCCACCATCACCCTCCAGAACTATTTCAGGATGTACAAAAAACTGGCCGGTATGACGGGGACAGCCGAAACCGAAGCAGGCGAACTCTGGGACATTTACAAACTGGACGTGATCGTTATCCCGACCAACAGGCCGATTATCCGCGACGACCGCGAAGACCTCGTGTACAAAACCAAACGTGAAAAATACAATGCCGTCATTGATGAAATCGAAAACCTTGTCAAACTCAAAAGACCTGTTTTGGTGGGTACTACTTCTGTAGAAACATCGGAACTGCTCAGCAGGATGCTGACACGGCGGCATATCGACCACAACGTTTTGAACGCGAAATTACACCAACGCGAAGCCCATATTGTAAAAGAAGCCGGAAAACCGGGTGTAGTAACCATCGCCACCAATATGGCCGGCCGTGGTACCGACATCAAACTTGGTGAAGGCGTAAAAGAAGCCGGTGGTTTGGCCATCATCGGAACCGAGCGCCACGACTCAAGACGGGTTGACCGTCAGTTGCGTGGTCGTGCCGGACGACAGGGCGACCCGGGAAGTTCACAGTTTTTCGTCTCCCTCGAAGACGACCTGATGCGTATGTTCGGCTCGGGACGGATAGCCGGGATTATGGACAGGCTTGGACTTGAAGAAGGGGAAGTCATCCAGCACTCAATGATTACCAAGTCCATTGAGCGGGCACAAAAAAAGGTGGAAGAAAACAACTTTGGCGTACGGAAAAGGTTGCTGGAATACGACGACGTAATGAGTTCGCAACGCGAAGTTATTTACAAAAGACGCCGACACGCCTTGTTTGGCGAACGCCTTGCCGTTGATGTTTCCAACATGATCTACGATCTTTGCGAACACATTGTCTTTGAATACCAGGACAGCCGGGACTTCGAGGGCTTTCAAATGGAACTGTACCGGACACTCGCAACGGATTCGCCGGCGGATGAAAACGAATTCATCGCCGCCAAGGCCGAGGAACTGACGGAAAGATTATTTGACCAGGTTTTTAGCGCTTACCTTGAAAAGCGAAAACAACTGGCCGAGAATACGCTTCCGGTAATAACAGAAGTGTACGAAAACCAAAGCCAGTACGAAAATATTGCCATCCCCTTTTCTGACGGGATGAAAGAAGTGCAAATTATTGCCAACCTTCAGAAGTCCGTCGAATCCAAAGGAGCCGAAGTGCCCCTGGCTTTTGAAAAAGGAATTACCCTCGGCCATATTGACGATGCCTGGAAAGAACAGTTGAGGGAAATGGATGACCTGAAACAGTCGGTACAGAACGCATCCTACGAGCAAAAAGACCCTTTGTTGATCTACAAATTCGAATCCTTTGAATTATTTAAGAAGATGATTCAGAAGATTAACAAGGATGTGGGTTCATTCCTCATCAAAGGCGATCTGGCCATCAAGCCGCAGGCTACACTGCGCGAGGCCAAGCTGCCCCGCGGACTCGACCGTTCGCAAATGAAGGAAGAAAGGGGCGACCTGCTTTCGCAGGCGCACAGCGATACCCAGGAGAAAAGCAAACCCCAGCCCGTGAAAGTGGAGAAAAAAGTGGGACGCAACGACCCCTGTCCCTGCGGGAGCGGTAAAAAATACAAGCACTGTCACGGGAAGAATGCGTAGCCGGCAACTTTCTCCCTGGCGATGAATATTTAGCAAACTGCTGCTGATGAGGACAACAGGCCCACTCTGAGCCGGTATGTTTTTACGATAACGGGATAAGCCCTCAGGAGTCGGAAACTTTGCTCCCGACACCTGCGGGAGCCCTTCGGCCGCCAAAGGCTTTTTCTTTTCAATTTTCCGATTATCTTTGTCTTGTTATTCTGACAACAATATTAGATGATGAAGAGAAAAACTTTCTTGACAGGCTTTTTCATAACCCTTCTCCTCCTTTCTTATACAAACAACGGTTTAGCCCAGGACAAACAACAGCCAAGCAAACGGCCAACTGTTGGCCTGGTCATGAGTGGTGGTGGCGCAAAAGGCTTTGCCTACATCGGTTTGCTTAAAGTGATGCACGAAGCAGGCCTCGAAGTGGATTACGTGGCCGGCTCAAGCATGGGCAGTATCATTGCTGGGTTCTACGCTTTGGGGTTCCATCCCGATACCATGGCAAAAGCCATTCGCGAACAAGACTGGGATGCACTGCTGTCCGACAAACTTGACCGTAAGTTTCTGGCATACGAAGAAAAGGCCTTCGCCAGCGAATTTATCATGTCGTTCCCGGTACGCAAAAAACGGGTTGGCCTGAAAGCTGCGATGTACGAAGGACAGGAGATCAATTTGTTGGTCAACCGTTTTTACTCACCTGCCTACAAGGTTTCCGATTTCAGCAAGTTGCAAACACCTTTTCTATGTATTGGTACTGATTTGCTCACAGGCGATGCTGTCGTACTCGACCACGGCTATCTGCCCATGGCCATCAGGGCAAGCATGTCCATTCCCGGATTTTTTTCCCCTACTTTGTACCAGGGAAAGTACCTTGTTGACGGAGGTGTGGTAAACAACTATCCGGTTGATGAAGTCAAAAAGCGTGGGATACAGCTAATTGTCGGGGCAGATGTGCAATCGGGACTGAAAAAAACCATCGAAGAACTAAATTCGATGACGGCGGTGATTGACCAGATTACTGCTTTCCACCGCGTGGAAGCCAACGAAGTTGGTTACGCAATGACTGATCTTTATGTACCCTTCAAAATGAAATATGGCATGATGGACTTTTCAAAATACGATTCCATTATTGCCATCGGCGAGCAAATTGCCCGTCAGCATTTTGATGAAATCAAAGCCCTGGCAGATTCCCTGAACGCTATTGAGTTTAAACCTCTCAAGAAGTACACGGCAGTTCCCCTCGATTCGGTTTACATCGACAACCTGGTGGTAAAAGGAAACGAACGCTTGCCGCTTTCTTATTTTCAAAATCTCTTTGAGGAGTTCACTCACCGCAAAATAGCATTTGACGATTTGGAAAATGCCATCCGCAATGCCTACGGAACAAAATTCTTTACGCATCTTTACTACGAACTGGAATCAGTAAATGGCAAAACAAACCTTGTCCTGGATGTGCTCGAAGCTGACCCGGGCTATATTTCGGCCGGCGTGCATTACGATGACAATTACAACATCAGTTTGTTGCTTAACGGCGCTTTCAGGAATGTGCTGGGAAAGCGTTCTAAAATTTATACTGATTTAGTGATTAGCCCGAATTGGCGTTTCAGGGGCTTGTATATCTTAGATAATGGGCCGAAACCCGGTTTTGGTGCCAAGCTGGAGTTCTATTCATTTGGCTTTGATGATTTTGAAAAGGACAAGGTGGTCGGAAGAATAACTTTTACAAATTATAAAGCTGCTTTGTTTATGCGTTCAATTCTGAGAAACGATATTAGTTTCAGGCTTGGGGGCAATTTTGAATATTTCCGGTTCAAATCAGAAATATTTGATCAGGACTTGGAAGAGTTAAGTGATTTTAATGCCTACGGCAACATTTTCTTTGCTTTTAACACCGATACCCGGAACAAACCCTATTTTTCGACAAAGGGCATTGTTTCGGAGTTCAGGGTAGAATATGTGATGCCCATATCTGATGCCTGGGTAAAAGACTTTTTTAACAATTCGCTGGTTTTCTGGTTTAACTTTGAAGAGAGTTTCCCTTTGTCGAAAAAATTTGTGTTCAGGCCCGCCTTGTTTTTGGGGGGAACTTATATTAAGGGGCTCCCTTATTCATCTGACATTCCGTTTAACGCACAACTGTTTCCATCCTCTCCAATACAACATTGGTTTTATACCGGGGGGCTTGTTCCAACAAATTACGTACACGGCTTTACAAATTTTACCGGCGTGAAGTTCTCCCAAAAAATTGGAATGTACCAGGCGATAGTAAGGGCAAAACTTCAGTACAACTTCCTGCCAAAGGTTTATGCTACTTTACGGGCAGATTTTGGTGCAAACGAGTGGTTCCTGGCCGATATGTTTGAACCGAATAATCTTATTTTCGGATACGGTTTGACCTTAAGCTACAACAGTTTTATCGGCCCGGTTGAACTTTCGTTAATGGGCTCTAATGTTTATGGCATCTCAGGCTTTGTCAACCTGGGGTTTTGGTTTTAGTAATGATTTAATCACATCGGCATGAAATACAAAAAAGTACTTTTAAAATTAAGTGGCGAAGCGCTAATGGGCAACGGCCAGTATGGAATCGATCCCAAAACACTCACCATTTACTGTAATGAAATTAAGCAGGTGGTTGAGCAAAATGTTCAGCTGGCCATTGTTATTGGCGGCGGGAATATCTTCAGGGGGCTGCAGGGGGCGGCACAGGGTTTCGACCGTGTTCAGGGCGATTATATGGGGATGCTGGCTACTGTTATCAATTCGATGGCTTTACAGTCCGAACTGGAAAAACAGGGCATGAAAGTCAGGTTGTTGTCCGGTCTGGCCATTGACCGTATTGCCGAATCGATGAACGGCAGAAAGGCCCGAAAGTACCTGGCAGAAGGGAACATCGTAATTATTGCCGGGGGCACCGGAAACCCTTTCTTTACGACTGACACTGCTTCCGCATTGCGTGCCGTGGAAATCGGAGCAGATGTTTTGTTGAAAGGAACGCGTGTTGATGGCGTTTATACTGCCGATCCCGAAAAAGACCCGGCAGCCCTGAAGTTCGACCGGCTTAGTTTCGACGAGGCCTATCGGAAACAACTTAACGTAATGGACATGACGGCGTTCACCATGTGTAAAGAAAACAAACTGCCCATCCTCGTCTTCGACATGAACACCAAAGGAAACCTCCTTAAAGTCGTAAATGGTGAGGCAATCGGCACACTGGTCTCTTAAGGCACTTCACGCCCCATCACCCCCCTGACAAACAAACGGCAGGGGTGAGCCTGCTTTTTGTTGATAATTTTTTCATTCATTTCTCAAGTTGTTATTCAGGCATTTGCGAATAATACTAAATTTGTGCAATCCTTAAAATAAATGCAGCCATGACAGATGATGCCCAATTATGCTTTGATGAAGCCGAAGAAAAGATGGAAAGTGCCATCGGCCATTTGAAAAAAGAATTCCAAAAAATCAGGGCCGGGAAAGCGGCACCCGGTATGCTGCAAGGCGTCAGGGTTGATTACTACGGTGTGCCCACACCCATCGAGCAAACGGCCAACATCAACACACCCGATGCACGGCAAATTATTGTGCAGCCCTTCGACAAAAGCACCATTCACGAAATTGAAAAAGCCATCCTGAATGCCAACCTGGGTTTCAACCCGCAAAACGAAGGGGAAATACTGCGCATCAATGTGCCACCATTGACCGAGGAACGGAGAAGGGAACTGGTTAAACAGGCCAAGGCAGTTTCTGAGGATACAAAAATTGGCGTAAGAAATGCCCGTCGCCATGCCAACGATGAAGCGAAAAAAATGGAGAAGGACGGATTACCGGAAGACGATGCCAAACATTTGATGGATGAAATCCAGAAGCTGACCGACAAATTCATTAACAAAATTGATGAATTGTTGGAGTTGAAGGAAAAGGATATTTTGACCGTTTAAACCTGCCTTTGGAAGTGAGCAGGCAATTTTCATGAGTTTTCTTCTTCCAGCCGGTCTGCTTTTTTCTTCGGATTTTTCTTTTTACTGCCTTTTAATCGTTTCACCAGCAAATAAGTAAAACGCGCCACGTTGCTTGTGGTCATCACCGACTGGTAGGCATTTTTAAGCATGCGTTGCGAAATGCTCGTAAAAGTGTAGGCTTCCCCCAGCCCGGCAAAATGCTTTTTCAGAATTTCTTCCTGTTGCTCCAGGTTTTCTTTGGACTTCTGAATTTTGTGGTTAAGCAGGGTCAGGCTGCTAAAGTGAATGGCCTCATGGGCGGCATCGTCTTCTTCATAAAGGACATTGCCCAGCAGTTTTCTTACAGGGCCATATATAAGACGGTTCCGGGATAAGAAAACAACAAAGCCAAGCAGGGCATAAAACAAAGTAACAAGCAGGAAACCAACATACGTTTCGCCATAGCCATTTCCGGAGAACCACCAGACGAAAGCAAATGAAAGAAAGATTAGTACCAAAGTAGCCAGGAAACCCAAAATA
Organism: Bacteroidales bacterium; assembly: GCA_021647205.1. Classification (GTDB taxonomy): domain Bacteria; phylum Bacteroidota; class Bacteroidia; order Bacteroidales; family F082; genus B6-G9. Next base: position 84,233 of record JAKIVD010000014.1, on the reverse strand, counting down.
ACCGAAAGTGCCAGGTGCGCAAATAACTCACCCAGTTTTTTGCCCAGCAAAAGTTTGTTGTACTTTATCTGCCGGTCAACATAAACCCTCAGGCCCTCAAAGGTTTCCTTTAAAGGCATACCAAAATCGGTGTTTTCCATATCAGGAAAAATGCTTAGGCTTCTTTGGCCCCGGCTTTTGCTTTCTTTACGTCATCCAGCAAATCGGCACCGGTTTTCTTCACATCTTCCAAAACCTCGGTACTGGTTTTCTTCACGTCTTCCAAAACTGTTGCGCCGGTACTCTTCACATCTTCCAGCACCTCGGCTACGGTTTCTTTAAAGTCTTCGAACCTGTCATTAAAATCATCGGCAAATTCTTTCGACTTTACGGCCAGTTTTTTGCGTGTTTCTTCACCTGTTTCGGGTGCAAAAAGCAAACCGCTGATAGCACCAACAGCGGCACCTACTACAAGGCCTGCGATGAATGCAAAACCTGAACTTGAACTGTTATCACTCATGTCTTTAAATTTTAAAGTTTCTGTGAGACTGATTATACCCTTTTCAGGGTAAAATGTTTCACTTATTCGTTTAAAAACACTAACGTCCCGGCCCCTTTGAATATTGTTTAAAAAGTTTTAAAAACCGTAAAACAAACTAATTTTATAGGCAAAGTTTTTCGACACATTGTCAAAACCATAGGGGCCGTAGCGGTAGATGACCCCAATCCCGAGATCGTAGATACTGAAGTCGAGTATTTTCCTTATCAGAAAGCCCGATTCGTAATAGCCTTTTTCGAGCGTGCTGAAATCGTAGTTATGATGGTTTTCGGTATTGCTCAGCGAACCGAAAGCAATATTGGTCACCAGCATCAATTGCGGATTAAACAGTTTCCCCTCCTTGAACAACAACTTACCAAAATCGTGGCTCAGGAACAGGGACACATATTTGTCGGAAAGGAACTCGTTGCTGCGCATACTGCCAAAACTGAAAGGGGCGTAAAGGGCAAAGGAGCGGTAGGTACCGTTGCCATCATACAAATTACCGGCGGGCAAATCACCCAGGATAATCCCGGCCATCAGGCGGAAAGAGAAATCGCCCAGGTATTTTATGTATTTACTGCCTTCCACCTTCAGGTCGAAGCGGTCAAAGGCAAACTCGCCATTCAAAAAGCCGGCAATTCCCCTTGTGTAGTTGAACCAAACGACGGGATACTTCGAGCCGAAAGAAATTTGACCTTTCGTAGTTTCGATCACCCTTTCGCGGTAGGCAAAGCGAAAGCCTATCATGAGTTCCGAATAGTTAAACTCCGTTTTTCCGTGGATTAAGTTGTCATCGGCAGTTCCAAAAAAATAGTCCCGGAAAGCCTCTTTGTTTTGCAGACGAAAACCCAGGTTCCATTTAAAACCGCGCACTGGCCGCAACCTGAAAGCATAGGCAATCTCCCCTCCTGTTGTGGGGTTCATCCTTCGGAGGTAAAATTTATAAAAGTTATCCGGTTTCCATACCTGGAGTTTATCATCAAAGAACTCAACCCCACCGCTTGCCGTTACTTTTTTGTACGCCTCAATCCGGATGGCCGACTCAGACCTTTTGTGCACCTTCACACTCAGGTCGCCCCCATATTTGAAGCTTTTGTCCTTAAAGCCGTAACCACCGAACCCGCCCAGTTTAACTGTTTTGGAAAAGCGGTCGTTGGTTTGCAGGCCAAGGCCGAGGTAAAGGCCTTCGTAACCATTGTAATGGATAATTCTCCCCAGATCAACATTAAAAATCCAGAGGGGTATCTGACCAATAAGCAGCGTTTGAAAGGTCGAGGCCATTTTGTCGAAGTTCTGTTCTTTACCAATAGAATCCAATACGCGGTAGGTTTCCCTGTCACGCTCACTAAGGCTGTCCACCCGGTATTCGCGCCAGAACTCGCCCTTTTTTTTCGTGGCATCCGGTTCAATTTCAACTTCGTGATAACCAAATTCACGTTTTTTTAAGTCGGCAGAAAGATTTATATCCCGGATATAGGAACGTCCTTTTCCGACAAGGGCATAGCTTTTGTCGCCGGCTGTTGCCTGCATGGGGGTAAAAATAATATCGGTATTTAACTGGGCAGGAAACCACTGATCCTGGATTAACTCGTAGGCTTGCTGTATTTTGATCACGACCCCCATTGAGTCCTGGGGCGGCTCGGCTTTTACATTCTGGATTGCCCAGCGGTTCGAGTTGATATAAAGAAACCCTTTCATTCCATCAAATTTAGTGTTGCGCATCGGCCTGAAAGAAATGATGAACACGGTGTCGTTCGTAGCCGTGTAAGTGGTGTCTTCGATCAAAAAGAAATACTTTTTCGTGCTTCCTTTACTGATGGGGTTGATGTAATTTTTTCCGGCAATGCTGATAAGCTCGTCATAAAATGAGGTGGATTGCATTTGGGAAATCATAAATGCCATCACCGGATCCTTCAAACCGGAAACGCGGGTTGCCAGGACTGTTTCCTGGTTCAGGTCCGGAGCGCGGTATTTGCGTTCGGTAACCGTTTCCATAAGAAAAATATCCTGTTTCTTGAGAAATGTCCTCAGTTTTAGCTCACTGGTATCCAACAGGCTGGTATCCTTTAGAAGGAGCGAGTCTGCATCAAGGGTGACCACCATTTTGTCGTAAGAGGTGTACGTGAAGGATTCGAGTTTCTCAGGATTATTCAGGTCGCGGTTTTCAACCACATTGTTAATGATACGGTGGGCCGGGTTTTCCCCAGGAAAAATTTCGACTTCACTCAGCTCGTATGTTTTTTCCTTCATCAGGATTTCCTGGAACCTGTTGGAAGGCCTGAGGCCGTATTCAAGGGTTTCATAACCAACATAGGTGAGTTTCAGGCAGCAGGTACCTTCGTTCAGCCTGATGCTGAACTTGCCGTCAATATCGGTAGTAACACCGCTGTACCCATCCGGAGTAGTTATGTTGACGAAGGCAAGCGGTTCTTTGCTTTTTTTGTCTTTTACAACACCCTTCACGACGAGCACCTGTGCCTGTAGGGCTAACGTAAAAAACAGCGTGAAAAAAAGCAAGTGTTTTCTGAGCATCCTTCTTAATTAAATCCCTAAACCAAACCCGTCAATTTTCAAATCCCCAAATTCCCTCATTTTCAAATCCCCAAATTCCCACATTTTCAAATTATCAAATTCCCCCATTTTCAAATTGCCTCATTTTCAAATTTTCAAATCCCCAATCACCCCCTCAACTTCTCATTATTTCTGTGTCTGTCTTTGTCCCTGTTTTCTTTCTTCAGCAGGTTTTTCTCCAGGGCTTCGGTCAGGTTGACGCCGGTTTGGTTAGCCAGGCAGAGCAGCACGAAAAAAACGTCGGCCATTTCGTCGGCCAGATCATATTTTTCGTCAGATTTCTTGAATGATTGTTCACCGTATTTTCTGGCAATGATTCGCGCCATTTCCCCAACTTCCTCGCTGAGAATGACCATGTTTGTCAATTCGTTAAAATAACGTACGCCGGTGGTGGTAATCCAATGGTCAACCTGGTTTTGTGCTTCCTGAATGGTCATTTGTACAATGTTCGTTCTCAATTTCTTAATAAGGGCGGCCTGGAATATTTTTTCATGCTTTCGAATCAAAATAAAAAATTTCCACGACACCAAAAATTTCGCCGCCTGTCTTTCGCAATGCGGAAAACTCCCGAACAAAGGTAGGTAATTGTGCGAAAACAAGGCTGTAGTAAACCCTGGTTTAAACAAACCAGGATGCCATCAACATTTTGATTTTGGCTAATTCAGGTTATACGAAACGCCAAATCCAAAGAACTGTCCGACTGAATAAGTGTAGTAAGGATAAACCTTTCCTTCAAATTCATAGACTTCGTTGTGGGCCGAATTGAGCAGATTTTTGGCCTTCAGCGAAAGCGTCAGGTGTTTGCCCACCGTTTTCTGAATATTAAAATCGAGTTGCGGAAACGGTTGCTCAATAATATCGGGGGTGCCGCCCTTGGTCACGAGAACAATGCGCTCACCAATCACGTTAAAAACAAGGTTCGCACTCAGCCCGAGCGGTTTGCTGTCGTAGCCGAGAATGGTATTGAAAATATAGGGCGATTGTCCGAACAAAGGCCGGGTGTCGGGGTAATCAGGTACGAGGGCGCGTATTGATTCCAGCTCGTTCGCATCAATTGAGACTTCAGATTCAACATAGGAAAAGTTGATACCTATTTTCAGGTTTCTGAGAGCATTGATAAAATCCAGTGATTTCCTTATCTCAAATTCAAAACCATAATTCCGGGCTCGGTCAACATTTTGGTAGGAAATCTCCGGATTTGCGGCCAGGGGGTTGTCAACCATTTCGATGGGGTCTTTGAAACTCTTGTAAAAAAGGCTGAATGAAACCAGCTCCCCGGGCTTCATAAAATATTCCCACCGCAAATCAATGTTATCAATCAGTGTTCGCCGCAGGTCGGGATTGCCCACAATGGTTGGTGCCACCGGGCTGAAAGAAGCGAAAGGGGCAATTTCGCGGAACGACGGGCGCGACAGTGTGCGGGTGTAGGCAAAGCGAAGGTTCATATTTTCGGCCAGGGTGTAAGTCAGGTTGATGGCAGGAAGAAAATCGGCATCGTCCAGGCTTCCTTTGTCGATGCCTTTTTTTCTGCTTCCCACTTCCATTCTGTTTTTCTCGAACCTCACCCCTGCTTCAAGCCTTAAGCCGGGGGCAAGGCGTACATCGGCACTCACATAAGCTGCAAAAATCGACTGCGCCGCATCGTAACTGTTTCGCAGGTCGGTTGAGTTCTGAACGTACAGTCCGTAGTTTTGTCTTGTCAGCGGGTCGTAAAGCGGGTGGTTCTGACCGATATTGGCATCATCCAAATAGTCAGACACATTTCCGTTGTAATACTGAACCTGTGCGAGATAATCAATCTTTTCTTCCGTAAACTCCCGCTTCTTCAAAACAAAAGCAAGGCCAAAGCGCAGTTTGGAAGGAGCATTGTTGAATTGAAACGGAAGGGTAAAATCCACTTTGTTGTCCAGGTTCAGTTCACGCATACCCCGCTTGTACCTTGAAGGCACCTTGTATTTTGAGGGATTGATTTCGTAGCGGGCATCCCCGTTCAGGTCAGGATAAAAACTATTGGTGAAAAATCTCAAATCGGGCTCATCCAGGCTTGACACCGTCAAAGACGAAATCCATTCCATCCCCAGTTTGAAAAACGAATTGAAAAAGTGCCTGCCCTTAATCTGATTGGCAATAATGGAGCGCTCCTGAAATCCAAGTTCCCGGCTTTGGATGTACATACCGATTTCGTCGGATGGTTTTTGCCCGTCGCGGTAGTAGGCAGTTTTCACGCCTGAATGGTTCACCAGCAAAACATAACCAATCCGGTTGTCGGCATTCAGTTTCAGGTTCAGGTTAGCCAGTCCCCCAATCAGGGTTTCGGTAAGGCCGGCGGTTTCGTTATAAATCTGTTCGGTATTCAGGTTACCGGCATCCGGGTCGGTCAGTTGAAAAATCCCCCTTTGGCCGTTACTGAAATAGTAGTTGTCCTTTTTGTAATTCAGCCCAAAATTAAAGCCGAATTGTTTGCCAAAAAGGGTCGTCAGGTTGCCCACGGCGAAACTGTACTGTTGGTTCATCAACGAAGGTTGTTTTTCTACATCCATTACCTTGTTGAATTTTTTGGTTAGCTGGTCGATGGCATCGCGGTCGCTGGGATAGTTCGGGATGTCAGTTGGTTGTACGGGGAAATCCCTGCTTCCGTCATCAAAGCCGATTCCATCATACTTTCCCCCGCTGTAGGATAAAAAATCAGAATTAAAGGAAGACAGCGTATTGTATTCAAAAGAAGCGGAGAAACTGACGAAGAACTTTTCAGGGAAATCCCTTGTTACGATGTCTATTAATCCACCGGTGAAAGGGTTCAGCCGTGCAGAGAAGCTTTTGTAAACAACCATATTTTCGATGGCCGAAGTAGGAAAAATATCCATTTGCACCGTGTTCCGTTCCGGGTCAAGGCCGGGGATTTCGCAGCCGTTCAGCGTCGTTTTGCTGTAGCGGTCGCCCAGGCCGCGCACATAAACATATTTTCCGCCTTCCACACTCACCCCGCTAATTCTTTTTACCGCTCCGGCCGCATCGCTGTCGCCACTCCGGGCAATTTGCTGTGCCGAAATGCCATTGGTCAGCGAGGCAGATTTTTTCTGCATTGTCAGCAAGGACGATTCGGTATTCCGGATGGCTTTGGCTTCGACCACTACTTCCTGCAAGCCAATAGAAGACGGCGATAACTGAAAATTGATTACCCTGACTTCGCCCTCGGCAAGTTGCACGCCCGTGATGTTTTGCGTTTCGTAAGAAATAAACGAACAACGCAGTGAATACGTACCACTTGCCACCGGCTCGATGGCATAATTCCCGTCGAGGTCGGCTGAACTTCCCTGGTAAGTTCCCTGAATAAGGACAGACGCCCCTATCAGTTCCCCGCCCGTTTCGGCATCGGTAATCTTCCCGCGGATAATTCCATTTTGCGTAAATCCGCTGAGGGTGATGGTGATTAAAAAGATCAGTGTAAATGTTTTTTTCATCAGTTTATGCTTTAAAGAACCTGTTTATTTTGACAACAGGCGGGTTAACCCGCCTGTTGATTTTTACCAAAAGATTGGTAACGCTGGAGTTTTGCTTGTTAGATTAGCGGGGTCATTTGTTTCCGAAATACCTTGTCCATCCGGCTGCCCAATTGTCTGTACCAAAGGCGCCTTTGTAGGCAACCTGATCAAACCAGGCATCGCCGTAGGCGGCAAGGTTGGCAGTTTGGGGATTTGACGGGACAATGTTTTCTTTGTCAATTCCGGGATTGGCAACCTCATTTCCGGCAGTTGCAAAATAATCGGCAAAAGCAAGTACCGCTGCGAGGGAGTCTGCCGGGTTGGCACCTGCGCCCGAGATTTTAAAAATCCCTTCCGCCGTGCCGTCGGCAACATCCCAGAACACATTGTTCTCAAGACTTAAATTACCATCCACAAATTGCCGGTAGCTGTCTTGGTCTTCCTGCAGGTTTTCAATATCAACACCCCTTGCCTGGTTGACGAAAAGGGAATTGCGGTAATGGCCGCCGGCATTGTCGCGGAAAGTAATGACACGCTTTCCGGCCTCGGCACCACGGCCAATGTAAGTGGCATTGTAAATGGTCGGGGTGGCATAAGGCTCACCGGTTTCGGGATTAGTCCCACCGTCGTGTTCACCAATCCTGTCCCCTTCATTGGGGTCCTGGATGGCACACCAGAATTGTCCGAATCCGCGGAATCCTTCATCGTAATCAAAGGAATCATCCCCACAATAAGCCACAAGGATATGCTTCAGCCGTGGTTGCCCGCCAAAGAATTCGACACCGTCATCTTTGTTGGCAATCACCTCAACAAATTCGATGGTCGTGGCGCTTCCCACTGCACCCAGGGTGAGGCCGTTAATTTCGTTGCCATCGCCAATGTCGGTTCCGCCGTGGCGAATGGAAACATATTTTATCAGGCCGGAATTATCGGCATCGTTGGTGCCACCGTAAGCGCCCCTGGCTTCGTTGGTCGGGATGCCTTCAATCTGCGATTCGCCGGGCGTTGAGTTGAGCCGGGCTTTTCCAAGAACAATCAGGCCACCCCACAAACCGCGGTCGGTGATAGCTACCGCGCCATTCAGATCGTCGGCTTCGGCAGTAAAAATGATGGGTTTGTCTTTGGTGCCTTCTGCCTGGATTTTGGCTCCGCGTGCCACAATCAGGGCGCTGGCATTTTCTCCCTGTCCCGCTTTACCTTTTATAATACAACCGGCCTCGATGGTCAGCGTTTGTCCTTCGTTCACAAAAACAAAGCCCTCAAGCAGGTAAGTTTTTCCTGATTTCCAGGTGGTTGTCCCGGTTCCGTTTCCATCATCAACGATGGTGTATTCATCCGGTTCCTGAGGTTGTGGATTGTCTTCTTTTTTACAAGCGGAAAAAGTCAGGGTAAATACAGCGAATACGGCTGTCAAAAGTTGAATGTTCATTTTTTTCATGGTAATAAGTTAAATAGGTTTTCTGTTAAAAGTTGATGTCGCAAATGAACAACTCAAATGAGAACTTAACATCAATTTAGCATTAATGAAACATTAACTTTGGGTGCATTTATGCGCTATTTGATTAACATTGGCTTAACATGGGGACTGCCTCCGGGGAAAAGCCGAAGCTTGCCGTTTCGATTCGGCGACAATGACCGGTAAATGTGTGAAGTGCAATGATAAAAGCCTGTCCGCTTTGCGAAAAAGCTTAATTTTGCCGGCTCAATGGAAAATATTACTGAATACAAAGAAGGGATGGACTTTACGGCCAAAACCTTTGCCGGGCTGGAAGAAGTGCTGGCTGAAGAACTGAAAGCCATCGGGGCACAAGATGTAAAAATTATTAAACGCGGGGTACAGTTCAGGGGCGATGAGGCTCTGCTGTACAAGGCCAATTACCTGCTTCGGACGGCTTTAAGGATACTCAAACCGATTGGTATTTTTGAGGTGAAAGACGACAAACAACTTTACGAAAAGGTGATGAAAATCGACTGGAGCAAAGTGTTTAATGTTACCCAGACTTTTTCGGTGGATGCCAATTTGTTTTTCTCGGAGCTCGACCATTCCCAATTTGTGAGCCTGCGCACCAAAGATGCCATTGTCGACCAGTTTCGGGAAAAAACCGGGAAACGCCCGTGGGTGAGTAAAGAAAATGCCGATATTTTTATTGACGTACACATCAACCAGGATGTTTGTACCGTTTCGCTGGACAGTTCGGGCGAGTCCTTGCACCAGCGTGGCTACCGCATCGGGGTCGATAAAGCGCCCATTAATGAAGTGCTTGCCGCAGGGATGATTCAGTTGACGGGATGGAAGGGGGACAAAGATTTTTACGATCCCATGTGCGGTTCGGGAACCATCGCCATCGAAGCAGCGATGGTGGCTTCGAATATTCCTGCCGGCCATTATCGTGAACAATTTGCGTTTATGAGTTGGGAAGATTTTGACGAAGAGTTATGGGGCAAAATCAAGCAGGAAGCGGATAGCGGAATGGTGGACCCTGAATGTAATATTTTTGCTTCCGACCGTTCGGAGAAAGCCATCGGCATTGCCAAACGCAACCTGAAAAAAGCCGGACTACACAAAGATATTGAAATAAAGGTGGGTTACTTTGACTCCCTCCACCCGGAAAAAAATGAAGGAATACTTGTCTTTAACCCGCCTTACGGAAAACGCCTGGAGGAAAGGGGCGACATCAAGGATTTGTACCAAGGCATCGGCGATGTGCTGAAAAACAATTTCCAGGGTTTTGAAGCATGGATCATCAGTTCCAGTTTCGATTCGATGAAGTTTATCGGCTTGCGTCCTTCAAGGAGGATTCATCTGTTCAATGGCCCGCTCGAAACCCGTTTTGTCAAGTTTGAAATGTATGCCGGAAGTAAAAAAGGCAAGTACATGACGGATGATGACAAAGGAAACTTTGGCAAAAGGGACGATCGTGAACCGAGATGGAAAAGTGAAAGAAGAGACCGGGATAGTACCGGTAAACCGGAGTGGAAAAAGGAAAAACGCCCTTGGGATAATTCGGAAAAACCAGCATGGAAGAAAGAGGATAAAGACAGGAAATATTCCGGGGAGGGCAATTCCGGGAAGCGGTGGGAGAAAAAAGATGCCGGTGATAAAAAATGGAAGCAGGACGGGAAGCGTGATTTCGATAAAGAAAAGAAGGGGTTTGGTGAAAGAAAATGGGATCAGGAGGAAAAGCGCAGTTTTAATCGTGAAAGTGATAAAAAAGACTTCCCGGAAAAATCAGGGGAAAGAAAAGCAAACGAACAATGGTATGGCCGCAAACCCCGCCTGGGGAAACCCGACCGTACAGCATTTACCAGAGATGGTAAATCCGGAACCCGCAAGCGCCGACCAAGGAAAGAATAGTCGGCAGTTGGCAGTCTCCGGTTCTCCAGTCGTCTGACGACTTATAAATCATCTATCGTCCGTGCACTTGACAAACCCGAGGGGTAGTCTTTTTTCCCGGCAGGTTGAAAAACCTATTTTCAAACCATAAATTAATGAAGATTACTTCAACTCTTCAGCAAAAAACTGGTAAAACCAGCAAATGGTTTCGATGCCGTTGTAGAAATTGTTGACCGGGTAATTTTCGTTGGGAGAATGAATGGCATCCGATTCCAGGCCAAAGCCCATCAAAACAGATTTAATGCCCAACTTGTCTTCAAAAGTTGAAATAATCGGGATGCTTCCGCCACTGCGCGTGGGCACCGGTGTTTTCCCATAAACTTTTTCAAATGCCTTTTCGGCAGCTTTGTAAGCCGGTAAATCGATGGGGCAAACGTAGGCCTGGCCACCGTGCAATGATTCTACTTTTACTTTCACCGATTTGGGGGCAATGCCCGTGAAATAATCCGCAAACATTTGGGCAATCTTTTCATTGTTTTGGTCGGGCACCAGGCGGGTTGAAATCTTGGCAAATGCTTTGGAAGGGAGTACTGTTTTGGCCCCTTCGCCGGTGTAGCCGCCCCATATTCCGCACACATCAAACGAAGGACGGATGCCGGTTCTTTCAATGGTTGTGTAACCTTTTTCGCCATCCAGTTCTTCCACGTCAATGGCTTGTTTGTATTCCTCTTTGCTAAACGGGGCTTTGTTCAGCATCACCCGTTCTTCCTCCGAAGCCACCAAAACATCGTCGTAAAAACCGGGGATGGTTATTTGGTTGTTTTCGTCTGTCATGGAGGCAATCATTTTTGAAAGCACGTTGATGGGATTGGCCACGCCACCGCCAAACAAGCCGGAATGGAGGTCGCGGTTGGGTCCGGTAACTTCCACCTGCCAGTAGGCCAGGCCGCGCAGGCCGGTGGTGATGGAAGGAATATCCTCTGCAATCATCCCGGTATCGGAAACCAGAATAATATCGGCTTGCAACATTTCTTTGTGCGCATCACAAAACGCGCCAAGGCTGACAGAACCGATTTCTTCTTCGCCTTCAATCATGAATTTTACGTTGAGCGGTAATTGATTGTTGGCCACCAAAGTTTCGAATGCTTTAACGTGCATGAAGCCCTGTCCTTTGTCATCATCAGCGCCACGGGCATAGATTTTCCCATCGCGGATTTCAGGCTCAAAAGGCGGGCTGTCCCATAAATCGAGCGGGTCGACGGGCATCACATCGTAATGAGCATAAACAAGGACGGTGGGCAGCGCCGGGTCGATTATTTTTTCGGCGTAAACCACCGGGTTTCCGGTAGTTGGCATTACTTCTGCCTTGTCAACGCCGGCTTTCAGGAGGCTTTCTTTGTAATGCTCAGCCATGCGCAGCATGTCGTTTTTATGCGCTGAAAGGGAGCTGATTGAAGGGATTCTGATGGCTTCGAAAAGCTCTTCCATGAACCGTTCTTTATTGTCTTCGATGTACTGTTTTACTTTTTCCATTGTTTATTTTACTTTAAAAATTTGAAGGTGTAAAGGTAAGCAAAACAAGCTTCCCAAAAACAAGCTTCCGGCGTCCTTTTGGACCTGGAAGAGTTGTTTTTAGTTTATTAAAACCCGACTCTTCCAGGAGCTGCGCACGCTGGAAGGTCATCGCCTCTCTTACAGGTACTGCGGATGCTGGAGGGACTTTATCATTGTTTCGATTGGTCAGACTCTTCAGGAGCTGCGCACGCTGGAAGGTCCATTTTCAAATTGTCAAATTTCCAAATTAAATCATTTGCCTCAGCCATTCAAACAAAGCCACCGAGAGGGCATGGGTTACATTCAGGGAGGAAACCGGGCCGGGAATGGGGATGTAAACCTGGTGGTGGGCCTGTTTTAAAATTTCGGGACGAATGCCGTAGCGTTCGCTCCCAACGATAAAAGCGGTTTTTTCCGGAAACTGAAAATCAAAAATACTTTCTGCTTTTTCAGAAGTTTCGATGGCGACAATCTGGAAACCAGCAGGAATGAAGGTGGACAATTGGTTTTCGTCGCGTATTTCCCAGGGGGTATTTTCGTTAGCCGTTGATGCTGTTTTTTTGATTCTCCGCAAGCGAAAGTCCTGTGCCACATCCGAAAGAAAGATGGTTTTTTCAGCCCCGATATTTCCGGCCAGACGCAAAACCGATCCCATATTTTCAGGAGTCCTTAAACGGTCGGACACAATGATTGGCCGGCTGATTTTTTGATAAATCCCGGCAAGATTCAGTTTGTTGAATTTATCGTATGAACTGTGGTTTTCCTGAGCACCCATAGATGGTAAAAATAAAAAAAGCCCCGCAAAACGGCGGGGCTTTTTACTAAAAGATTGATTCAACTACTCAATAACGATTTTTTGAGTGGTAGTACCATGTTCGGTATCAATTTGTACGAAATAAACGCCGCTTTCCAAATTGCTGGTTGAGATGGTAGCATTGGACTGATCCATTTGCTGGTCGAAGACAACCTGGCCAATGGTATTAACAATGCGTACATGTGTCAGGTCGCCATTGGTTCCGATGCGGAGATAATCTTTTGCAGGATTCGGATAAACCACTACAAATTCTTTTTCACCGTTTTCGTTGATACCAACAGTTACATTGAGCAGCACGGTAATCTTTACCAATTCGTTTTCAGGATCATTATTTCTGACATTGATCTTACCCTGGTACTGGTCAGATGTAAGTCCGGAAGCGTCAATATTTACATCAACATCAATGTATTCATCTTTTACCAATGTACCTTCTGTAGGATCGGTTGACAACCAGGCTGTCATAGCTTCGCCGGTCAGGTTGGCACGGATATTCCAGTTAAACTGTAAGTCAGGATTATCTGACAGGTGACTCCAGCCGGGTCCGGCAGCCATCCAGTCGCCGTCCTCTGCAACGGGGCCGGCATCAACTCCGGGTGTAAACAGGCCCCCTGTAGAAGTAAACCAATAACCTACCCAGATATTCTGGCCGTCAATTTTGACCGGGTTATCCAGTGTAATGGTATTCCATGAAGCGCCGATGGCATCAAATGATTGTTCTAGCAGCAGTTCACCGGGACCGGGTGTATTGAAAGAGCCCATACCGTAAATCTGCAGTTTGTAGGCGGTTCCGGGGTCGTTAATAAAAACATCCACCGAAGTAATTTCCATTCCAACGTAAGGCGTTACCATGTCGGAAGGGAAACGTGCAGCCACACGCCATTCGTAGTCGGTTGAGGTTCCAATTGCACTGGCATTGTCACCATCATAGTTCAAAACTACCTCCCTGTTGCCCAACTCGTTAATTGCACCTACATAATCAGGGTCGGCAATCAATACCTGGTTCATGTCTTTGGGTGTGTTGGATCCAGCGGGTTCAATATCCAGGGCTTTGTTACCCTGCGGATAAGTAATCACCATTTCGTAATTCAGGTCACCTTCACCGGTATTTCCCATTGAGAACTGTTCGGTTGTTTGGTCACCTTCTTCCAAAACTACAGAGATGGGTGAATTGTCGATGTCGATGGTTGCAGATGTTGCGCCTTCTACCAGCACAATGTATTCCACATCGTCGAAATAATAGTGTGGCGAATCGCCCTGTGGGGCACCACCGTAAATGTCGACACCACCCAGCTGGAGTGTTCCGGGATCGCCCTGCGCCTGCAGGCTGAACTGCCATTCGGTAATCAAAACATCGTCCAGGTAAAATTCCGCCCAGTCGTTATCAAGGTCAACTACGAATGAGAGTTGCATCCATGTGTCGTGTGGGTGGGTAAAATAAATTGAATCGGGACTTCCGGCATACATAAATCCGTTGTTGTTACCCGTTCCAGCGCCAAAATAAACTTCAACAGCCCACTCAATTCCAGGGGCCTCGAAATGCTGAAGGTTAACATATCCACCCATTCCGCTGACGATGTAATATTTCATGTCAACCTGATATTTTCCAGTGGTTTTGTCACCGAGTTTCAGGATAAGGTCAGTTGAAGTTGTTACGACTTCGGTTGACTGTGTACCGCTGGCTGCCTGAGCATCAACGATGAAAGCATCTTCGGCACTACCCGGATTATCTGTCCAGGTTGTCCAGAAACCACTGGTATCAGTTAAAGCCAGGTAATCGCCCACATTGTAGCTTTCCATGTCATCCTGGAAAATGTAATCGTAACCGGTTTTTACTTTTACGCCGTCAACACCTGCCAGGTCGCCATCATTTCCAACATACTGCCATGCCAGTTTAAAAGGGGCGCCTGCATAGGCATCGAGGTTGATGGAAACATAATTCCATGCCCAGGGGGCACCAACTTCGATTTCATCAATGGCATCCCAAAGGGGAGTCCAGGTAGTGCCGCCGTCAGTTGAGATGTGGCAGATGAGTGTTGCACCCGGATCGAGCCAGGAACCACTGACACCGGCGTACCAGCTCAGGTTCAATGGGGTTTCCCCACCGGCATCCAGTTCCGGGGAAATAAGCCACTCGTCCTGGTCTTCGCCAATCCAGGGCACAAGTGCCGAGAACAGGCTGTTGGGATCAATTTCGTTGAAATTGTTGTCCTGTGGGTTGCCCTGCATCCAGTTATTGGCAGGATGGAAGTTTATCACCGACCAGTCAGTAGGCAGCCAGTCAGTATCAAACCCTTCTTCCAGAAGAATAGCCCGTGTTGAGGTTAAGTCTTTGGCAGGTGTAATTGTTACACCGCTCGTTTTCAGGCCTAAAGCCTGAGCTTTGGTCTTCAGTTGCTGTGCATTTGCAAAACTAAATGTCACAGTCAGCGCAATGATCAAAGAAAATAAACGCGTAAAATGCTTCATGATAAATTTTTATTTGGTGAGTAATTTAATTGTTCGCAACAAATTTACTAAAAATGATACTCATTTCGTCCGGCACCTGAAAAAAAATGTTAAAAGTATTTCCGGGCCGGTCGAAATTTACTTTTTAAGGACGAAGCTGTTGTAGAAAAACAACAGTATGGCAGTTGTTGCCCCGATGCTTGCAAACACCAGCCAAATATTCCCGGGATGGTATTGGTTGTAGAGGATTTGTGTAAGTTCTTCAGGGCTAATCCCAAGTTTGTCAACAGTTTGATTGAAAAGGATTGCCCCGTCCATATTCTCAATATGTTCCATATTACCAAGCCCCTGAGTGGCAACATAATCCTTCAGAAAAGCATATTTATCAGACAACTTTCCGTAAAGAGAGCCCGACAACAGCCCCCCGAGAAGATTGCCGCCGGCAACCGGTAAAAAACTGTATCCCATATACAAGGCTACTTTATCGCGTGGGGCAATCCGGCTGATGTATTCCTGGATTCTTGGCGAACTGGCCATTTCGCCAAAAGCCAGAATGACTATTCCCATAACCAGGAATTTCCCCCAGACTGAAAGCGAGAAGATGCTAAAGCCGAGGGCAATAACCAAAATACCAAACATCATCGATTGCACAGGGCGGACATTCTTCAGCCTGTTGGACATAATAACCTGGAAAACTATGATGGTGAAGGCCGGGATATTCAATATCATTTCGGGCCTGATAATTCCTTTGCCATTCTCAACAGTCCCGAAAACAGCAGCGAGAATTGCAGAAAAACCGAATAAATCGGAAGTGTCGACCCATTGGGTGATGTAAACCGGCAAGGTGAAGAAGAGCTGCATGTACATGATCCACATACCGGTGATAATGATAAGAAACTGGACGAATTTAAAATCTTTGAGGACTGTGGCCGTATTGACAAATAATGTTCGAAAGGTGGCACTCAGTTTAACCACCTCCGTTTCTTTTTCCCTTTTGGGTTCTTTGTAAAAATAAAGCAGCAAAATGTTAAACAAGATGACAAGCGCACTCATGATAAAAACATACGTCCAGGAAATATCCCTCAACTTAGAAGCGACAAACGGGCCGATAAACCCCCCGATGTTGACAATCATGTAAAAGATGCCAAACCCGAGCGTGTCGTTTTCTTTAGTGGTAGTTTTTGAAACGGTGGCCACAATTACAGGTTTAAAGAATGCCCCGCCAAGTGCCACAAACAAAAAGGCAAGAAATACCGTACTGTACAAACTGGTAAAGCCCATGGCAAGATAACCTGCAGCAAGGGTGGCAAAAGCACCCAGCAAAACTTTCCGGTATCCAAAGCGGTCGGCTATTGCCCCGCCAAGGATTGGCAACAGATAAAGAATTCCGGTAGCGATGGCCTGCATTACGCCACGCTGTTCCTGGGTAAAACCCAGTCCGCCAACAGAAACGGGATCGGTCAGGTAAACCGAAATGACAGCAAACATGCCATAGTAGGCCCACCGTTCAAACAATTCCAGTGTATTGGTCAACCAGAAAGTAGGTGGGAATTTATTGAAAACATTTGTCGGATTACTCATTCGGCACAAAGGTTTTAGGGTTTGAAAACAGCCGGACTACTTCAAGAACTCCCTGACAAGGTCTTCCTCGCTGATGCCTTCGGCTTCGGCTTTGTAATTCCTTACAATGCGGTGGCGCAGGATGGGAAGGCTAACGGCCCTGACGTCCTCGATGTCGGGCGAATACTTGCCGTTGATGGCTGCGTGCGTCTTGGCCCCGATGATGAGGTATTGCGAGGCACGCGGACCGGCACCCCAATTCAGGTATTTGTTGGCCCAATCGTGTCCGCTGGAAGTACCCACACGGGTTTTGGCAACAAGTTTCACGGCAAACTCCATCACATTGTCTGCCACGGGTATTTTACGCAGCAACTGTTGAAAATACAAGATTTCATCGGCACCCAATATTTTTTTTACGGTTTCAGTCTGTCCCGAAGTTGTTCGCTTGACCACTTCCATTTCTTCACTAAACGAAGGGTAATCAAGAATCAGGTTAAACATGAAACGGTCTAACTGCGCTTCGGGCAAGGGATAAGTTCCTTCCTGTTCAATAGGGTTCTGGGTTGCCAGAACAAAGAAGGGTGCATCCAGCAGGTAACTCACCCCGGCAACGGTAACCGATTTTTCCTGCATGGCCTCCAGCAGCGCCGACTGTGTTTTTGGTGGTGTGCGGTTGATTTCATCGGCCAGGATGATATTGGCAAAAACCGGGCCTTTGATAAACTTAAACTTACGCAGTTCGTCAAGGATTTCTGTCCCGACAATGTCCGAGGGCATCAGGTCGGGTGTAAACTGTATGCGGTTATAGGTGAGCCCCAGCACCTGCCCAATGGTATTGACCAACAGGGTTTTCGCCAGTCCGGGGACACCCACAAGCAAAACATGCCCCTGGCTGAATATTGATATCAAGGTGTTTTTTACCACCTCGTCCTGACCGACGATAACTTTACCAATTTCGGCGCTGAGCTCTTTATATTTTTCTACAAAAGCATCAACTGCTTCCACTTCTGATTTGTACTTCATTTCTAATTCTTCTGGTTAACTCTAATTCTCTACTTTTTCAACTGAGCAGTCCCTTTGAAACACCGTCCGTTAACAACAGGCTTAACAAATACGGATGACTGACAAAGAAGATTGTTTTTCAAACTATTTATGTGTTTTAATATTCGGAATAATCATTTTCTTGTGTGAACCGACCGGTTAAGCCGTCGGTTAAAGCATATTTCATGTGAAAATTTCATTTGCTGGTTACTGCAGATTGTAAGAAGAGCCCTGTTAATACTATTTGCTGGCCCCTCATCTGATCTGCCAGTCATGTTGAAACGCACATGTTTTGTAATGTTCGACAACCCGCACATAAGTTTCTTTTGCTTTTTTATTTATCCATTTATCAATGGCTTTTTTCTTTTTGTCCTGCAAAGCCCATTGCTGAATACGGGTGTAATCGATTTTCAGGCTGGCACGGTGTGGTTGTGTTTTTTCCAGCAGTTTTAAAATCCGGTAAGCATCTTTCTGGTCTTCGGTTTTCATGGGTACGGGATTTGAAATATCGCCCACCTGCATTTTCTCAATCACGAATGACACTTGCGGGTCCAGTTGCTCGGCCTCAAAAGTAGTGCTTCCCGTATAATTGTTGATCAGGAGCCCCCCGCTGTTTTTATCTTCTCCGTCCGAATACAATTCAACGGCTTGTTCAAAAGTAATTGAATCGGCGCGTATCAGTTGTGCCACGCTATCGAGCAGTACGCGGGCTTTACGTAAATCGGCCGGCGACACTTTCGGGACCAACAAAATATGCCGAACATTGACATAATCGCCTTTGCGGGCAATGAGCTGAATGATGTGGTAGCCGGCTTCTGTTTCAACGATGTTGGACACTTCCCCTTCACGTAATTTGTAGGCAACGGCTTCAAACTCGTGGTACAGTTGTCCCCTACCGTAAAAACCCAATTCGCCGCCTTTTTTGGCCGAACCGGGGTCCTGTGAGTAGAGTACCGCCATGGTGGAAAAATTCTCCCCTTCGAGTATCCGCTTTCTCAAGTCGAGCAATTGTTCTTTCACCCGCAACTTTTCTTCGATGCTAACCGGTGGTTTTTTAACGATTTCGGCAATTTTGTATTCTGTTTTTATCAAGGGTAAGCTGTCCTGCGGGATGGCCCGGTAAAACGACTTTATTTCAGAAGGGGTCACGGTCACATTTCCCACAATTGTTGATTGTACCTGCTGTGCCAGCATTTGCTCTTCCACCACGTCGTGAAGTTCCAGTTTAATCTCAGCCAGGGTTTTACCATAGAAACTCTCCAGTTTTTCCTGGGTACCAAATTGTTGTATAAAAGTGCCCAGGCGCCTGTCGAGTTCACCTTGAACCTGAAGCTCATTTACCGTCAGGCTGTCCACTTCCGCCTGTGTCACCATCAGTTTCTGGTAAAGGATTTCCTCCAGTATCCGGCACCTCATTTCAGTTGCCCCTCCATGGATCATCTTCTGCAGGCGTGCATTCAGAAACTGGTTTTGGATATCCGATTCGAGTATGATGCTTTTTCCGACTACAGCCACCACCTGGTCAATAATCTGTTCTTCGTCCTGCGAAAAGGCTGCGGGCAGCAAAGTCATTTGCAACAGCAAACCAATCAGCAGGCCCGGCAACAAACTGCTGCTTAAATGCCGGGTGCGGAAGTTTTGGGTATTCGCTTTTTTATTTCTTATAATAAATTTCAAATTCATCGTTTTGTAATGCCTTTTTGTAAATATCCTCCCTGACCTTTTTCACCAGCATGAGTTTTCTTTTGTTTACAATAATGTTTCGAATATCGTTGCGTTTAAATGCCAGTGGCGATGTATCGTCTTTAATTTTAAAGTCAACAAATTTAAGCATATAAATATTGTTCTCGTCCACCAGTTTAAAGAAGCGCCGGTTTTTGGTAAACATTTCCAAATTATAATTTTCGATGGGCAGTATTTCCTGTAGCTCGCTAAACCTGATCCAGGTTGCAGTGTCAAGAAAATAAGTGCGTGCATAAACCTTGCTGAATACTTCGAGCGAGTCGATTAAAACACTGTCGGGCAGGCTGAACAACAATTCAAAGTGCTCCTCTTCGGGGATACCATAATCAATAAGCGTGTAAATTACTTTGGCAATATTTTCTTTCAGCTCAAAATCTCCGAGGTGGGCCATGTAATATTTTTCTATTTGTTCATCACTGACAATGGTGTCGAGGTTTTGGTTGATCAACTCACGCTCGTAGCTGAAAATAATCAGTGAGTTGCGGTATTCTTCGAGTTGCTGGTCAAAATCAAGCTGTTCACCTGTCAGGTTTTTTTCTGCCTGATGGGTCATTAATTTTGTCTTCACCCAATTGTTCACAAAGTTTTTCACCAGCACAATACTGTCGTGTGGAGTGGTGTTCTCCGGGATTATATTCCGCAAGCCGGAAGCGTAGAGGTACTCATCATGAACCCGAGCAAGGATCGTATCATCGTCGGTTGTCATTGCCCTGTTACAACTGACAAAAGTGAGCAAAATAAACAAGTATCTGATGCGTATCTTCAAAACCAAATTAATGTTTGTCCATAAAGGCATTCATTCTCCTGCGCTGTCCAGCGGGGGATGTGCAACTTCACAGTGTTTGCAAGCCCTGATGAAGTGCAAGACCGGCAACTGTTTCATCCTTCCGTGACATCAGCCTATCCGGTGCAAATCGTTGCAACCGCTAAAAACCACCGGTTTACTTTCTCTGTAAAGGCTTTATTTCGGGGCTTTCTCCAGCAACAAAGCCGACAATACTTCTTCATGAACCTGCACGGGGTACTTTTCTTTTAACTGCTTAACCCATTCCTCTTCAAGGAAGGTCTGGTAATCTGCAGTCACCAATCCACGGGCTTCGTCAAGTTGCTTGGCCACCGGTGGTCTCAGCTTCCTGATTTTCACAAAAGTTACCCTGTCTTCCACATCCGAGTCTATTTGCTGAAGCCTGCCTGTTACCCATTCAACCTGGTCAACATATTTGTCATCGCCCCTT
This sequence comes from Bacteroidales bacterium, assembly GCA_021647205.1. Taxonomy (GTDB): domain Bacteria; phylum Bacteroidota; class Bacteroidia; order Bacteroidales; family F082; genus B6-G9. The sequence goes on along the minus strand of JAKIVD010000014.1, from coordinate 63,934 downwards.
TCAAAAGTATCAGGAATAATGCGTGTTGAGGTGATGCTGTCGCGATCCAGTATTTGTGCAATCTCACCGTCATCGATATTTTGTTCGATGATGGCCTTCACTTTTTCCACATCGTCCTTGTTACGTATGTGGTAAACTGTGGCATCAACCCTTTCTCCCCACATATAATCCGAGCGGTGTTTGTTAAAGAATTTCTCCAATCCGACGGTATCTTTTACCGCTTTACTCCAGACTTTTTCATCGGTCAGGTTAAAGAGCAGGATGCCGTCGTGGTATTCCTGCATCAATTCGGCAAATTCAGGATATTTTTCCTCGAGATGGGCATCCTGATAGTCCAGGCAGTTTTTGTCGACAAACTCATCAAAAAGTTTTTGCAGGTAAACGTCTTTATCAATGTTTTCCTGGATGCGCTGCTTCTGTTCCACAAATCCGGCAAAATCATCCTGGTTAAATTTCATATTGCCAATTTTCATTACTGGTTTAATCATCCCTTTTACACTGTCGGCAACAAACTTCTTATCCAGGACACTGGTATCGATGGCAGCAAAGGCGGCCAGTTTTCCTTTTTCGTAGATTTTCAGCTTGTAGTCAGCCTTAATTTTTTGCAACACGGCCTCTTTGCTTTTGTGCGAACGCTGGTCTTTGGCCAGGCGTTCTTTCAGTTTTGGTTTTTCTTCCTCGAAGGCACCGGGTGTTTCGCGGCTAATGAGTTTGATGATATGAAAGCCGTACAAGGTACGTACGGGCTCCGAAATTTCATCGATATTAAGCGACTGGGCAGCCAGTACAAATTGGGGCACGACCCTGTTGCAGGTAAACTTCGACAACTGGCCTTTGTTTTTGGCCGACCCTTTGTCTTCGGAGTAGGCGACCACCGCTTCCTCAAAGGGCATACCGTCAACTATTTTCTGATAAATATTATCAATTTTATCCTGTGCTTCCTGTACTTCTTCGGCTGTGGCCTCCATTTTTACCGGGATAAAAATATGCGCAACCAGGGCAGTACCCAGGGCTTCCTTTTTGTCGGTCACTTTCAGCAGGTGATAACCGAACTGGGTACGCACGGGTTGCGAAACTTCGCCCACGGCAGTATTGTAAGCTGCATTTTCAAAAGGATAAACCATGTTAAAAACTGTAAAATACCCCAGGTCGCCTTTATTCCCGGGCCTGAAACGTTGCTGATTCGGGATGGCTTCGCGGTCTTTGGCGGAAGGGTCGTCGGAATATTCAACGGCGGCTTCGGCAAAATCTTTACCAGCCATTATCTCTTCCCTGATTTTTACAATCTTGTTATAGGCGGCCAGTGTATCTTCGGGGCTGGCGTTGGCATCGAGCATGATTAGAATGTGGCTGGCCCGTACATCGCTCAATTTGCGTTGGTAGGCTTCCTGCAACAATGCTTCGTTCACGCTTTCATCAATAAAATAAGGTTTGGCCAATTGAGCCCGGTAACCTTTCAGTTCGTTTTTAAACGAAGCAAGCGTATCCAACTGCATGGCTTCGGCTTCAGCAACTTTGAGTTTGAAGTTGATAAACAGGTTCAGATAGTCGGTAATCGACTCTGCACTTTGGTCGTCGGCCAGCGAATTGTTTTTTTCATAAACACGCATAAACTCACCAACGGTAATTTTTTCATCCCCGATGGTCACCAATGCTTTCTTGTCAATACTGCTTTGCCCGAAACTAAGTGTGCTAAAAACTAACAGGGCAATCAAAATCGTCAGGCTTTTTTGCCATTTAAGTAATTGTTTCATTCTTTCAAGGATTTATTGTTTGATGGTTTTTTTTAATGCGTCAATAAAGCCCGGGAGCATTTGACAATTTGTCTCGTTATTAACTCCGGCTTGTATTCTGCCTGCTGCTTTTTCTAACTTTTCCTGCTGTAATTTGGTGCTTCACGGGTAATGGTAATATCATGCGGATGGCTTTCAACAACACCGGCGGCTGTAATTTTAATAAAGCGTGCTTTTTGCAGTTTCTCAATTGTTGCCGATCCTGTGTAACCCATCCCTGCACGCAAGCCACCTACAATCTGCAAAATGACCTCGCTCAATGTTCCTTTGTAGGGAACCCTTCCGACAATGCCCTCGGGCACCAGCTTTTTAATGTCATCTTCCGCATCCTGGAAATACCGGTCTTTCGAGCCTTTCTTCATGGCTTCCACCGAACCCATTCCACGGTAGGTTTTGTATTTTCTGCCGTCGTAAATGATGGTTTCTCCCGGAGATTCGTCCACACCGGCAAACAAGGAGCCCGCCATGATAGAATCGGCACCGGCAGCGATGGCTTTCACAATATCGCCGGTGAACCTGATCCCGCCATCGGCAATAACCGGGACACCGGTTCCACGTAATGCTTTGGCCACCTCATAAACAGCGGTTAACTGCGGGACACCAACACCGGCAATAACCCTTGTGGTACAAATGGAGCCGGGCCCGATACCCACTTTGACTCCGTCAACCCCAGCAGCGAGCAAATCGGTGGCTGCCCCGGCAGTGGCAACATTTCCCACCACCAGGTCAACTTGAGGAAAGTGCTTCTTCAGCATTTTTGCCATTTCGAGCACCCCCTGGGAATGGCCGTGAGCGGTGTCGATAATTACCGCATCCACACCGGACTCAACCAGTGCGTCCACCCTGTCGAGGGTATCGGGGGCAATGCCCACGGCAGCAGCAACACGTAACCGCCCTCGCTCGTCTTTGCAACTGTTGGGATGTTCTTTTATTTTGATAATATCGCGATAGGTAATCAGCCCCACAAGGATGAAATCGTCATTCACTACCGGAAGTTTTTCGATGCGGTGTTTTTGAAGAATGTCGGCTGCTTTTTCGAAATCGGTAAATTCTGTTGTGGTAATCAGGTTTTCTTTGGTCATCACCTGTTCCACCTTTTGTACGAGGTTGCGCTCAAAACGCAGGTCGCGGTTGGTGACAATCCCCACCAGTTTATTGCGCTCGTCTACAACCGGAATGCCGCCGATGCTGTACTCTTTCATGATGCTCAGCGCATCAGCCACCGTGGCATCAACAAGCAAGGTGATGGGGTCGATGATCATGCCATTTTCTGCACGTTTTACCTTTCTCACTTCGTTGGCCTGGCTTTCAATGCTCATGTTCTTGTGCATCACCCCCATGCCGCCTTCCTGTGCCATGGCAATGGCCATCTTCGATTCGGTAACCGTATCCATCGCGGCAGAAATTATGGGTACCTTCATGCGGATGTTTCGCGAGAATTGTGTAGAAAGGTCTGTTTCGCGCGGTAATACAACAGAGTGGGCAGGAACCAGCAATACATCGTCGTAAGTCAATCCTTCGCCCAGGAACTTTTCGCTATCAAATGACATGCTTACAAAGATTTAAAATTGCGCAAAAGTACCGAATTAAACAATACAATTGGCAGGCCCGGGAGAGGGGGTAAACGAAGTTTAACAATGTTTAATAAATAATACATTTCCGAAGTCCGGAACCCGGGAAAAGCCGGGCTGATTCAGTAAGTTCATTTATTGAACACCCCAAATAAATACGGCTTCTTTTCCAGGCCCATAGCCCAAAACTTTCGCCAAATTGCAAACTTCGGCTTACACTTGCGTTTGCTTATTACTTTTATTGTGCTGATATTAGCCGCTTTTTTTAAAATGTTTTTCCACTGAAAAATGGCGTGCACGATATAATAACTTTTAAAAGCAAACCATGCTGCAGCTAACAATACCTTTCACGGAGAAAGTGGGCCGTACAATCCGGAAGAAATATTGATGTACTTTCCGGGGCTGGGAAAGCGGACAGCAATAAATTGAATTGCCGGACATAAACAATTGCAGGGTTTTATCAATTATTTATGGCCGGTTCTTTTTAACACGGAAGTAACATGAAAAAACCAATAGAAATTCAATTATCACCGGAAGGCACAAACCTTTACATCTTCTTCGGAGGTATTGCTGCTGGAATTGAAATGCCACAATTTGAGTTTTATAACGCGTCAAAAATAATTAACGAACACAAGATATTCATCCGTGATTTTCAGCAGTGCTGGTATCAGGTTGGCTTACCCGGAATAAGTGAAGATGTTTATTCAACGGCATCCTATATTAAAGGCCAGGTTGAAAAAATAAAGCCAGGCAAAGTATTCTTCGTGGGAAATTCAATGGGAGGATTTGCAGCAATACTATTTTCCTGCTTAATTGGCGAAGGTGAGGTGATTGCTTTTGCACCACAAACATTTATTTCTCCTCTTTTGCGCCTCAGGCACAGAGATGCCCGATGGAGAAAACAGATTTTTAATATTTACATGAAAAGCTTTTTTAAACGGAAAGTCTGGAACCTTAAGCCTCTTTTATTAAATTCAGGCACAAGAAACAAAATTTCAATTTTTGTGTCGGACACAGACAAGCTGGATAATGTGCACACTTCTCACATTGAGGACATTCCCGGTGTCAAGGTGTATAAATCTACAGGAGGCGGGCATGGCGTGGTCAGGCTGTTGAGGGATGAAGGTAAATTACCGGCAATCATGGCCGGAACTTTCACCTGAGCAACTCATCCGGGGTGGTTTTAGCCTTTAGCGGACATCCCGGCAAAATCACCGCTTTTGGGAAACTGGTATACTTTCAACCCGAATTGAGGGATGACAGCAAGGATGTGATCGAAGATATCGGCCTGGACATCCTCGTATTCAGCCCATTCAATAGTTTTGGCAAATACATAAATCTGAACAGGCAAGCCTTTCTCGGACGGCTGCAATTGTCTGACCAGAAAGGTCATGTCGTCATGAATATCCGTGCGGTTGTGAAGATACGCTTTTAAATAAGCCCGAAAAACACCAATATTGGTCTGTCGGCGCCCGTTGACAAGCACCGAAGGATCAATTTTATGCTTCTCATTGTAGTCGTTAACAAGCTTCTCCGTTTCATCAATGTAGGTTCTCAGCACATGGATTTTCCGAAACCTGTTGAGCATTTCCTGCGAGCAAAACCCGATGCTGTCCATATCAATGTTAATGGACCTTTTGATCCTCCGCCCCCCTGAATCTTCCATTCCACGCCAGTTCTGAAACGAATCGGTGATGAGGCTGTAGGTAGGGAGGGTAACAATTGTTTTGTCCCAGTTCTGCACTTTTACCGTCGTCAGGTTTAACTCCAGTACCGTTCCGTCAGCACCATATTTCGGGACGGTAATCCAGTCGCCGATGGAAAGCATTTTGTTGAAAATCAATTGCAATCCGCCGACAAAACCAAGAATCGGGTCTTTAAAAATCAGCATGATGACTGCCGACATGGTTCCCAGGCTGAGGGCAAGGGTCGAAATGTCACGATCGAAAAGCACTCCGATGACTATCATCCCGGCAACAAGGTAAAGAACAATCTTTAAGATTTGAATCAAGCCTTTGATGGGATGGTCTTTCGCAAAATCAAAACGGGAATAAAAATCGTTAACAGTTGACAAGACACTGTCGAGAACCAGTACAATGTTAAAAACAAAGAATACCTCAAGCAGCCTTTCAATAAAAGTAGTAACAATTTTCTGGCTGAACAGGGCATCATCAATAAAATAATAAAGGATCAGGGCGGGGACCAGATATGAAATCCTGCGGAAAAAACTGTGCTTAACAAGCAGGTCGTCAAATTGGTTCTTAGAGCGCTGGAATAAGGGAAGCAATATCTTCCGCATCAGTTTCCATGAAACAACGTAGCCAATATAGGCAGCAAGAACAAGCAGTATCAGCGTAATGAATTCACCGGAATAAGTGGCCAATGTATCAGAAATGCCCGTTTTACCCAGCCATTCGGTCAGGAAGTCCTTCAACTGTTGCACATACTGCTCCATATTTTCAAAAAATTATTTGAATACTTTCCGTCATTTTTCCATGCCTGCAATAGCCTGGTCAAGCCGCAGGGGCCAGGGCGTTAAAGCCTCCTGATGGCTTCGAGGTATTTTTCGAGTATAAAATTCAGTTTTTCCTGATTGGTTTCGGCATCATAAATACGTACCAGGTCCATGATTCCTTTTTCGTAGTAAACGCTTGTCAGCGCAGCATCGAAATTAGGGTTATCAATGTTGTATTTTATGTCGAGGGTCATTCTTTCAAACTCATCCCAATCCAAGAGCAGTGGTATCTGCAGATAAAAAGTTTTCTCATCAACAATATCGCGGTACAGCCTCGGTGCAATATTTTCAACCTGAAAGAATTTTCTGATCTTGATGATACTTGCATAAGGCTGAATCTTCCGGCCTTTTTTAAATGCCAGGCCTTTCGCCGTGAACTTATTGATTACTTCCCCGACTTTGGCGTAAGGCAAATACTTAAACCGAATTACCTCAGCCAGCCCGTTTTGAAACTGAATGGTACCGGGTGTGGCAGAAAAATTGTAATCCAGTCCTTTTTTGATGTCGCGAACAGCACGGATGATAAACTCATCGTTAAACTTTCCGGTGGTAATGGCAAAGAGTGATTCAGGTTCCAGTGAGTCAGGAACCGTTGATCCGTGATAACCCGGAAAAGGTTGTCGCGATTCGAGCACCAGGCTGTTGCAATACATTTCGTTTTCTACTGAAGTGAGTGTTTCTTTTTTCGTGATTGTCCCTACGGTTTGAATGATATTTTGGCTCATCGTATTTGTGTTTTTTATGAAAATACCTGAGAGGCTAAGATAAAAATAATTTCGGTTGGGCAGCCTAAGATTTTCTCAACAATAAAAATAATTCTCTGCCCTGCCTGGGTTTGATTGAATTGTAGGCAGTTTTGAATGCCTCAAACCCGAAAAAACCAGCGAATAAATCCCTGTATTCCTGTTCCGTCCCACCAAAAGGAGGGCCTTCAAAACCAAATTCAGTATTGAACAGCAAGCCCACCAGTTTACCGCCGGGTTTCAACAATTGGTGGACTTTTCCGGCATAGGCCGGTCGCATTTGCGGGGGAATCGAACTGAAAAAAGTTTGTTCCACCACCAAATCATAATTTCCCTGATGTCTGAAAAAGTCATCTTTAATAATATTGGTTTCAGGAAATACGGGACAGCGTCTCCTGAAATTGGCGATGCCCTGCCCGGCAAAGTCAAGTAAGAATGTGTGCTGAAAACCCTTGTTGAATAAATATTCCACCTCCCAGGCATTTCCGGCGCCCGGAACAAGAATGCGCAGTTTATTGTCGGTCAGCTGATCAAAGTAAGCCTTCAGCGGTGTGGAAACATCCCCGATGTCCCAGCCTGTTTGTTCAGCAAGGTATCTCTGGTTCCAATATTGACTTGAGAATATTTTCATGTGTTTACATTTTCCCGCATAGATGCAATAACGCGGAGATAACAGCAATCATTCCCTTGTTTGCCTGCCGGGGAGCCAGTAGTCTTTGTCATATTGGTTTCACGGGTTTAAAATGTGAGCCGCTGAGCTTCATCATGTTTCGGGACCTGAAGAAGTTCGGTGGCAAAATTATTATTCTTCATCGGCAAACATCGGATCCCAGGGAGGGAGCAAAACAGCATCCTGTTCCAGTATTTTCAGGGTTTCGGCATCCATATAATTTTTATTGATGACCAGGCGGAACATGTATTCGTCGAACCACTGGTCGGTCATGGTCAGGTATCCTTTGTCGCCTTTATCGGCCCCCCAACTGTTTTCGAGCTGCCATTTGTCCACACTGCCATCTGGCAGGATGTTTACTGCTACCAACGCCATACCGTGGGTCGATCCGCTTTCATACGTCCTGATGCGGGCTTTTTTGTCCATCCCGAAAGTCAGGCCAAACAACTCGTCGTAGTCGTAATTGTTCACATCAAGGGTTCCGTGTTGGACGTTCAGTTGTTTGCCCACATCGCAGGAAAAATACATGGCTTCATTGGCCAGGATGGATTTCTTTGCAAATTCCTTAATTTTTTCAACGGGCAGGTTTATGTACCGCCAATTGGCACCTTCCACCAGGTTGCGGTCAAACTCAACTTCGTACAATCGATCGTATTTCTTTACCGGATCATCCATCAGCATAACATAATCGTTCAGGTCGACGCCGATGATTTCATCGTAGAACTGCTTAGGGGTGAAGGCGACAGCTTCGCTAATCTCCCCGTCCTTGTTTTTGTATTGCCACGAAAATTGTTCCGGGGGTTCTCCAAGGCTCAATGCCAGTATCCGGTATATTTCTGCCAGCATTTGGTTTTTCCTGATCAGCTTGGCTTGCTCACTCATTCTCGAATGTGCCACAAGCCTGATTTCCAAGCCCTGTTCCCTGAGTTTCCGGCGCAGCAACCGCGACATGGTGGCTGTGTTTTCACTCTGAAAGGTATTGGGCATGGCCGAAGCCGGAACCAGTCCGTACTTATTGACAATGTCGGCAAAAGTGGTCCACTGCCCCCCATCGCCAATCGGGTTTTTAAACAACCACTCCACCTTGCGGTCGTCCAGCGGCTTGTCTGCTGTCGCCATGGCAATCTCTAAAAACAGGTTGGCTTTTTCGAGCTGATCCCAAAAGAAATTGTAGGTTTGGGAAAACTCAAATTCATTGAGCGCGTATTTTTTCTGAACCAGAGGCCTCAAAGTATTTAAACCGGTGTACAGCCAACACCGCCCTGATTTTTTTTGGTTTGTAATGCCGCTGACCTCAACACGGTTGGAAAAATAATGGTTGACTTTACCATCGTTCTCCCTGCTGACCGCCAGTTTCTTAATATCGTTGTGGGAAACCGCATTCATCAATGCCGTGTTTTCGGGGCTTTGTATAAAACTTTCCCTGAGCTGCTGAATGGTTTGATCATCCAGGCTTCCTTGTAATTCCTGCGCATTTAACTGCCATGGTAGATGTAAGAAAATCACACAGATTGTTGCTAAAACTTTTTTCATAACATTCAACTTTTAAACTTTTAAACTTCCAACCCTCACCCCCCTTTCAATTTACATTTGTAGCCAAGGCGCTCGAGTATTTCTTTGATTTTTTCCCTAAAATCGCCCTGAACCAGTATCACTCCCTCCTTCACCGAACCGCCGGCCCCGCATTTGGATTTTAGCATTTTTCCCAATGCTGCCAGGTCAGCGGATGTCCCGGCAAATCCCTCAACCAGCGTCACCTGCTTTCCTTTCCGCTGCTTTTTGTCGCGGCTAATGTACAATGTTTGCGATGAAGGAAGAAGGGTCTCAACTTTATCTTCTGTGTTATCATAAGGTACGAAATCGGGGTTTGTGGAATAAACCAGTCTGTTTTTTGCTGTCATTTTTCGGGGATTAATATTTTCAGCGACAATGGGTTCACTTTAATTGTCAATTCTTTTTTCAGTTTTACGGTTTCACCATCAAGGTTAACTGCCCGTTTACTCCGTTTTACAATAACCTGGTTTGCAGGGATAATTGTTACCAGGGACGACTTATGAATTTGTTTTAAAAATAAGAGATTGGCAAGCAGCGGCACGTCAAAGATACGTGGTTTTTGCACAATGCAAACATCCAGCAGCCCATCATCCAGTTTTGCCAGGGGCGCAATGGACGTATTGTAACCAAATTGGTTGGAGTTGGCAAAACTGATAAAGAAAGCCTTTAGCTTTAACTGCTTTCCGTCGTCAAACAGCAGTTCGTATTTTTTGGGTTTGTAGTTGCGGTATTCTTTGGTGATGATGTGCAGATAAGAAAAGAACCCCCTTTTCGTGTTTTTAGAAAACTTCCGGGCCACCAGTGCGTCGAACCCGATGCCGGCAATGCTTACAAAGGGTACATTATTGACTGCTGCCGTGTCAATAGTTGTTGTCCTTGCCTTGTTAATAAGCTGAACAGCTTTCACAGCCGACAACGGAATACCGAGATGCCTTGCCAGCCCGTTGCCCGAGCCCTGCGGAACAATTCCCAATACGGTTTCGGAGTGAATCAGTTGTGAGGCCACTTCGTTGATGGTGCCATCGCCGCCAACGGCAACAACAACAGCAACACCGGCATCAACTGCTTGCCGGCTTAAGTGCCGGGCATGCCCGGCTTTTTTGGTCAAGAAGATTTCGGGCTCGAATTTTTCGTGGTCAATATGCGAGCGGATTATCTTAGAAATATCCGGTTTCGTTTTTTTTCCTGAAAACGGGTTGACTATAAAAAGGATTTTTTTTCTCTTGGCCTGTACAGCCTTCCCGGAAACATCAGCATTTACTGCCACCACTGTCTTTGCACCCAACTGCATCCCCCACTCATTTTGTGAGCCTCACTTCAACAAGCCTGGTTTTTTCATCGGCGCTGTTGCCCGCTGCATCGCTGACATTGAATTTCAGATTGTAATCCCCGGCAGTATTTACGTCAACATTCCCTGTAACGGTAAGTCTGTCGGTAATGCTAATGGTGTCGTTGTTTTCGTTAATGTCCCAGGCCTCTGCTCCCGGATCGGTATAAGGTGAATCGCCCTGGTTCCAGGTCAAGGGATTGGCCCCTTTTAGCACGATGAAAGGTTTGCTCTTGTCAGGATTGTCATCTTTCTTGCATCCCGGTGCAAGAAAGAATGAAACAACCAGTAAAAAAACGAAAGCTTGTTTATTCATTGTCAGCAGCTTATTCTTTGCAGAGGCAAATCTACGAAAAAAGCAATTGCGAATGATTTTTTAGAACGGATATTGATTCAGGTTTTTGCAGAGTGGAACTGGGAGGCTTTTTCGCGTGTCCAAAAGTAGCGCCGGTATTCAATTTGCTATCTTTGCGGCTTAATTCTGACAAAAACATCAACCCTGATTTATTCCTGTAAATGATGACAGCCCGGCAACTCAGCATATTGTATCTCGTTGTTTTTCTCTTCACAACCCTTCGCCTTGTCGGGCAGAGAATCGATGTCGCATCTGCTGATTTCCGTTCTCCGCTTGACATACCGCTCTTACTGTCAGGGACATTCGGGGAATTGCGCGCCAACCATTTTCATGCCGGCATCGACATTAAAACTCAGGGGGCTGAAGGGGAAAAGGTATTTGCCATCGCTGACGGGTACGTTTCCCGCATTAAGGTTTCAACGGGTGGTTACGGGAAAGTTATTTACATGACCCATCCCTCCGGGTTTGTTTCGGTTTACGGACACCTGAAACAGTTTAACGACAGCATCCGGAAGTTTGTCCGCAATCTGCAATACAAGAAAGAAAGCTATACTGTTGAAGCCTTCCCGGGAAAAAACGAGTTGAAAGTAAAAAAAGGTGAACTCATTGCACTTTCGGGAAATACCGGTGGCTCCGACGGACCACACCTGCATTTCGAGATCAGGGAAGAAGCAACACAATACCCGCTTAACCCATTGTTTTTTAACAACATTACCATTAAAGACCAGGTCAGCCCTAGAATAAGCTTGCTGGCGGTTTACCCCCTTGGCGGGCTAACGCTCATTAACGGAAAGAATGACACCGCCTATTTTACGGTTGAAAAAAAAGGGAAAGATTATGTTTTGTCCCCGCACAGGGAAATCAGTATTTCTGGCCCGTTCTCACTCGGCATCCTGACCTATGATCAGATGAACGGTGCCACTAACAAAAACGGTATCTTCAGCGTGGATTTGCTGCTTGATGAAGAAAAGGTATTTGGCCTGGAAATGGATAAGTTGTCCTTTGCCACCACCCGCTACTTAAACAGCCTGATCGATTACCCGTACTACAAACGCAAAAAACGAAGGTTAATCCGGACGCAGGTTGACACCAACAACCGCCTGTTCAACTACCGCGGGGTAAACAACAACGGGATTTATTCTTTTTCGGACAGCCTGCCACACCTTTTTCAATATGTAATAAGCGACGTTTATGAAAACCGTTCTGTTTTTTCTTTTCGTGTGGAATCGCAGGAAAGGCAGGCTGCAGAAAGCAAAAAGGGGCATGCTGAAAATAATGGGACATTTTTCAGGTTTAGTCGCGAAAATAAAATCAGCACGCCTCATATTTCACTGACTTTCCCTGCCAACACTTTTTACCGGTCGTTTTACTTTCAGCTGAAAACACTGCCCGCGGAGGAGTTTTCTTTCACTCCCGTCTTCGAGGTGCACAATCCGTTCACACCGGCACAAAAGTATTTTTCGGTTGCCATCACGCCAGACAGTATTCCGGGCAAATTGAAAGACAAGATGTACATTGCCTACACACCAGATGCGGACCAGGCTTATTATTTTATGGGCGCGAAATGGAAGGGCGACAAACTGACGGCAAAATCAAGATTGCTTGGAAAATATGCGGTGTTGGCAGATACAATTCCCCCCGAAATAAGTACCGTTAATTTTTATCCGGGAAAAAATGTTTCGAAACAGCATTCGCTGAAAGTCAGGATCAGGGAAAAACAAACCGGCATTAAATCATATCGTGGCACACTTAACGGACACTGGATATTGATGGAATACAACCCCAAGAAAAACCTGTTGACATATAATTACGACGAGTACATCAGAAAAGGGGAAAATACTTTTAAACTGGTGGTGACCGACCTGCTCGGCAACGAAACAGTTTACGAAGCGGTGATTGTTTACTAATTGTGGCTTAACCGCCTGCTCACCGGTGCTTCAGGATTCATCGGACAATGTCAGGTTTCGAAAGCACCCAATAACACGCAACCTGCGAAGCGAAGCAAACCCGAAGGGCAACCCGTTAAAGCCTGAACCAGCTTTCTTCCATTCTTGCTTTCCGGCTTTTACAATTGTCTTTAATCAATTTGAAAAAGATGTCGCCATTGTCTTCCAGGGTAAATTGGTAATGGCCTTCCTCCCCGTGGCAGCTTTCCGATCCAGTCGTATAAACAAAAGTCAACACATTTTTCACAACAGAAAGTTCACCTTTAATGGCTGCTTTCTGATCAACTGACGGCATTTCGAGCGTAAATGAAAACCGGTTCATCGTCAATATGGCCCCATCGTAATTACTCACCCAGGTTCCCGTGTAAGCAGGTTCCACATCAAGTACGGGCTCTTCTTCCTGCATCGCTTCTGTTGTTGTTTTGACCGGCAACCCCTCTTCTGTATCCTCACTCTTCAAGACAAAATAGCCAATTACAACAGAAAGAATAGCAAGAAGAATCAGGATGAATGCAAATTGTTTCACCGGGCTTTTCGGGCTACCGGAACTTCTTTTTTTTCGGGATTTCACTACCATGGTTTTTGTTTGCGAAAATAAGCAATGTATTTAGAAGTATTGAAGTTTGAAGGCAATCCGGCGTTCAAAAAACCCGGAAGCATCTGAGCCTGCCATGTTGGGATATGTTGTCGAAAGAATGTACGCAAGGCAATTCCGGATCCCGCCATTTCTTTTATACATTAAACTTTAAACTTTAAACTTTAAACTTTAAACTTTAAACTTTAGACTTTCATTTTCCCCTATCTTTGCACCCATGCAAGAAACCATCATCATCCTCGATTTCGGCTCCCAGTACACCCAGCTTATTGCACGCAGGGTGAGAGAGTTAAATGTTTACTGCGAAATTTTTCCCTTCAATAAAATCCCGGAACTGACCACCGGTGTAAAAGGGGTTATCCTTTCCGGAAGCCCCTTCTCGGTGAGGGACAAAGAGGCACCCATCCCTGACTTGAGCAAAATCCGCGGGAAACTTCCACTGCTCGGTGTTTGCTATGGCGCACAATATATGGCGCAAGCCGAAGGTGGTGAAGTCCTCCCATCGGAGATACGCGAATACGGCAGGGCCAACCTGGGTTTTATCGACCAGAATTGTGTGTTGATGCGCGGTTTGTCAGACGGCACACAGGTTTGGATGTCGCATGGCGATACCATTCTTCACCTTCCGGAAAATTTCAGCAAGATTACCAGCACGGCAAGCGTGGAAGTTGCAGGCTTTAAAATTGATAACGAGAAAACTTATGGCATTCAATTCCACCCCGAGGTTTACCACACAAGCGAAGGCAAACAATTACTGAAGAATTTTATCGTGGAAATTTGTGGCTGTTCCCAAAACTGGACGCCCGATTCATTCATCGAAACAACGGTACAATCGCTGAAGGAAAAACTGAAAGACGACAAAGTCGTACTTGGCCTTTCGGGCGGTGTCGATTCCTCTGTAGCTGCCGTTTTACTGGACAAAGCCATCGGCAAAAACCTGTATTGTATTTTTGTGGACAATGGCTTGTTGCGGAAGAATGAATTCAAAGATGTGTTGTATTCCTACAAAGACATGGGGCTGAATGTGAAAGGGGTGAATGCCTCCGGCGATTTTCTCGATGCCCTGAAAGGGGTGGAAGACCCCGAGGCCAAACGCAAAATCATCGGTAATAAATTCATCGAAATATTCGACCACGAAGCACACCTTATTGAAGATGTTCAGTGGCTGGCCCAGGGGACCATTTACCCGGATGTGATTGAGTCTGTTTCGGTAAAAGGGCCCTCGGCGACGATTAAATCGCACCACAATGTGGGTGGCCTGCCCGACTTCATGAAGTTGAAAGTAGTGGAGCCGCTCAACTCCTTATTTAAAGATGAGGTACGGCGCATCGGCCGTGCCATGAACATGCCGGCCGACCTGATTAACCGCCACCCTTTCCCCGGCCCGGGACTGGGCATCCGTATCATCAGCGATGTTACCCCGGAGCGTGTGAGGGTCTTGCAGGAGGTGGATTACATTTACATCAACACCATGAAAGAAATGGGATTGTACGACGAAGTCTGGCAGGCTTTTGCCGTATTGTTACCGGTGCAGACAGTGGGTGTGATGGGTGACGAAAGAACCTATGAAAATGTGGTTGCCCTTCGCGCAGTCGGCTCCACCGACGGCATGACGGCCGACTGGTCGCAACTCCCTTATGAGTTCCTGGCAAAAGTTTCCAGCGATATCATCAACAAAGTAAAAGGGGTGAACCGCGTGGTGTACGACATCAGCTCAAAACCACCGGCTACGATTGAGTGGGAGTAGCGACACGCTAAGTCGCCGAAGGACTTAGCAGGTCGGAATAGTTGTTTCAGGGCATGTGGCTTCCCGCGGTACATTTATTCGCCACCCATTCAAAAATACCCCAGATTAAAACACACCGCAGCAGATGGAAGTAGCAGGAAAAAAACAGACACTCAAAGTATCCGGGCAGTATTGAAAGCGTTTTACCAACTCCCTGATTTCAACCCGGTGAAAGCAAAAGCCCGTTCAGCGGGTTTCGCAGCAGCTTTCCAGCCGTGTAAAGACATTCGCCGCTGAAAACACAACAATCTTAAATGCCCCGCGTTTGTGTTACGGTTTATTTTTATTTTTGAAATTCGTTTCCCAACCAAAAAACAGTACTGTGAGAAGATTTTTTTTAAGCCTTGTTTTTCTTGTTTCCATCGGTGGCATGCAGGCCCAGCAGCAGCTCAGGGTCATCATCTCCAAACAAATAGAAGAACATGGGGGGAAACAGTATTTTGTGCACACCGTTCAGCAGGGACAAACAGTTTACGCCATTGCCAAAGCCTACGACGTGAGTGTGGACGAAATTTATTTTGAAAACCCCGGGACTGAAAACGGGATCAGTATCGACCAGAAATTGTGGATCCCCACGGTGAACAAAGAACAGCAGGTCAGCAAAGAGCTCAAGACTTCCGGTTTTGATTTTTTCTACCACATTGCTTCCAATAACGAGTCATTGTCCCACATCAGCAGCCTCTATAATATTCCGGTAGCGGCCATCAGAAATGCAAACCCCATGTTGATGCTGCCCCTTCGGAAGGGCGAGTACATTAAAATACCGGTTTTGCCTTCTGCTGACGAAGAAGATCAGGTGAGCTTTGACCCGACGATTCGGGTTGTTCCCGGTTTCAGGCATACCGTCATTGCCGGGGAAACCCTCCAAAGTATAGCAGAGCAATACGGAACAAGCCCTGAAAAGATCAGGGCGGTGAATGCCGGTTTGTCGAACAGCCCCCCTCTCGGCGAAAGGCTGCGTATTCCGCAAACCCCAGCCAAACAACAGGAAAAAAAACAGGAACAAAAAACCGAAACCGTTCGCTACAAAGTCAAAAGGAAAGAAACCTTGTACAGCATTGCCCGCGAATACGGGCTAACTGTGGATGATATTTACAATGCCAACCCCGGCCTGAACCCAAAAATAAAAACAGGACAAATCATCAACATTCCGCGTATCACCGTTGCCGGTACTTACATCGTTCACAAGATTACCAGGACCACGAAAATCCAGAAAGTGGCTAAATTGTACCGGGTTCCGGCCTACGAAATACTGGACATCAACCCATCGCTGGGCAACAAATTGTATGCAGGGCAAACCGTGAAAATACCCATTGGCGGAAAAGCTATCCTGGCAAATGAAAGCACAGGCAAAGAGAGCAGGACAGAAGAAAGCCCCAAAGAAGAACATGGCGGGCTTGAGGCCCCTTCACGCTGCAGCAAACAAAAACCCATCAAAGGGAAAACTTTCAAAGTTGCCCTGATGGTCCCGCTCTTCCTCGAAGAGATGGACAGCCTCAACACCGAAAGCTTCCTGTCCGTCAACCAGGACAATTTTAAACCTTTCCGCTTCCTCCATTTTTACGAAGGTGCGCTGATGGCAGTGGATTCCCTGCGTGCACAGGAAATGAAAATCGAGCTGTTTGTTTACGATGTGGACAAAAGTATTACCAAAACGGTCAGGGTTTTGCAAAAGCCTGAAATCAGGCAGATGGATTTGATCATCGGCCCGTTTTACCAGCAAAGCTTTGATCAGGTGGCTTTGTTCGCCGGAAATTTCAACATCCCGGTTGTCAATCCCCTCTCTTACCGCAGCGAAACAGTGGAAAAATACAGGACTGTGTTGAAGGTCAAGTCAGGGACGAAGTACCAGCCCGACCTGCTTGCTGCGCTCATCGCCGAATATTATCAGGGTGCCCGGGTATTTCTTGTTACACAATCGGCCTTTAAAGACCAGGATAAACTGGCAGCCATCCGGCATAAAATCAAGACGGTCGTTCCACCACAAATCAAAATCTCCAATACCGACATCTACAACCTTGCCATTGCCGTGGCACACCGCGACGAGGAGTTCGACGACCAAAGCCCGCTTCCCGTTTACAGTCTCGAAGGCAGGAGGATGGACCCGGAAATGATTTCGGAATCCCTGACCGACAGCACCACATTTGACAATTCGCTTACCCGGATTGTCTTTATGAACAACGGCCTTGTCCCTTTCATGGAAACAGCCGGCCCCCTCCGTACCAACCTGGTAATTATTTACGGTGAAAACAAAGCTTTCGTGATGGATGTGATGAACAAGCTGAACGAATTTCGCGATTCGCTGAACATTCAAATCATTGGAATGCCATCTTGGGAAAGGTTTAACAATATTGATAATGTGCAGGCCAACAACATGAACCTGCTGTATTTCTCCACCGATTTTATTGACTACAATTCGCAGAATGTTCAGCAGTTTGTCCATTCTTTCCGGCAACAATTTAAAACGGAACCCAACAATTTCGGCTTTGCCGGATTTGATATTACCTATTATATGTTGTACGCACTGTTTCGTTTCGACAAGAAACTTTACCGCTGTCTGCCAAAGGCCCCCATGAAAATGTTGCGTGGGTTTTACCGGATGGAACAAACCGGCCGGGCCAGAAACCTTGAAAACACTTACTGGCACATGCTTCGTTACAACAATTACAATATTCAAAAACTGCCCGACCCAAAATGGCCGCCAAAACTCTCCCACTGATGATTTCCAAATACAGCTTAAGCATTGTTGTGCTGTTGTCATTTCTGTTGATGTGTGCTTGTTCCGGGAACAAAAAAAAGTTCTGGGACAACGGAAATGTACAATCCGAATTGAGTTACGAAAATGGAAAACTCAACGGCAGGTCGGTCTGGTATTTTGAAAACGGACGCAAAGAACAAGAGGTATTTTATAAGGACAATGTACTCGACGGGCCTTTGAAGAGATGGTACCCGAACGGTAAACCGGAGTCTGTTTCTTTTTACAAAGACGGCAAACTGGAAGGCAGGACACTGACTTACGACGAGAACGGAAACAAGGCAACCGAAGAAAACTACGCGAACGACACACTGGACGGCGTTTTCAACCAATGGTACGCGAATGGTAAGCCAAAAATCAGTGGCAGGTACAACAAAGGCTACTTCACCGGGCGCTGGGTTTATTATGACATTTACGGGAACATTGTTGGTGTCGGCAATTTTGAAAACGGCACAGGCACCCAAAAAGCCTGGTACCCCAACGGTAAACTGCAACGCGAAATCCCTTATGTGAAGAACCTGAAACACGGGCCGGAAAAATGGTACGATCAGGAAGGCCGGCTGGAAAAAATGGTGGTTTATGACAAGGGGATACAGCAAGATTGAAGGCGGTTTGTTATTTGCAGGTTATTGAACCGGTGAATATGCAGGTATCATCCTTTATTTTGATCGCCGCATCCTTTTTGGTTTTCAGATAGATCGCGCTAAACCGGTTTATCCAAAATTGTTATGAGCCCCTGCTTTTATCCGTCAGCATATTGTACTTTTAAGATTAAGCTTAATTTTGCGGCATCACTTTGTCAAATATAACATCAAACACCTGATTCCATGGACCTAAATAAATTGATCAACGATCTGGAAAAGAAGCATCCGGGCGAAAACGAATACCTTCAGGCAGTGCGCGAAGTGCTGGAATCCATTGAGCATGTTGTGGATGAAAACCCCCATTTTTCCAGTGCCGGCATTATCGACAGGTTGGTTGAGCCCGACCGGGTGCTAACCTTTAAAATACCGTGGATGGATGATGAGGGGAATGTTCATGTCAACCTGGGTTACCGCGTTCAGTTTAACAATGCCATTGGCCCCTATAAAGGCGGTTTGCGATTTCACCCCAGCGTCAACCTGAGCATCCTGAAGTTTTTAGGCTTTGAGCAGATTTTCAAGAATGCGCTGACAACCCTGCCCATGGGTGGTGGCAAAGGCGGCTCTGATTTCAACCCCAAAGGAAAATCAGATGCTGAAATCATGCGTTTCTGCCAGGCATTTATGCTGGAACTCTGGCACCTGATTGGCCCTGACACTGATGTGCCCGCCGGCGACATCGGCGTGGGAGGAAAAGAAATCGGGTATTTATATGGCATGTACAAAAAGCTGAAGCACGAACACATCGGCATACTGACCGGAAAAGGGATCAACTGGGGCGGCAGCCTTATTCGCCCTGAAGCCACGGGATTTGGTGCCGTTTATTTTACACAGGAAATGCTGGGGACCAAAGGCGAAACTTTTGAAGGAAAAACGGTAGCCATCTCTGGTTTTGGAAATGTGGCCTGGGGTGCAACAACCAAAGTGAACCAACTGGGCGGAAAAGTAGTTACCATTTCAGGCCCCGACGGTTATATTTATGACCCCGAAGGCATCTCCGGGGAAAAGATTGACTATATGCTTGAGCTCAGGGCATCAAATATGGATATAGTAGAACCCTATGCCGAAGAATTCCCCGAAGCTGCTTTCCATCCCGGAAAACACCCCTGGGAAGTGAAAGTGGATGTTGCACTACCCTGCGCCACACAAAACGAACTGGACGAAAATGATGCAAAAAACCTGGTAGATAATGGATGTATGTGTGTAGCCGAAGGTGCCAATATGCCCTCTACCCCTGAAGCCGTTCATGTGCTGCAAAGCAATGGCATTTTATTCGGGCCCGGAAAAGCAGTGAACGCCGGCGGTGTTGCCACCTCAGGTTTGGAGATGACACAAAATGCCATGAAAATGGCATGGATTACGGAAGAAGTTGATGCCAAATTGCACCACATTATGAAAAGCATCCACGAAGCCTGTGTAAAGCACGGCAAACAAACCGACGGCAGCGTCGATTACGTGAAAGGCGCCAATGTTGCCGGCTTCCTCAAAGTAGCCAACGCCATGCTCGACCAGGGAGTGATTTAGGGAATTGTTGTCGGTGAGTGGCCAGTGGTGAGTGGTGACTGATATCTTAAGACCTTCCAGAGTGCTTGCACCTGGAAGCCTCTGATCTCAAAATGAAGCCCATTGACCTCCGAACGACAATGACCCCAATGAAGCCCAAAGGGCAACTGACAACAAATGACCGCTAAATGACGTGCGAAGAACAAATGGAGCACATAGCACAAATGGCGCCCTAAGGGCACTTTTCCTTTTCGTTTTTTCTTTACTTTTGGCAGCTTAAATACTGCTGGATTAGATGAGTTTTAACCATCCTGAATTTTTATACGGGCTGTTCGCCCTGCTGATTCCGATCATCATTCACCTGTTCAATTTCAGGCGGTACAAAAAGTTTTATTTCAGTAATATTGAATTCCTTAAAAACATCACTGCCGAAACCCGGAAGCAGAATAAACTGAAGCACCTTGTTGTTTTGCTGTTGCGCTTGCTGGCCATTTTGTTCCTCGTATTGGCTTTTGCCGGGCCACAATGGGGCAAGAACGGAAAAAGACAAGGGAAATCAGGTGAGCGGCTCAGGGCGGTTTACATCGACAACTCGTTCAGCATGCGGGCCGAAGGTGAGCATGGGCAGCTTTTTAACGAAGCTGTAACCAGCACAAGGGAACTGATTGCCCAATCGCCGCGCGACATGCGCTTTGCACTGCTCAGTAACGAACCAGGCAGCGGACGAAATACCATGAACAAAGAACGAATGTTTTCCACGCTGGAAGAACTCAGCATTTCGCCGGCCTACCGACCCCTGTCGTCAGCCTTGTGGAAAGGCTTACACCTTGTCGGGAAAAAAAATATTGGCCGTTACGAACTTTTTATTTATTCCGACTTCCAGAAGAATGCCTTCGATGCTCCCGACTTCCCCACAGATTCGCTGGGCAATTATTATTTCATCCCGTTAAAGCAAAGCAGGAGCAGGAACATCTATATTGATTCGTGTTGGATTCCAACACCCGTTCTCATTCCCGGCAGGCCGGTTCAGCTGCTTATCCGCCTGCGCAATGCTTCGGGCGAAGATTACGAAAAAATACCACTAACCGTAAGTATCGACGGGCAACAAAAAGCAGTGGCAGGGGTTAACCTGAAAGCCCGTAGTACCAAAACAGTACGGGTAAGTTTTAGTGCGGGAAAGGCGGGCTGGCATAGCGGGCTTATCGAAACAGAAGACTATCCCATCACTTTTGATGACAAGTTTTATTTCAGCTTCAAGCTAAAACAAAACCTTCGGGTTCTGGAAGTACACAATGGCGAAAACAGCAAAGTACTGCAACTGTTTTACCAGACCGACAGTGTTTTCCACTTCGTGAAAATGAATTACCGGCAAATTGACTACAACAAACTCAAGACCTTCAAACTCATTATCCTGAACAGCCTCCCCTCCTACTCTTCCGGTTTACTGAACCAGCTTAAATCATACCTGGAACAGGGGGGAACAGTCCTGTTCGTCCCGGGGGAAGAAAGTGAATTGACCGAAAAAAACAAATTCCTGCAAAGCATGCAGGCAGGCCGTATTCTTGGACTGGACACGGCAAGGAGCCGCGTGGTGCGTATTAAAAAATCGGATGTTTTATTCCGGGAGTCTGTCAACAAAATACCCGAAAATGCTGAGTTGCCTACCGTCAACAAGCATTTCCGTTATGGCTATCCTGTTTCTTCGGGATTGGAAAACCTGGTCAGCCTGTTGAACGGTGATGATTTTCTGTTGAGGAAAAATATCGGGGCCGGACAGCTCTTTCTGCTGTCGGTTTCACTGGACAAGGGTTTTGGCAATTTCAGTTCCCAGGCACTGTTTGTTCCGCTAATGTACGGTGTCGCCGTTACCGGCGGCGTGATTCCCCGCTTGTTTTATACCCTGGACAAAGATGAGTTCCTGACTGCCGGTTTGGGTACTGTTCCCGAAAGCGAGACAGTTTTCAGCCTGCAACAGGCCACTTCCGGTTATACTTTTATTCCTGAACAACAATCCGCCAACGGCGATTTACACCTACTGCTCCGGAACAGCAAACCGGAAACCGATGGTTTCTATAACTTACGGCTGGGCGATTCCACCTGGCATGTTTTTGCCTTCAACTACAACCGCAGCGAATCGCAAACCGAGTACTATTCCCCGGACGAAATCAGGGAAGAATTAAACAATAGCGGATTAGTAAATTTTAAAGTATTGGACAGTTCGGTCAATACACAAACAAATGTTATTAACAGCTTGCAAACAGCGGGCAAATTATGGATGCTATTTATTATTTTCGCCCTCTCAATCTTACTTGCCGAAGTGTTGGTGCTGAGATTTTGGAAAGGCTGAGTAAAGCGTGAGCTGTCAATATTGTCAACTGACAAATTTTAATGAACGAGCAGGAAGATATACAAGAAGAATTACCGGAAAGCAATCTGCCAGCGGACGAAGGCCACAGGACAACACCCCTGCGGGGGATGTACGAAAACTGGTTTCTCGATTATGCTTCGTATGTGATTCTTGAACGTGCCGTCCCCGAAGTAAACGACGGGCTGAAACCCGTTCAGCGCCGTATCCTCCATGCCATGAACAACCTTGATGACGGGCGGTTCAATAAAGTGGCCAACATCATCGGCCACACCATGCAGTACCATCCCCACGGCGATACCAGTATTGGCGACGCACTGGTGCAACTCGGGCAAAAGGAGCTGGTAATCGACATGCAGGGAAACTGGGGAAACACCCTCACCGGCGACCGCGCCGCAGCACCGCGATACATCGAAGCACGATTATCACGGTTTGCCAAAGAAGTGGTTTTTAACCCCAAAACAACTGCGTGGAAATCGTCTTATGACGGACGCAACAAAGAACCGGTCACGCTTCCTGTAAAGTTCCCTTTGCTGCTGGCACAAGGTGTTGAAGGAATTGCTGTCGGACTGGCTTCCAAAATCCTTCCACATAATTTTGTCGAACTGATCGACGCGTCCATCAAAATCCTGCAGGGTAAAAACTTCGATCTGGTCCCCGATTTCCTGACCGGGGGGCTGGCAGATTTTTCCCGTTACAACGAAGGCCTGCGTGGCGGGAAGGTCAGAATCAGGGCAAGGATTAAACAGGTGGATAAAAAAACACTGGCCATCACAGAAATACCGTTCTCCACAACAACCACTACCTTAATTGACTCCATTGTTTCTGCCAACGACAAAGGGAAAATCAGGATAAAGAAAATTGACGACAACACGGCCGAAAACGTGGAAATCCTTATTCACCTTGCCAACAATGTTTCACCCGACCAAACCATTGACGCACTGTATGCCTTTACCAGTTGCGAGGTCTCCATCTCACCCAACTGCTGTGTAATCTTCGAGAACAAACCCCAGTTTATTTCTGTCAAAGAAATCCTGAGACAAAACACGGACCACACCGTCTTCCTCCTAAAGCGAGAGCTGGAAATCAGGCTGACGGAATTAGGAAACCTGTGGCACAATGCCTCGCTTGAAAAAATATTTATCGAGAACCGCATTTACCTCGCCATCGAAGACTGCGAAACCTGGGAATGCGTATTGACAACCATCGACAAAGGACTTGAACCTTTCAAAAAACTGTTGAGACGGGATGTTGCCGAGGAAGACCTGGTGCGCCTGACCGAGATTAAAATCAAACGCATCTCCAAATACAATGCTTTCAAGGCCGAAGAACAAATCAAAGCGGTTGAAGCCGAGATGGAAGAGGTTTCCAACCACCTCAACAACCTGATTGATTATACCATCAATTATTTCCGCCAGATTAAAAAGAAATATGGCAAGGGAAAAGAAAGAAAAACGGAAATCCGGAATTTTGACAACATCAGTGCCACGGCAGTCGCAGTAGCCAACCAAAAACTGTACGTCAACCGTAGCGAAGGTTTTGCGGGCACGTCGCTGAAAAAGGATGAATACGTAACCGACTGCTCCGACATTGACGACATCATTGTTTTCAGGGAAGACGGCAGCCTTATCGTTACCAAAGTGAGCGCCAAAATTTTTGTGGGAAAAGGCATTCTGCACATCAACGTTTTTAAGAAAAACGACGACCGAACAACCTACAACATGGTTTACCGCGATGGAAAACGCGGAAATTATTATGTGAAACGATTTGCTGTTAAAGGGATTACGCGCGACAAAGCGTACCAGCTCACCAAAGGAACGACCGGCAGTAAAATCATTTACTTTACAGCTAACCCCAATGGCGAAGGCGAAATCATCAGGGTGAACCTGCGGCCCAAACCCAAATTAAAGAAAACAAGCCTGGATTTCGACTTCAGCCAATTGGCCATCAAAGGAAGAAGTGTGCAGGGGAACATCCTGACAAAACATTCGGTGAGGAGCATCGTGCAGCGCGAAGAGGGCATTTCGACCCTGGGCGCACGCGACATCTGGTACGACGAAACGGTGCGGCGGCTCAACACCGATGAACGGGGTGTGTACCTCGGCGCCTTCAAGGGCGACGACAAGATTCTCACTGTTCTTGACAGCGGCGAATTCAAACTCACCGGCTTTGATTTGTCGACCCACTTCGACGACAACATGATCCACATTTCCAAACTCGACCCGAAAAAGGTGCTGACGGCCATCTATTTTGACGGCGAAATTGAAAGATATTACGTCAAACGTTTTCAAATTCCCGGTGATATCCCCACTAACAAAAAGTTCCTTTTTGTCAGTAGCAGCAAGGGGTCCAGGATGGAGGCCTTTTCGCTGGACTACCTGCCGCAACTGGAAATTGAGGTGAAGTCGAAAAAAAACAATGAGCTTGAATTTGAGGTCATTCCCATGACCGATTTTATCGGTTTGAAGACTTTCCGCGCCAAGGGAAAGCGGCTGACCAACAAGACGTTGAAGAAGCTCCGCTTCGTGGATCCGCTGCCCTACGACCCGGAAGACACTACTGAAAGTCAAACAGAAACCGCTGAGGCGGAAGAAGTCCCTTCCGGCAGGGAGCAGCCGCCGGAACCGGAAACAAAAAAAGAAACGCCGGCTGCAAAGGAAAAAAGCAAAACCCCGGAAGAAAGCAAGGACAAAACCGAGCCCGGCGGTGACGATGAAATTCAGATGGAACTGGAGTTTTAGTGCCTAACACTTTGATCATTTTTTGGCAGAAAATTTTATAATATATTCATTTGACGCTGATTTATGCAGGTTTATTACGATTGATGGCTTAATAGACAAATTGTTGTTGAAAAAGGCGGAGCTTTTATCATAAACAATCTGTGTTCATCTGCGTCTGGACTTTTCCGGCTTGGCCACGTTGGGGTATTGTCAAACGGACATTTTAGGAGAACTGCCCGCCAAAACTGAGTTACGGAATGCCTTGCCCATGAAAGATACTGTGTTAAAATGTTTGGCTAAAAAGTACCAACAAGCTACTTTTTCTCAAAATAGTCCGCCACCTCTTTCAGGGCGATTTTAAACCACACCGTGTAATTGCCGGGACTGTTTTTTACATCCTGCACAACCCAATCAAGCTTCACATATTTCCAATCGCCCACTTCTTCAGGATTGGGATTGGGACGGGTGTCTGATTCGCCGATAAAAACATGGTCATACTCGTGCTCGGTAAGCCCCTGCCCTACGTCGGCCTTGTAAACAAATGAGAAAGCTTCTTCAAACGCACAGTCAAAACCCATTTCTTCAACGATACGGCGGTGGGCTGCATCAATCGTTTTTTCACCCGTGCGGGGATGGCTGCAAACCGTGTTGGTCCACAATCCCGGCGAATGGTATTTTTCATCAGCCCGTTTCTGAAGCAACATCTTTCCTTCAGTATTAAAAATGAAAACGGAGAAAGCCCTGTGCAACACCCCTTTTTCGTGGGCTTCCATCTTTTCCATCCCGCCGAGTGGCTGGTCGTTTTTGTTAACAAGTACTACGTATTCCACTGACATGGGTCACTCATCTTTTTTTGAAGAAGCAAATATACTCTTCTATTTTTAATCGTTACAAATAAAAGAAGAAATATTCCGCCAAACCAGAACTACCCTCTTCAAGTCGCGGCATTCCGGCCTCCTGACTCCTCTACCAAAGAAATCCACAGTCAAGGATTAAAAAGAAAATGACAAAACACTTGACAAGTCAAATCTAATGTTTATCTTTGACCGACCGTTCAGTCATAAATAATGTCACACCGCTCATCTGGATTTGTACCACAGGCACTCTGAACATTAAACTTTGAACTAAAATGTCGCCACGTACACCACAGCAACTGGAACAGATTCGCAAAGAACGCAGAAAGGCCATCACGGATACGGCCCTGGAAGTTTTTGCAGAACACGGTTACGAAAGCGCGTCCATCAGCAAGATTGCCAAAAAAGCAGGGGTATCGAAAGGCCTGATGTACAACTATTTCGAGAGCAAGGAAGATTTGTTAACCTCAATCATGATGGAAGGGATGGGAGAAATGCTCCAAATGTTCGACACCGACAAGGATGGCATTTTGACCCGTGAAGAATTCACCTGCTTCATCGAAGATATATTCAGCCTGATGAGTGCCAAGCGCAGTTTTTACAAATTGTACTTCGCCCTGATAATGCAGCCTTCAGTGTGGAAATTATTTGAATCTAAACTACCGGGGATGATTGAACCCATCATTAAAACAATGGTTGACTATTACCGTAAAAAAGGTGTAAAAGACCCGGTACTCGAAGCAGCGCTTGTCGGGGCATTATTGGATGGTGTGGGCTTTCATTATGTTTACAAAGCTGACTTGTACCCCCTGGAAGAAATGAAAAAAATAATTATTGAACGATTTGTGTAAAAATAATAGCCGCGGATGCACGGATATTAATAAGCAGACAATGAAAAAATGTTTAATTTCAAGAAAATTGAAAAGACAATAAATCATAAACAAAGGATTAATTTAAAACTAAAGCACATGAAAACAACCCGTTTAATAATAGCAACCCTCATTTTCGGGGGATTGTTGCTGACGGGATTTCAATCTCAATCACAGGAACTCACGGCCAAAGAAATTGTGGCCAAAGCCGATAAAAAGAACCGTGGTGAAACCAGTCAGGGTGAAATGACCATGACCATCGTCAGGCCGAAATGGGAGCGTTCCATCAGCATGAAAACCTGGTCGAAAGGGGACAAATATTTTGTTATTTACATAACGGCACCGGCAAAGGAAAAAGGCCAGGTTTTTCTTAAAGTGGATAAAGAAATGTGGAACTGGGTGCCTTCCATCTCGCGCATGATTAAAATTCCGCCTTCGATGATGATGCAGTCATGGATGGGTTCGGATTTTACCAACGACGACCTTGTAAAACAATCTTCCATCGTTACCGATTACGACCATCACCTGTTGGGTGAGGAAAACATCCGGAAAATGGACTGTTACAAAATTGAGCTCATCCCGCATGAGGATGCCGCCGTGGTTTGGGGGAAAATTATTTCGTGGGTCACCAAAGAAGGCTTTAACATGTGGCGGTCAGAATACTACGACGAGGACGGCTATTTGGCAAATACCGAAATTTCTTCAAGCATCCGGCAAATGGGAGACCGGAAAATCCCCACACATATTGAAATGATACCGGCCGACGAACCAGGCAGAAAAACCATCATGGAATTTAAAAACCTTGTTTTCGACCAGCCAATCGACAACAGTTTTTTCACCAAGCAAAACATGAAACGCCTGCGGTAAACTCGTGCTTTTTCCGACAAGCAAACAGCTTAAACACATAAAACCCCAACCAATGAAAGATGTAATACTGGCATGGCGAAATCTATGGAGGAACACCAGGCGGACACTGATTACCTCAGCTTCCATTTTCTTCGGTGTGATCTTCTCCACCCTAATGACATCTATGCAGTACGGTTCGTATGATGCCATGATTGACAACATTGTTAAATTCTATTCGGGCTACGCACAAATATTTACGGAAGAATACCACGAAAACAAGACCATCAACAACTCTTTTGAACTGGGCGATGCATTAATGCGCATCGTTGAGGAAACCCGGGGAGTTACAGAATATGCCCCGCGCCTCGAATACTTTGCCCTGGCCTCTTCCAAAGAAATTACCAAGGGCACCCTGGTCATCGGCATCGATCCTGCCCAGGAAAATAAAGTAACCGGAACAAAGAAATGGGTTCACAAGGGGAATTATTTAACGAAGAATGACAAAGGTGTGCTGGTGGCCATCGACCTTGCCAGATATTTACAGGTAAACATTGGTGATACGCTGGTGCTGTACGGACAGGGATTTCATGGTGTGATGGCCGCGGGAAAATATGCGGTAAAGGGCATTCTTAAATTCCCTTCCCCCGAGCTGAACAAACAATTTGTTTACATGAGCATCACAAACTGCCAGGAATTGTTTTCAGCTGAAAACAGACTTACTTCCCTCGTCATTATGGTGAAAGATCACTATGAATTACCAGGGGTGATGAAACAGTTGAAGAAAAAAATAACTGCACCTTTCATGGTCATGTCCTGGGATGAGTTGCAACCCGAACTTGTTTCGATGATAGAAGCTGACAAAGCCGGCGGATTGGTGATGAAAGCCATTTTGTACCTGCTGGTGGGCTTTGGGATTTTCGGCACCATTTTGATGATGATTTCGGAGCGCAGGCGCGAACTGGGGGTAATGGTGGCCATCGGTATGCAAAAAATCAAACTGGGCAAACTGCTGTTTTACGAAACGCTTTTTATTGGGTCTATCGGGGCAGTTGCGGGACTTGTCGGCAGCATCCCCATCATTCAATATTTTTTCTACAATCCGATACCGTTGACCGGGGATGCCGCCCAAACCATGATTGAAATGGGCATTGAACCTTTCATGTATTTTTCGATGGCGCCCTTTGTCTTTTACTCACAGGCCACTACAATTTTCATCATTACACTCGTTATCGCCATCTTTCCCGTTTACAAAGCACTGACAATAAAAGTAAATACAGCTTTGAGAGCATGATTAACAGACATGAGATTTTGACTATTAACTTTTAACTTTTAACTTTTAACTTTTAACTTTTGACCCATGATACTTTCCATTTCCTGGCGGAACATTTGGCGGAACAAGGTGAGAAGCCTTGTGATTATTTTCTCTATCGCGATTGGCATTTTTGCCGGCGTGTTCTCGGCTGCCTTTTTTAAAGGGATGGCCGATCAGCGCATTCAAAAAGTCATCAATACAGAATTGTCCTACATCCAAATCCACCAGCCGGACTACAGGCAGAATTCAGACTTTGGCAACTTTATTCCTGACGGAAGCGCGCTTACGGCAAAAATCCGTCAGTTGCCCCACGTTACAGGCGTCAGTCAACGTATCCTTATCCAATCAATGCTTGCCTCTGCCGAGACGGCTTCGGGTGTATTGATTGCCGGCATCGATCCGGCCATCGAATCCACGGTCACTAACCTGAACACAAAAATTATTGAAGGTGCCTATTTCGACGGCATCAAAAGAAACCCCATCGTAATTGGTAAAAAGCTGGCCGAAAAACTGAACGTGAAAGTCAGGTCGAAAGTTGTTATTACCCTTCAGGACCTCGACAACAACATTACGTCAGGTGCTTTCAGGGTGGCGGGTATCTATTCAACCGACAACAATTTGTTTGATGAATCACGGGTGTTCATCCGCTCGTCCGCTTTAATCAAACTCACCGCTTTTCCCGCAACGGCCGCACACGAAATTGCCATTAACATTGACGCGAGTGAAAACCTGTCCCTCGTGGAAAGTCAGGTAAAGGAAATAGCGGGAGACAAAGAAGTGATGAACTGGAAAGCCCTCAGCCCCGAAATGAACTACCTCACCGAAGCCATGGGTATTTACATGTATGTTTTCATCATCATCATTTTGCTGGCGCTGCTCTTCGGCATCATCAACACCATGTTGATGGTCGTGATGGAACGCAGGAAAGAGCTGGGCATGCTGATGGCTGTGGGCATGAACAAAAGACGGATTTTCACCATGATTGTCCTGGAATCTATCTTGTTGTCAATTACAGGAGGAATTGTGGGAATTGTCATTGGCGCCCTGACTGCGAAATACGGGGAAACGCATCCGGTCGACCTGTCGATGTGGGCACAAGGCTACCAGCAACTGGGATACGATGCGTTTGTTTATACATCTGTGGACCCGGTGATGCTTGTGAATGTAAGCATAATGGTGATGATTACCGGTGTAATTGCCGCACTGTATCCGGCCTACAAAGCTTTAAAGAACGATCCGGCTGACGCCTTGCGGATGGAGTAGGATAAGTGAGAAAACAGGCAAAATAGCAAGTAGGAAAAGGGGGAGAATTAAACATTCTCGTTATAAGCATTTATAAAAAACAGAAATCAATATATTCACACCATGAAAGTAATCGAAATAAGAAACCTGAAAAAAACCTACAACACCGGCGAAGTAAAAGTAAAAGCGGTCAACGGTATCAGTATTGATTTTGAGGAAGGCGAGTTTGCGGCGATTGTCGGCCCTTCGGGCTCCGGAAAAACCACCTTCTTAAATATGCTTGGCGGACTCGACCGGCCCACATCGGGCGAAGTGGTTATCGGCGGTGCCAACGTTTGGGAATTAAGTTCAAGAAAACTCATCGATTTCAGGATGAACAATATTGGTTTCGTTTTCCAGGCTTATAATTTAATACCTGTACTCACTGCCGGCGAAAACGTGGAGTTCATCATGCAATTGCAGGGCATGCCCAAAAAAGAACGCGGCATGCGAACCAAAGAACTACTTGAAGCCGTAGGACTAGCGGACAGGATAAACAGCCGTCCGGGGAAATTATCCGGCGGGCAACAACAACGGGTAGCCGTGGCACGGGCTTTGGCGTCCCGCCCCAAATTTATCCTTGCCGACGAACCCACGGCCAACCTCGACTCCAAAGCCACAACAAGTTTGTTGGAGATGATGGCGGAAATGAACAAAAAATACAACACCACTTTCATTTTCGCCACCCACGACCAGCGTGTAATGGACAAAGCCCGACGGATAGTAAGCATTGAAGATGGCAGGATTTTGTCAGATGAACGGTTTGAAAGATAGCGCTGCTCCTCCAGGTTTGCAATATGGATTTTAGGGAACAGAATTTATTATCCACAACAAAACCAATAAATTGAAAAGAAAAAATACGAAAAACAGGATTAATAATCCAAAATAACAAACCAAAATGGGAATTAAAAATAAAATAGTTGATGCTTATGCTTACTTTCTTACAACGACAGTAGTCTACTGGATTGATGTTTTTACCCACCCGGTTTATAAGCATATAATGCGAATCAAGGGTTGGATTTGTAAAGCTGTTCGTAATCAATTAGACAGGAACCTAACTTTTCCAAAGTTCCAAACTTTGGAAAAGCTAACAGGCTAATTCACAAGACTTAAGCTCTACCCTTGATTCGCATATATAATCGTTGATGCATTGAAATACAATCAGGCAAATAAAGGACTTATACTTTCTGCATGGTGTTTGATGAGCAACCATTTACATTTAGTCGCTGAAACTGATGATGAACATCATTTATCAGACTTCCTGCGCGATTTCAAAAAACTCACCAGCAAAGCCACTGTAAAAGAAATTGAAGAAAATGCTGAAAAAAGTAGAAAAAAATGGCTGCTGAGTGAGTTTGAATTTGCCGGAAGGCACAAATCAAATATCAAGAACTTTAAGTTTAGGCAAGATGGCAATGAAGCAAAAGAAATTCATTCAACCTCATTTTTAGAGCAAAAGGTTAATTACATACACGAAAACGCGGTTCAGGCAGAAATGGTTGACAATGCTCATGAATACATTTACAGTTCAGCAAAAAACTATGCCGGCGAACCTGGATTGATTGATGTCGCACTAATATGAAAAGTAGATTTAGAAATCCTATCCCCCTTACTTCCAGGTTACAAATCCGGAAGAGCGAAAGCATTAGATTCTTCAGGAGCACACTTATTATTATTCTGTTTTTTTCATGTATTTCATTTACCCACGCGCAGAATAAAAAGCTCGAGATGACCGGTTTCCTTGAATACCTCAACAATACCTGGATTCCGCAAGGAGAGATTTACAATACCATCGGATTTACCGACTGGCAAAACCAATCTTCTGTTTACAACCGCTTTAACCTCTGGTGGACACCGCTTAAAAACCTGGAATTTTACGCTGGTATGCGGAACAACTTTTTCTTTGGCCCGCTGGTTGCCAATTATAATGAGCTGTTCTCCAAAGCGGGGATTGATTACAACGAGCTTCTTACTAAAGACAACGGCTACTTCGATTTGACATTTACCATCGCCGATGGCAAATCCTACATCCTTTACACAACTTTCGACCGCCTGAATTTTACATGGACGGCAGACAAGTTTGAACTGACCGTCGGGCGCCAACGCATCAACTGGGGAGCGAACATGATTTGGAACCCAAATGATATTTTTAACGCCTATAATTATTTTGATTTCAATTACGTGGAGCGCCCCGGAAGCGATGCCCTCAAAATGGAATTCTATACCGGCGATTTCTCCTCGGTACAACTTGCCGGAAAATTAGCTTACGTTGAATCATTAAACGATTCCAACCTGGTAATTAAAGAACTCAAACTTACAACGGCGGCCATGTACAGGTTCAACAAGTGGAATTATGATTTCCAGGTATTTGGTGGTTACATGGTCACCGACTTTACAGCGGGCCTGGGATGGGCAGGCAACATTGGCGGGGCGGGCTTTACCGGTGAAGTCTCCTGGTTTCGCGACCGACACAACTTTGCTGACACCAATGCTGTTGTGGTCGCTTCAATTGCTGTGAACTATACTTTTAAGAACAGCATTTTTGTTAATTTCTCAGGGATTTACAACAGCGCCGGGGTAGCCGGACCGGCCAATGCCGGCATTGGCGGTTTTCTGGGTTCAGCATCTTCCGTTTTTGCAAACAACCTCAATGCCAAAAACCTAACACGCTCAAGATTTGACATTTTCGGACAGCTTACTTATCCGGCCACTCCGCTGATTAGCCTGGGCCTGGCCTCCATTTATAATCCTTACGACAAATCGGTCTTTGTTGGCCCATCGGTAACTTTCAGCCTGACCGACAACATTTCCCTTCTCCTGAACGGACAGCTTTTTTGGGGAAATCAATTTACCGAATTTGGCGACATCGGCCAAATGGTTTTCCTCGATTTAAAATGGTCGTTTTGACCCTAGCAACAGAATATCGTTAACTTTGCAAAATGTGATTTGTGATTTTCAACTTTCAACTTTCAACTTTCAACTTTCAACTTTCAACTTTCAACTTTCAACATTCAACTTTTAACTTTTAACTTTCAACTTTCAACTTTTAACTTTCAACCCCACCCCATGTCTCTTCGCATCGTACGTTCGGCAGTTTTACTTTTATCGGGTATTGCAGCCATTGCCTTCAATCAAATAATGACCGGATATTCGGCCTTGTTTGGCATCACGCTCAGTATTTCTGCCTTGATTACCGTTGTCCATTTGTTTATCAATTTTGATAAAACCTTCAATCCCAAGGTAATTATGGAGCTTGTTATTGACGGCTTCGCCGGGATCATTATTTTTACGTACCCGCATAGTGGTGAGCTTTTTTTCCTTATCGTTTTCTCGTTCTGGCTTGTATTTATGGGGGCGCTTTACCTCAGTAGCGGATTGGCAAACCCAAAGGAAAAAGACACCTTTCCCCTCCATCTCCTGACGGGAATAATACTCATCGTACTTGGTTTCATCATCATTAACTACAGTTCCGAGCGTATGAATTCGGTGTATTACCTGATTGGTTTTGCCATGATAATATATGCAAGTGCGAATCTTTATTTATTCCTCGACAAGAAAGAAGAAGTGTAAAAACCAGCAAATAATGCCGTTGCCGTTTAGGTGAAACCCGCGACAAGCGACGGGTTAAGCCTTCGTTTCCCATCAGGGGAGGTTTATTCTAAAAGATTGAGCAGGTGCAAAAAATAATTGCAATAAAAATTGGTCAGTCTAAATAATGTTTCTATTTTTGCAGCCCGAAAATTCCAGAGAAAAAGAAAACGTATGTATTTAACTGCTGAAAAGAAAAGAGAGATATTTGAACAATACGGAAAGTCGGATAACGACACCGGGTCTGCAGAAGGGCAAATTGCATTGTTCACCTACCGGATTAAACACCTTACCGGCCACCTGAAAAGCAACAAAAAAGACCTGTTCACAGAACGCTCACTGGTCAGGCTGGTTGGAAAAAGAAGGAAATTACTCGATTACCTGAAAGAAAAAGATATCGAAAGGTATCGTACCATCATTAAGCAACTTGGATTAAGGAAATAATTCAGGTTACGCGAAGACACTGAAAAAGGCAAATCGTTTGATTGCCTTTTTTTGTGTTTCTTGTCAAAACAATATTTACATCTTACCTATTAATCATTATGTCTGTAAAAGCCATTACAAAATCATTCGAATCAGAAGCCGGGAAAACCATCACCCTCGAAACCGGCAAGCTTGCCAAACAAGCTGATGGAGCAGTAGTTGTAAGCATGGGAGACACCATGTTGATGGCAACTGTTGTTTCACAAAAAGACGCCAGGGACGACGTCGATTTCATGCCCCTGTCAGTCGATTACAAAGAAAAATATTCAGCCACGGGCAAATTCCCCGGTGGTTTTTTTAAGCGCGAAGGAAGACCTTCAGAATACGAAATCCTGATTTCACGTCTCGTTGACCGCGCACTTCGCCCCTTGTTTCCCGACGATTACCATGCCGAAACACAGGTGCTTATTTCGCTCCTGTCGGCTGACAAGGATATTGCACCCGATGCACTTGCCGCCCTGGCTGCATCAGCCGCACTTTCCGTTTCCGACATCCCTTTCAACGGGCCAATTTCCGAAGTCAGGGTTTGCCGTATTGACGGCGAATTTGTCGTCAACCCGCCGCTTTCAAAAATTGAGGTCGCCGACCTCGAACTCATTGTTGCTGCCTCAATGGAAAACATCATGATGGTGGAAGGCGAAATGAAAGAAGTTTCGGAAGCTGTTATGCTCGAAGCCATCAAAGTTGCCCACGAAGCCATCAAGATTCAGTGCAAGGCCCAAAAGGACTTCGCCGCAATGGTCGAAAAAGCAAAAACAAAGCGGGAGTACAGCCACGAAAATAACGATGAAGACTTAAGGGCCGCCGTAAAAAAAGCAACTTACCAGGGCTGTTACGAAGTGGCACTGCAGGGCACTGCCGACAAGCATGCCCGCAAAGAAGCCTTCGAAGCTGTACGCGAAGCCTTTCTTGAAACGCTGTCCGAAGAAGAACGCGAAGAAAAAGAAGGCCTTGTGAAACGCTACTTCCACGACGTGGAAAAAGAAGCCGTCCGCAAAGCCATGCTCGATGAAAAGAAAAGACTGGATGGCAGAAAACTGGATGAAATCAGGCCCATCTGGACCGAAGTCGATTACCTGCCAACCACCCACGGCTCGGCAATTTTTACCCGGGGCGAAACTCAGGCACTGGTAACGGTTACCCTGGGCAGCAAAATGGACGCACAAAAAGTGGATGGTGCCCTCATCGAAGGCACCCATGAATTTATGCTCCATTACAACTTCCCTGCTTTCTCAACAGGCGAAGTAAAAAGGTTTATGGGCGTTGGCCGTCGCGAAGTAGGACACGGAAACCTGGCCGAGCGGGCACTCAAACAAGTGGTGCCAAACGGCGAAGGAAACCCCTACACCATCCGCATTGTTTCCGATGTGCTCGAATCAAACGGCTCTTCTTCCATGGCCTCGGTCTGTGGCGGAACGCTTGCCCTGATGGATGCCGGTATTAAAATCTCAAAACCCGTTGCAGGTATTGCCATGGGTTTGATTTCTGATGCCGAAACGGGAAAATATGTCGTGCTCTCCGATATTCTTGGTGACGAAGACCACCTCGGCGACATGGACTTTAAAGTTACCGGAACCACCGACGGGATTACGGCCTGCCAGATGGACATCAAAGTAGATGGCCTGTCGTACGATGTGCTCGAAGAAGCCCTCGAACAAGCCCGCCAGGGAAGACTCCATATTTTGGGCGAAATGGCCAAGACCATCACCGAACCACGCGAAGATTACAAAGACTTTGTCCCGAGGATTGAGAAAATTATGATTGACAAAGAATTCATCGGTGCCGTTATCGGACCCGGTGGAAAAATCATCCAGGAAATCCAAAAGGAAACCGGCGCAACCATCATTATTGAAGAAGAAGGAAACTACGGTGTCATCGACATCATGTCTGACGACAAACAGTCCATCGAAGCAGCCAAAAACTGGATTAAAGGTATTACAGCCATGCCGGAGCTCAACGAGATTTATCTCGGTACGGTAAAAAGTATTGTTCCTTTTGGTGCTTTTATTGAAATCCTTCCCGGTAAAGACGGTTTGCTGCACATCTCTGAAATAGACCACAAAAGGATAGAGAAAGTTGAGGATGTGATGAAAGAAGGCGACAAAGTTAAAGTGAAACTGATTGGTATTGACAGCCGCACCGGAAAACTGAAACTCTCGCGCAAGGTACTTATCGAAAAGCCACAGCGTACCCACGAATAATTCAGGGTAACTTTTTACCGGTGTTCACGTAAAATACGTACCTATTAAAACTGCATAAAAAGCATGAGACAACTCAAAATCACCAAGCAGGTAACAAATCGGGAAACCGCTTCTCTTGACAAGTATTTACAGGAGATTGGGAAAGTGGACCTGATTACTGCCGAGCAGGAAGTAGAACTTGCGCGCCGGATTAAACAAGGTGATAAAATTGCCCTTGAAAAACTTACCAAGGCCAACCTTCGCTTTGTGGTTTCCGTCTCGAAGCAGTATCAAAACCAGGGACTTAGCCTACCCGACCTGATTAATGAAGGAAACCTCGGCCTGATTAAGGCTGCACAACGCTTTGATGAAACCCGTGGTTTTAAATTCATTTCTTATGCTGTTTGGTGGATCCGCCAGTCTATTCTTCAGGCATTGGCCGAGCAGTCACGGATTGTCAGGCTGCCCTTGAACAAAATCGGTTCGCTCAATAAAATCAACAAAGCCACGGCCAGGCTGGAACAAAAGCACGAAAGGACACCGAACCAAAAAGAGATTGCCGACGAACTGGACATGACCACCAACGAGGTGAAAGAGTCGATGCGGAATGCCGGTCGGCATGTCTCGATGGATGCACCGTTGATTCAGGACGAGGACAACAATATGTACGATGTCCTGAAAAGTGAGGAAGCGGTAACCCCGGAAACAGGACTGCTTTACGAATCGTTGCGGAAAGAAATTAACCGTGCCGTTTCAACATTAACAGAGCGCGAATCAGATGTAGTCCAGTTGTATTTTGGCCTGAACGTTGAACACCCCATGACCCTCGAAGAAATTGGGGAAAAGTTTGACCTCACCCGTGAAAGGGTGCGGCAAATTAAAGAAAAAGCCATCCGCAGACTGAAACATACTTCACGGAGCAAGATTTTAAAATCTTACCTCGGATAAAAAAAACTGTAGCGTTCTGAAAAGGACGCTTTTTTTGTGTCTTGATGTTGTCGGGGTGAACAGTTGAACCGTCTTAACCATGAACTCACCCCGGGATTTCACTGTGCATCACTGTGATGGCACACAAGTGAGATAACAAACCTGAGAACGACCTCTTTGCGAACACAGCGGGAAGGCTTGCGGGATGGCGTGTCAAAAGGACATAGCAAGCGCACGGGCTCGCAAAGAGGCGTTTCTTTCTTTAATTGTCGGAGAGGCCTCAACAGTCAAACAATCAAACACCCAACCCACCCAAAACATTTTCTATCTTTGCCGATATTTGCAAAACCCATGAGCCACCTTGTAGCCCCTTCCATGTTGTCGGCCGATTTCGCCAGTCTCAGGCGCGACATTGAAATGGTCAACCAAAGTCGTGCCGACTGGTTTCACCTCGATGTGATGGACGGCGTTTTCGTACCCAATATTTCTTTCGGTTTTCCCATCATCAAAACTGTTAATAAATACGCCACCAAAACCCTCGATGTCCACCTGATGATTGTACAGCCCGAGCGGTATTTCAAGGAATTCTGGGAAGCAGGCGCTGATATCCTCAGTATTCATTACGAAGCTTCCATCCATTTGCACCGCAGCATCTGCGCCATTAAGGAGCTTGGAATGAAAGCCGGCGTCGTGCTCAATCCGCATACTTCCGTGGACCTGCTGAAAGACATTGTAAAAGATGTTGACCTGGTTTTACTCATGTCGGTCAACCCCGGCTATGGCGGCCAGCAATTCATCGAAAACACTTACCGGAAGATCAGCCGGCTCAAAGAGATGATTTTGCAAAAACAGGCGAGCTGCCTCATCGAGATTGATGGCGGGGTAACCCTCGAAAATGCCCCCAAACTGGTAGCTGCCGGTGCCGACGTGCTGGTAGCCGGGAACACCGTTTTTTCTTCTGACAACCCGCAAGCAACCATCGAAAGTCTTAAAGGGTAATAACCAAGTTTTTAACTTCTCAACTTTCAACTTTCAACTTTTAACTTTCAACTTTTAACTTTCAACTTTTAACTTTCAACTCATCCCATGTACCCCTACCTTCGAATCACGAAAATGCTGCTTACCAGACGCTACAGACCGGAGCTCCGTGTTGCCGATACCGGCGTGTTAAGATTGAGGGTCTGGCCGGGGGATATTGACATTTTTGGGGAAATGAACAACGGCCGCCACCTGACCATGATGGATTTCGGACGCTTCGACCTTGCTGCTCGGAGCGGTTTATTGAAAGATGCCCGAAAAAAGTCATGGGGTTTTGCTGTTGCCGGTGCCAGCGTCAGGTTTCGCCACCGGCTGAAGTTGTTCCAAAAATACGAACTCCACAGTGAGGTGGTCGGTTACGACGAAAAATGGATCTACTTCCACCAGCAAACCATCCGCCGGGGACGCATCCATTCGGCAGCCCTAGTGAGAGCGGCCATTACCTCAAAAGATGGCATCGTCAATCCGGAAGAGGTATGGAAAACATTGGGCCACAAAGGCGATCTCCCCTGCCTCCCTCATTGGGTCAAAGCCTGGGCAGAGGCAGATGAACTCAGGCCGTGGCAGGAAGAAACCGGAACTTAAAACCGGCTTGTTACTTCCACAAGGTGATAACCAAACTGCGTTTTCACCGGGCCCTGAACTTCATTTAAAGGGGCACTGAAAACAACGGCGTCAAACTCGGCAACCATCATTCCCGGGCCAAACTCGCCCAAATCGCCACCTTGTTGTTTAGAAGGGCAGGAAGAAAATTCCCGGGCAATGGCGGCGAAATCCTCACCGGATTCTATTTTCGTTTTCAATTCGTTACATTTTTCTTCGGTTGACACCAATATGTGCCGTGCGCGTGCTTTTGTCATCTTTTTTATTCTTTAAATTATTGTTCAAATTTGAACGGGCAAATTTACGAATTGCTGGGAAAAGGCGGAGCGGGGAGTCGGAAGCCGGGAGTCGCAGCGTTTCTGTTCAGAAATCAATTAGCCCTGATAAAACAATCCAACAGTTTAACAATCCAACCACCCCATTCCAACAACCCGCACAAGCCAAATCACCACCCCCGCACCTTCAACTTTCAACTTTCAACTTTTTACTTTCAACTTTTTACTTTCAACTTTTTACTTTCAACTTTTTACTTTCAACTTTTTACTTTCAACTTTTTTTAACACCTCCCCCTCCACTTGTTTTTCTACCTTTGCAAAACCACAATACAAAAACCCATGAACGAAGAAATTTTGAAACTGCAACCTGCCGTTGTCTGGCAATATTTTAAAGACATCCTGGAAATTCCCCGCCCTTCAAAAAAGGAAGAAAAGATTATTGCCTACCTGCTGGATTTTGGCAAAAAAAACAAACTCGAAACCCTACAGGATGAAATTGGGAATGTCCTCATCCGCAAAGCGGCAACTGCCGGGATGGAGAAGCGGAAATCCGTAGTACTCCAAAGCCACATCGACATGGTTTGCGAAAAGAACAGCGACAAGGAACATGATTTTGAAAACGACCCCATCGAAGCCTACATCGAAGACGGCTGGGTAAAAGCCCGGGGTACCACCCTGGGCGCCGACGACGGCATCGGGGTAGCCGCCCAACTGGCAATACTTGCTGCCGACGACATCGCGCACGGCCCCATCGAATGCCTGTTTACCATTGACGAAGAAACCGGACTGACCGGCGCCTTCGGACTGAAACCCGGCTTTCTGAAAAGCGAAATTCTGCTAAACCTCGATTCAGAAGACGAAGGCCAGTTGTTCGTGGGTTGTGCCGGCGGACAGGACACCCAGGCATGGCTGCCATTTGACAAAGAGGAGGTTCCCGAGGACTGCGAAGCCATGCAAATTTCGGTTTCCGGGCTCAAAGGCGGGCACTCCGGCGACGACATCCACAAAGGCCGCGGCAACGCCAACAAAATGCTGAACCGTTTTTTATGGGAGTACAAAGGCCAATTCGACATCAAATTGAATGAATTTAACGGAGGCAACCTGCGCAACGCCATCGCCCGCGAAGCGTTTGCCATTGTTGTTGTGCCCAAAGGCAAAGGGACCCTGCTTGCCGCCGAGGCCAAAGGCTTTGAAGAAATGTTGTGGAAAGAATTTCATGGCACCGAGCCCGGGCTCCACTTTTCTGCCGAGCCCGCTGACATGCCTGATTTTGTCATCGATGACGATTCCTTCCTGGAACTGGTCAATGCCTTGTACGCCTGTCCGCACGGCGTGATCGCCATGTCGCAGGACATCGAAAACTTCGTGGAAACCTCAACCAACCTCGCATCCGTAAAGTTTCTGGAAGATGAAATCCTGGTGACCACCAGCCAGCGCTCGTCGGTGGAATCCGAGAAACAGGATATCACCAACATGGTTGTCAGCGTTTTCCGGCTTGCAGGCGGCCGTACCGAAACCTCTGACGGCTACCCGGGCTGGACACCCAATCCCGATTCGGAGATCGTGGCCATCACGGAAAAATCTTACGAAAAACTGTTCAACACCAAACCGGAGGTGCTGGCCATCCACGCCGGACTGGAGTGCGGACTGATCGGCGACAAGTATCCGGGCATGGACATGATCTCTTACGGCCCCACGGTCAAAGGCGCCCACTCACCCGACGAAGCCATCAATATCGAAACTGTTCAAAAGTTCTGGGACCTTACGCTGGAAGTTTTAAAAAACATTCCTGAACACGATTAGCCGGCTTTATCAAAGTCGGAAGAGATCCGGTACGTTAAAGAAACAAGCAAACTAAAAGCCGAATCCAAAACCAATCCTGATTAACGGATTCGAATAGGGATAATAAAGATTCGGGTCTTCGAGTACATTATAAAAAATGCCGATGGTTGAGAACCCCCGGCCAAACGACTGGTAATACCCGCCTCCGAGATAAAGGTTTGTCAATGTATATCGATCTCCTTCAGGACGCGTATAATACTGGTTAAAACTTAAAACCTCAAACTCGGCCTGCGCATACAAAAACTTTAGAAATGTGTACCGGCCAAAAAGACTCGCCCCATAAGTATGGGATTGGTTATAGCTACCCGAATAGATATTCCTGTAACTCGAGAAAATATAGGTTACCCGTGTGCCCACATGGAAATCCGGTGTTAGCTTGTAACCCACCAACGGCGATAGCTCGAAAAAGCCGCCGCCGCCCGACGAAAACCCACCACCAATCATCCCGCCGGCAAACCAGCGGTTTATCTTCGCCACATTTTCTTTCTTTTTCTGCTGTTTCTTTTGTCCGCTCGTGTTTTCATACTGGGCAAATACTGTTGTCAGGTTGAAAGCGAAAATGAGAATGAAAAATATGTTTTTGTAAACGACCATGGAAATGTAGATAAATTGTGTTTGACAAAATTACAATAAAAACCAAAAATCACCGTAATTGTTTTGATTGTTATCTTTGCGCCCTTATTTAAAGCCGTAAAATGAAGCTAAAGAACAGTGTCCTCCCGTTTGTGTTTTTGGTCGTAATCGTCATCCTGTCCAGCCTGAATGCCTGCAAGAAAAAGGAGATTGTAAGCAATGACCCTGCTTTGAAACTTAGCTTTTCCAACGACTCCATTATTTTCGACACTGTGTTCACAAGTCTTGGCTCCGCCACCCACCGTTTGATGGTTTACAACACCTCCAACAGCAGAATCAACATCTCGAATATTACACTTGGGAAAGGTGCCAACTCGGCTTACCGCATCAATGTGGACGGTGAAGCCGGCGCCCAGTTTAAGGATGTGGAAATCAACGGCGGCGACAGCCTCTATATTTTCCTGCGCGTAACCATCGACCCCAACAACCTGAATAACCCGCTGATCGTTGAAGACGAAATTTATTTTCTGACCAACGGCAACGAACAGAGTGTCAGTCTGGTGGCCTGGGGACAGGATGCCCACTACATCCTTGCCGATACCCACACCCCGGGCTTTCCCCCTTACAAAATTGTGGCCGACAGTATGCAAACAACTGTCTGGACCAGCGACAAACCTTACGTCATTTACGGTTACGCTGTCATCAATTCTTACGGAAAACTCATTATTGAAGAAGGAACCCGGGTGTTTTTTCACAAAGGTTCCGGACTGTGGGCTTACGCCGATGGCGTGCTAAAGGCGGGTGGCGACAACCCGGACAATCCGGTCATTTTTCAGGGCGACAGACTGGAAGACTTTTACGAAGACGTCCCCGGTCAGTGGGACCGCATCTGGCTGATGGAAGGCCGCCCCGGCGAAGACCACATCATCAAAAACACCCTGATCAAAAACGGCTTCATCGGCATTCAGGCCGAATCGTTTCTGCGGGCCACGGAAAACAAGGTGGTGCTGGAGAACGTGATCATCGAAAACATGACAGGGATCGGCCTGTTTACCCGTACTTTCAATGTGGAGGGAAAAAACACGGTGCTGGCCAATTGCGGCGGTTACTGCATGGCTGTTACCGGTGGGGGGAAATTTGATTTCAAACACACCACCATCGCCAACTTCTGGTCGGGGACGGTACGGAATACCCCGGCGCTATTCCTGAACAATTATTTCCTGGACACGCTGGAACAGCCCGTTCCCATCCCCTTGAATTTCAGCATGGGAAACAGTATTATTTACGGCTACAACAAAGATGAATTTGACACCGACATGGACGGGGGCGCCGATTCGCTGTATTTCTTCGATTTTGGCATGATGAAGACCAGCAGGAACCTGTCCGACGAAACCCTCTTTCAGAACATCCTGAAAAACCAGGATCCTGAGTTTCTTGACTACAACATCAACGATTACAGGCTCGATAGCTTATCACCTGCGGTTGGATACGGTAGTCAGGCCATTGCCGGACAGGTTCCTTTTGATATTCTTGGCAACCCCCGAACAGAAAGCCCCGACCTGGGCGCTTATGAATTCGTTCCGGGTCAGGGCGGTGGTGATGAGCGGTAAGCCCGCTCACCCTGGACTGAAGGCCAGGGAAACTTATATCTCCTCTGTTTCTACAATTTTTGCCAGTAAATCGGCGTAGGGCACGATCAGGTATTTTTTGGCTTCAAAGTCAAACTCGGTACCGGCAAACTTCTTGTAAACCACCGTATCGCCAATGGCAATGCCCGGGT
Organism: Bacteroidales bacterium; assembly: GCA_021647205.1. Taxonomy (GTDB): domain Bacteria; phylum Bacteroidota; class Bacteroidia; order Bacteroidales; family F082; genus B6-G9. The sequence continues at coordinate 20,644 of JAKIVD010000014.1, read as the reverse complement.
TCTCGATGTTTCCAATGGCCACCACATCGGCATATTGCGGTTTTTCTTTGGCCGTATCGGGGATGATGATTCCCGTAGCGGTTTTTTGCTCTGCTTTATCCTCCGTAATATCCAGCAGTACATTCTCGTTCAATGGCTGTAATTCTTTCATTTTTTCTATTTTTTAATTGATTATTTTTTACTTCGCATTCTCGCATTTACTCATTGAATCCCCAGCAGGGAATTGATCTTTGTTTTGTCGAAACCCACGATGATCTGCCCGTTGATGTCCGTCTGGGGAACCCCTTGTTGTCCGCTTTTCTTCACCATGGCTTCGGCAGCCTTCTGGTCTTTGGATACATCAATGTCAGTGTAGCGGATAGCGTGTTTGTCCAGGTGCTTTTTCAGGGTGTTGCACCACGAGCAGGTGGGTGTGGAATACACCGTCACCCTTTTCTGCGGTTTCTCGCCGTTCACCACTTTGGCCGTGAAGAGCGTGCTTTCGAACAGCGATTTGTAATAATCCACATCGCTGCACCCCTTTTCGGTTTTGATGAATTGCTTCCCTTCAAAAATCATCAACGAAGGGGCCGAAGTAACGGCATATTTTGGGTGGATGTCGCGGACTACCGACACATCGGCAGCGAGCACTTCAACATCTTTCAGGCTTTCCAGTGCTTTTGCGATGCTGTTGTAGCTGCAATCGCTGGCTTCGGAGCCTTTTTTATACAGCAGGACGTAGTTCTTCTTATTGTCCTGCAACATCTCCAGCATTTGCTGATGCGATTTAACTTCCTTCAGATTCATCGTTTCACAAATTTGGTTTTGCATTGATCAAATCGTGTGCCACAGGAAAAAGTGGCCGCAAGGGAGTGCCGAAATTGCAGACCTGACAAAATTGCACGGGCGGGGTACTTTCAGGTCTCTTTCACACCAGGCCGGCTTCGACCTGAAAGGACAATGCAGCACACAAAACTATTCAGGTTGAGGCAGGACAGTATGTTAACACCCCCGGACGGGAGTCTTGCACCGGTTGCGATTTTATTTTCTTTCCCCTACCTCACCAGCACCACTGTCCCCTCAAGGGTTTTGCTTTGTCCGGGCCGGCTAATTTCTTCGTAAACAATTTTGTAAATGTAGGCACCATTGGGACTGGCATTGCCGTTGTAGTTTCCATCCCATCCGCAGTCGATGTCGTTGCATTCGAAGATTTGTTGACCCCAGCGGTTGTAAATGGTAAGTTGATATTTGCTCACATAATCGTATTTGGGCACGGCTTTGAAAATATCGTTCAGCCCGTCTCCATTGGGGGTGAAGGCATTGGGCAGGTAAAAGGGCGTTCCGTTTCCCCAAAGGATTTCTACGGCATCGGATGATTTGCAACCTTCATAAGAAATGACTTCCACAACATAATGCCCCATGCTGTCGATTTGGATGGCTTCGGTTATTTCTCCTGTATTCCATTGGTAATATTCGGCACCGTTTCCGGCTTCTAACAGATAACCCGGTTCTGCCCAAATGGTGTCGTATGTGGAAAAGGCAATTTCAGGCGGTGCGTTTACGGTAATCTCAATACTGCTACTTTCAATACAATTAATGGTATCGGTAACAGTAAGCTGGTAATTTCCTCCATGGTTGTACTGGATTCCTTTGATCCACAAAAGCATATTTGTACTGGTATAATTATCTGGACCTTCCCATAAATAGGCAATATCCCCGGTTCCTCCATTAATATGGGGCCAGATAAAGACCGTATCTCCTTCACAATAACCGGATGCTGCTCCCATCTGAATCTCCGGTCGTGTGTATATCCGAATGGCACCCAGTTCATAATTAACGGCAATTTCATCACCGTAGGCATTGAAAAATTGCCCTGCGCCCGGTTCTGCTTTCCAGTCCACCTGCGAAACGCCTTCGTTAAGTCCGCTGAAAACAAGCTCCGCCATTTTTGAATTTTCGGGTAGCGTGACGGGTGTTTCCCCCTGCCAGTTGATGCGTACTTCGCCAAGGGCAGGGATGATGCTTGCCTGGAAACCGGATTCCAATTCAGGATCTACCTGGATGTAACCATCGCATTGTATCACATCTTTGTCGTAAGTTAATACGACTTCAAAGCGAAATACATCGGTAAAGTTGTTTAGCAATAAGGGGCTTGCTGTGGCATTGCCGATGCAGGTGTAACCGTCACCCGCAATGGCATCGATGACCTGCGAAAAAATACGGTTGAGCACAATGGTAAAAGTGGTATCGCAGCCAAAACCGTCCTTTACGATGCAGTAATATGTTCCTGCTGAAAGTCCGGTAAACAGGCCATCGTTTGTCTGAAAATTGCTGCCGTTGTCGATGGAATAAAAAACATCCCCTTCGGAAACGGTTGCCGAAATATCAATCTGCCCATTGGCTGAGTAATCTGTTTCGGGGACTAGATTTACAGCGGTAATTTGTGGCCCTTCAATATTTTCAATAACCACAGGGTTGTTTTCATACACTGTTTCGCAACCGCTTGGGTCGTTCACTTTAACAAAGTAATTACCTGCTGCAAGGTTTTCAAAGAGATTACTGCTTTGCCAACTGTTGCCATTGTCGATGGAATAGGAAAAATCGTTGCCTGCTCCTGAACTGGCAGTGATGCTGATGAAACCACTATTTAATAAACAGTGGGACGAAGTAAAATCAACTGCTGTAATCAGGATATCCCCGGCATCGGTAATGGTGTAGGCTTCGGAAATGGTTTCGCAACCGTTGCTGTCCAAAACGTGCAGGAAATAATTGCCCACGGCTAAATTGGCGATATCGAGAGTAGTGCCAATCAAGTTATTGTTGCCATCGTACCATGAAGAAGTCAGCGGTTCGGCCCCTTCAACCTGCAGACCTGTAATACTTCCACTGCTTCCACCGCAAGCGGTTGGGGTGATGAGCAAATTATCTTCATGAAATACAGCTTTGTCGAACCAGCTTACATGGATGGTGTCGGACAAGCTGCAACCCAGGCTGTTGGTTACTTTTACCCAATAAGTTCCCGAATCCGAAACGGTGATGCTAAATACATTGTTCCCAATACTACCCGTACTCCATGCATAAAAGCCTGTATCGCTTCCTGCTGTAAGTACTGTTTCTTCCCCTTCGCAGATAAGTCGATCCGGTCCCAAATCAGGATTGGGTGAGTCAAGCACTGTGATTACCCTTGAAGTTTCTTCAACCCTGCCGCTGGGGTAAGTAACTGTGACGTGTACTTCATACTCGCCTCCATTTTGATAATAATGTACTGGCCACAATTCAGTTGATGATTGCATATCCCCAAAGTTCCAAAGGATGCTGGCAGGTTCGGGAAGAAAATTGGGCTGAAAAACAATGGGATGTAATGCACATTCACCCTCCCACTCAAAGCGGTAGAGGTGGTCGGTTAATACATTATTTAGAAAATTAAATACATCACCTTCACCCATATATATAGCATCAGCTTCATAATTGCAGGCTGTCCCTCGTTTCCAGGGTTCATGGATGACACTGACATTGGAATATGCATGGAATTCAAACCCGGTACAATAAATTTTTCCGTCTCTCGCCAATTGCAAACCATTAACCGGTCCGCGTGCAATAAAGAGTTCTGATTGTTTAAATTGAAGCGAATCTTCAATAAATTGCATGTCGTACTGGTACAGTTCCATCTCCCGAAAGCCTGATTTTTCATTGAAAAAGGTGAGATATAATAATTTTGAATCCGGAGAAAATTCCACAGCCCAGGGCCTATATTGTTCAGTCCAATTATTCGGATTTTTACTTAAAGTGTAGAGTATATCAATGTCACCGCTTGAGGCATTGAAACTGCATATATCAAAAGATTGTTTAAACGCTTCATCAGGCAAGTCATTTAGTTTGTACGCAGCAGCGAGGTAATTTTTGTCGGGTGATACTTTCATGCTTCCTGCATTATTTAAATCACTTCTCCAGGGGACAATACTCAGAGCTGTTTCATCGAGTGCTATTCCTGAAGATGTTAAAAGAAAGGCTGCATAATACTGGTCCGACTTGAAATTACGGGTGATAATCCATACATCTTCTCCATTGGCATGACGGACGGATGTAAGTTTATTACTCGCTGACCACGCATCAGCCAATGGAATGTTTTTTTCTGAGGTAACATCCCCCAGCCCCCCATCTAAGTTCATGTCCACCACAGAATAATGCATACCAATCACTTCTTCCTGACCTCTGCCAACAGTAAATAGATAATACAGATGATCTGATCCGGGCTGTTGAACAATCAAAGCCCCCATTGAAGTACCACTATAGCCGATAAGATTCAAACCGTTTGGCATGATTCCCCCATCACTGTTTAATACCCGGTTAGCATTAAAACTGAATAAAAAATTGCCGGCAGTATCACACATTACCGCATTCGCATTCATTCCGAAATAAGTAATGTCATTTGTTTTAACAGGGACGCCCGAATTGAAATCAAGGCCGCAAAGATTTCCAAAGTACCAGATATTGGCCTGGTTTTGGGCGGTTGCAACGTACCCAGTAAAAACAAGAAAAAACAAAATGAGTGCGGATTGTTTCATGGTTTGGCAAAAGTAAGGTTTTTACATTCAAAGTGCTAATCTTATGTCATTATTTATTTTTCTATTTTAAATCGGAACTGGCAAGATTTAAGCTTTTTTGGTTTTTTTCTGTGTTGGCCTTTTGCGTTGGCAAAAACTAAATAGGCTTAAAGTGCGGTGGGTTTGGTCAAGTAGGCAAGGGGAATCTCACCCCAAGCCTCTCACAGAACCGTACGTGATACTCTCGCATCATACGGCTCTTGTTATACAAAGTTTATGCTCCCTGAAAGCCATGTTGCCAATGAACAAACAGATTTGGTTGGCTTCTTGCCAGTTTGTAAATCCATCGCATTGCCTTTCTCATGCTTCCTTTAAAGCGTTTATACCGCTTAACTGCCCATGCTATTAATCGACGGTGAAAAATACGAAATATTTTCATTAAACTAAATTTGCGGAACTTTCCATAATAGTTAATCCAGCCCTGAATTTTTGAGTTAAACTCATCTGCAATTCTGGATATATCACTTCCTGTCCATCTTTGAAATTTTGATTTGCAAAAAACTTCCGTAATCTTCTTCTTACTTTTTGTGCTTATGGCACAATCGAAACCCAAAAACATTTTCCCTGTTCGTGTAGATGTTGGGCGGGGCTGAAAGGTAAAGCCCAGAAAATCAAATTTAACCGTCTTGTAGGTGCCTTTTCTGTTGGCATTCTTACAATAGGCGATTTTGGTTTTCTTTTTGTTTACTTCCAACCCACATGCAAACATCCTTCGCTTAATGGCTTGTAATACTTTTTCCGCTTCTGCCTGATTGTTGCAATGAATGATTGCATCATCAGCATATCTTACATATCGTAATTGCGGATGTTTTATTGCTAACCATTTGTCCAGGGTGTAATGTAAGAACAAATTTGCCAACAACGGGCTGATTACCCCTCCCTGTGGCGTACCTGTCCCATTTCGATGGCGTATGTTTCCATCCTTATCTTCAATGGGCGATTCAAGCCATCGTTTGATGTACATCTTTGCCCATTGCTCTTTGACGTGCCCCTCAAGTGCTTTCAAAAGCAATTTATGGGACATATTGTCAAAAAACCCGCTTATGTCCATATCGATTACCCATCGGTATTGCCGTACGTTTTCCCGTACTGCTGCAACTGCCTGAACTCATCCGGTTCCATAGTATGTAAAGGTTGTCTTTCAACTTCTCTTTGTACATACACAAGGTCTCTTTGTCTATCCCTGCTGCTCCTTTGTTGCTTCGTACTTTCTTGTAGGCTTCCCAAACCATGCGCTTGGTTATCGGCAAACTTTTCGTTGTTGCCCCATTATCCCTCCCTTTATCCAAAAAGGTTGCCAATGGTAACTCTAACTGTATAACCCCACCCCTTTGCTCCATTCCCATTACAGGAACTTCATCACTACTACGGGTGAGTCCGCCATCACATAGAGCTTCGGTATTCTGCCTTACAAGTGTTTGCCCTGCTTGTGCATTTCCCTTTTCATCTTTATGTGACTTCCCCTGTTCCATAAATAAGCCTAAATAGAACTCATGCCTCCTCTATGCTCACATAATCGTATTTGGGTACGGCTTTAAAAACATGATGCAATGTTAGTGTATAAGTTGTTGTTTGTCAAGCGTCCAGGTAGGTCTACATTCTACAATCCAAAATCACAAAAAAGGTAACCCGCTGGATTAAAACCGGATGCAAAACACACTTTTTAGTTTTGTTGATAAAAACAGGGGTTATTAACAGATTATTTTTGTTTTTGGCGGATTTTTACGCAATGTGGGTTAATTGTTAATACTAAACTTTACGGGACAAAAGCAATCTTCATCGCCTTTATCCCGTTTTTATTTTCTTTTCAATTTAATTTATCGTGATAAAAAACGGCAGCCTGGCCTGGACACTTTTCATCTCCTGCATGGCCTGAACCTGGTGGAAATAAGTTTTGAATTCACCCAGTTGGTCGCCGATAATGCGTGCCTGCATATTTCCGGTCAGTTCTTCTACCAATTGCTCAATAAATTCTTTTTGTTTGGGGTATTCGCTCAGGCGGTAGTCGTTGTCAAGGCCGGCTTTTTCGGCGGCGTAAGCAATGGCATTCCCCAGTCCGCCCAATTCGTCAACCAGTCCCAGGTCGAGGCCATCGGTGCCGGTCCACACCCGGCCACGGGCAATGCTGTCAACATAAGCTTCGTCCAGCTTGCGGGTGGTGGCAACCAGTTTTATGAAATTGGTGTAGATTTTGGTGATTTCCTGGTTGAGTTTTTCGCGTTGGAAATCGTTCATCGGCTCCATCACATCAATAAAATTAGCGTTTTCATTGGTCATTAGGTTTTCGGTAGTAATGCCCAGCTTGTTGTTCAGGAAGCCTTTGAAATTGGGGATAACGCCAAAAACGCCGATAGAGCCGGTAATCGTGGCCGGCTGTGCAAAAATGTAGTCGGCATTGGTCGAAATCCAATAACCACCCGATGCTGCGTAATCGCCCATGGAGACAATCACCGGTTTTTCTGCTTTGGCAAGTTCTACTTCGCGGCGGATAATTTCAGAGGCCAGCGCATCCCCGCCACCTGAATTGACACGGAAAACAATGGCTTTTACCTTGTCGTTGGTACGGGCATCGTGAATGGCTTTGGCGATGGTTGACGAGCCAATCTGGTCGGGACCGCTTTTTCCCTGCACTATGCCACCCTGGGCATAAACGACAGCTATTCGGTTCTTGCTGATTTTTTTCTTATTGGGGTCTTTGGCTTTCGTATATTTTCCGAAGCTCACGCTCAGCAGTTTTTCGTCTTCGCCCCGCCCAGTTTTTTCTTTCAGTTTCTCCAATAACTCATCACGGAAAACAAGTCCGTCAACAAAATTCAATTCCAGTGCTTTGCCGGCATCGGTTACCTCTAATTTGTCGGCAATATTGTTGAGGTCGGCAATGCTGATTCCCCGGCTTTCTGAGAGAGCCTGTATAAAACCGCCCCAGATAGAGTTCAGCAGTACCTGCAATTGCTCGCGGTTGGCCTCGCTCATTTTATCAAGCAACAAGGGTTCGACGGCACTTTTAAATTTGTTGTTGGGCCCGCGGACAACCTGCATTTCGATGTCCAGTTTGTCAAGCATTCCCTTGAAAAACATCAATTGGGCACTCAGTCCTTTAAAGAGGATCATGCCATCGGGATGGAGGTATATTTCATCGGAAACCGTGGCCATATAATAGGCCAGTTGGTCGTAACCATTGGCATAGCTGACGATAAATTTCCCCGACTCCTTAAACTCAAGGAGCTTGTTCCTGATTTCGGTGGCGGTGGCTATTCCTGCCGGGATGGATTCCATGTCAAGAAACAGTCCCTCAATATTGGGGTCGCCGGCTGCTTTTTCAATTGTTTCCAGAATATCGTTCAAGCCAACAGGTTTTTTCGATTCCATGGTGTTAAAATCAAAGCCCTCAAAGGGGTTATCGGAACTGCGGTCTTTGATGGGCGATTTCCAGTTCACCACCAAAACGCTATGTGGTTTGATGCTTTCATCATCCGATTCGGCAGAGGCTACGATGCCTGCAACCATGGCAAAAAGAATGAGAAAAATAACGAAAAAAGTGAGTAGCGTGCCCAACAGGGAGGCGAACATAAATTTAAAGAATTGTTTCATGATTAAAAGATTTTAGTGTTTCGACTTTGCTCTACAATAATAGGAAATATATCCGTATGGACAACCGTCCTCAAAACAGGTAAAGGACGACTACGGAGGCGATGCCGCCCACAAGCATAACAACAAAAGTGTAAGGGAGGATTTTTTTTGCTTTTACACCGGTAATCGAAAGCAGGGGGATGGCCCAGAAGGGCTGGATCATATTGGTCAGTTGGTCGCCATAGGCAAGGCCCATAATTGTTTTCGGAACCGACACGCCCAGTTGTTGGGCGGCATCCACTAAAATGGGCCCTTGTACAGCCCACTGCCCACCACCGCTGGGTACAAAGAAGTTGACAACAGCAGCACTGAAAAACCCAAAAACAGGGAGGGTTTCGGGAGAGGAAACCGAAATCAGGCTTTGTGTAAAAATGACAGCAAGTCCTGAATAATTCATCAACCCCATGATACCCGCATAAATCGGAAACTGTATCATGATGCCACTGGAAGAGGAAATAGCCGAATTCACGGCTTTCATAAATTCTTCCACGTTGGCGTACAACAAAAGTCCCGAAGCCAGTAAAATCAGATTGATTAAATTGATGTTCAGCGCAGGCAAACCATTCAGGTAAAACTGGTAGACAGCCAAGAATGCGAGAACCATGCCAAGGGAAAAACCCAAATACTGCCTTTTGGGTTGTGCCTGCAAAACTTTGGCTGTTTCGGGCAAATCTGCTTCTGCCGTAAAACACTTTGGTTTCAGCTTTGACAACACAAAAAAAGTAATGGGGATGAACGATAAAAACAAAGCAAAGAGCGTGATGTTCATGCTAGAGAAAATAGTTTCACTGACCGGGATAAGCCCGATTTTGTCGCTTAAGAAATGATTGGTTTCCGCAACTTTCAATGGGGCGGACCCGCTTAAACCGCCATGCCAGACCATCAGGCCTGAATAAGCGGCAGCCACCAGTAAGGGATAATTAAGTTTCATGGAATTCAACCGGGCATTCTCCGCAATGGACCTCGCCAGCAAAGCGCTGAAAATAAGTCCGAGTCCCCAGTTAAAATAGGCCAGTAGCAAACTAAAGACGGCCGTCAGCAGAACTGCCGAGGTGCCGCTTCTCACCCTTGACAGAATCAGTTTGATGAGCCTTTGAAAAACAGGGGTGAGAGCCAGTACATTTCCCAAAACCAAAATGAGCATCATTTGCATGGCAAAGGCCAGCAGGTCCCAGAATCCTTTTTGGTAAAAGTTGAGTAATTCCAGCGGATACCAAACTTTACCGTCGACGGGAGTGGTAAAAACCAAAGCTAAAAAATACACCACGAAACTCAGGATAATGGCCAGAACGAGCGGGGTGGGAATAAGGCTTTTTGTGCTTTTCGATGCCATTGTACAATCACATTTTTGTTGGCGCTGATTCGTCTTGAAAAAAATCAGGATTGACTGCCTGCTTCAACTTTGCAGTGTACAGGCAAATTTAGGATTAATCTGAAACGAAATCACAAACGGGGAAAATCCCCGTGAAGCATTTTCTTTGCTATTTTTGCCGCTCGAATTCAATGTGCAAAAACATGGAAATACCCAGCAAATACAATCCTGCCAAAACCGAAGACAAGTGGTACGCCTGGTGGATGGAAAAAAACTATTTTCATTCGGAACCCGACGAAAGGGAGCCCTTTACCATCGTCATCCCCCCGCCCAATGTTACCGGTGTTTTGCACATGGGGCACATGCTCAACAACACTTTGCAGGATGTGCTCATCCGTCGTGCCCGTATGCTGGGGAAAAACGCCTGTTGGGTACCCGGAACCGACCATGCTTCCATCGCCACCGAGGCCAAAGTGGTTGCCAAGCTGAAAGCCGAAGGTATCGACAAAGCCGACATCAGCCGCGATGAATTTATGGCCCACGCCTGGGAATGGAAAGAAAAACACGGCGGTATTATTCTGGAGCAACTGAAAAAACTTGGTGCTTCCTGCGATTGGGAACGGACGGCTTTTACCATGGACGAATCCCTTTACGAATCGGTGATTGACGTATTTGTTGATTTGTTCAATAAGGGGTTAATTTACCGCGGCATCCGCATGGTGAACTGGGACCCCAAAGCCCAGACAGCCGTTTCTGACGAAGAGGTAAACCACAAGGAATTACAATCGAAACTCTATTATTTAAAATACCGGGTGGAAGGTGAAGACAACTACATCACCATCGCCACCACCCGTCCCGAAACCATTTTGGGCGACACGGCTGTTTGTGTGCATCCCGAAGATGAGCGTTTTGTAAAATTCCACGGGAAAAAGGTTGTTGTGCCTTTGGTGAAGCGTGCGGTTCCAATTATTCAGGACGAATATGTTGACCGTGAATTTGGAACCGGCGCACTGAAAATCACACCGGCCCACGATATTCATGACTACGAATTGGGCTTAAAACACAAACTCAAAACCATCGATATTTTTAATGATGACGGAACCATGAGTGAAAAGGCCGAACTCTACATTGGCAAAGACCGCTTTGAAGTCCGGAAAGAAATTCTGGTGGATTTGGAAAAATCGGGTAGCCTTGATAAAGTTGAAGACTATGTGAACAAAGTCGGTTTTTCGGAGCGGACGGATGCCGTTATCGAACCCAAACTATCCTTGCAGTGGTTTTTAAAAATGGGTGAATTTGCCAAACCGGCACTCGAAGCGGTGGAAAACGACAGCATTCAATTCCATCCCAAAAAATTCAAAAATACCTACCGCCACTGGATGGAAAACCTGCGCGACTGGAATATCTCGCGCCAATTGTGGTGGGGCCAGCGCATCCCGGTTTACTACCTGCCCGATGGCGACTTCGTGGTGGCTAAATCAGCCGAAGAAGCCCTCAAACTGGCTCAGGAAAAATACAATCCTTCCCTGACTGCTGCCGACCTGAAACAGGATGAAGATGTGCTCGACACCTGGTTCTCTTCCTGGCTGTGGCCCATTTCTGTTTTTGATGGCATTCGTTTTCCCGACAACAAAGAAATCAATTACTACTACCCCACCAACGATTTGGTGACCGGGCCCGACATTATTTTCTTTTGGGTGGCACGGATGATTATGGCCGGACAAGAATACCGCAAGGAAATCCCCTTTAAAAATGTATATTTTACAGGGATTGTCCGTGACAAACAAGGCCGTAAGATGTCAAAAACTTTGGGCAACTCGCCCGACCCCATCGAACTGATGAACCATTACGGTGCCGACGGTGTACGCATTGGGATGTTGCTGACCGCGCCTGCCGGCAACGACCTGCCTTTCGACCCGGCACTCTGCGAGCAGGGACGAAATTTCTCTAATAAAATATGGAATGCCCTGCGGTTGGTAAAAGGCTGGCAAGCGGATGAGGAAATTCCTCAGCCCGAAAGCAGCAAGCTGGGTATTCAATGGTTCGAAAGCCGCTTCAACAAAGCCCTGGCCTCCATCGAGAACAACTTTACCGATTACCGTATTTCGGAAGCGTTGATGGCCACTTACAAGCTCATTTGGGACGATTTTTGCAGTTGGTATCTCGAAATTATCAAACCTTCCTACCAACAGCCTATCGACGCTGCAACGCTGGAAAGCACCCTCTTGTTCTTCGAGAAACTGATGAAAATCCTGCATCCTTTTATGCCTTTTATTACCGAAGAAATCTGGCATTTGTTGCGGGAGCGTAAGGAAAGCGATGACATTATTGTTGCAAAAATGCCGGTTTCGCAGCAAATTGACAATAAAATCATTGGTGCTTTTGAAAGAGCAGAACAAATTATTATTGCCATCCGTAACGTGCGCAAAGACAAGAACATCCCGCAAAAAGAAAGCATCAGCATGCAGGTGAAATCCGGCGAATGGGCTGATTGCATTTTCAATCCTGTGGTGGCCAAATTGGGAAATATCGAAAGCATCGAAATTGTCGACGCTAAACCTGAGGGCGCCCTCACTTTCACGGTCGGGGCACAGGAATATTTTATTCCGGTTACCGACAGTATTGATGTAGAAGCTGAAATCGGCAAACTGCAAGAAGAACTGAAATACACCCGTGGTTTTCTGGCTTCGGTTACAAAAAAGCTATCCAATGAGCGCTTCGTGAGCAATGCCCCGGCCGCAGTGGTCGACAAAGAAAAAAAGAAAGCTGCGGATGCTGAAGCGCGGATTAAAGTGATTGAAGAGCAGTTGAAAGGGCTGGGATAAAGTCAAAGACCTTCCAGCGTGCATAGCTCCTGGAAGCGTCTTAATAAAAAGGAACAACTCTTCCAGGTCCGCCCAAGGCGGACTCTGGAAGGTTGATAAAACAACACAAGGCCTTCCGGTCTTCTGCAAAGCAACCCTTTGGACAGTCGGCAATCTTCAGTCAGCAGTCGTCCGACCACTATACGCCGAAACAATCTGTGGTCAGACGACTAAAAGTAAAAGAAAATGTTTCTTCAGACCTTCCAGCGTGCGTAGTTCCTGGAAGCGTCTGAGCCAAAATACAAAAAACTTGCCTGAAAAACTAACCATCGAAAGCTTCCTTCCACTGACAGACATCCTGCCATTGGTCGATGTCCGTTCACCCAAAGAGTTTACCGAAGGACATATTCCGGGAGCCGTTAATATTCCGCTATTTAGTGATGATGAAAGGGCTGCTGTGGGCATCCGTTACAAACAGGGAGGCAACGAAAACGCAGTTTTGCTCGGACTGGAAATTGTCGGGCCGAAGTTGGCCGGTTTTGCCAAAGAGGCCAAAAGGCTGGCATCTAAAAAAGAAATACTGGTGCATTGCTGGCGTGGTGGCATGCGCTCGGCAAGCATGGCCTGGCTTTTTGAAACGGCCGGTTTAAAAGCCCGAACACTCGATGGGGGTTACAAAGCTTATCGCCGGTTTATCCGCCAGCAGTTTTCAAGAGAGGCAAAAATGATTGTATTGGGAGGTTATACCGGTAGTGGCAAAACGGATGTTTTGAAGGTCCTGGAAAAATCAGGGGAGCAATTTCTGGACATCGAAGGAATTGCCAAGCACAAGGGCTCGGCTTTTGGTCATTTAGGACAGGAGCCTCAACCCGGCAACGAACAGTTTGAAAATAATCTGGCAGATGCCTGGCGTAAATTTGATTTTAAAAGGACGATTTGGGTGGAAGATGAAAGCCGGATGCTGGGCCGATGCGGCATCCCCGACCCTTTGTTTCAAAAGATGCGCAACAGCGTACTATTGAAAATCATCGTCCCAAAAGCAGAGCGCGAAAAACGGCTGGTCAAAGAATATGGCGAATTGGAGCCCGAAGGCCTGTTGCAATCCCTTAAGAAAATTGAACAGCGCCTCGGCGGACTGGCCACCAAACAAGCCAGAGAAGCACTCGAATTGGGCAATGTAAAAAAAGTAGCCGGGATTATCTTGTTTTATTACGACAAATCCTACCACCACGGAAACGAAAGCCGCAACCCGAAAAATATCATTGAAATTGATGTGGAAAAAGATGAACCGGTGAAAACGGCGGAGATGTTGAGGGAGCTTGTTTCCTCGTTTAAAATCAAAACTTAATTAATAAGAAATTTGGTATCTTTGTAAAAAACAATGCTTCACTAAACAACATTCAATATCATGCTGATTACTTTAGATATCGACCTCAGCAATAAAAATGCACAGGCTTTCATTAAATTTGTCGAAACCATTGATTTTATTCAGGTTAAAGAAAAGGAGCACCTGGAAGAATACGTCTTAACGAAGAATCAAAAGAATGTACTTGAAGAAAGAAAACAAAGGCATATCAGTAAGAAAAGCAAGTCGTTTACCTGGGAGGAAATACAGGAAGAGTTAAGAGCCTCTTCCGATGAATAACTTCAGCTTAATTATAAAAGAAGAAGCCCGGTCAGAAATATCCGATGCTTATTTTTGGTATGAAGAAAAACAAAACAATCTTGGAGAACGATTTCTCAACAAGCTGGATGATTGCTTCATTACTATAAAAAATAACCCTAAAATTTGTGCCAAAAAGCATAAAAACATGCGGCAAGCAATCATTGATGTATTTCCATTCATTGTAATTTACGAAATTGAGAAAACCGATATTGTAGTCTATGCCGTTTTTAATACCCATCGAAACCCGGAAAAGTGGAAGAAAAGAGTTTGAGATGTTTTGCTAAAAAGTAAGGGTTTGGAGGCGGAAGGCATCATTGAACTTGATTTGGAAAAAGATGAACGACAACCAACTGGATTAAGTTTGCAACTTAATCTGATACATTTTTTAACTTCTTAATCTGAAACCTTTTTGTTTTTAACTTCAAACTATAACCAGTAAAAACCAAATCACCTTGAAACCAATCTACTTAGATTACAACGCCACCACCCCCATCGACAAAAGGGTTGCCGACGCCATGCGGCCTTTTCTGGATGAATATTTCGGGAATCCTTCGAGTGTGCACGAATACGGCATCAAAACCAAACTGGCTGTGGAAAAGGCCCGTCAGCAAATTGCCGGGTTGATTCATTGCGAAGCTTCCGAAATTGTGTTTACCAGCGGCGGGACGGAATCCAACAATTTTGCCATCAAGGGAATTGCCCTGGCCAATAAACACCAGGGAAACCACATCATCACCTCGTCGGTGGAACATCCTGCCGTTTTTGAAGTTTGCCATTATCTGGAGAAAAACGGTTTCGAAATCACTTATGCCGCTGTGGACGAATTTGGGATTGTAAAACTTGAAGAGATTGAAGCCGCTATCCGACGGGAAACTATTTTAATCACCATTATGCACGCCAACAATGAGGTGGGAAGCATTCAGCCGGTTGAGGATATTTCTGCCATCGCAAAAAAGCACGGGATTATTTTCCATTCCGATGCTGCACAATCCCTTGGAAAGATTCCGGTAAATATACAGGAAATGGGTGTTGATTTGTTAAGCATTGCCGGACATAAATTATACGCCCCCAAAGGAATTGGCGCTTTGTTTATCAGAAATGGCGTGCATCTTGAAAAATTGATTCATGGTGCCGACCACGAGCAGAACCTGCGTGCCGGAACTGAAAATGTATTGGAAATTGTCGGGTTGGGGGAAGCCTGTACAATTGCTGGTAACGATTTAGGAAAGAATGCTGAACACTACCAACAAACCCGCGACTATCTGCACAAGCTTTTAAAAGAAGCCCTTCCAGACATTAAACTCAACGGCCATCCCGAAAAACGCCTGCCCAACACCCTGAGTATTTCATTCCCACGAGTGGAAGCCAATACTTTAATTTCGAGGCTGGAAAGCGTTGCAGCCTCTGCAGGTGCGGCCTGCCATGCCGAAAGCATTGATGTTTCTGCCGTTTTGGAAGCCATGTTGGTGCCGCTGGATTTTGCCATGGGAACCATCCGCTTTTCAACAGGACGGGGAAGCTCAATGCAGGATATCAAAATAGCAGCAGAAGAAATCATCACCACTGCAAAAAGCCTGATGCCGAAAGCAGAAACGCCCAAACCGGAAGGGATATCAACCCGGGAAATCAAACTGACCCGCTACACCCACGGACTGGGCTGTGCCTGTAAAATCCAACCCCAACATCTCGAGGAAGTCCTCAAAAAACTCAATCCCATCATCAGTCCCAATGTGCTGGTCGGCACCGAAACTTCCGACGATGCGACCGTTTATAAACTCAACGATGAGCTGGCCATCGTACAAACCCTCGATTTTTTCACCCCCATCGTTGACGATGCTTACGATTTTGGCGCCATCGCTGCAGCCAATGCCTTGAGCGACATTTACGCCATGGGCGCCAAACCCCTGTTTGCACTCAACATTGTCGGTTTTCCCGAAGACGCCCTGCCCCTGTCTGTTCTGGAAGCTATTTTAAAAGGCGCGCAGGATAAGGCTGCGGAGGCGGGAATTGGCATCCTCGGCGGGCACACCATCGAAGACCCCGAACCCAAATACGGGATGGTGGTGAGTGGAATATTACATCCCGACAAGATTGTGAAAAATACAGGCGCAAAACCCGGTGATGTGCTGGTGTTGACAAAACCGTTGGGAACGGGTATCCTGTCAACAGCCATTAAAAGGGGGCTGGTTGATGAAGGCCTGAGAAAGGAAGTCACTGCCTTGATGGCCACCCTCAATAAAATTCCGGCTGAGCAAATGTTGAAATACGATGTACATGCCTGTACAGATGTGACGGGTTTTGGCTTGCTGGGACACCTGAAAGAAATGAGCGCGGGTTCGGCCTGTGATGTCAGCATTCATTTTGACAAAATCCCCTTCCTGCGCGAGGTGAAGAACCTGGCAACGGCGGGGATTGTTCCGGGTGGCACATTTAACAATCTTGATTACGTGACTCCTCTTGTCGACTTCGGAAAACATCCACGCACCAACCAATTATTACTAAGTGATGCCCAGACTTCGGGCGGACTGCTGGTAGCAATGAGTGCTTTAGATGCCAAAAACTATCTGAAAGACCTTCATCAAATCGGACTTACTGATGCTGTTGTGATTGGGGAGTTTACCGAAAATGGCAGGGGAAAGATTCAGGTATTGTAAAAAATCGCATTATCCTTTCAGGTTTAAAATCTGGCGTCTACCTCAGCTTCAAGGTGTCGCCTGCTTGCGGCTGTCTGCCTTTCGGCAATCTATTTAACTTATACAGTTTTTTTAATTTAATACCATAAAGTTGAGAGATGTACCGCATACTTTCCCCCTCGGAAACCACATGGATTTTGTGTGATCTTTCCGCTTTGCTTTTCTTCTTCTCAAGGTAAACCAGTTCGCCGATTTGCAGGATATGCTTTTTATCGACTTCGTTGTATTTGAACAATTGCCACGAATAAATCTCAAATTCTTCAGCTAAACCATAAAAAGTATCGCCTTGTTCGACCACAATTAATTTCTTTCCGTTGTTGATATAAACTATTCGTCCAGTGGGACTTGTACCTGCTTTGGCAAAATCGGATACGGAAGGTGCTATAAAAGTTATGGTTTGCGCATCTGTAACTTTTTCTTTTGGTTTACTTTTTCCCCCACTCCTCTTTTTGTCGTATTGGTCGAGATGATATTTTTCGATAATCCTTATTAGCAGTTCGGGGTATTTCGGATTGGTGGCATAGCCCGCTTTTTTTAATCCGTGTGCCCATTTTTTGTAATCGGTAATTTTATAATCGAATAAAAAGGAGTATCGCCCGCGCTGGGTCAGAAATTGTGAATGATCACGGTAGGAATCGGAAGCATGTTTGTATTTGCGGAAACATTCGTGTTTTTCATCATCATCCATGTAAAACTTTTTGCCGGTCCACCCCTTGTGACATTTAATCCCGAAATGGTTGTTGGCTTTTTTGGCAAGGGAACTGTTGCCGCTTCCCGATTCCAATATTCCCTGTGCCAGCGTAATAGAAGCGGGAATTTTGAACTCCTTCATCTTTTTAATTGCCACATCTTTGTACAAATCGATGTAGTCTTCCGTACTCATCCGCTGCTGTGCCAAAAGGTTGGAAACTGAGAAAAGTAAAAAAGACAGGATTGCTATTTTGGTGTTGATAAACTTCTTCAATTGGCAGATTGTTTGTAAACAAAAGTAAATGATTCCCTGATGTACACCCAAAGACCGGAACGCACTTTTCCACATTTCATTGTTGGTGAAAGCGGGATGGTCAATTGTTCACCGGGTCTTGGGCCTTTCTTGGTTCTCAATTCTTGGCTCTTGGTTCTTGGCTCTTGGCTCTTGGTTCTTGGCTCTTGGCTCTCGATTCTTGGTTCTTGGCTCTTGGTTCTTGATTCTTGGCTCTTGATTCTACGACGTACAAGATTCTGTTGGGGAGTAACCG
Organism: Bacteroidales bacterium; assembly: GCA_021647205.1. GTDB lineage: Bacteria > Bacteroidota > Bacteroidia > Bacteroidales > F082 > B6-G9. The sequence goes on along the minus strand of JAKIVD010000014.1, from coordinate 2,718 downwards.
ATACTACTGCCTCGCTTCTGTTTTTTTGAACTTTTGTTAATTTTCATTACTTTTGACGGTGAGAAGCCAAACAAATCAAACCACATCAAAATGAAAAAAAATATACAGCTATTGGTTTTGCTCCTTCTTTTTTTTACTCCGTTTATTTACGGGCAGGGAATCATCATCGATCACCATTCAGCCAAATTAGAGCCCATTCCGGTCTGGGCACTTGAACTTGCATCCGACAGCCTGCATATTGCTTATGGCCACACTTCCCACGGCAGCCAACTGATAAGCGGAATGACAGAATTGGAAAACCAGTCCACCGATTTGGTGGGGTACAAAGGCGACTATTATTGCTGGAATCACTATCAATACCCCGGAGAAGGTGGCCCCTGTATCGAAATTCACGACCAGTTCCGGCCTGGCGATTTAGGACATCTGGGGGATACCCAATGGGCAGATTACACACGAGATTATCTGGACAATGATACGGTTAGCGAAAATATAAATGTGATAATCTGGTCGTGGTGTGGCGGTTGCTCAGACAATACGGTTGAAGGGATTAATGTGTATCTCGATGCCATGAACCAACTGGAACTTGACTACCCCGATATCCGCTTTGTGTACATGACAGGTCATCTTGACATTTGGAACAACGATACATTGAAGAGAAACAACCAGTTAATCAGGGACTATTGTATTGAAAACAACAAAACCCTTTACGATTTTGCCGATATTGAAAGCTACGACCCCGATGGTGTGTATTACGAATATGCCAACGACAATTGCAATTATTACGACGACAGTGGAAATAAATTAGGAAACTGGGCAGAAGAATGGCAAAATTCTCATGAAGTCGGCGTTGACTGGTTTTACTGCAATGCAGCCCACTCCCAACCGTTGAATGGCAACCTGAAAGCCTATGCTTCCTGGTGGTTGTGGTGCCGCCTGGTTGGCTGGGAAGGAACCGTGGGGATAACAGAACAACCAACAGAAAACCCCATCCCTATTTTCAGCTACGAAAAAACCATCGTTATTGAAGCCAATAAAAAAGGCCGGGCTGTGGTTTTTAACCTGATGGGAAGAACAATGCTAAGCAAAAACGTAGTCGGGGGAAAAAACAGCATACCCTCAAATCTGCCAAGCGGCATTTATTTTGTTCGTGTCCTGTTTAGCGATGGAAGTACAAGCACCCGAAAGCTTTACATCCGTTAAATTTCAAATTCGGTTACCCAAAAATCGTGTTTGTTGCAAAAGCTGGTGGCGTATAATTTACCCGAGTAAGCTTCCGGCAATTCATGGGTCGAAAGGGCCTTTTCATCCTCGTTCGGGTAAAAGGTTTGCGTGCCTAAAACTTTCCCTTTAGGCGTTACCAAAGTATGCCGGACAATAAAATGACGCTCACTCATCCCGTGGTCTGTCAGGATGGTGACCTTTTGTCCGTTTCTTGTAATTTTAGGTGCATGGCTGCCGGCCTTCCCTTCCCAGTCTCCCTGATCGTTTTCAGAATAGATAATTCCTGAGATCTTAATGGATTTTCCTTTTTTGGCAGGGGAAAGGTTTCCTGCAGCCATGGCAGTTCCCGAAACTGCTAATCCGGAAGCCACTATCAATGTGGTCTTTAAAAAGTTTCTTCTGTTGTTCATGATATCTGTTTTGAAATTTAAGTCTGTTTGAAATAAAATGCAATCGTAAATACAAAAGCGCTCAAAGGTAATAGTTCGTTTGCAATAAAACCACACGACTGTAACATTAATTTGAGTCCTGCCACGAACCTGCCAGCCGGACTGGCGGACTGGCGGATTTAGTGGAACATTGACAATGCGATAAAGGTTAAATGCTTTCATGCGAATCAACATGATTCAACCCTTGATTCGCATGATTAATATAACAGTAATTCCTAAAATCTTAATTGCACACCTTTAACATCTTCTTAACAAAATAAGTACTTTCTGATGTTTTAGCGCTTCAAAAAGCCTTTACTTTTACTTCGTCATGAAACCGATGACATTTTAGTTTTCCCTTTTTACAATTCCAATTCCGCTTAAACCTATGCACAAACTGAGAACAATAAAAAGAATCTGATCTGGCTGAGTAACGATGGAAAAAGCATCCAGGTTGAAGGACTTGAAAATACGCATGCCATCTTATTGACCGGTGAGCCAATCAAGGAAGAAGTGACGGCTTACGGGCCATTCGTAATGAATACACAAAGTGAAATTATGGAAGCCATGCGCGATTACCAAATGGGAAAGATGGGCGTACTTATCGAGGAATTTGCGTAAACCATCAAGATGAATTAAAACACAATACGGATAGCATGAACAAGAAATACCTTTCAAAAGAATACAAAACAGACGAACTCACCATCATCTGGAAACCGGATATTTGTATTCATGCGGCCCTGTGTGTAAAACAATTGCCTGAGGTTTATCGTCCTGGTGAACAGCCCTGGATTGCGATGGAAAATACCAAAACCGAATTGCTGATTGAACAAATTAAAACATGCCCTTCGGCTGCCCTTTCTTTCAGGCTAAATAAAAAAGCAGCGTATTTGAACCCAAAACATAAAACGATGGAAAATTCAAAAGTAGCAGCAAAAACACCTAGCCTGAATAATTCACAAAAAGCGAATAAAAGGGGGCGATCACCTTGTTATCTCATTGATATTTAATATCTTTGAGGTGTAAAAAAACAAAACCGCCCCCATGCATAAAAATACAAATTTTCCAC
>JAKIVD010000044.1 GCA_021647205.1 Bacteroidales bacterium | reverse complement strand
CAGATAGATATCGCGGTAATTGCAGCACCTGCTGCCGATCCTTTTGGAAATGCCAATGGTGTGAATGGTACAGCTGACTGTGGCTTGCTGGGTTTTGCTCTGGCCGATTCGCAATATGCCGATAAAGTGATTGTAGTAACCGATAATCTGGTTCCTTTTCCGGCTGTCCCCTGGCAAATTCAGGGAAATTATGTGGACTATGTGGTGAAAGTGGATCAGGTGGGAATTGCCGAAAAAATTATTTCGGGAACAACTAAAATTACGAAAAGTCCCGACCGTTTGTTGATTGCCGAGTTGACTGCACAATTTTGTGAATCCACCGATTTGATTTATGATGGTTTTTCGTATCAGGCAGGAGCTGGTGGTACCGCTTTGTCAATTGGTAATTATTTTGGTGATATCCTGCGAAAAAACAATTGGAAAGCTCGCTTTATACGTGCCGGAAGTAATAAATACCCGGTTGAAATGTTAGAGGAAGGCTTGGTAGAGTATATCCTCGACGGGCAGACGTTCGATTTGGACGGGGTGCGTTCCATGCGCGAAAATCCAAACCATGTATGGACCTCGCCATTTACCTCTTACAATTATCACGGCAAAGGAAATTTTGCTTCTATGGTGGATGTGGTGGTGCTTGGCGCTACTGAAGTAGATGTGCATTTTAATGCCAATGTGGTTTCCCATTCCGATGGCTATCTGTTGCATGGTATCGGCGGATGGCAAAATACCTTGTTCGGGAAAACTACCATTTTGCCTATTCCGTTGTTCCGTGACCGGATTCCCGTGATCCGTGATGAAGTTACAACACTTTGTGCCCCCGGTGAAATGATTGATGTGATCGTGACGGAACGAGGTATTGCCATTAATCCTTTCCGGATAGACCTTATTGAAAAGGCAAAAGATTAGGGTTTGCCCATCAAAACTATTGAACAGCTAAAAAATGAAGCTGAAGAAATTTGCGGTTTTCCTGATAAACCGGATATCAGCGATGAAATTGTAGCTGTAATTAAATGGGTGGATGGAACAGTAATCGATTCGGTACGTAAGGTGATTGATTAGACGGACTGGTTGATTGGTAACTGGTAACTGGTTACTGGTCACCGGTTGTCGATTGTTGATGCCTGAATAGCGTTGACCGTTTTCACTTACTTATTTTCATCTTTTGAGTTGTTAATTCATGAGTGATATTTGAGCCTGAAGGATTGTTGTCCTCAGCCCGAAGGGCTGAAAAGTCCTCCGGGTTCTGAGTTTTTAATTCCGTCGTTGACTTGTCACCGTCAGATTGTTGTCCATTACAAAGATAATCCTTTTCAAATTGAATGGGTGATTTTCTTTGTAACTCAATATGTGGTTTTTCTTTGTTGTAAAGTAACACTGTTCGGTCAACCTCCTTTTTGAGTTCTTCAAAACTGTTTATATCCCGATGTATCAGGTAATTATTCTTGATAACGCCATTTAGCCTTTCTACTTTACCATTATCCCAGGGGTGTTCACACATGCTGTTTATAATGCCTTCTTTTTGGGTCGGTTTTAAAAATGCCTTGTCGTAGTATTGACCACCACCGTCCGAGTGAAAAACAACTCCGGCTATATTTGTATTTTCCTTCATCCGGAGTTTGACAGCCATTTTTAAAGCCGGGAGGGTTGTCTGTTCGGTTGTTAATCTTTTCGCTACAGAGTGGCCTATAATTCTCCTGGAGAATGAATCTTCAATAAAAGTGATATAATAAAAACTCCCGCTAATTTCAAAGTAGGTAATATCACTCTGCCATGCTTGGTTGATATCAGTTAATGTCATGTCTTTTAACAAATTCTCAAACCGGACAACTCCTGTGCTATCTGTGGTTCTACGCCAGTTTTTTACTCTTCTGGACATTAGGCCTTCTTCTCTGCAAAAATCCTCAAACACATCTCTTCCCATGCTGTGAGGTTGCAGCTTAAAATACATGTCCCTTGCTCCCATGGTCGGATGGTTTTTACGTATCTGATGAATAAACAATAGCAATTGTTTCTTTTCTGACCGTAACCGATACATCCTATCCATCCGCTGATGAAAGGCTTGCTTGCTGATTCCTAAACTTTTATATAACTTGTTCATGCTGTATCGGTATTGCTCTCTGTGGTGCCAGAAGTATTCGAGGGTTGGGTAGAAAACTTTTTTTTTATATCTACGTCATAGGTCTCTTCTGCCAACTCAATCATCTTGTCTTTGAAATCAATCAGAATCTGCTTTTGACCGATTATCCGTTCAAGTTCTGCTACCTTTTTTTTGAGTTCCAATAGCTGTTTTGTATCGCTATCTGTCTCAACAATAAGTCTTTCTTTCTTGTCTTTCATGGTTCCGAATTTGTTTAACCATCGATAAACGTTGGTGGCGGCTATTTCATATTGTTTACAAAGTTCGGAAACTTTTGTTTTGCCCGTTTCTAATTCCCTGACTTTTTGAATCTTGAAACTGTCGCTAAAATGACGACGCTGACGCTCTGCTGTGGTCATCTTAAATTGTTCTCTTGTTGCCATCTTTAACTAATTTTGTTACTCGTTTGTTAATTAAAAGTGGTCAACGTATTTCAGGCATTGACAGGTAATTGGATAATTAGTGAAAGGAGAGATAGAAATCAACTAAACGTTAGCTCCATCCGTGCTATAGTTTACTCCATTTTATAGTCCACTCAAACTTTAGGTGCTCCTTCGTAAGAGACCTTCGGACAAACTTTAGCTTACTCCTGGCTTTGAGCTTCTTAAATTAAAGGCTAATTCCTATTTTGATGCGCTGAAAACATTTGAGATTGAATTATTTTTACAGCACAGAAATATTTTATCATTATGAAAAATATCCCAAAGGGATATAACATGAATAGCCCTGTACAAAGTGCAGGGTTCAGAAAACAGAAATAACAATAACCCCAAAGGGGTTAAACAAAACAACAACCTATGAGTACTTACACACAAATCCTTTATCAAATAATTTTTTCTACAAACAACCGTGAAAAAATATTGACAGAACCCGGTCGGAAAAAGATGTACCGGTATATATGGGGAATACATGGATTCGTTAAAAGAACACCAAATTGAATTTGATGAGAAATATTTGCTGTAAGTTTCACTTTATTGAATCCTTTTAGGATTCTATGAGTCCATCATTCCTTACCCACCGGTTTCGCCGGTGGTTATTCCTGTTCAATCCTTTCAGGATTTGGCTGTCCAAACAAACATATTGTGTAAAGCTTTTTCAATCAAAAGTTTCTGTTAGCGCATCAAAATAGGAATTAGCCTTTAAAATTAAATTTCCTACAGTTCAAATTAAGTATAGAAACAGAAGTTTAATCGACATTCATCACATCAAGCGGGCGACTAACTTTTTGGTTAAGTAAAGCAAAATCAAGCACTTCAAGCATATTGTCCACATATACAAATTCCACACCCTTGATGTACTGATCCGGTATTTCGGCAATATCCCTTTCGTTTTCTTTGGAGAGTAGAATAGTGTTCACTTTCGCCCTTTTAGCGGCAAGGATTTTTTCTTTGATACCTCCCACAGGGAGCACTTTTCCACGCAAAGTAATCTCGCCTGTCATAGCCAGTTTTGCTTTTACTTTTCGTTGTGTAAAGGCGGAAGCCAACGCCGTGAGCATGGTTACACCCGCCGAAGGGCCATCTTTTGGGGTAGCACCTTCAGGCACATGGATGTGCACATTCCAGGAATTAAAAATGTCAGGTTCCAATTCCAAATAATTAGCATGCGCCTTCAGGTATTCATAAGCCAGCGATGCCGATTCTTTCATTACATCGCCGAGGTTTCCGGTCAGTTTCAGATGACCTTTGCCTTTACTCAGGCTCACTTCCACAAATAAAATCTCACCGCCAACCCGCGTCCATGCCAGTCCGGTAACCACCCCGGCCACTTCGTTTGTAATCAGACTATCGCGTTGGAAACGTGGTTTTCCTAAAATTTCAGTCAAATCTTCAGGCTTCACCTTTGCATCAAAAGGTTCGTCCATGGCAATAAATTTAGCCCGGTTACGGATGACCTTTGCAATTTGTTTTTCCAACAAACGCACGCCGGCCTCACGGGTATATTTATCGATAATGGTCTCGATGGTTTTTTTGGGAAATACCAGCTGACCTTTTTTGATTCCGTTTTCTTCAAATTGTTTTCTTAACAGATGGCGTTTGGCAATTTCGACCTTTTCCTCCATCAAATACCCACTCAATTCAATAATCTCCATACGATCGAGCAGGGCCGGATGAATCCCCGAAAGGGTATTGGCCGTGGCAATAAACATTACCTTCGACAAATCGTATTCCAGTTCCAGATAATTATCATAGAAAGTGTTATTTTGCTCGGGATCAAGCACCTCCAGCAACGCAGCCTGGGGATCGCCGCTATAATTATTTCCACTGACCTTGTCAATCTCATCCAGCATAAACACCGGATTAGACGATTTCACCTTTTTAAGGTTTTGCAAAATACGTCCGGGCATGGCACCGATGTATGTTTTGCGGTGGCCGCGAAGCTCCGATTCATCGCGTAATCCGCCCAACGACATCCGGACATATTTTCTTCCCAGTGAATGGGCAATGGATTTTCCCAATGAAGTTTTCCCGACCCCGGGAGGGCCTACAAAACACAGGATGGGCGCTTTCATGTCGTTTTTCAGCTTAAGCACAGCGAGGTACTCCAGTATTCTTTCCTTTATTTTATCCAATCCGTAATGGTCTTTATCGAGCACCTTTTTGGCGTGTTTCAAATCCAG
>JAKIVD010000033.1 GCA_021647205.1 Bacteroidales bacterium | reverse complement strand
AGACTGAACATCAGTGACCCTGATAACATACAAAGTGAAACAGTTATTACACAAGGAGTACCTGTCGTTTCAGAAGGTCTGAATATAATTAAATGGGATCCCGCACGGCGACAGTTTTACTGGGCATTTGCGGCTTCTGATGGTGCATCTCATCTTCGTGCCTACAGTATTGATCTGCAAACCAATATTTTAACTTCACGTTTTGCAAATGACAATCTGAGCACCGGGGTTTTTGATATTGAGTTTACAACAAACAATGGAACGGATGACGCTTTTTATGTGAGCCGACTTGGAGGGGTCGAAGCCTATAGTGCAGTTACATTTAACAGCATGCCAATTTTTTCATACACTTACCCTATACAAACCGGAAACGAAAAAAAGTTCTTTGTAAAAAAAACAGAGACCGGTTTTAATATGTTGTTTTGTTTGCCATTTGATAATAATTCGTCAACAAATGGTCAAACAACAGTAATAAATACTGACTTACATCAGGCGATAGCCAGTATAAACCATAGTTTTAAAAGTGTTTGTAGTGCAGCGATTTTTGAAACGACAAACAAGCTGGTAATAGGAACTTCACCATATGAAGGGAATGATATCCGGATAATAGACACACATCCCCCCTATGGAATTATTCAAAGTCTGGATACTGACAGTTTTGACGATGATCAGAACAACCCTAATTCGATGTTGTTCTCTGGTAATAGTATGTACGTGAGCAAAGTGAACGAAATAATAAAATTGACATTAAGCCAGGAAACCTATTCATTTGTCCCATTTGAAGAAGGCTTCAAAAATTTCTATCATAAAGGTTTAGTTGGCAACTCCAATAAACTGTTTTTTATAAACCAGGTCAGAAGCGGCATAGAAAAACTTGAAAGTCAATTACATTCCGATTTCCACCAAACCGGCACCATGGCCTACGAATCGGTATATTACCCTGATGCCAATAAAATTGTATTGTTTTCAAAACTGAAGCACGACAACAGTACCTTGGTCATGGTTGATGCAACTACCTATGGCAGCCCCCTGGTTTTTGATTTCGAATCGCCCATTGGCGACTGCAAATACAATAAATACAGCGGCGACCTGTTAGTGCTTACCCATGAAAACAATAACACTTACCTGCAAAAGTTTGATCCTGCCACCAATTCTTTTTCGAATGTGTTAAACGTCAATCAGCCCTATTGCAGCGACATGTATATTTCACCACAACAAAAGCTGTACATAACAAGTAATATGCGCTCTGTTCTTTCACCGGTAATCGTGATCTACGATGCAAATAACTACAACCTCAAAAAAACCCAAAACCTGAGTGTACAAACCTACACCAGTGATGTTAGCAGCAGTTGCGATTTTACTTTTAACAAGGCAACAAAGGATGTGTATTTCACCATTTATCATAACAAAGCCGATATTGATCCGGCTACACGGGCATCTATGTATGGTGTGTTGGGAAAATTCGAAGGCAACTACGATTATACGGAACTGGCTACAACCTATTCCAACCCTAAACATATTCAATGGGCAAGGTATACTAAAAGGGCAGATAATTATGGCGAATGTTACTTTATTAATGCAGGAAAACTCTATGTTTGGGATTGCAACAATGATATTCAGGAAGCGGAAATAAACGGATCAAATGAGTCTTTTTTGGATATTGCCGTTGATGAAGAAAAACAAAATGTTTATGCTTTAACACGCCATGGTGTCGTTAACAAAACAGGCAGGGTCTATTCTGTGGGTTCGAACAATTCGCTAAGCCTGCTGGCGGAATTCGGCACAGAGGGGGTAACAGGCCTTGAGAATAATCCCCATTCACACGAACTGATGGCATTTACAAGGTGCAATGCAAGTAATTTATCGGGCATGTATGTGCTAAAACCTGAGGAAAGCAATCCGACTGTTACTTTTACTTCGTTTAATAATACTCATTTTGATTTTATGGGATCTTTTGTCAGGCAGGAGCCGGGGATTTGTTTTAACACGGCAACAAACCAGGCTATCATCCCCAACGGTGGCTATTCCAATTTTACGGTAATGGATTACGTGCCCCGTGACAGGATACTGCTTTTAACCACTGTAAACTGGATATCGGTACCACGGCATTTGGGCAATACAGGGCAAAACGATTACGAGCCCTGGCCAACCGATGAGGTTTTTACGCAAAGCAGCGTGGAAGATGGGTTTGCAACTTTAAACCTAAGCTACAACCTTGTTAACCCCAGTGACCTTTCCGCTCAAATAGTACATGCAGACTATGATGAAAACGAAATACCGGTATGGGATTACTGGGTTCCTGAATACCTGTCAAATATCAAATCCATTGAAGGCTATAAGTTGGAATACACACCTGGCTACGAATCAAAATACTTTTGGATGGAAGGCAATGTGGAAGACGAAGAAACCCAAATTCCGGTTTATGCCGACAACGACAACTGGGTGGGTTATTTTCTGGAAGAGGAACAGGATATATTTGATGCCCTGTTTGGTGCCAATATCCTTTCTTCGCTTACCGAGATCAGGGGCAATGTAAATGGCATGGATTATTATTGCTACAAATCGGATGAGGTGATCTGGGACGGGCCAACTTATGGAGGCGTTACAGCTACACCATGGATTTGCGACCAAACCAACCGTACCATCCGCTACGGTGGCATGGCGATGCTCACTGCCGAAGAAACAGCAGACTTCCAGTGGCAAAATTCAGGCTACCCTACTAAGAAAGAACACAGGCCAGTTGTTGAGTATTTCCAGTATGAAGAAACCTCATCCTATACGCCTATTATCATCGAACTCGATTACCCGCTTAACCCATTGGAGCTGGGTGCTTTCATCGATACGATATGCGTGGGTGCCGTGGCCCTGTTACCCGAAGATACGGCAGTTATACTGAGGGCCTACCTTGAAGAAGGCTATGCCCCCGACGATATCGTGTTCCAGGAATACTTTGCCAACAAATCATCACAAAACAATGTGGTTGACAATTATTCAGTGTTTAATGAACGTACCCGGAATTTTGAAAAACGCAGTTTAAAAGGATATGTCGGCAGCAGCAGGGTGTATATTTCTTTCAAAAACAAGGGTGAACAAAACAGCCAAACAGCTACTTTTAACATCGCTGTTTGGCCCAACCCTTCGGCAGGCCAACTAAACTACGAGTTGTATATGCCTGAAACCGGCCGTTTAAAAATAACGCTTACCGATATCAGTGGTAAAACCCTTTCGGTGCCTGTGGATAAAAATTACCCCGAGGGCAACCTGAGCGGTACGATATTGTTAACCGATACCGGCGGAAACCTGTTAAGCCCTGGCCTTTATTTTATGTCCATCAGCGTAAACGGTGTTGTTACAACTAAGAAAATTATTGTGGAATAATTAAGCTATTGCGGGCAGGGCGAAACGAATAGTAACCATCACCTGATTGTTACCCACTGCCCTGCCCGCAAATAAATGTTTGGTTAAAAAATTCACATTAAAGGAAATGAAAAGATCAATACTACTGCTTTGCGTGATGGTTTTCAGCCTGCCGGTATTTGCCACGGTGTGGGAAGTAAAACAGGATAGCACCGGGCATTTTTTGCACATACAGGATGCGGTTAATGCATCGGTAAACGACGACATTGTTTTGGTATGGCCGGGTACTTATTACGAAAATGTTGACCTGTTGGGAAAAAGCATTACCCTGGCCAGCCTGGCATTTACCACCGGCGATGTTTCATATAAGTATTCCACCATCATCAACGGCAATAAAACCGGAAGCTGTGTACTGGTATATGGTTGTGAAAATGCTGTTGTGCATGGCTTTACACTAACCAATGGCTCGGGTTACCTGACGGGAGGCGTTTATGACAGTTTAAGAAACGGAGGTGGTATGTTCATTAAAAACAGTAAGATTGATATAGCCAATTGTGTTGTTCGAAACAATAAAGTTAACAGTAATGGTGGTGGCATACAGATACTGTTTTCGGAAGTACACTTAAGTGGCGTTAGTGTTTATGCTAACCAGGCTTTTACCACTACCGGAGGGATAGGTATCAGGGCCGGTTGTACCGTAACATTTGATGTAACAAACCGGTGTAGCATTTATAAAAATGCGGCAGCAGATATATGTGATATATCTAAAACAGACGAATATCCAACGATCCAGCTTGTTTTAGACACTTTCAGCGTTTTGAAACCAATTAACTATTTCGCCTGGCCCCCTGAATTGTTTTCTGATTACGATATACTGCATGCGGCAATAACCCCATACGATGGCGATTTGTATGTTAACCCGCAAAACGGCAGCGATACCAACAACGGTTTTACTGCTGATGAACCCTTAAAAACCATTTTTGCCGCTTTATCAAAAATAGTGGAGGACTCAACCGTCCGCAACACCATTCACCTGGCCAACGGGGTATATTCCGATACAGCCAATGGCGAAAAATTTCCCCTGAATATCAGGAGCCATGTTATTATGCAGGGCGAAAGTATGGACGGGGTTGTGTGGGACGGTAGGTATGAATACGGCTTTTTGACAGGAAAAATGCTCACCAGGAACTACAGCTTTAAGAACATTACCATGAAAAGGGCGTACAGGAAACATGAACATCCATCTTACCCCAGTTCTTTCATTTTCTACATTGGTGATTCCGATATATTGTTGGACAGTATCACCGTTACCAATTCAATTAATGGTGCCAACATCAATACATGCAACCGGGCCGTTGTGAAAAACTCTGTTTTTAGCAACAACAGGGGAGGGAGTTCGGCACTCGCCATAGGCTTTGATGCAGACAACCCTGATTTTTATAATGAGTTTATCAACTGTAAATTCATTGACAATATGCCCAACTACGACTATCCTGAATACCCGGGTGGCGGTGGCATGTCAATATTGGGCGACCCGTACTTTTATGTAGAGGAACACGAAAAGCCCACCACTATAATCAACTGCCTTTTTGCAGGTAATAACGACAACGGACTTTCGATGTGGCTAAACTTTGAGCCTTATATTGTAAACTGTACCTTTGTGGACAATGCCAATTTAATGGAAGAAGGTGGGGTTGGGCTAGCTGCCTTCCAGGGTGCTGATGCACATATTTACAACAGCATTTTTTTCGACCAAAATGAAGACTTTCCAATATATTCCAGCAACTATACCACTACTGATACGGCCTGGCTGTATTTTTACAACTCCTTGCTGGAAGGAGGCGAAGCAAGCATAAAGCACGGGCTGAATGGCGCCCATTATTATGATGACAGCAATATTGATGATGATCCTAATTTTCTGGGCATGTGGGGCGACCCGTATATGATTGCTAACGGATCGCCATGCATTAATGCCGGCACGCTTGTCGGCCTGCCCGATTTTATTGAGTTGCCCGAGACCGACCTTGCCGGTAACCCGCGCATAGTAGGGGGCAAAATCGATATGGGCTGCTACGAATGGAATGAAACCATTGTTGGCTTTAATGAAATAGGACCTGGTAACCGCAATGTTAGTAAACCAAAAGGGCTTGCTGCCGCGCCAAATCCTTTTGGAACCAACACAACAATACACATTACTTACAAATCGAAAAAAACCACAAGGGTTGAAATTTACGACAGTTACGGCCTTAAAGTCAGAACCCTGCTCACAAGTTATTTATCCGGCGGCAATAAAACACTGCAATGGGACGGCACCAACAACAAAGGGCAAAACCTACCTGCCGGAGCTTATTTTGTTGTGATGTTTTATGGAGAAAAGGAAGTGGAGAGTTTGAAGGTGGTAAAGAGGTAAATTACAGTATTTTCTGGTAAAAGCAAAGTTTGTTTTTACCGTCAATTTTAATGTCTTTGTGTAAACTATCATTATGAAAAAGCCCCTCTTGGTTTTCCTTTTCTTTCCGGTACTGTTTTACATTCAGGCGCAAAACTGTGATGATGTGGTTTAACCCGCAAAGGGTGAAAGTATAATTCTCGACTGTTGCATTGAAGAAGTTTACGATGGCAATATGGTACGTTTTTCAAAAGTTGAAAAATTCAAGAAGAATACAAGTTTTGAAAAGAACAACGAACTAAAATCTACCGGTTCAGTTTTTTTAATCTCAACGATTGATTTTCAATGAACGTCAAATCTGCATTTTGTCTCCAATGTCAATTCAGTTTGGTTCCGGTTTTTTTGAATGGGAATTTCAAGTTCTCAACTTTTGGGTGGAATATTTAATCAAAACGAGAACGGTTTTTTTAACAGAAAGGATTCGGCAGTGCTCTGTTGTTTTTCGATTCAGTTACATTTTCAGGACTCGGATGTTAAGTCAATTCCGTTCCGTTTTTTCTTTTTTATTTTCTTTATTCTCTCAATTATCAAAATTCAGTTTTACGTACAAAATCTCATTTTTCAAATTGAAGTCTGTAATTCGATTTTGACTGACACTTGCGGCTAACGGCAGAGCTAAAGTGCGTACCGCGTTTAAACTAAAAATATTTCTGCTTACAAATGTATTCCATTTTATCGAATAATTTTCCTGTTTTACAATAATTTGCGGTATGCAGCTTTAGCTTATGTTAGGCACAGGTTGTCCACCAAAGGCCAATCCCCAAACGGCAATGGAACGCCTTTTTGACAAGCCGGGTTTTTTGTACGAGGCAATTGTTAGTCATTTAAACCAAGACCTTTATTTAGTCAATTGCACTTTTAGCGACAACTCAATTGTTGAGGATGAACCTTCCCTCAATATGCTTGATGCAAACCTGTACCTTTACAATTGCATTTCATACAATGAAGGTAGTATGCCGCTTCATATTTCTGTTTGGGAACCCCAAAAAGAAATCGTTTCCCACCTGTACATTTACAATTCATTAATCGAGGGTGGCGAGGAAAGTATTTTCGTTGACCCTTTGTGTAATGGCGATACCTGGTGCAGGGTGCATTACGATGAAACAAATATTGATGAAGACCCCCTCTTCCTGGGCAAATGGGAACACCCCTACCAGATTGCAGATGGCTCGCCCTGCATCGATGCTGCTCCCAATCCGTTTTCCACTTCCACCACCCTCTCCGCAAAATGGGATTTTAGCGGGCATGTGCAAATCGAAATCTACACCAACGCCGGGCTGCGGGTCAAAGTGATTAAGTCGGGCCGAAGTGGCGGCAAAGGCAGCATCCAAACCCGCTGGGACGGAAAAGACCAAAACGGCAACATCCTTCCTGCCGGGGTTTATCATGTGGTGATGTTTTGGGAGGGGAAGGAAGTTGAGGGGATGAAGGTGGTGAAGCGGTGAGGGGGTTAAAATTTTCCTAACTTTGTCCAATGAAAACAAAAACAGTAATCCTTTTTCTTTTTGCTTCCCTGGCCCTGACCGCTCAAAACACCAGGAACCAAATCGGGCTTGCCATCGGCCCGTCTTTCCCGCTCAGCGATTTTGCACGCTCAGATATCTCCGACTCCACTTCGGGCTGGGCAAAAACCGGCGTTGCCATTCAAATCAGCTATGCCTACCGGATTGCCCACAACTTTGGTATCGCTGCCGTGGGGCTTTACAGCAGCAATAAACTCAACACAGAGAAATACAAGAACGAACTCGAAAGCCTGCATCCCGATTATGGCGTAAGTATCGAAACGCTCCGGAACTGGAGCAGTGGCGGCATGCTGCTTGGCCCCTATCTGCATTTTCCGCTTAGCGATGCCATTAGCTGGGACATCAGGGCGCTCTTTGGTTTTTACGGGGGCTATTCACCCCATTTCATTATCCGTACCACCCAAAAAACAACGGGCGAAAAAGCAGAATACCTCCGGCAAAGCGACAAAGCATTCAGTTACGGTTATTCCCTCGGCACGGGCTTTACATTCAGCTTATCGAATTACTACCTCCTGGTTTTTGCCGACTACACCGGCTCCCCGGTCCGGTTTAACAATGTGATTGGCTGGGATTGGGAAGGCGAACCTTACACCACCTCTTTTAAGCAGGAGATCAGCTATGTTTCACTGACCTTCGGGATTGGTTTTACTTTGTAAGAAAACTTTGAAACTGCCACTCTCCCACTACCGCTCAAACGATGTCGTTGCTTTGGCGAAAAACTTGTGCGGAAAATTTTTAATGACTCGTATCGATGGTGTTGAAACCGGCGGGATAATTACCGAAACCGAAGCCTACGCCGGCATCCGTGACCGGGCTTCTCATGCTTTTGGCGAACGAAGAACAAAACGGACTGAGGTCATGTACAGGGCGGGTGGTGTCAGTTACGTTTACCTGTGCTATGGGATACATTATCTTTTCAATGTGGTGAGCGGGGAACAGGACATTCCCCATGCCATTTTAATCAGGGGTATTTACCCAGTAGTTGGTATAGGCAAGATGCTGGAAAGAACCGGAAAGAAAAAGCCGGGTTACGCCCTGACCAACGGCCCCGGAAAACTTACAAAAGCCCTCGGAATTACGCTTGAGCACAATGGAATGAAACTCAATGACGGGGATCTCTGGATCGAAGACAGAAAACTCATTGTCGGGGAGGCGGAGATTCAGACAGCTAAAAGAATCGGCGTGGCGTATGCCGGTGATGATGCGCTGCTGCCTTACCGTTTTGTGTTTGACTACCAAAAACATATCCAAAAAAAAACGCCCCGCTCTGGTGAGCAGGACGTTCAATGACTTTCTTTCTGAAAATTTACTTCACTGCATTTTTCAGTTCGGCCCCTGCGCTAAATTTAGGAACTCTTTTTGCGGCGATGTCAATTGTTGCACCGGTTTGCGGATTGCGGCCTTTGCGGGCTGCCCTTGTTGAAACTGAGAATGTTCCAAATCCAACCATTGCTACACGGTCACCACCTTTCATGGCGTCAGTTGTTGCCCCGACAAAAGCTTCGAGTGCTTTTTTGGCATCGGCTTTACTCATTCCGGCACGTGCGGCCATTGCATCTACTAATTGAGCTTTGTTCATAGTACAAATTTTTTAAATTGATTAAACTTTAAGAATTAACATTAACAAAATTACACTGAATCCCAGAAGAAACAAGCCTTTTGGGTGATTTTCACCCGAATTGTTAATAAAACAGGCCTTTTGTTAATAAACTGTGGTGAAAACAAGGCTAAAAAGCCTGTTATAACAAGCCTTTCGGGGTAATCAAGGCGCTAACCGGGCAGGTTTTAACGGGCACTCCACTCTCCTTCCAAATTGTTTCCCCGCAGAAAATCACTTGTCGGCATCCGTTTTTTTCCAGGCCTCTGCAATTCGATTATATAGAGATAACCTCCCTGAACAGCTACTTTCAGTTCTTGTTTTCCATCAGTAATAAGCCTTCGGGCCTGCACGCCATGGACAACTTCTTTTTTGACGGTTTTAAATATTTTGACGGGCAATTCTTCCCCGGTTGGTGAAACAAATGTGGTGAAAGCCGCAGGATAAGGACTTAACCCCCGCACAAAATTATGGATGTCCCCCAACGGTTTTTCCCAATTGATCTGGCAATCCGCCTTGAAGATTTTGGGTGCGGGGTGCAGAAGCTCTCGCGCAGCAAGCAGGTCTGATTGCCTGACCGGATTTAGCTGTCCTTTGCGGATCAGTTCAATGGTCTCGACAACAAGCCCCGCACCGGCAATCATCATCCTGTCGTGAAGGCTGCCCGCATTCTCATCTTCCCCGATTTGAATTTTTTGTTGTTGAATGATTGTTCCGGTATCAATTAATGCGTCAAGAAAGAAAGTGGTAAGGCCGGTGCTTTTTTCGCCGTTTATTATCGCATGGTTAATGGGGGCAGCCCCACGGTATTGGGGCAACAATGAAGCATGTAAATTAAAAGTGCCCAATGGTGGCATCGCCCAAACCTTTTCGGGCAACATGCGAAAAGCCACCACCACTTGTAAATCGGCTTTTAATTCCCGGAGTTCATTGATAAAGTTTTCGTCTTTGAGCTTGACAGGCTGAAGTACATTGAGCCCCTGCCGCAGTGAAAATCTTTTAACAGCTGAAACATTTAGTTTCTTTCCCCTTCCCGCCGGCTTGTCGGGGGCGGTTATTACACCCACAAGCTTGTATCCCGCTTCGAGGATTGCTGCCAGCGAAGGGACGGCAAACTCAGGCGTACCCATGAACACGATGCGTATTTCTTTTTTTTTCATGTACCCAGTTTTTCGGTTTGATTCCCCTTTCTGCCACTTTGCTGAGGGCTAAAGTAAAAAAACCCGGTGACAATCACCGGGTTTTCACTGTATAAATCGAACGCAATCTTATTACTTTTTCGCTTTGGTCTTGGCACGGGCGATGTACTTTTCAATGTTTCTGCCCTCGTTACTTGTAGAATAATTCTTCCTGATCCGGGTATAAACACGAACAGCATCTTCAAAATCGCCATCAATCTCGTGCACTTGTGCCGCTTTAAATAAAAACAAAGGAGCCGTAAAGTTATTGTCTTCTTTGTTGGCTGCTTCAAGATAGTAAGCAATGGCTTTGGAGTTGTCACCCTTTTCAAGATAAGCATCGCCAATGGCACCGGTTGCCATGCAGCTTATTATGTGGTCGTCGCCATCAAACGATTCCAAAAAGTTAATGGCCTGGTCGAAATCCCCTTTTCTCAGGAAAGAAATACCTGCATAATAGTTTGCCAGGTTGCCCGGCTTAGTCATACTGTATTCATCGGCAATATCGAGAAACCCGAGGTTGTTGCCGTCACCGTACAGGGCTTTGTCCAGTGAGTCGGCATCGAAGAAGGCCTCGGCTGCAAACATTTGTTCGTGGGCTTCCAGGGTATTGGGCTCAATGTAATATTTGCTGTAACCGAAATAAGCGAGAATCAAAACAACAATTATCAGCACAACCGTCATAATGTTCTTTTGGTTGTTTACAATAAACTGTTCTGTTTTCGACAGGGTTTCTTCGATGTTTTCCAGTCGCTTATCGCCCGAAACGGGCTGTTTCTTGTTCTTTGCCATACCTTTTAATTTGAGGGTGCAAAAGTATATTATTCTTCTTAATAAACGAAAATACCAGCGCATTTTTTTCTGCCCTGCCTGTTTCACGGGTGGTGGAAACCTCCTGCTACTGCAAAACTTGTCATCTCAGCACTTTGGTTAAAACTGAAAAACTTTTTATTGACAAAAACAAAGGGAACAGATTCTGGTAAAAAAAGGCAAAATTCACATATCTGTAACACTCCTTTTAACAATGCAACAGAACATAACAGGGCTACAAATACAGGAACGGAAGAAATGTGCACTTTCAATAAAGACCATTTTCAGGGTTACAACCAAAAACAGACAAGTTATCCACATACCAATTAGATTACATTTTAATTGCCCGGCATTTTCGTATTTTTGCATGCGCCCAATTCAGCAAAAACAAGTTTTATTTCTATAACCAACAAAGCTGCCGAGTATGAAAGCCATCCCTCTTTCAAGCAATTTATTACACCTTTTTGCGAACAAAAATTCACGTCCTGTCTTCCTTATTTTATTACTGATGTCTTTCATCAGGGCAAACGCGGCCATACCCGATACCGCAAACACGGAAGTGCCCGTTGTACAATGGCTTACGGCAGGGCCTTTTGAGGCAGCACTGCCTGCCTTCCATCAGGAAAAGAACCTGGAAGGTGAAGTTTACGAAGATGTTGATTTACTCTCTTCCGAACTGAAAACTGTGGAACAGCCGTTTGAAGATGAGGTTTTCCTCTGGCAACAGAACAAAGCCGTTTCCTGGAAAAAAGAGAAGACAGGGAAAAAGGGAGTACTGAAAATCCCGGAACCAAAAAAAGCGGATTTTGCACTTAACTGGCAGGCAGTTTACCTGCAAAATGAAAGCTATAGCACGCTTACCTTCGAAATCGAAAGCCCGCAGTGTTTTTTGTTGTTCGTTGACGGGGAGAAAGAACTTTCGAAGTTGCGTTTTTCGGAAAAAGGAAAAGATGTTGCAAAGAAAAAGAAGGAACTGGAACTGGAGCCCGGCAAACACCTCATCGTTATTGTTTCCCTTTTCAGCAAAGGTGAAGAAACCGAATGGAAAGTACAAACAAAATTCCGTGCCGGAGCGGGGGAAAGCATCAGCTTAAGCCTGAACCCTAAGCATTTTATGGACATGAAACTACTGCTGGACGGATTGCGCCTGAAGGATGCTTCTTTGTCCCCAGACGCAAAGTATGTTATGCTCCGCTACAGCGAAACCTTCCCGCCAAAAGGTAAAAGTGAAAACTGGTTTGAGATTCAGCATCGCCAAAACGGACAAATCATCTTCAGCTCACGGGGCAGAAAAATGCACCAGGTAAAATGGGTGCCTGTCGGGCATCAAATCAGTTATGCCACGGAGGTTGCCGGAAAAAACACCCTCGAAATCCTCGATCTTGACAGGCTTTCAAGCAAGGTCTTGTTACAAAGCAAAAAGAATTTCAACGACCACCGCTGGGCAAAAGATGCTTCTTTTTTGATTTATTCCATGACGGAAAAACCAAAGGAAAAACAGCAAGGGGTGTACAAAGTGGAAGGGATGCCCGACCGCTGGCCCTGGTGGCGCATGCGGACGCAACTTTATCAATTGACAATTGAAGACCTTACAACACGACGGCTGACCTTCGGTTACCTTGGCAACAACCTTCACGACATCAGCCCTGACGGGAAAAGCATCCTCATCTCACACGACTTCCCTGATTTTTCAGAACGCCCTTATTCCAAACAAATACTGATGGAACTTCATCTTTCCGACCTGAGTGTGGACACCATCTGGGAGAAAAATTATGGCGGCTCGGCCATTTATTCCCCCAATGGGAAAAAATTGCTGGTCACCGGAAGCCCCGTGCTTTTTGGAGATGCCGGCAACGTGGTGGGCAACGGAAAAACCCCCAACGATTACGATAACCAGGCCTACATTTACGATTTAAACCCGGGCAGTGTGGAGGCCATTTCCAGAAACTTCAATCCGAGCATTGGCCAGGTCTGGTGGAATTCTGGCAACGGACTTATTTATTGCATCGGGCAAGACCGCACCTATAAAAAGGCTTACGTTTTCAATCCTGAGACCCGTACTTTTTCAGACCTCAACGCAAAAGTTGACGTTGTAAAGAACATGAGCTTCTCCAGTACCAGGCAAATGATGGTGTACACCGGAAACAGCATTTCCAGTCCGGCCGTTTGTTATGATTACAACCTGCAAAGCAAATTGCAGAACGAGCTGGCAAACCCTGAGGGGGATGCACTCAAATATGTACAATTTGGCCTGACCGAAGACTGGGATTTTGAGAATGAAAATGGAGAAACCATTGAAGGCAGGGTTTATTATCCACCTGATTTTGACCCGGAGAAAAAGTACCCGCTGATTGTATATTATTACGGGGGTACAAGCCCTACCGACCGGAGTTTCCGTGGGCGCTACCCGAAGAATCTTTTTGCTGCAATGGGGTTTGTTGTTTTCGTGCCCCAACCCAGTGGGGCAACGGGATACGGGCAGGAATTTTCGGCCCTGCACGTCAACAACTGGGGCATTACCGTTGCCGATGAAATTATTTCCGGCACGCAGCTTTTCCTGAAAGCGCATGACTTTGTGGACCCGGAAAAAGTCGGCTGCATCGGCGCTTCCTACGGCGGTTTCATGACCATGTTGCTGACCACGCGCACCAACATCTTCGCGGCTGCCATCTCCCACGCCGGCATCAGTTCCATTTCTTCTTATTGGGGCGAAGGTTACTGGGGCTATTTGTACAGTTCGGTGGCTTCGGCAAACAGTTTCCCCTGGAACAACCCTGAATTGTACACCGGACAAAGCCCTTTGTTTCATGCCGATAAGGTAACAACACCCCTGCTACTCCTACATGGCGATGCCGACACGAATGTGCCACCCGGTGAAAGCATTCAAATGTACACGGCTTTAAAATTGTTGGGAAAAACGGTGGAATTAGTTGAAGTGCAAAAACAGAATCACCATATTACCGATTACAATAAACGCCTGAAATGGCAGAAAACAATTTTGGCCTGGTTTGACAAATGGCTGAAAAATGACAGCAGTTGGTGGGATGCTCTTTACCCGGAAAAAAACCTCTAAGGCATTCTTCCAGTGTAAAACCCTTCTTTCATTGTGAAAAAAGAAATTGAATATCGAACAAGGAATATTGAACACGACTACAAATAAACAACTGCTGGATTATTTAAGCACTTTTCTGACTGAGGAACGGAAAGCGTTGTTTGAAAGGGTTGTACAATACCGAACCAAACACATTGCCGCTGTGCTCGAAGACATTTACCAGCCACACAATGCCAGCGCCGTTTTACGTAGCTGCGACCTGTGTGGCGTACTGGACATACACATTATCGAAAACCAAAACCAATACACGGTCAATCCTGATGTGGCGCTGGGCTCATCAAAATGGCTCAATCTGAACACTTACAACGAGCAGGCGAACAACACCCTTTCCTGTTTTCAGAAACTGCGTAAGGACGGCTACAAAATCGTGGCAACCACCCCGCACAAAGAAAGCAACACTCTGGAAGACATCGATCTCGACCAAAAGATAGCGGTGGCTTTTGGGACGGAATTAACCGGCCTTTCTGAGCTTGCCATCAACAATGCCGACGCTTTTTTGCGCATCCCAATGTACGGCTTTACGGAAAGCTACAACATTTCCGTTTCGGCAGCACTCGTGCTGTTCACACTGACCGAAAGGATGCGGAAAGAAAAACTGAACTGGCAGCTTTCGGATACGGAACGTTTACAAACTTTACTGGACTGGACACGAAGAAGCATTAACAAAGTGGAAGGAATCGAGAAACGGTTTCACTTAAAAGAAAAATCAGGGCAATAATTTTTGCGGATAGCGTATTTTTCATAATTTTACGGAAAATTAATTTAAAATATTTGTACTATGGGAAAAGGTGACAAAAAAACCAAAAGAGGTAAAATAATATTGGGGTCTTACGGTGTGAGGCGCAAAAGAAAAAAAGACAGAAAGTTTGTTGCACCCAAAGTAGCTGAAACGCCCAAAGATGTAACTGAGAAAGAAGAAAAACCTAGCGTAAAAACAGAGCCAAAAAAAGAAGAACCAAAAAAAGAAACGGCCAAAAAGCCCGCGGCAAAGAAAACCACAACCAAGAAAACAGAAACTAAAAAAGAGGAAACGGCCATTATCAAAGAACCGGAAAAGGCTGTCGTGAAAGCTGGGAAGAAAGAAACGGAAACCACCCCGGCGGAAGCCGAAAAGAAAGAAGCCGAAAAAAAGCCGGTGAAAAAAACCACAACTAAAAAAGCAACGACTGCTAAGAAAACAACTACCGCGAAAAAAACACCGGCAAAGAAAAAAGAAAAGCCGGAAGACAAGACAGAAGCAAAAACTTAAACAAAGCGGGGCTTTCCCCGCTTTTTTTAGGCAAACATTTTCCTGACCAAAGCTTTGTACGTATCGCCCCGGTGTTCAAAATTATGATATTGGTCGTAGCTGGCAGCAGCAGGTGAAAGCAGGCAAATGCCTCCCTGTCGGGAATTGGCTTTCACGACGTTCATTGCTTCTTCAAGATTATTAACTGTAAACAAATTGGCATGAAGATTTTCCTCCCGCTCAAAAAGGTTCCGCATTGTTTCACCGGCTTTTCCAAGAAAAACAATTGTTGCGATATCGCAATTTGATAAATACCCGACCAATCCCGAATAATCGATTCCCCGGTCGTGGCCCCCGAGGATGAGGGATTTCACCTGCTCCAAAGTTTCCACAGCCGCTATGGCAGATTCGGGAACGGTTGAAATACTGTCGTTGTAAAACTGAATGCCGCCAAAATTGCCGACAAATTCCAAACGGTGCGGCAGGGGCCGAAAACTTTTCAGATTGGAAAGTCCCTCTTTCGGATCAACGCCAAAAACTGCAACCGCCTGTAAAGCAGCTAAAATATTTTTCTGGTTGTGCGCCCCCTTCAAAGGAAGAAGTGTCAAATCAAAAGGGGCTTGCAGTTCTTCGTATTGGATTGTTTTTTCAGAAATGGTCACATCGCCCGGCAACTGATGTTTAAAAATATTCAGTTTGGCTGCGCGGTATTTTTCGAAACTTCCAAAATAGTCAAGGTGTTCGGGAAAAACATTCAGCAAAACGGCCACGCGTGGCGAGCTGTGGAGGTACTCCAACTGGTGGGCCGAAAGTTCAAAAACAACAACGGTTTCACCCTCAATTTTGTCGATTAAATCAAATGCCGGTACACCGATATTTCCGAGCAAAACGGCTTTTCTGCCCGCCTCTTTCAGCAAATGCACCACCAAGCTGGCCGTAGTGCTTTTACCTTTGGTGCCGGTCACCCCAATTGTTTGGTTACGGTAAAACCTCAGAAAAAGGTCGGTCTGCGAACTTATTTTCGATTCATCAAAGGGAGGGAAATCGCTGAGCGAAACACCCGGGGATTTGAATACAAAATTATATTTCCCTATTGCATTTTTGTAGCCTTCGCCAAGGTGAAATATCAGGAACTTGTCCTTTGCCAACTCTTTACTTCCTTCCAAACTTTGCATCCGGTCTGCAATGCCGATTTCCAGTTCCGGGAAATAAGTCCGCAACAGGCGGTACGAAGAACGGCCTTCCCTGCCAAAACCAAGCAGCAGGACTTTATTGTTTCCGTCTAAAACATTTTCCAGAAAATCCCTGAAGGCAGTTTTTTGCTTCCTGAACAACGCATCCTTTAAGATTTGCGTAAACGCCTCCGGCAGGAAATTCTCTTCCTCGAAGCTGTTCAGCAAAGTTTCCATCGTCGCCGGCGGAACAGTTGTCAGAAAATGCTTCAGCAAAACGGGCAGGGGTTTTCCTTCAAAATCCCGGATGGTTTTGGCCAGGGCCGCCTGCACTTCGCCGGGAGTGCCCACACATTCAAAAGGTTTGATGGCTGCTTTTCCCGTTAGTTCATCGAAAACCGGCAGCAGGCCTTCGTCGGCGAACAAATCTTTTCCAAAAATGGATTGCAGTTCCTCTGGCGGGACGAAGGGCGAAAGAATGCTGTAAGTGAACAAACATTTGGGGCAGCTTCCACACCAACTGTCAGTTTTACTGCCCACATTGCAGGAACGGAAACTGTCAAAATGCTGTGGGAAACCAGAAAATAACCAGGCAATTTGCAACTCGTTAACCGGCCGCAGAAAACTAAAATAAGCCAAACCGGGATGGAGGTATTTTCGGGCATAGCCAACAAAATCCTTTTCAAACTCAAACGATTTGGAATACTGGTGGTTGATATTTGTTCCGGGAACCGTGCTCTGGCTGGCGCTGCTCTCGTTGGACAGGGCGATGTACTTTGCACCGGAAGCCACAGCAGCGAGCGCCGAGCAAAAAGCCAGCAAAGCCGAAAAAGGGGTGTGGCCGTTCAAAAATCCCTGTTTGTTCAGTTCGAGCAATTGTTGGTCGAGGCTTCTTTGTATCACGATGGAATTGTCCGTCGAAAAACCGGCAATCCCCACCGTCCGTTCACTTGCCTCCCTGGGGTTCAGCATGAAGGGGATGATTTCCAAACCGGCAGTTTTCAGTAATTCGAGGGTAACGATGGAGTCCTTCCCACCCCCGACAGGAACCAGCGCTTTCGTTGCGTTCAGGTCGTTTGTTGCCGATTTAACGGCTGTCCCCTCAGCAACAAGCTGCATGAAATCATCCTCACCTGCAACAATTCCGTTGAGGTAGAAAAACTCGCCCAACCCATGAAAGTACAGTTTCTTCCACCAGGCAATTTGCGTTTTGTTTAAGGCATGGGGCCTGATGAACACCTTCGGGGAACAGGCGGCTTTCCAGTAGCTGGCCAATTCCACCATCCCGATGTGAAAAACAAAATTTCCCAAAGCTTCTTTTGACAATTTGTCAAAGCAATAAAACCCGCGGGACGGTAGTTTGATCGTCGGTTTGAAAACGCACTTTCCCAAAAGTTCAAAAACAAATTCAGCCGCAAGGCCTTTGTTATTCGTATAAAATGAATAACTTTGAAAAACAAAGCCGGGGAATTCCTTGCGCAAGCGCAGGTATTTTTTATGGTTCTCAGCCCGTTTCAATTAGGAATGGTATATTTTTTGATTAAATTAGCGGGTAAAAATAGCGCAAAATCATGAATGACATCGATCGCTTTCTTCAAATTAAAACCAACAACCTCAACCCGGCCAAAGGACGGCTGCTGCTGTCAGAGCCTTTTATGGGTGATTATTATTTTGGCCGCTCGGTCATCCTGCTGGCCGAACACAACGAAGAAGGGTCGTTTGGGGTCATCCTCAACAAACCCGCCTTGTCCGGCTTTAACGAGGTAGTAAAGGGTTTCCCCGAATTTGACGCACCGGTTTACCTTGGTGGCCCGGTGGAAACAAACGCCCTTTTTTACATTCACACCCTCGGGGATCAAATTGATGGATCGATTGAAATCAGCAAAGGCCTGTTCTGGGGTGGGGATATCGAGGCTATCAAAGAAATGATTTTACTCAAAATGGTGAAACCCAGTGATATCCGGTTTTACGTGGGCTATTCGGGATGGGGGGTTGACCAGTTAAAAAGTGAACTGAAAAGAAACTCCTGGCTTGTCAGCCGGGCAGACAGGAAAACCATTCTGGGCACCGACCCCTTGGCCTTGTGGGGCAGTCTCCTTGACAAAATGGGCGACGAATACCGCTACTGGAAGAAATTTCCTGTTGATCCGAACATGAATTAGACCCCGGTTTTTTTTTGAAAAAAGTCAATTAAAGACCACCGTAAAAAAATTACCAAGCTGATCCGGAGCTGTAAGCCCGATAAAAACTATCCCGAAGACCGCTCCCCAGAAATGGGCATTGTGACCGATATTGTCAACGCCTTTCTTTCCCATGTAAGCTGAATAAATCAGGTACAAAATACCAAATACCCAGGAAGGAAGTGCAAAAGGAAGGGGGAAAATAAACAGTTTCATCTCAGGATAAACCAAGATAGCGGCAAACAAAACCGCCGACACGGCACCGGAAGCGCCCACGGCATTGTAATAAATATCATCCTTGTGTTTCCTGAAATCGAACAGTACGGAAAAAAGGATTCCGCCGAGGTAAAGTAAGCCGTAGTACAGTACACCTTTCATACCAAAGCGGGCGTACAGAAAGCCTTCAACTATCTTTCCGAAGGAATACAAAACATACATATTGATGAGCAGGTGCATCCAGCCGGCATGAATGAGGCCATAACTGAAAAACCGCCAGCTTTGCATGTCGTGTTTGAT
The DNA here is from genome assembly GCA_021647205.1 of Bacteroidales bacterium. Classification (GTDB taxonomy): domain Bacteria; phylum Bacteroidota; class Bacteroidia; order Bacteroidales; family F082; genus B6-G9. The sequence continues at coordinate 12,894 of JAKIVD010000033.1, read as the reverse complement.
GAGGTAGGCATTGAACCTCAGCTTTTCCGCTAATTCACCATTGCTAAAAGCAAGTATGGAAATGATGACAGTTGCCGCTACAATGATTAGGTTTAAGGTCATAGGTTGAGTTGTGGAAAAGGTTGAATGTGAGAACACAAAAATACAAGAATGCGGGAAAGCCGAAGGCATTTATTACACAGCGTTCCGGCATTCTTGTACCTCAATACTGTCCGCAAACCATCAACTTACTGGGCTTGCTCTGTTTCCTGTTCCCTGAAATCAATTTCAGAACCCATCGCGCTGTGCGGTATGATATAAACGGCAATCATAACCACCATTGCGACAAGCACCCATATCCGGCTGTTGGGGTTTTTCCCGAGTCGCCACCAGGCAATCAGCCAGAAGATGAACATGGCCAGTGTTTTGTTATCGGTTAAATCATGGCCAAAAGGCCAGCCTGTCCAGTAGGCATCGAAAGCATATTTTTGAACTATCGGCCCGAGGATTAATCCGCCAATCAAAATAAAAACGAGGGTTACTCCCGAATAATAGCGGGCATCCTTCCGCTTAAGCAAGACTTCGATACCTGCCCTCAGCCCAAACAAAACCGAAAAGAACATAAAGAAAATATGGGGGATCAGGATGGGTCGCGGCACTGTTCCCGTATAACGGATAATGACCGGTTCTTCGGTCAGGCGGTATTCCGTCCCGTCTTTAAAGAGGCTCACCTTGTATTCAATCTTTCCGGCAGGCGGCTGGTTTGGCAGGTAAGCTGTCAATTCATCACCTTCCCTGCCCATGTCCATGGTTGCCCATTCGTCGTAACTTTTAAACCGCTTGAAAGTAATTTTTCCGGTAATGCTTTCGTCCAAAACCTTCAGCCTAATCCCGGCATCTTCCCCGCCTGAAAAGGAGCGGATAAGTCCGTAGGAAATGGTTTCGTTACCGATTTCGATTTCACCCCTTACCGGATAGGTGGGGCCGGTGGCACGCTGATAAATTACCAGGCTCATGGTAATGACAGCGGCCAAAACCCACAACAAAACATTTTTCATTTTTTCATTCATTGTATTTATTTTTCTGGTGAATAATTTCTTTGTCATCGCAGCGGTCAAACTCCAACTGTATGGTTACGTGTTTAATGCCAAACGAATCAATTAAAAGTTCCTGCGCCTTGTCAATCACAAGGGCGCCTTTGCTCAACGGCAAATCTTCTTCCAGGTCCAAATGGCCTTCGAAGTGCATTTCGCTGTCTGTTAAATTCCAGATATGGACATGGTGTACACCATTAACTTCGGGCAATGTCAGCAAAACATCAACTACTTCACCAATCTCAATTCCCGGTGGTGTGCCCTGCATCAGAATTTTATATGTACTGTATAGAATCTGGTAAGTTTCCTTAAAAATGTACAAACTGATAAAAACTGTTATCAGCGGGTCGATCCAGTAAATGGAATAATAATACATCAGAATTCCTCCGATGATGACAGCCACGCTGGACAAGGTGTCACCAATAAGGTGCAAATATGCTGCCCTGATATTGATGTTTCCTTTTTGGTGGGATTTCAGCAGCAACACACTGATCAGATTGGCGAGCAAGCCGATGGAAGCCACAATAAGCATGAGCAGGCTTTTCACGGGCGATGGGTTGAGAAAGCGCTCGTAGGCCTCAAAAAGCAGGAAAATGGAGATGGCAATAAGGGTAACCGAATTAAAAAGCGCGGCGAGTATTTGTATCCTCTTGTAACCGAAAGTGTGTCGTTTGTCTGAAGCCCTTTTACTGATTCTTACCGTAATCCAGGCAATCAGGATAGCAAAAGTGTCACCGAGGTTGTGGAAAGCATCCGAAACCAAGGCCAGGCTATTCGACAATATGCCGCCAACAAACTCTGCAATGGTAATGACCAGGTTGAGCAGTACCGTCCAGAACAGTTTCTTCCCTTCCGCTTTGGCAGGATGGTGATGGTGTCCTTTATGTGAGTGATTGCGCGGCAAAGGTTACGGGTTACGGATGTTGCAGGTTTTAGACTTTGAACTTTAAACTTACTTTCCAATCGCATCATAAAACAACTGATGAATATTTGTACGGATGTCCAGTTCCATGATTTTTGCGTTGTACATATCAGGATAAACACGGTTCGACAAAAATACGTAAACCAAACCGTTTTCGGGATCGGCCCAGGTGTAGGTGCCCGTAAAGCCGGAATGTCCGAAACTGGACGATGAAGCCGATTTACAATTGCTTCGGTGTTCTTCGAATTCCAGCATGGGTTTATCAAAGCCCAATCCGCGACGGTTGTCATTTTCCGGAAACTGAACCGTGGTAAATTCTGCTACGGTTTCTTTTCTGATGAAGTTTCGACCACCGTAATTACCCCCGTTCAGCAGCATCTGCATAACGACTGCCACATCATAGGCATCGCCAAACAAACCGGCATGTCCGGAGACACCGCCCATCATCGCAGCACCCTGATCGTGCACATCCCCGAGCAATTGCTGGTGGCGGAATTCCAGGTCTTTTTCAGTGGGGACTATCCGGTAAAGGCTAAAAAAACGACGGGGTTTGTACCTCAGGTTCATAAGCCCCATCGGTTCGTAAAACTGTGTATAAATATACTTATCAAAAGGGCTGTTGGCGAGTTGCTGCGTCATTTCCATCATCAGGTAAAAACCCAAATCGCTGTAGGTGTATTTCTTTTCACCCAGCGGGGAATCCAGTATTTTCCGGTAAATTTCGTAATTATAATTCTCGCGGATGTACATATTTTCAGCTACGCGTACCGGAAATTCCTCTGAAATTACAGGCCGGTAATAGGCTGTGTCCCAGAAATCCTTAACGATGGTGCTCCGGTAATAGGGAATCCAGTTCTGCAGGCCGGCCTGGTGTGTGAGTATCTCACGAAAACCGAGCTGCTCTTTGTTTGTTCCGCGTACAGACAACAGATAGTCTGAAAGCCGTCCGTCGATATTTATTTTCCCGTCATCAGAGAGTTTCATCAAAGCCAGGGTAGTGGACAAAATTTTTGTCAGCGAAGCCAGGTCGTACACATCGGTTTCCCTTACTTTTTTTATGCTGTCGTAGGTGTGGAACCCAAAAGCCTTATCATAAAAAACCACGCCGTCTTTTGCCGCCAGGATCTGGCATCCCGGATAAGCACCAAGTTCGATGCCGTTGGTGGCGATGGAATCAACCTTTCGTAAAAAAGCCGTGTCAATTCCCAGGTCTAAGGGTTTACCGTAAGTCAGGCGCGACTTTGGTGTTGAATGCCCGGTGCCCGCCAAAAATCCGCCGGCACTCACCGGCAAACGCCCGTTGGAAGCATGCATGCCCAAAATAATTTCTGCCGAAATTCTTTGCGCCACCGGCTTATCCTGATAAGAAATGATGATGGCATCGAAAAGATCGGCACTGCTGAAAAAGTCAAGGCTGTAGGGGCTTGCAAACAAATCAAGGACAAGGTGTTTGCTTCGGGCAAGGTGCTCAATAAACTGGATGTCACCTTCCGCAACCCCAAATTTTTTAGCGGCCAGGATATTGGTATTGACGACCGCCACAAACAACAGGTTGAAGTCGTCTAAGTGGTTCAGGACGGATTGCTTCTCGTCCACCCCTGCATCGTGCGGCAAATGAAAGACCGGAAGCGGCATAAAATCCGTAAATACTTTTTCAAAGGGCGTCTCTTCCATCGTCCCCAAAATGATCACTGCAGGATTAAGCGTGTCGGGAAAACTAATCGGAATAATGTTGCTGCTGTTTTTCAGGACCGTAACGACCTCGCCAAACAAATTCCCGCTTGTTCTTTCGTACTGTCTTTGGTTCAGGTCAGCCAGCAGCGAAGCCGTGTCAACCGGCTGCCTCTTCCAGGCTCCCGACAGGTATTTATAGCGCAATATTTTCTTGCAACTTTCTTCAAGGCGCGACATTTCGATTTTCCCGTTCAACAGGGCACTTTTGATGGAGGCGATGGAAGCGGGAATGTCATCGGGAATCAACAAAACATCATTTCCTGCTTTGAAGGCCTCCAGGGCAACGTCGCCTTTGTTGTAATATTTGGTAACCCCTTTCATGTCGAGGGCATCGGTAATGATCAGCCCGCCAAACCCCATTTTGTCTTTCAGCAGTTTCGTTACAATTTTCTTCGACAAGGTAGAAGGGTGGTTTTTTCTTTTGTCGAGTGCCGGTACCGACAAATGGGCAACCATAATGGCTGCCACACCTTTGTCAATGAGAAATTGAAAAGGCAGCAGTTCCGTTTTTCTGAGCCCCTTCTTCGAACGTTTGACCTGTGGCAGGGTCTTGTGCGAATCCTGGTAAGTGTCTCCGTGGCCGGGAAAATGTTTGGCCGTTGCAATCACTCCTTCGTCCTGCATGCCCTGCATATAAAAATAGCCCTTGCGGGCAACCGTAGCCGGGACTTCACCGAAGGAGCGCATGCCAATTACCGGGTTGAGCGGATTGCTGTTCACATCCACCACGGGCGCAAAGTTCATTTGAATCCCCATACGTTTGCACTGCCGGCCCACCTCGCGTCCCATGGTGTAAAGGATGCTGTCGTTTTGAAGGGCCCCAAGTGTCATCTGAAGTGGATATTTTTGTGTGTTCTTCAAACGCATGCCCAGACCCCATTCGGCATCAATGGAAATAAACAAAGGCGTTTTGGCTTTGGTATTCCACTTGTTGGTTTGCACGGCTTGTTCCAGGGGCTCGGCAGCAAAGAAAGTGATACCGCCAATGTTGTATTTTTCAATGTATTCATCAACAGCATTCAGGTAAGGTTTCCCTGAATAGTTGGCCCGCACGAAAATAAGCTGTGCAATCCTCTGCTCCAGGTTCAGCGAGTTGTAAACCGAATCGGCCCAGCTTTGCGCTGACGGGTTTTGTCCCTTCAGCCCCTGCGCAAAAAGCTCAGACGTACCCGGGGCAAGAAAAAAGATAAAAAAACAAACTGCCAGAAAAGCCCTATTCATCGGTTTAGTTTAGCGGGCAAATTTAGTGAAAAGAAAGTTTGAAAATCAAAACCTTTTCATTCGGAAGTATCCTTTCGACCGGAAAGGTTTTGCCCAAACCGTTAACAAGCTGTTAATAAAAAATCACCAGTCCGCCCGCAAATATTTCTACTTTAGCCCCGTCTTTTTTAGTGAAAGGCCGAGCCCCACTTTCTTTAAATTCAGGTATTAATATGGCTGAGATCACCGAGTTAAAACAAATTGCAAGTCAAATAAGAAGAGACATTGTACGCATGGTCAACGGTGCACAATCGGGGCACCCGGGAGGTTCCCTTGGCTGTACCGATTTATTGACGGCCATGTATTTCAACATCCTCCACCACGATCCTTTAACTTTCGACCCGGATGGCCGTAATGAGGATTTGCTCATCATTTCCAACGGCCACATCAGCCCCGCATTGTACAGCGCCCTGGCACGGAGCGGCTATTTTCCCGTGAAAGAACTCAGCAGTTTCCGCAAATTAAATTCACGGCTTCAGGGTCATCCGGCTACCCTGGAAAATTTACCCGGAATACGGATTGCCACCGGCTCGCTGGGACAGGGACTTTCGGTTTCCATCGGGATTGCCCTGGCAAAAAAACTGAACAACGACCCCAAAACCGTTTATTGCCTGATGGGCGATGGCGAGCTGGACGAAGGCCAGGTTTGGGAAGCCGTAACTTATGCCGGTGCGAAAAAAACAGAAAACCTGATTGCAGTGGTGGATTACAACAAAAAACAAATTGACGGCCCCACCGATGAGGTAATGCCCCTGCTGGATTTACGTGCCAAATTTGAAGCCTTCGGCTGGCGGGTGATTGAAATGAACGGCAATGAAATGGAAGACGTGGTAAAAACCATGAACAGGGCCAAAGCACTTTCAGGAAACGGTGAACCCATCATGGTGCTGATGCACAGCGAAATGGGCGCCGGTGTCAATTTTATGATGGGCACGCACAAATGGCACGGCACTTTTCCGAATGACGAACAGACAAAAAATGCTTTGTCGCAACTGGATGAAACCCTCGGGGATTATTAGATGAAATGCCAGGTAAACATCAAATAAATTTAAGGAACTACGAAAAAGAATAATGAGAGATTTTGACATCATCAATTATAAAGATACCCGTTCGGGATTTGGCGAAGCACTACTTGAACTGGGAAAAACAAACCCCAAAATTGTGGCACTTTGCGCCGACCTTACCGGTTCCTTAAAAATGAATGCTTTTGCAGATGCTTTTCCCGACAGGTTTTTCCAGGTTGGAATAGCAGAAGCCAATATGATGGGGATCGCAGCCGGATTGACCATCGGTGGTTTTATCCCTTTCACAGGCACTTTTGCCAATTTCTCAACGGCCAGGGTTTACGACCAAATCAGGCAGTCCATTGCTTACTCGGAAAAAAATGTGAAGATTTGCGCTTCACATGCGGGGATTACGCTTGGTGAGGATGGCGCCACACATCAGACATTGGAAGATATTGGCATGATGAAAATGCTGCCCGGAATGACCGTCATCAATCCTTGTGACTTTAACCAGACCCGGCAGGCAACCGTTGCCATTGCCGACCACAAGGGGCCGGTTTACCTTCGTTTTGGCAGGCCGAAGGTACCCAACTTCATCCCCGGTGATGGTGAATTTACCATTGGAAAAGCCATCCTGATGCGCGAGGGAAGCGACGTGAGTATTTTCGCCACCGGCCACCTGGTCTGGCATGCGCTGGAAGCCCAAAAAATACTGAAACAAAAAGGCATCAGCGCCGAAGTCATCAACATCCACACCATTAAACCACTCGACAAAGAAGCCATTCTGAAATCGGTGCGCAAAACAGGCTGCCTTGTCAGCGCCGAAGAACATGAAAAAAATGGCGGGTTGGGCGACAGTATCGCACAACTGCTGGCACAAAAGTTACCTGCACCCATGGAATTCATTGCCGTCAACGACCGCTTCGGACAAAGCGGAAAACCAGAAGAGCTGCTGAGCTTTTACGGATTGGACACCCCGAGTATTGTGGCTGCCGCCGAAAGAGCTATGTCAAGGAAATAGCTCGGGCAGATTGCAGCTGACTGATCAGCATCAAATGAGCTTATTATTACATTTCTGAAAAAAATGATCCGCGTTTAATGCTAAGATACGAAAGGACAGCCTTTGAAAAGAATCTACCTCATCGGATTTATGGGTGTCGGAAAAAGCACCATTGGCAAAAAACTGGCCCGTGAACTGGCTTACCGTTTTATTGACCTTGATGACATTTTTGAGAAAAAGTACAAAATCAGGATTGACGATTTTTTTGGAAAGTATGACGAAGAACTTTTCCGAAAACTGGAACACGAAATACTGACGGGGACTTTCTCCACCGACAATGCGGTGGTTGCCACCGGTGGCGGTACGCCCTGTTTTTTCGGTGCCATGGAAAAAATCAAGCAGCACGGCACAAGCGTTTACCTGGAAATGGCACCTTCCGCCATTGCACACCGGCTCCTTCATGCCAAAAAGAAACGTCCGTTAATTAAAGATAAAACCGGCGGGGAACTGAACGCCCTTATTGCGCAAAAATTAAAAGAAAGAAGCCCGTTTTACCGGCAGGCACATTTGAGCGTGGACGCACTGAACATCAACATCACCGAACTGGCCGGACAGTTGAAAATGAAATAGCAAAGCTTTTGTTTGTCACAAATTGAAATAGGGCGTCATTGCGGACCCGGCGCGTTGGCCATCTGTATTAGCGCGAAGCCTGCCTGTTCGGCAAACAGGCAATCTCAAGAAAGTACAGAAGGATTCGGATTTCAAATTCCGAGTAGCGGGGACAGCCCAAAGATTTCGACCCGCCAGGAGCAAGGCCCCCTGGCGGGACAGACACCAGATTAAGCTTTCAACTCCAGCAAAACCACATTCTCCACGTGGTGGGTTTGCGGAAACATGTCAACAGGCTGCATTTTTACGAGCTCATATTTTTCGGCCAGCAGGGCAATATCGCGCGCCTGTGTTGCCGGGTTGCAGCTCACGTAAACAATTTTTGCGGGTTCGGCATTCAGGATTTGCTTCACCACTTTATCGTGCATGCCCGCCCGCGGGGGGTCGGTGAGCACCACGTCGGGTTTTCCGTGTTTGGCAATAAATTCCTCCGTCAGCAGCCTGGCCATATCGCCCCAGTGAAATTCCACATTCTCAATACCATTCAACTGCATGTTTTCCCTGGCATCGGCTACGGCATCTTCCACGTATTCGATACCCAGCACTTTTTTCACCGATTGGGCCACAAAAGCAGCAATGGTACCGGTTCCGGTATATAAATCATAAACCAGTTCACCGCCTTTAAAACCGGCAAAGTCAAAAGCCGTTTTGTACAGTTTAAAGGCCTGTTCCGTATTGGTTTGAAAAAACGAAAGCGGCCCCACCTTAAATTTCAGGGTATCTTTTCCGGCCAGGGGCGATGGCATCTCCTCCACGATGAAAGGCTTACCGCTGAACAAGCGGGCTTCCCTGTCGGTGATGCTGTCGTTCTTTTTCTCGTTGATGACGTACATCAGGGAAGTAATCTCAGGAAAGCGGTCGGCAAGGTGCTGCATCAAACCGGCCACATCCATATCGTCGTGCCTGAACACGAGGATGACCATCAAATCGCCGGTGCCCGATGTGCGGATAATGAGGTTGCGCAACAAACCTTCCCACCTTCTTACGTTGTAAAAAGTCAGACCATGTTCCAGTGCGTATTTTTTTACCGCGAGGCGGATGGCATTGGAAGGGTCTTTTTGCAAATAGCACTGTTCAATATCGAGGATTTTGTCGAACATGCCGGGCAGGTGAAAGCCAAGTCCGTTGGTGTCCTCCGGGCCACCTTCTTCCTTCAACGGGTCAAAATCGGTCAACCACCGCCGGTCAGAAAAAGTAAACTCCAGTTTGTTGCGGTAGTGGTAAGTTTTGTCGGCACCAATAATCGGGAGCACTTCACCATAAGGCACTTTGGCAATGCGGTCCATACTGTCCCTGACCTGCTTCTCTTTAAAAGCCAGTTGGTATTTGTAATCGAGGTGCTGCCATTTGCAGCCACCGCACAAACCGAAATGGCTGCATACGGGCGCAATCCGGTTGTCCGACTTTTTATGAAATTTCGTGATTTTGGCTTCGTAAAACCTGCGTTTCTTTTTGTACACCTGCACATCTACCACATCGCCGGGGGCGGCAAAAGGAACAAACACCACCCTTTCTTCGGTACGGGCAACCGCTTTGCCCTCAGCTCCAGCATCAATAATTTCGAGCCTTTCAATCAGCGGCAGCGGTTTTCTTTTTCTGGCCATTTTTTTCTGTTTTGGGCTGCAAAGATATTCTAAAAGACCTTCCAGCGTTCGTAGAACCTGGAAGAGTCTGTTCCAAAAACAATATTCCTGAGCTCCATCCCCATAACTATCAGGATGGAAGAGTCTGTTCCAAAAACAATATTCCTGAGCTCCATCCCCATAACTATCAGGATGGAAGAGTCTGTTCCAAAAACAATATTCCTGAGTTCCATCCCCATAACTATCAGGATGGAAGAGTCTGTTCCAAAAACAATATTCCTGAGCTCCATCCCCATAACTATCAGGATGGAAGAGTCTGCCCCGTGAACTATATTCTTGTAAGCAACCACAACTCTTCCAGGTCTTTCAGACGCTGGAAGGTTGTGTTCCATTCCAAAACGCCGACCTTAGTGGGAAATATAGTTTACTTGTAGTATGAAACGATTCAATGAATACATAGAGATTAACACTGAAAAGAGATTTGGAAAACCAATAATAAAAGGTACCAGAATTTCTGTTTACGACGTGCTATCATGGTTATCGAATGGCATGACACGGGAAGAAATTATTCACGACTATCCGGAACTGTCAGAGAAACAAATTAATGACCTATTCCCAGACTCAAAACAAGTTCGGGAATTTGGTCGTGAAAACTCAACCGACTTTGAAATATTTGAGCATGCAAAAAGAAACGATTTTGCAATTGTAACTTTTGACTCAGATTTTTGCGATTTACATATTCTCAAAGGTTTTCCTCCAAAAACAATCTGGATATAGGACTGGAAACACGACAACCAAAAATTTAGAGAATCTGCTGAGACTCAAATATGACTTTATAAAAACATTATTAATTGGGGATTATGGTTGTCTTGAGATAATCGAACAGAAAGAAAAAAAGCCCGACAAAGGTACATAGTTCATGCCGCCTGTCTGCCGAACAGTTAGGGTTTTATAGCATTGCTTCCTCGTTAAAACGAGGATGAGTTGTGGATAAAAAGACTCTTCGCTTTCGCTCAGAAGGAGAAATTCTGACATTTTCATTCGGGGTCTCTATGTACAGTCTGTTGTAGGCACAAGCCCGCTTTTCATGTTTCACCCGTTTCAACTTGCTCCAAACCCATTTCTTCAACCCGGCATTGAATTGTTCATTCACTATTTTGTAACTTTGTAAAAAAGTAGCAACATGAAAATTCTGCCCATCGAAGAAGTCCGCAATGCTGATGCCTACACCATTGCCAACGAGCCCATTGCTTCCATCGACCTGATGGAAAGGGCGGCAAGCCAAATCTACAAATGGATTAAGAAAAGAGTCCCTAAAAAACACCTTATCCGCGTATATGCCGGTTTGGGAAATAATGGGGGTGACGGCCTTGTAGTGGCACGGCTGCTTTCAAACAAAGGGTATCAGGTAGAGGTGAATGTCATTCGCTATTCCGATACATCTTCCGAAGATTTTCAAGTCAATTTCGGCCGTTTGAAAGAAGGCAATAGTATCGCCATTCGTAATGTCAAAGAATTAAAAAATCTTTCTGGAATAAATCCTGATGATGTGCTGGTGGACGCCATTTTCGGTTCGGGACTCACCCGGCCAGTAAAGGGTTTTATCGCAGATGTTATCGCACATATCAACAATAGCCCGGCAATGCGCATCGCCATCGATGTTCCTTCCGGGCTTTTTTCCGACAGCACTTCTAAAAATAATGGAGGCGCTATTGTCCATGCCGATTACACCCTCAGTTTCCAGTTTCCAAAACTGGCTTTTCTTTTTCCTGAGAACGATGTTTTTGTTGGCAACTGGCAGTTGCTCGATATTGGCCTGCATCCCGATTTTATCAACGAGGTGGAAACGCAGAATTTCTTCATGGGAAAGCGCGACATCAAACCCATTCTAAAAAAAAGGGGGCGGTATGCCCACAAAGGAAGTTTTGGTCATGCCCTGCTTATTGCAGGTTGTTATGGTAAAATGGGCGCTGCTATTCTGGCCTCGCGTGCGTGTTTGCGGTCGGGCGTGGGATTGCTGCACTCGCACATTCCCAAAGCCGGTTACCAAATTATGCAAACGGCCACCCCTGAAACCATGCTGAGCATCGACCGCTACGACAATTATTTTTCAGAAGTCCCCAAACTCGGACTTTATACTGCCATCGGAATTGGCCCCGGACTGGGCATGGAAAAGCAATCGCAAATGGCTTTGAAGTTATTGATTCAGGAATACCCAAACCCCATTGTATTCGATGCCGATGCGCTGAACATCCTTTCAGAAAACAAAACCTGGCTGGCCTTCCTGCCAAAAGGAAGCATACTTACCCCCCACCCCAAAGAGTTTGAACGGCTGGCCACCAAGTGGTCAAACGATTTCGAACGGCTGGAGATGCAGCGGGACTTTGCTTTCAAATATGGGGTTTACGTGGTACTCAAAGGTGCACACACCAGCATTTGCTTCCCCGACGGGAATTGTTATTTTAATTCTACCGGCAATCCGGGAATGGCAACTGCCGGCAGCGGCGACGTACTCACCGGATTGATAACGGGTTTGCTGGCACAAGGTTATTCCCCGGGACAAGCATCCGTTCTCGGTGTTTACCTCCACGGACTGGCCGGCGACATTGCCGCGAAAAAACACGGAATGGAAGCCCTGCTGGCCGGCGATTTAATTGAGCAAATAGGGAAAGCGTTTAGAAAGTTAACCCTGCCATGAGTTTAACGGGTTTGTTGTTTCAACAGCGTGTTCATTTTGACCCGCCGGGTTGGAAAACCCGGCGGGTCAACAAGACTCTTTTGTTAAAAAAATCTGACTCCCAACTTCCGCAATTTCATCCCAAACTCTCAAATTGTCTATTCCACCTTTTCTTCTTACTTTGCGCCAAATTTAATCAGCAACAATGATTATCGGCATTGGCGGGGTAAGTACCGCCGGAAAATCAAGCCTGGCTTTTCAAATCAGTAAGCAATTTGAATTTGGGGCTAAAGTTAAAATCCTTTGTCAGGATGATTTCATCCGTCCCGAATCAGAGATTCCGCGCATTAAAAGCCATATCGACTGGGAGTGCCCACGGTCCATCAATCATGAAATGTATTTCCAGGCGCTTCAGCGCGAAAGAAAAGTAAACGATATTGTTATTTCCGAGGGGCTGTTCGCTTTTAACGATGAAAGGGTCAGTGCTTTGTACAACAAACGCATTTTTCTGATGATCTCGGAAGAGACTTTCTGGAACCGGAAAACAGCCGATTTGCGCTGGGGAAAAGAACCCGAATGGTACATCAGGCACATTTGGAATAATTATCTGAAATATGGGAAAATCGCTTCAGAGCGGGAGAATGTTTTGCGGTTGCACTCCGACACCCGGATTGAAATGGAAACGGTTCTCAAATACCTGTCGTAAGTTTGGTAAACGCCTAAAAACTTTTAATAAACTTTTTCCTTATTTTAAATTCACTACTAAGTTTTAACTTTTCAAAAACGTAATAAAATTCACGTGTTTTATTGCTTAATGTTAACGGGCAGCACTATGCTGCTGCGGTGATACTGTCCCAAAAAGTGTGTAAAGTGCATCTTTTATAAATTTGAAGTTTTAGGAACTTTAAAATCTAAGATATGAAAAGAATACACTTTACACAGGAGCAAGTTACAAAGATTTTGGAAGATATC
>JAKIVD010000013.1 GCA_021647205.1 Bacteroidales bacterium | reverse complement strand
ACAGTTCCTCCTCGGTATTCTGTCTTTAAATACTCTTGGTCGATCAACCCAAATCCATGATATAATAAACTCGTTGACATATATGTTCGGTTTTTAACTCAAAAGTACGCATCTTTGCGATGAACCTAATTTTGAGTCTTGCTTTTCAACAGATGGCTGGAAGGCTCAAACCATCAAACCATCAAACCATCAAACCATCAAACTCCCGATAGCTAACGGGTCAAACAATAAAACAACAACCATGAACATCATAGAAAAAATTATCGCCTCCCATTCGGGGAAAGAAAGTGTAAAACCCGGTGACATTGTGGACATTTCAATAGACGCACGGGTAGCCCGCGATTTTGGAGGACCCAATGTGGTTAAGAATCTTGAAGAAAACGGACTTGGAATTGACAACACTTCCAAAACCTTTTTTACTTTCGACACCAACCCAACGGGCAGCGACCAGAAATATGCCGTCAACCAGCAAATTGTCAGGTTGTACGCAAGAAAGCACGGTATCAAAGTTTTTGACATTGACAACGGAATCGGCACCCACACACTGATTGACAAAGGTCTGGCCTGGCCTGGCTCGACTGCGGTTACTACCGATTCGCATGCCAATATTCTAGGTGCCATCGGTGCTTTTGGTCAGGGTATGGGCGACCGTGATGTGGCAGTTGCTTTTCACAAGGGCAAAGTCTGGTTTAAAGTGCCCCATTCGGTAAAAATTACTTTAAGCGGAAAAGTAGCCGAAAATGTAGCGGCCAAAGACATCATTCTAAATCTGTTACATCAATTTGGCGCCAACAGCCTGCTGGGGTATTCGGTGGAGTTTTACGGAGAAGCCATCGACAAACTGACCCTCGACCAACGCATTACCATTGCTTCGATGGGCACTGAAATGGGTGTAATTATATTACTCTTCCCTCCCAACAAAACGGTAATGGATTATTGTGAAACCCAAACCGGAAGAAAACTCGAAAAAGTGGAAGCGGATGAAAATGCGGTGTATGAAAAAGAATTCACCATTGATGCATCCACTTTTATACCAATGGTCAGCCGTCCGGGAAAGCCTCACGATACAGTGGATATCAATCAGGAGAAAAAAGTCAGGATCGATTCCGGTTTTATCGGCAGTTGTACCAATGGCCGGATTGAAGACATGCGCGCAGCGGCTAATATTCTGAAAGGCAGAAAAGTTGCCCCGGGTGTGGTCCTTAAAATCGTCCCCACAACCGATGAAATCTGGCAGCAATGCCTCAACGAAGGCATCATTAAAACTTTTAAAGATGCGGGTGTTTTGTTTTCCAATGCAGGTTGTGCAGGTTGTGCCGCAGGACAGGTCGGACAAAATGGCCCCGGCGAAGTCACCATCAGCACGGGCAACCGCAACTTTGCGGGCAAACAGGGAAAAGGCTCGGTCTATTTGGCTTCCCCCGCCTCTGTTGCTGCTTCGGCTATTGCCGGATACATTACTTCGGAGGATGACATTCCTGATTCACCAGCCGTTTTTGACGATGTATTGCGGGCCGAAGAACTGATGGTCGCTGCAAAAGAACACCTTGATAAAGAAACGACAAAAACAGAAGTACAGGGCCGGGTTTGGTTTATCAAAGAGGATGATATCGATACCGACATGATTTTCCACAACCGTTACCTGCAGATTACCGACCCGGCAGAAATGGGGCAGTATATTTTCGACAACCTGAAAGCTTACGAGGATTTTGCCAAAAAAGCAAAGCCCGGCGACCTTGTGGTAACAGGCAAAAACTTCGGGGCAGGCAGTTCGCGCCAGCAGGCTGTTGACGGCTTTAAAACTTTGGGAATCCAGGCGATTATTGCCGAATCATTCGGTGCGATTTACGAGCGCAATGCCATCAATGCAGCCTTCCCCATACTTACTTACGATTCGTTTGATGCCATTGATTTGGAAGATGGTGACGAACTAAAAGTAAATTTTGAAAGCGGTGAAGCCACCAACATCAGCAAAAACAAAAGTATGACGATCAATCCCTTCTCAGAAGTACAGTTGGAGATTTACCAGAACGGGGGCTTGTTTTAAAACAACGCTCGTTTAATTCAGAGGCCTTTTTGCGCAGGATGGTGGAACAGCATGCCGAAAGAATCTTCTTTGCAAACTGCAATTCTTCAAAACATAAGACTCTCGCGGCATGCCCCCGCGAAAACCTTCTTTTGGATGCTTCAGAGCTAAACGACAGGAATGATTAAACCTTCGCTGCCCGTTTCCGGTCGTGTTCGTTCAATAGGATTTTGCGTAAACGCAGCGAACGGGGTGTTACTTCGAGGTATTCATCTTCGCGAATAATCTCCATATATTCTTCCAAAGAAAATTTAATGGCCGGTGGAATCATCACTTTGTCATCAGCTCCTGACGAACGCATATTGCTTAGCTTTTTGGTCTTGTTCACATTCACCACCAAATCGCCGGCACGGCTGTTCAGTCCGATAACTTGTCCGGCATAGACTTCCTGGTTGGGGTTCACGTAAAAACGTCCACGGTCAATCAATTTGTAAATACCAAAAGGGATGGCCGTTCCGGTTTCCATGGAAATCAGTGCGCCGTTCACCTTTGTCTTGATTTCTCCCTTAAATGGTTCGAAACGTTCGAAACGGTGGGCAATAATAGCTTCTCCCTCTGTAGCTGTCAGGATGCTGTTGCGCAGCCCGATTATTCCCCGCGAGGGGATGGTAAACTCCAGCATCATGCGGTCGTTTTTGGGCTCCATATTCAGAAACTCCCCTTTACGCAGGGTAACAATGTCAATAACCCTTCCTGAGAAATCATCCGGCACCATTACATTGAGGCTTTCAATAGGTTCGTGCTTTACGCCATCCACTTCTTTAATAATTACTTTAGGCTGCCCCAATTGCAATTCGTAACCCTCGCGCCGCATGGTTTCAACAAGGATGGATAAATGAAGAATCCCCCTGCCAAATACCTGGTAAGCATCAGCCGCATTTGTTTCCTTCACCTTAAGCGCGAGGTTTTTTTCAATTTCATGGTACAGCCTGTCGCGTAAATGCCGCGATGTAACGTACTTTCCCTCTTTACCAAAAAACGGTGAGTTATTAATGGTAAACACCATGCTCATGGTGGGTTCGTCAATTTTAATGGCTTTCAGGCCTTCCGGGTTTTCAAAGTCGGCAACCGTGTCGCCAATTTCAAAATCTTCGATACCCATCAAAGCCACGATGTCGCCGGCAAGGACTTCGGTTTTGCATTTTTCTTTCCCCAAACCTTCAAAAAGATACAGTTCTTTAATTTTGGATTTGGTAATAGTTCCATCACGCTTTACCAGGGAGACATTCATTCCCATTTTCAGCTTGCCGCGGGTCAGCCGGCCAACGGCAATTCGTCCTACATAAGAAGAATAATCGAGGGAAGTGATCTGCATTTGCGGTGTCCCGTCTTTGAATTGGGCAGCAGGAATGTGTTCCACAATCATATCCAGTAAATAAGAAACATCTTCGGCAGGTTGTTGCCAGTCCTCCGACATCCAGCCTTCTTTGGATGAACCAAATACCACGGGAAAATCAAGCTGGTCTTCGGTGGCGCCCAGATTGAACATCAAATCGAAAACAGCTTCGTGTACTTCGTCAGGACGGCAATTGGGCTTGTCCACCTTGTTGATGACTACGATGGGTTTGAGTCCGAGGTCGATGGCTTTCTGCATCACAAAGCGGGTTTGCGGCATCGGGCCTTCAAAGGCATCCACTAAAAGAATAACGCCATCGGCCATGTTGAGTACGCGCTCTACTTCACCGCCAAAGTCGGAGTGGCCGGGGGTGTCGATGATATTTATTTTCACGCCTTTGTAGCGCACCGAAACGTTTTTGGAAAGGATGGTAATTCCGCGTTCGCGTTCCAGGTCGTTGCTGTCGAGGATGAGGTCGCCCATATCTTCGTTGTCCCTGAAAAGTTTTACCTGGTGCAACAGGCGGTCAACAAGGGTTGTTTTTCCGTGGTCAACGTGTGCAATGATGGCAATGTTTCTGATTTCGTGCATTTCCGTAGTCTTAATTTTTGGAGCGGCAAAAATAGGTTAAAAATTGAACGATAATTTCCTGACCCGCCGGGTTATTAAAAACCCGGCGGGTCAGGGCATCTCCCCAAAGGGGGAGACCTGGGGTTGCATTACAATTTTGGAGACCCCCCCTTTTCTCCCCCTCGGGGGGAAATGCCAAAGGCAGAGGGGGTTTAAACGCTCACTAATCCAACAAAACCATCTTCCCAAAGGATTTAGAGTCGTCAGACCACTGTTGCAGGATTTTTCAGATTAGAACAGTTTCCCATCAGTGGTCAGACGACTTTCTGGCACTAACGTACAATCATCATCTTCCCATGCATACTTTTCTTTCCCGCCTGAACCGTAAAATAATACATCCCCGATGGCAATCCTTTTGCATCCCAAACTACTTGCTGTTGGCCGGAGGATTGTTTTTTCTGAACGAAGCTCACTTGTTCACCGAAAGCATTGAACACATTGATTTGAACGGTTTCTGCCCGGACAAGTGTGTATTGGATGGTTGTGGAATTTGAAAAGGGATTGGGAAACACCTCCACAAACGGAATTCGTTCCGAGGCTATCAGGCTCACGCCCACCGGCATACCGCCGGGCAGCGCCATGCGTTTGAACCAGATATTCAGGCTGCTGTCGCGGGTGTCACCCCAAACCGCATTCAGGGTGTCGTCCTGCAAAACGATGCACATGAAATCGTTGCCCGATTTATCAAGGATGGAATCGTAGGCCACCAGGGTGTCCGAAATGCGGAAGTTGGCCGAAAAATTCAGGGAATCTTTCCACCAGACGGCACCCCAGATTTCCGTGGCGGCACGGTAGCCCGAGTCAGCGGCCTTGCGGCGGTCGCGCCAACTCACCACCAAATCGCCGTCGTGGTCGAAGTCGGCCCAGATCAAATCCTGCATGCGCTTGTTGCCCACCGAATCGTCGTTTACGCGCAAGGGCTCCTCCCAGTTGTCGCCGCTGTCGAAACTTTGGGTAAAATACACATCGGCATCGCCGTTGATCTTTGACAAAAAAAGAAAAACCAGGTGGTCCGGATTGGCGGGGTCAATCAAAAAACGGGCGCCCCTTTTGGCAAGGGTATCGGTCACATTGTAAGTGGCTTCCACGATGGTTTTATAGCTGAAGCTCCCGTCGAGGGTGTCGAGCGTAGCCAGAAAATACCAGGGCTGAAGAAATTGCGACAGCTTCCAGCTGGGGTAGGCGCAGTGAAAAACGCCGTCGGAAGTCACATCGCCGGTAGGCATGGGCTGCCGGATGATGGAACCGGCCAGCCAGCCCGTCGAGTCGATGTAGCGCCAGTCGCCCCAGCTTTGCCCGCCGTCGGGAGAGCGCGTCAGGTAAGGGTTGAATTCCGTTCCCGTAGCACCTTTGGCATTCATGGTGGTCACGTACACCGTCCCCTGCAGCGGGCCCGGCGAACGGTCGATGCTGATCCACGGCCGGTCGATGGGGTTCTTTCCCGGATCGCTGTCCATGCTGATGATTTCCACGGCATCGTTCCAGTTCAGGCCGCCGTCTGACGATTTTCTGGCGTAAACAGCTCCGTTTCCCTCCAGTTTGTTGTAGTCAATGTAAACGAGTAAAACATTTCCTTCGTGATCGAACACCAGTGAAGGATCAGCCGCCGAATAGCCTGCTGTCACGTGTGGCAGGGCAACAGCCTCGCTCCAGCTTTGGCCCGCATCAAAACTCACGCTGGTTTTAATCACGATCTTCTGCAGCCATTTGTAGCCCAGCCAGGCCACCACCATGTGATACGGGTTTTGGGGGTTCACAACGAGATAGGGCTCGCCATCGAAAATATCCCCGTTGGAGATGTTCTCGTCCTGGGAAAACATTCCGGTTCCATGAAAAAGCAAAAGCAGCATTAAAAAGGATTTTAACCTCATAGCCGACAAATTTAGTACCTTAGCATTAAACTTCTTTTATGGTTTTATCACAATAATGGCAGAGATGCACGCCCACAGCCCACCCACGAGGTGGGGTCATGAAAAAATGAGGTGAAATAAAAATTGCGCAAGAAGGCCGCAACAACGATGATGGTATTCTTAAAAAATAAAGGGCCAAAAGTCTGTACATTCATAAGGCTTCAAAAATACAATTTTCCTGGTGCTGCCCCATGACCGGTTCAGAATTTCTGCCTGCATTTACAAGCTGAACGCCGATTCATTACCAGCCTGAAAGATGTGTTTGCCCCTCCCCTTCCACATGCAATCGTTTGCAAATAATTTATGCTCATTTTAATGTGTTTTTTCTTATGTTCAAGAGCGAAATTGCGTACTTTTGCCTTCTTTTAAATTGACTATTACTTATTTTTAAAACAGAATAGAAATGGCTAAGATTAAGCATGTTTACACCTTTGGCAACCGCAAAGCCGAAGGGAATGCAAAAATGAAAAACCTGTTGGGTGGCAAGGGTGCCAACCTGGCCGAAATGAATTTGATTGGTGTTCCCGTTCCTCCTGGATTCACCATCACCACCGAAATTTGCACTTTGTACAACGAAAAGGGGCACGACTACGTGGTGAACCTCATTAAAGCGGACGTTGAAAGCGCGATGGTACAGGTGGAAGAAATCATGGGCGCCAAATTCGGGGACAAAGAAAATCCCTTGCTTATGTCGGTTCGCTCCGGCGCGAGGGCTTCCATGCCGGGTATGATGGACACAGTACTGAACCTTGGACTCAATGACGAAGCCGTTGAAGGGATTGCTAAAAAATCAGGAAACGAACGTTTTGCCTGGGATTCTTACCGCCGTTTCGTGCAAATGTACGGCGATGTGGTGCTGGGCATGAAGCCGGAATCAAAAGAAGACCCTGATCCTTTTGAAGAAATTATTGATAAAATGAAAGAGGAGAAAGAAGTTGACCTTGATACCGACCTCTCCACCGATGACTTGAAGGAAATGGTGAAGCGCTTTAAAGCTGCCGTTAAGAAACAAACCGGGCACGATTTTCCCACCGACCCGTGGGAGCAGTTATGGGGTTCGGTAATGGCCGTCTTCGACAGTTGGACGAACGACCGCGCCATCCTTTACCGCAAGATGGAAAAAATTCCCGACGAATGGGGAACAGCCGTCAACGTGCAGGCCATGGTTTTCGGAAATATGGGCGAAAGTTCTGCTACCGGTGTTGCGTTTACACGCGACGCTGCCACGGGAGAAAACCTTTTCAATGGCGAATACCTGATTAACGCACAAGGCGAAGACGTGGTTGCCGGAATCCGCACTCCCCAGCAAATTACCAAAGAAGGCTCGAAAAGATGGGCTAAACTGGCACAGGTTTCCGAAAAAGACCGCAAGAATAATTTCCCCTCCCTCGAAGAGGCCATGCCGGAAATGTACAAAGAACTTTTCGACACCCAGGACAAGCTGGAAAGACATTACAGCGACATGCAGGATTTGGAATTCACCATCCAGGACGGGCATCTATGGTTGTTGCAAACCCGTAGCGGCAAGCGCACCGGGGCAGCCATGGTAAAGATTGCCATGGATATGCTCAAAGAAAAAATGATTTCGAAGGAAGAAGCCCTGATGCGTGTTCATCCTGAGAAACTGGATGAACTGTTGCACCCTGTTTTTGATATTTCTTCTATGAAAAAGGCCCAAGTCATCTCAAAAGGTTTGCCTGCTTCGCCCGGTGCTGCCACCGGCCAGATAGTTTTCCATGCAGACGATGCAGAAGCCTGGGCCGAAGAAGGGAAAAAGGTAATTCTTGTCCGTATCGAAACCTCACCCGAGGACCTTGCCGGAATGAATTCGGCTGAAGGCATCCTTACTGCCCGCGGAGGAATGACTTCCCATGCTGCCGTTGTGGCACGCGGAATGGGCAAATGCTGTATTTCCGGCGCCGGAAGCATCCGCATCAATTACAAAGCGCGTACCCTGGAAATGGACGGTCATGTTTACAAAGAGGGTGATTTTATTTCACTGAACGGTTCTACCGGTGAAGTTTACGACGGCCGTCTCGGAACTGTCAAACCAGAAATGAGCGGCGACTTCGGTAAGTTGATGAAACTGGCTGATAAAAAATCCAGGATGTACGTACGCACCAATGCCGATACGCCTTTCGACTCGAAAGTAGCACGTGATTTTGGTGCCAAAGGCATCGGGCTCTGCCGTACGGAGCACATGTTTTTTGGTGATGAAAAAATTATCGCCATGCGCGAAATGATACTTGCCGAAGACGAAGCAGGACGCCGTGAAGCGTTGGACAAACTACTGCCCATTCAGCGCAAGGACTTTGAAGGAATTTTTGAAGCCATGCAAGAGCTGCCTGTTACCGTTCGCCTACTCGATCCGCCATTGCATGAATTTGTTCCCCACGATGACAAAGGGCAAAAAGAAATGGCTGAGGTGATGGGCGTAAGCCTGCAGCACATCAAAGAAAAGGTTGAAGACCTTTCGGAGTTTAACCCCATGCTGGGACACCGTGGATGCCGTCTCGGCAACACTTATCCCGAAATTACGGAGATGCAGAGCCGGGCGATTATCGAAGCCGCTTTGAACCTCAAAAAGCGTAAAATCAAAACCTACCCCGAAATCATGATTCCGCTCACCGGCACGTACGCCGAGATGAAGATGCAGGAGGACATTGTGCGCTCAACAATTGAAAAGGTATTTGAAGAAAGGGGTGATAAAATTGATTACATGGTCGGTACAATGATTGAAATCCCAAGGGCTGCACTGATTGCGGACAAGATAGCCGAGTCGGCTGAGTTTTTCTCATTCGGAACCAACGACCTAACACAAATGACCTTTGGTTATTCGCGTGACGATGCCGGTAAGTTTCTTCCCGTTTACCTCGAAAAAGGTATTCTTAAAAACGATCCCTTCCAGCAGTTGGACCAGGAAGGTGTTGGCCAGTTAATAGAAACTGCCGTGAAAAAAGGACGGAAAACGCGTAGGAAAATCAAGCTGGGCATTTGTGGCGAACATGGCGGCGACCCCAGCTCGATTGAATTCTGCCACCGCGCCGGATTGCAGTACGTCAGTTGCTCACCCTACCGTGTGCCCATCGCAAGGCTGGCGGCGGCACAGGCAACGATCATGAACAAGAGAAGCTGGAAGAGGAAGCTCAAGTAGCGGATGGTTCAACCCCTGCTTTGCCAATAACAAACAGACTTTTTCGAGAATAGTTTGTATTCAGTCTAAAAAAAGCCATCCGGAGCATATTTCGGGTGGCTTTTTAGTTTGCGTATTTTAGAAATATGTAACTTGCATGCTTTTTTAAAAATCAATTGATTTAACCAAAATAATTAATTATGTCACAAGATTTAAGCAAAATCAAAAAAGATTTGTCCGGATACGGCATTGATAATCCTCAGGAGATTATCTACAACCCGTCATACGAACAACTTTATGAAGACGAATTGAAGCCCGAACTACAAGGTTACGAAAAAGGGGTGTTGACCAAGCTGGGAGCAGTAAATGTGATGACCGGTATTTTTACTGGCCGCTCACCCAAGGATAAATACATTGTGCTCGACGACAAAACCAAAGATACCGTTTGGTGGTCTGAACAAGCCAAAAGCTCCGACAACAAACCCATCGACCAGGAGTCGTGGAAGTACCTCTATTCACTTGGTGCCGACGAGCTTTCAGGGAAGCGGCTTTTTGTTGTTGACGGATACGCCGGGGCCAACGAAGACACGCGCATGAAAATCCGCTTTGTACTCGAAGTGGCGTGGCAGGCACATTTTGTGAAAAATATGTTCATCCGCCCCTCGGATAAAGAACTTGAAACTTTTGAACCCGACTTTGTCGTACTGAATGCTTCCAAAACAACCAACCCCAACTGGAAATCGATGAAACGCCTGGACGGCGCCCCATTTAACTCCGAGGTGTTTGTTGCCTTCAACCTTACTGAAGGGCGTGCTGTTATTGGTGGAACCTGGTATGGCGGGGAAATGAAAAAGGGGATTTTTTCGATCATGAACTATTACCTTCCGCTAAAAGGAATGGCTGCCATGCACTGTTCTGCCAATGTTGGAAAAGACGGCGATACTGCCATTTTCTTTGGCCTTTCCGGAACGGGGAAGACGACTTTGTCAACCGACCCGAAACGTGCCTTGATCGGTGATGACGAGCATGGTTGGGATGACGAAGGTATTTTTAATTTTGAAGGGGGCTGCTATGCGAAGACCATCAACCTGGACAAAGAGAGCGAGCCTGATATTTACAATGCCATCAGAAGGGATGCTTTGCTGGAAAATGTGGCTGTTGACGAGAAGGGCGTTATCGATTTCAAAGATGGTTCAGTTACCCAGAACACAAGGGTCTCTTACCCGATTTATCACATCGACAATATTGTAAAGCCGGTATCAAAAGCAGGTCCGGCAAAAAAAGTTATATTCCTGACGGCTGATGCTTTTGGTGTGATGCCCCCGGTTGCCAGACTTACTCCCGAGCAAACGAAATACCACTTCCTGTCGGGGTTTACGGCCAAATTAGCAGGTACCGAAAGAGGGGTAACTACGCCGCAGCCGACTTTCTCGGCTTGCTTTGGGGCCGCTTTCCTGACCCTCCACCCAACCAAGTACGGACAGGAACTGGTGAAACGCATGGAAGCCAATGGCGCCGAAGCTTATTTAGTGAATACGGGCTGGAACGGAACGGGAAAACGGATTTCCATTAAGGACACAAGGGGAATCATCGATGCCATCCTTGATGGTTCTATCGAAAAGGCTGAAACCAAGAACCTCCCGGTTTTCAACCTGGAAGTCCCTACATCGCTTGCCGGTGTTGACCCGAATATCCTGGATCCACGCGATACGTACACCAATCCTTCCGAATGGGACAGGAAAGCCAAAGAACTTGCACATTTGTTTATCGATAATTTCAAGCAATATACCGATAACGAAGAGGGTAGAAAGCTGGTTGCAGCCGGACCGCAGCTTTAGTTTTCTTCAACCCGTCGGGAGGTTTTTGTCTGAAGCCGGTACAAATAAAAAAAATATGGGGGTCAAAGATGCTGCCCGGCGGGTTGAAATAACAATAATCCACCCCCGTAACACGTGTGCAAGTTGTACAATAAACTATTCTCAACACAAGCCAAAGCACCTAAAGGCCTCATGTCTTAAGGCCTTACAGTTTCTTATTCCTCACCATCCCAAGAACTCTTCGAACAGAACCTGAACGTAGGCACGGCCTTCCTCCTCAAGTTCCTTTTCCCTGCTTTCGTCAACTTTGTTTACATAGTGATAATTGTCTTCAAGTTTTAAGACGATCTCACCGAAGGGCCGTTTCCAGCCAAAACCCGTGGTCAGATCAAAATAGGCGTACTCAGGGGAATAGGGATTAAAGATGTCCCGGCTCCAGAAAAAATCATCTGCCGGCAAATCGAGCTGTCGGAGCAATGTTCTGGTCAGGTCTGCATTGGAAAAGATTCGGTCATTTTGCTTCCCCATGAATTCCTTCTTTAAAGCGCCGCCACAAAGTAAAAACGGTATATTGTGGTATTCAAAAGTCCGGAGTGGGTAATTTTTGTAAGATGGATGTGAATGGTCGGAAAGGATGACAAATAAGGTACTGTCAAACCAGGGCTTTGTTTTCACCTGTTCAAAAAAACGCCCCAGCGCCTGATCTGCATAAAAAACCGAATTTACAAAATCGTTTTCACTTTCGATGTGTTTAATTGGCCTTTCTCCGGGTTGGTCGTAAGGTGAATGCGAGCTCAGGGTGAAAGCCGTCGCAAAAAAGGGGCGGGGCCCGGTATCCAGCTCACGGGCAAAGCGTTCAAAAAGGAATTCATCGTGCACCCCCATTTTGCCCCTGGGCACCTGACTGTCAAAATCGTCCCCTTCAACAAGTCTGTCAAATTCGTTGTAAACCAAAAACGATTTTATGTTGCCATACATGAGTTGCCCGCCAAAATAAAATGAACTGTAGTAACCTTCTTCGTTTAACTTTTTCACCAGGCTGGGCACGGCATAATATTTTTCGGGATGGTCGGCCAGGGTCGTAACCGGAAGCGCAGGCAAACCACCGTAAATACTGGCCATGGCTTGTTGTGAACGGTTTCCCGTTGCGTAAAAATTCGTGAACAACAAACCATCCTTTTCCAACTTGCTGAATTCAGGGGTGATTCCGGCTTCTCCGCCCAGGCTTTCAATGACATCGCCAGGCCAGCTTTCGAGTAGGATAATGACAATATTTGGCCTGGAAGAATTCAATACAGAAACCGTCGAGTCCTTACTTACTTCATGGATTTGCCCCACAAGGGCTTTTGCCTTGTCGGAGGGCAGGGTGCTAAAGCGGTTGCTTTCTTTAATTTGAAAATAGTCGATGGCGCTGAAAACCAAATTGTAAGCTGAGTTGACTGCCGCGAGGTTCAGCAAGTTGTTTTTTGAGAAATAAGATTTGCTCGAAGTAATCGGAATCTCCCCGAAACCACCCCGAATACCAAGCAGTAACAAGCCGGGAGCCAGTAAAACAAAAACCGCTTTCCAAATCCGCCTTGTTTTTTGATTTCGGATGAACGGCTTGTAAAAACAACGCTTGTACAACCAGCAGAAAAACAAAAACTGAACAATCACCAAAAACAGTCCCGCGAACAGTTGCCGGTTAGAAACGGAATTAATGACCTCCGCAGGGTGACGCAGGTAAACCAGAGCTTTAAAGGACAACTTCGATTCCCACTCGGCATACAATGCCAGTTCAGCAACAGTTATCAGCAGGAAAACCAACAGGACGACGGCCGTATAAACCTTGTTGAAAGCATCGGCCCAGCCTGCCCTAAAGTAACTTTGAATCAACAATAAGAAGAAGGGGATAATTAACAGGTAACTTGCCGTTGAGATGTCAAGCATCAGGGCATAGTAAAAAGTTTGCAGCACTTCACTAATCGGGATACCGGCCGTTCGGACTGAGCCAGAAACATAAACAAGGAACAACAAACGGCCCGTCGCAAAAACAAGCAACCAGAACAGCAGTTGGCGGAGCAGGGAAAATATTTGTTGTTTCAACATGTAGTAACTTATCAATTAACTTCTGTCGTTTTGTGGCATGAATTTTTGTACCAAACTCTTTTGAAACTGATTTGCACAGATTTATTATGATTATCATAATCAAGCTGTGTTAAACTTGTCCGTATGGATCTGCGTCCGAACTTTTCCGGTTTGTCCAGATCAGGAAATGCAAAAGTAAAAAGAAGTGCCAGTTTCTGCGATTTTACAAATTGAACTTTTACATGGGCAGGTTCAGGATGTTGAAAAAATATAAAGCTCACTATTGCTTTTTGAGCTCAGGCTTGCAAAACCAGGCTGGCAGTACTTGCAGACCAAGCGAAAAAAACTGTATTTTTATGTTTCAGTTTTTAATGAAACATTTCAGGTTCTAATAAAGATGAAACAACATGCCAAAGGCTATCGACATACCTGCCTGCCTGTCCGCCACTTTACTCTGGCAGGCAAGGAAATGATTAACCTTTTCCTTGCGTCTTTGGGCTTTTGCGAGAAAATTATAAACAAATGAAAGTTTTATTCAATAATAAATTCCTGAACCACAACAAAGTAAGCGATGTGGAGGGGGCATACCGCCTGGCAGCGTTTGCGGATAGTTTTCCTCAGGAGGACATGAATGGCGAAGAATATATCCCGATTGTACATTCCGAAAACCATGTCCGGTTCATCAAAGAAGCCTGCCACAACAATTCATTTGCCGCCGAAGTACAACTGATGCCTGATAGTTATGCGGCGGCCATCTCAGCTGTTGGTCTCACCGTTCAGGCTGCCAGAGATGGCAACTTTGCAGTTGTACGCCCTCCCGGTCACCATGCAGGCCGCGAACGCGCTGCCGGCTTTTGCCTGTTCAACAACATTGCCATTGCGAGCCAATTATTGGTAAACGAAGGTAAAAAAGTTTTTATTTTCGATTTTGACGGTCACCATGGTGATGGCACCCAGTCCGTTTTCTACGATAGCGATAAAGTCCTGTACGCCTCGGTACACCAAATGCATGCCTATCCACACAGCGGCTATCCCGGGGAAACCGGCGAAGGTCCGGGGAAAGGCTACACCCTGAACCTGCCCCTGCTTGCCGGCAGCGGCGATACGGAGTTTTTTGCGGCCCTCGACAAGGCCATTGCTGTTGCCCGCGAATTTAAACCGGATGTAGTTGCCGTTTCTGCCGGATTTGATGCCTACGAAAAGGACCACCTCCTCCAGTTGAGGTTTACCCTCAAGGCATACTACGAATGCGGATTCCGCCTGCGGCGTGCCTTCCCAAATATATTTGCTGTACTTGAAGGCGGCTACCACAACGACATTAAAAAGTGCGTAGAAAGCTTTGTTGATGGCGTGAATGTGGGCGGGCGCCCACGTAAGAATCTTTTTGGCGAAGGTATGTCGGCAGGATAGAAACCGAAAAGGAATCTGTTAAAATGCTTTTTTCACCACTTCCTGCCATTCCCGGCTACGTTGCCTGGCCTGGGGTTCCGGAATTTTTGGGGTAAACTCTTTTCCCTGCAGCCACTGACTTGAAATTTCATCCATGTTTTTCCAGAAACCGATAGCCAGCCCGGCAAAATAAGCAGCACCCAGTGCGGTTGTTTCCTGCATCCGTGGACGTTCGACTTTCATCCCCAAAATATCTGATTGAAACTGCATCAGTAAATCATTCTCTACTGCACCGCCATCAACCCGCAGGTTTTGGATACACAAGCCCGTGTCTTTTTCCATGGCTTCCATCACTGCCTGGCTTTGAAAGGCAATTGACTCCAGCGCCGCGCGCGTAATGTGGGCTTTGGTTGTGCCACGGGTGATCCCGTATATTAGGCCTTTGGCCTTTTGGCGCCACCAGGGTGCCCCCAGCCCAGTAAAGGCAGGTATAAAGTACACACCGCCATTGTCGTCCACTTCTGAAGCCAGTCGTTCGACTTCTTTTGTCTCCCTGAAAAAATTCAGTCCGTCGCGTAGCCATTGAATGACTGCACCACCAACAAACACACTTCCTTCAAGCGCGTATTTTGTTTCGCCATCCAATTGCCAGGCAATCGTTGTCAAAAGTTTATGATTGGAAAGCACGGGATCTTCACCGGTGTTCATCATCAAAAAGCAACCCGTACCGTAGGTATTTTTTACCATTCCCTTTTCAAAGCACATTTGTCCGAACAATGCTGCCTGCTGATCGCCTGCTACCCCGGAGATGGGAATTTTTGCTTTCAGCACATGGCCGGCAGTCCGGGCAAAAACAGTACTGTTGGGTTTGACTTTTGGCAGCAATTTTTCAGGGATACCGAACAGCCTGAGCAAATCTTTGTCCCATTTCAGGGTTTTGATGTTGAACAACAAAGTTCGTGAGGCATTGGTGATGTCAGTCAGGTGGCTTCTTCCCTGTGTCAGGTTCCAGATGAGCCAACTGTCAACGGTGCCAAAAGCCAGTTGTCCGGATTCGGCTTTTTTTCTGGCTCCGGTGATATTGTCAAGCAGCCATTTGATTTTAGTGGCAGAAAAATAGGCGTCAATCTCAAGTCCCGTTTTTTCTTTAACCATAGTTCCGTACCCATCTGATTTCAATTGATCACAGAAATCAGCAGTCCGGTGGTCCTGCCAGACGATGGCATTGTAGATTGGTTTTCCGGTTTTCCTGTCCCAGACAATTGTTGTTTCGCGCTGGTTGCAGATCCCGATTCCGGCAATTGAGGCCGGAAGTATTCCCAGTTTGGCGATTACTTCCGAAGCCACTGCCATTTGTGTTGACCAAATGTCAAGCGGATTGTGCTCAACCCATCCTGCTCTTGGGTAAATTTGTTTGTATTCCTTTTGCGCACTGGCACAGCATTTACCATTCCGGTCAAACAGTAAGGCTTTAGAAGAAGTCGTCCCCTGATCAAGTGCGAGAATAAATTTGGTTTTCATTTTATCAGAATTTGCTGTTTTCAAAGATAAACAATCAGATTTTCCATCTAAACAAGAAAAAAATGAAAAATAAGCAGAGCTTTATCTCGTTGTATGTCAGGGTAATATAACATTATTAACATGATGTTAATAAAATTTATCATTTTTTTTATGGATTTACTTGCCACCAAATAATTATTTATGTACTTTTGCTTCGCTTGTTTTGTTTGTTTTTCATAATTGGGCCCACCCTAATGATCGCTCGGTCAGGGGTGGGTTTTTCCATTTAAGGTTTCTTTGTAAAAAAAATCCGAATACTTTGAATCGCCCGGTTGTTTTTACCAGCTAATACTTATTCGTTCGGCGAAGCCGAAGCGAAGGCTCAATAAAAACAAGATTGTAAACAACAATACCGGCCAGGAAAGCCGTACGGAAACCTCGTCTGTTTCCCCGTAATCAAGAGGTTCAATCTTGTTAATCCTGACAGAGATGATTAGCAACAGGACAGCCAGCACTACCCAGGAGTACTCTTCCTGAACAGGAATGGTAGGTAAAAAGAACAACACGTTAATAGCAGAGCCGATAATGAAAGGAACAACTATCTGGGACATGATAAAGAAAGGTTTGTTTCGTTCGTCGAGGCCGATAAAGTAGGAGTTTCCCGACAGCACCAAAGGGCGCGTAAGCACAAAAGCCGAAATAAGTAAGCCAAAAAAACCAACAAGTGCCACAAGCATTTTTGCTGTATCGTGTAGGTACATCCAGTTGAAAACATGGCCTACCCCATAGGTGAAAATATTCCCGATGGATAAGCCGCTAAAAACAAAATTGAAGGCGTGCAGCGAAAACCAGATAAAAATAATTTTAAACCAACCGGATTCAGCTGAAAAACTGTAATAGACCATCAATGAAATAATGCCAAGAACCAAAACCAGCACAGGGCCCGCACTGTAAATAAGGCGCACCGAATCATGCGTCCATTCGTAGCCACGAATTAAAAAGAAAATGGTATCGTAAGTAAATGAAATCGGGTACTTAAATACCGCGGTCATCATTATCTTGATAAAATGGTTCGTAAAAAAAACAAGGAAGTAGGACAAAACAAACGTGCTTGTTGAATTGATGGCAATCACCCAAAAATTCCTTCTGCTGAGCTTGGTTCGTTCTGCCATGAGAATAGCTGTCTCCCGTTTGTAATTAGCTAATCAACCACCTGCGTTTTAAAATCTTCCGAATAGGCCTTGGTTTCAAGTTTACGCCTGATGTCATAAAAAGCGTTCACCGTATAGTCAACGTCTTCCAGCGTATGTACAGCTGTCGGGATGAGCCTGAGCAGCATGACCCCTTTCGGGACAACTGGGTAAACCACTATTGAGCAAAAGATGTTGTAGTTCTCGCGCAGGTCGTAAATTACCTGAGAAGCCTCGGCGACTGTTCCGGTCATAATCACAGGTGTTACCGGCGATTCGGTGTTGCCAAGGTTCATTCCTGCTTCGCGCAGCCCCTTTTGCAAGGCATGAACAATCGTCCATAATTTTTCTTTATGCTCCGGTTGGTCCCTCAGCATTTCCAGTCGTTTCAAAGCACCAATCACCATGGGCATGGGAAGGGATTTCGCATAAATCTGCGAACGCATATTGAACTTCAGGTAATAGATTATTTCTTTTTTTGCAGCGACAAATCCGCCGATTCCGGCCATCGCTTTTGCAAAGGTGCCGAAATAAAGATCGACTTCATCCTGTACGCCAAAGTGTTCATCGGTTCCTGCCCCGGTTGGCCCCATGGTGCCAAAACCGTGGGCATCGTCAATAAACAGGCGGAATTTGAATTTTTTCTTCAGCGCCACTATCTCATCCAGTTTGCCAAGGTCGCCCGACATACCGTAAACGCCCTCGGTAATTACCAGGATGCCCCCCCCTGTTTTTTTTACAATTTTTGTTGCCCTTTCCAGTTGTTTCTCAAAATTCTGTATGTTGTTGTGCGGATATACAAACCGCTTGCCAAAATGCAGCCTCATTCCGTCAATGATGCAGGCATGTGCTTCCGAGTCGTACACAATTACATCATTGCGGTCTACCATGGCATTGATGATGGAGACCATTCCCTGGTAGCCGTAGTTCAGCAGGTAGGAGGCTTCGCGCCCGACAAAGTCGGCCAGTTTACGTTCCAGTTCTTCGTGGTATTTTGTTTGTCCCGACATCATGCGAGCGCCCATCGGATAAGCCATTCCCCACTCTGCGGCGGCATCGGCATCTGCTTTTCGCACATCAGGATGGTTTCCAAGACCAAGGTAGTTGTTCAGGCTCCAGACCAGTCTTTCTTTCCCCTGAAAGATCATTTTGTTGGAAATCTCACCTTCGAGTTTTGGGAAGAAATAATAACCGTCGCCCACATCGGCATACTGGCCAAGTGCGCCCATATTCACCTCACATTTGTCAAAAACGTCCATTTTGATAAGTCTTTTTATTGAAAATGCAAAGGTACAGAATTTGCTGAATCAGCCAAGGGTAGTGTCCACTATTCTGAATGCCTGATGAATTATTGTTTTTATGGTAGAGAGAAACATAGTGACAGGGTCAGGTTCTGCACCGGGCAAGAGTGTTTATTGGCTGTAAAGCTTTTGTCTGCATAAAAAAGCAGGGGAAAGTATTATTTCAGGATAATCCCCCGGCTTAAAACAGGATTTAGTTTTTTTTAACGCAACAGATAATATCAGTTCTGATTATTCGTTTTGTTCTTCAACAAAATAGTCTATTTTTGCGCCATGTTTAAGAAGACACTTTTATTCTCCTTAGTTACTGTACTGCTTGCTGTTAGCTTTAGCTGTTCCAATTACAAGAAGACACTGAAGACCGGCACCAACGAAATGAAGTACGAAACCGGCATGGATCTTTACGAAAAAGGTGACTTCAACAAGGCGCTCCAGTTTTTTGATATTCTGCGGGCGGTGTACCGGGGAACCGAAAAAGGGGAGATGCTCACTTACTATTCTGCCAACTGCTATTTCCAGATAAAAGATTTCAACATCGCTGCATACTATTATAAACAATACACACAAATGTACCCCAGGGGTGAGAAAGCAGAGGAAGCCGGTTTTCTTGCTGCCTATTGCCACTACCTCGAATCACCCAGATATTCCCTCGACCAAAGCAGCACTTTCATTGCACTGCGCGAGTTGCAATCATACATTGACCAGTACCCGAACAGCAGCAAACTGAATGAGGCAACCCGCCTGATGGACAACCTGCGCGCAAAACTGGAAACCAAAAGCTACAATATTGGAAAATTATACTACAAAATGGAAGAGTACCAGGCTGCCATTACCTCTTTTGAAAGCCTGATTGACGACTATCCGGATACTGATTACAAAGAAGAAATCCTGTATTACATCACCATGGCGTATTTTACTTATGCTGAAAAAAGCATCTACTCAAAAAAAATGGAGCGCTACGAAAAAGCCGTGGAGGCACACAACAACCTGGCGTATTTTTATCCGGAAAGCAAATACCTCAAAGAAACCGAAGACATTAACCAGAAAGCAAGAACGCATTTGACAAATTAATTTTATAAGATGGACTATAAAAAAGTAAAAACCGAAACCACTGCTGTTACCCGTCAGAAAGACAGGTTTTACGAGCAAACAGGAAATATCTACGAAACAGTAGTCGTACTCTCCAAGCGGGCCAACCAGATTGGGAGTGAGCTAAAAACGGAACTGGATCAAAAGATTGAAGAGTTTACACCGGCAACAGACAACCTCGAGGAGATTTTTGAGAACCGTGAACAAATAGAAATTGCCAAGTTTTATGAACGCCTGCCAAAACCCACCTTACTTGCTATTGACGAGTTTCTGAACGAAAGAATTTACATCCGGAATCCACATAAAGAGAAAACTGGGTATTAAGCCGGCCTGATGCTGAAAGGAAAAAAAATAGTCATCGGCATTACCGGAAGCATTGCAGCCTTCAAAATTCCGTTTCTTGTCCGCCTTTTGAAAAAAGAAGGCGCCGAGGTTCAGGTTTTAATGACTCCGGCAGCCTGTGACTTTGTAACACCTTTAACCCTTTCAACCCTGACGGAACGACCGGTGTTGACTTCTTTTTTTAAGAAGGAAGACGGCAGCTGGTTCAGCCATGTAAATTTGGGTTTGTGGGCCGATTTGTTGCTGATTGCCCCCCTGTCAGCCAATACACTGGCCAAGATGGCCAACGGCATTGCCGACAACCTCTTGCTCACCACCATACTCTCGGCACGCTGCCCTGTGTACTTTGCCCCGGCCATGGACATGGACATGTACGGCCATCCGACAACCCAGGAAAATATCCGAAAGCTGCTCTCTTTTGGCTACCGGATAATCAAACCGGTGGAAGGGGAACTGGCCAGCGGACTGAGCGGGCCGGGTCGTCTTGAAGAGCCTGAACAGGTTTTTGAAATTATGAAGAAAGCTTTGACGCCGGATACAGTTTTTTCCGGGAAGAAAGTATTGGTTACGGCAGGCCCTACTTATGAACCCATCGACCCCGTGCGCTTTATCGGCAACCACAGTTCGGGGCGCATGGGTACCGAAATTGCCCTCGCCCTTGCACACAAAGGTGCGGCGGTTGAGCTCATAACCGGCCCGTCGGCCATCGAACTTGAACATCCGTGCATCAATCTCACCAGGATTAACACTGCTGAAGAAATGTACACACATTCTACGCAACTCTTTCCCGACTGCCAACTGGCGATCATGACAGCTGCTGTGGCAGATTTTGCCCCACTCAAACCGGCTGAACAGAAAATTAAAAAAGAAAACCGTCCCGATGCCATCCACCTGCAAGCAACCAAAGACATACTTGCCGCATTGGGCAAAATGAAGGCCAAAGGCCAGTTGCTGGTGGGTTTTGCCCTGGAAACGGAAGATGAAGGGGCCAACGCCCTGAAGAAACTGAAGTCGAAAAACTTAGACCTTATCGTTTTGAATTCTTTAAATGATGAGGGAGCCGGATTTGGCGGACAATCCAACAAGGTCAGCCTGCTGTTCAAATCCGGTGAAAAGATTGATTACCCCTTAAAATCGAAAACTGCAGTTGCGGAAGACATTCTTGCAGCAATCGAAGAAAAGCTAAGCATTTAAAACTGAGCGTAAAAATGGCCAGGAGACTGTTTGTTGTTTTATTTTTTTTCACCATGGTCAAAAGCCTTTGGTCGCAGGAACTACTGTGCAATGTCCAGGTACAAGCCAAAGAAATTGCCGGTGTCGATAAAACGGTTTTTACCGAGATGAAAACTGCGGTTTTTGAGTTTATGAACAACAGGCGATGGTCTAACCTGAACTATCTGCTTTCGGAGCGCATCGAATGCACTTTGATTTTTACAATTACCGGTGCAACACAGGGCGGCGATGAATTCAACGGAACACTCAATATTGTTTTGCAGCGTCCCATTTACGGTACTGATTACAATTCGGTGGTGCTCAACATGATTGATGACAAAGTGCGTTTTTCCTATGTGCCCAGTCAAACCATGGAATATGCGGACAACACTTTCACCAACAACCTGACCTCGCTGCTGGCTTTTTACGCCTACATCCTCATCGGGCTCGACCAGGACACTTATTCACTATATGGCGGAACTCCGATGTACGAAAAAGCACTGACTGTGGTAAATTCTGCCCAAAGCACAAGGTTCACAGGATGGGAAGCCTTCGAAAGCAACAAAAACCGCTACCATTTTGCAGAGAACCTGCTGAATTCTGCTTACCAGTCGCTGCGCAAATTCCTTTACGAATACCACCGCAAAGGGCTCGACACCATGTCGAAGGATGTTGGAGGAGGTCGGACGGTTATTGCGAAAAGCCTCCCCTACCTGCAGGAGGTCTTCAACAAACGTCCCGGCCTTTACCTGCTCCAATTAATGATAGAAGCCAAGCGCGACGAAATTATCAATATTTTTTCGGAAGCCAGCCCGGCCGAAAAAATCGAGATGATAAATATTATGTCGGGGATCGATCCTTCCAATGGGTCAAAATATGAACGGGTAACGAAAAGGTAATTGCTGAATTCTTTATCAATAATTCAGGAAAGAGCTCTCAAAACCTCCGAAACCGAACAGGCAGTTTATCCCACTTTTTTCAAAACTTTACATATTCCACCGGGATGAGCAAGCCCGATTTTCTTACTTTTGTGAACGAACAAAATTACGCACAGCTGCAGCATGCTCCAACATTTGTCCATACAAAACTATGCCCTCATCGAAACACTCGACATTGGGTTTTCGCGGGGCTTCACGGTCATAACAGGTGAAACGGGCGCGGGAAAATCCATACTCCTTGGTGCCCTGGGTTTACTTCTGGGTCAGCGTGCTGACCCGAATGTATTGATGGACAAAGAAAAAAAATGCGTTGTTGAGGGATGTTTTCAACTGGACAAATTGGGGCTTCGGGAATTTTTTGAAGTCAACGACCTTGATTATGAAGGACTGAGTATCCTGCGCCGCGAGATCATCCCTTCGGGCAGGTCGCGGGCATTTGTGAACGACACACCGGTAAAGCTCGAATTGCTCAAAAAACTGGGTGAGTTTTTGGTTGACATCCATTCGCAACACCAAACCCTTATGCTCAACCGCACCCAATTCCAGTTGGAAGTCCTCGACGGCTTTATTAACCGGCCGGAACTGCTGCACAGCTACCGCGAAGTCTTTCAACAGTTTGAGGCCAACCGGCACCACCTCGAACAGCTCATCCGTAAAAACAAAGAAGCAAAGCAGGATGAGGATTATATCCGTTTCAGGTACAATGAACTGGAAGCGGCCGGGCTGGATGTGGAAGCAAGCGAAGAGCTCATCGAAAAGGAGAAATTTTTGTCGCATGCCGAAGAAGTCATCCGCGAAATTGCACAAGCCCACCACCTGCTTTCGGAGAATGAACCCTCTGCCTTAAGCCAGGTAAACGAAACGGTAAACGGACTTCAACGAATTGCAGGGTTCTTTGCACCTGCCGGAACAATTCGCAAAAGGCTGGAAAAACTTCAAATCGAATTGAAAGACATTGCTTCGGAAGTCGAACTTGCACTGAGCCAAATTAATTTCGACCCCGCCGAATTACAGCAGGTTGTTGAAAGGCTGGATGCGATTTACAGGCTTCAGCAAAAATACGGGACACAATCTGTGGCCGGGCTGATAGCTGTTAAGGAAGGCCTTGCAGAACAATTAAACAACACGCAAAACCTGGCAGATGAGATTGATGCATCCTCCGCCGAAAATGTCAAACTGAAAAATATAGTTGATAAGCTGGCTGTACGACTTCACCATATCAGGCAGGAACATGCCGGGGTATTCCGTGACTCTATTAGCCGGGTACTTGCACTATTGGGGATGAAAGATGCCACATTTGTCGTTGAAGTCAGCAAGCAGGAAAATTTTACTGAAAACGGTTGCGATGAGGTGAGGTTTCTGTTTACTGCCAACAAAGGGGGCAGGCCCGGCGAGATTTCAAAGATTGCCTCCGGAGGTGAACTTTCGCGCCTGATGCTTGCGGTCAAGTCCCTCGTCAGCAAAGAAAACCTTTTGCCCACTGTTGTATTCGATGAAATTGATGCGGGTGTTGCAGGCGAAATTGCCGGGAAAGTGGGGAAAATCCTAAAGAAGATGTCGGCAAATCACCAGTTGATTGTCATCAGCCACTTGCCGCAGATCGCCTCGAAGGCCGACACTCATTTGCTGGTCACCAAGCAGGTGGGGAACGGAATCACCCGCTCGGAAATCAGCTTGCTGGATACGGAGGGGCGTGTGGATGAAATCGCTAAAATGATGAGTGACGAAAAGGTGAGCCGCTCGGCCATTGAAACCGCCAAAGAATTGCTAAAGCTTCCGGGCTAGAGAACTGCCTGACTTGTTATACAACTTGCTAAACAACAAGTTTCAACACCGATCGGATGTAAGTTATACCATGCCTGGCCCAGCCCGAAAACCGGCAGTAAACCGAACCATCAGCACTTCCGTTTAAACGCCATGTCAAAACCCAGTTTGCAGAAACTGCTATCTTTGCCCTTTTAAATTTACTGTTCTAACAATGATATATTAATGGCTTACAACTTATTAAAAGGAAAAAAGGGAATCATCTTTGGCGCCCTCGACAATAAATCCATCGCCTGGAAAGTAGCGGAACGTGCCCACGAAGAAGGGGCCGAATTTACTTTAAGCAACACCATGACAGCCTTGCGCTTTGGACAGATTGACCAATTAGCTGAAAAATGTGGTGCTGAAGTTATCCCGGCCGATGCCACCAATGTGAAAGACCTTGAAAACGTTTTTGGGCGTTCGATGGAAATACTTAATGGGAAAGTGGATTTTGTGCTGCACTCCATCGGCATGTCGCTGAACGTCCGGAAGAAAAGGGTTTACAATGATTTAGATTATAATTTTCTGAACAAGACGCTGGATATTTCGGCCATCTCGTTTCATAAATTACTGCAAACAGCTTACCGTATGAACGCCATCAACAGTTGGGGTTCAGTAGTGGCGTTGTCGTACATTGCAGCCCAGCGCACACTTTACGGCTACAACGACATGGCTGATGCCAAATCGTTGCTGGAGTCCATTGCGCGCAGTTTCGGATACATCTACGGGCGCGAGCACCAAGTCCGGATAAACACAATTTCCCAGTCGCCTACATTGACCACTGCCGGTTCGGGGGTAAAAGGCGTCAGCGGATTGCTTGATTTCACGGAAAGGATGTCGCCGCTGGGCAATGCCGATGCCGATGAATGCGCGAACTATTGTGTGGTGATGTTTTCTGACCTGACCCGGAAAGTTACCATGCAGAACCTGTTTCATGACGGTGGTTTCTCAAACATGGGGATGAGCCTCAAAGCCATGAAGATGTACAACAAGAGTCTCGAAGACCCTGAGGTTGATGGTGTTGAATAGCCATTTGTTCGGGATGGCACAAACCGTTTTCCACGAAAATATTTTTTGGTTATTTTTTGAAAGACGTTTGCCCGCAAGTTAAATTTATTTACTTTTGCGGCCTTAAAACGGCGAGGTAGCTCAGTTGGTTAGAGCGTCGGATTCATAACCCGGAGGTCCCGAGTTCAATTCTCGGTCTCGCTACGTAAAAAGGCTGTCCTTCAACCGATGGGGCAGCTTTTTCATTTATCACCCTGTGCGTTCGTATAAGACATTTCTCGTATATGAGCAATATTTTATTGAAGCACAGCTAAGCTCTTACCTTTTTAGTTTCCAGCGCCGGTGCGACCACAACCAGTTTTCAGGTTTCTGACGTATGATTTCTTCAAGCTTTTTGGCATAAAGTGCAGTTATTTCGCCGGGCTTCATTTCATTAGGCTTGTCTGAAAGTATGGTAAAAAACATGGTGTAGAACCCCCGTCTTACTCTCTGAATATCAACAAAAACCACCGGGTAATTGTACTTTCGCGCATATATTTCCGGGCCATGTAAAAAAGCCGTTTCCCTTCCCAAGAACTGAACCCAGACAGACCTTTTTGCGTTGGACGGGCTTTGGTCTGAAGCTAAAATGTAAGCAGTAACTTTATCTTTACGGTCTTCAAATATTCTGGCAGTCTTGTAAATAGAGCCCAAAAACGCGCCGGTACGCGATCTGTTCCTGCGCACGAAACGATCAACATATTTATTGCTCAAAGGCTTGTAAAGCGCAACGACATCTTGTTTGAGTTGGGGGCTGGGAGATAAACTGCCCCACTCCCAATTGCCGTAGTGATTGGGCAAAAAGATTATACTTCTTTTCTCTTTGAAGAAGCCTTCAATAATTTCAGTGTTCAATGCTTTGTGCCGGGCTACAATCTGTCGTTCATTCATGGTAAACCCCTTAAAACTTTCAAGCGTAATATCTGCCAGGTTCTTGTAGCTCAGGCGGATTAACCGCTTTATCCAGGCATCGCTTTTATCAGGAAAACATTTCCTGAGGTTATCCTCCACAACGGCCTTTCTGTACCCAAGAACATTGAGCAGAACAAAACGCAACACATCCGACAAAAAATACAGCAACCAAAACGGAAGAATCCCGATAAGGAGTGAAAAAGTACGGGTAAGGAGGTACAAAAAATAACTCATGGAACAAAGTTTTCTTGTGGTTGTTCAGGACTCAGGGGAAGTATTTTTTATATGCAGTTCCTCAACTTCAACCCCTGCCCTCTCCAGCAAGTCAAGGCCCTCTGTAATCCGGTACCTTCTGTCAAAAACCACCCTTTTGATTCCGGACTGGATAATGAGTTTTGCACATTCCATACAGGGCGAATCGGTGATGTAAAGCGTGGCCCCGTCACTGCTGTTGTTTGATTTGGCAACCTTGGTGATGGCGTTGGCTTCGGCATGCAGCACATAAGCCTTCGTTGCTCCGTTTTCGTCTTCACAAATATTTTCAAAGCCTGAAGGGGTACCATTGTAGCCGTCAGAAATGATCATGCGGTTTTTCACAATCAGTGCCCCGACCTGTCGGCGCCGGCAATAGGAATTCTTCGCCCAGACATGGGCCATTTTCAGGTAACTTTTATCGAATTTTCTGTCTTTCATGCCGGCAAAAGTACAACGGTTTTTCAAACCTGTGCGTGCTGTGTGAAATCAACTTCACTGCCGTGCTACTCTGTTTCGAATCCAAACTGTTTTCCCTTTAGGATTGCCGGAACCCCCTCTTTCATCCATTTAGGCTCCGGTGCATCTTTCAGGTAAAAATCGAAAAACTGCTGCATTCTCCGTGTCAGGTCTTCCATGTCGGCGGTTCGTTTCAGGTTATGGGGAGCACCGTTGTACACCAGCATCCACACCGGTTTGTGGAGTCTTCGCAGTGCGTTGAAGAATTCAATACCCTGATACCACGGCACAGCCCCGTCTTTGTCGTTGTGCATCATCAGCAGGGGTGTTTCAATTCTGTCGGCAAAAAACAGGGGGGAATTTAAAATATACAAATCGCGTTTTTCCCACAAAGTCCCCCCGATACGGCTCTGGGTCTGTTCGTACTGGAAAGCCCTGCTTAAGCCGCTTCCCCAACGGATGCCACCATAAGCACTGGTCATATTGCTGACCGGTGCACCTGCCATGGCTGCCCTGAACATATTGGTTTGTGTGATGACGTAAGCCGTCTGGTATCCTCCCCAGCTTTGGCCCTGGATGCCCAGCCTTTCCCGGTCAATAAACGGATGTTCTTCAAGCATGGCCTGTGTGCCGCTGACGATGCAATCGTAGGCGCTTGGCCCCGGGTAGCCGGTTTTATAAACAATGTCGGGAATAAAAATCAAATAACCGTTGCTGGTGTAATAAGTGAAATTGATGACCGACCGGATGGGTTTGGGTACATAGTGGCGGTGCAGCCTGTCAGTATAGCGCTCGTAAAAATAAACCAGCATGGGATACTTTTTATTCGGATCAAAATCAGCAGGTTTATATAGTAAGCCTGAAAGGCTGTCGCCATTAAAAGTCCGCCAGTTGACCAATTCCACCGTTCCCCATAAATATTCTTTCTGTTGGGGGTTTGTCGTAGAGATTTTTTTTGCCTGCTGGAAAGAAACATCAGAAACGTAGAGGTCAGGGTACAAGCGGAAGGATTCCTTTCTCCAGAGCAACACATCGGCTTCTTTCGCTTTTTGTGGTTTACCAAAAGCGAAGTCCTCAAGCACAAGTTGTTCCAATGAGCCAGATTTTAAATCCAGTTTGAAAAAACCACTTTGTTTGTTTGTTTCAACAAAAGCAGACAGCAGCATTTGGTCAGGGAGAAAACGCAATTCTTTGTCCAGTTTTACATACCTGAACCGGATGTGTTGCTTTCTTCCTTCGCCACGCGTAATATTTCTTGCTTGTTGCCGGCCGGAAGGGTCGAACAACCACATGTCGTACCGGTCATAAACCACGGGTTTCTCATTTTGGGTCCAACCGGCAAGTCCATAGGGGTTCGCTTCATTGGGGACATCATTTCTTTCATCATAAAAACAAACGCCCGCTTGCGCCTTCAGCCGGCGCGATTGTTTTTCCCTGATGCTGTATATGTTCCAGCTACTGTCTGCAATATTGTACCAGGCAACAAATTGCTGCTTTGGCGACAAGCTTACAACAGAGGCTGCCTTTTGCAAAATTTGCCGATGTTCACCAGTCATGCGGTTTACCAGATAAACATCCCGGTAACGGCTGCCGTCCCACGAGAGCATCTGGCGATAAGGGTTGTCGTCAAAAGCAAGGGAAAGCATCCCTTCCGCTTTTTTATCAAGCTGCACATTTTTTAAATCGACAGCTGCTAACTGGATTACAATGTCCTTTTTGGGGAAATACACTGCTGCATAGTTCCTTTTCTTCTCCTTTTCCACTTGTTTCAACTGATGGGGCTGCAAGTATGGGTCTTTCCAGTTCCAGATGTCGAGGCAGACTTTTTCATCAGCCGTCAGCGTATCTTTCGGCTCGGGTTCCGGACGGGGTGCTGTGCCAAAATAAAGTTCACTGCCGGCAGTATTAAAATATAAATCAGCATATTCGCTCACTGACCATCCGCCGGGAAGTGCATCCGCCTTATCACAGCTCGGACAAAGCGGGGGCATATTTTTCTTTAAATTGAGGTAATACAGTTCATAAACCTTCGTTTTTCCCGTGTCCTGTGAGTAAGTGAAAGCCAGTTGGCTGCCCACTTCGTCAAGTGTGATGCTTTTAGACAGGCCGGGGGCCGAAAACAGGGTGTCAAGTATTTTCTTTTTTGTGTCGAAAACCGAGACGAAAACAGAGTCGATGCTGTCGGCTTGAACCTGAACAATGGCACAAGCGCTACCGTTTTTCGAAAAAGTATATTGCTTCACGCCACTTAGTCTGATTGAATCGCCGGTAATGGGATTTAAAAGAATCAAACAATCTCCATATTTCTTCTCTTTCGGTTTCTTTTCAACAGAAAGGCTGTCAGCAGCAAGCGTATCCCTTTTCGCATCCGACAACCTGCTGTCTTCAAAAAATACGGCCAGCCAATCTGTTTTTCCTTCCGGCAACTGATAGCTTTTCAGGCGTGGAAATTTAATATGACGGCCTTCGGACAGCAACCAGATTCCGAGTGAGTCCTTCGGAAGTTTGTCTTTTTTAACCTTTTTCAGCTTTGCGGTGCGAAGCGTATCGTATTGCGGTTTAATTTTGTAAACAAGTACAGTGGAACTGAATGAAAACTTTGGTTCAGTTCCACGTGCAACCGAATCAGTGCTGCCGTTTTTATTCCTGTACAAATACAACATGCCGTCGCCTTTAAACGGATTGATGACATAGGCAATTTGTTTTCCGTCAGGAGAAATAACCTGCTTGCTCAGTTGTTTCCAGTTATTGTAAACTGAATGGTCAATAGGTTTTTGGGCTTGAATAGTTCCTGTTTTATAAATAACAGCGAGAAATAGCAAGAGGAAAAAAGAAGTCATGTGTTTCATGGGCAGCACAAAATTAGAATAGACTGTTTGTTTTTCTGTTTCAAAAATAGTAAAATTATCTCACACAGGAAAACATTTTAATTTCGATAAAAAATTGCAGGCATGGATATTTTTTGAAGCTGTTAATTTAAGTTAAGGTTAAGTTATCTCTTTTCCCGGAATCTGATTAAATTGCATTAATTTTGCTGCAGAAAACCAAGACAACAACCAAAGCCTAACAAAGAGATAATGAGTTACATAGATTTTGATAAAAAAGAACTCGTCAACTTAAAGATTGCCCTCGACAGGGAGTTATTGCGGACAAACCGTGCCGGCAGTTATGCCAGCACGACCATTATTGCAACCAACACCCGTAAGTACCACGGACTTCTGGTTGCGCCCCAGCCCCTGATCGACGACGACAAACACGTGCTCATCTCAACGCTTGACGAAACCCTGATAACCAAAGACGAAGAGTTTCATCTCAGTATGCGCATGTACCCGGGGGGGCATTACCATCCCAAAGGGCATAAATATATCCGTAGCTTTGTTTCCGATCCC
This sequence comes from Bacteroidales bacterium, assembly GCA_021647205.1. Taxonomy (GTDB): domain Bacteria; phylum Bacteroidota; class Bacteroidia; order Bacteroidales; family F082; genus B6-G9. Next base: position 85,709 of record JAKIVD010000013.1, on the reverse strand, counting down.
AACCCGCGCCTGGTTTACCGACTGGGAAAAATGGTGTTCAGCAAAGAGTATATTTTTGCTTTTAGCGAAGACCGGATACTGGTCAGATATACACTCGAAGATGCCATCGATAAGCTGACTTTGCGTATCAAACCCTTTCTGGCATATCGGAATGTGCACGATCTTGCCAAAGCCAACACCTTTGTCAACAACAAGTACAATCATGTCGACAATGGTGTTTCATGGCAAATGTACAGGGGCTATTCCAAGGTGTTTTTGCAGTTCTCCAAAGTTGCCGACTACACTCATGTCCCTGATTGGTATTACAATGTTGAATATATTCGTGAAGCGGAGCGTGGCTATCCCTGCCAGGAAGACCTTTTCGTCCCCGGCTTTTTTGATGTGGAGATGAAGAAAGGTGATTCCATTGTCATTTCTATCGGCCTCGAAGAAAAGAACCCCGCAAATTTCAAGCGCCAGTTTACCTCCGAGGTAAAAAAAAGAATCCCGCGCGACAACTACCTGCACTGTCTCGAAAACGCAGCGGACGAGTTCATTGTAAAGCAAAACAAAAAAACCGGGCTTATTGCGGGCTACCCCTGGTTCGGCCGCTGGGGTCGCGATACCTTTGTCGCCATGCCGGGATTGCTGCTCAGGCAGAAGGATGAAAAAACATACAAAGAAGTCATCCATACCATGCTCCACGAATTGAAAGACGGTTTGTTTCCCAATCTGGGACAGGGAAAGAACGCCGCATTTAATTCAGCGGACAGCTCTTTATGGTTTTTCTGGGCATTGCAGCAGTGGCAGCTTATGACGGGTAAAAAAGCAAAGCTCTGGAAGACCTACGGCAAAAGCTTAAAAAGTATTCTTGCACATTTTTCGAAAGGGACGCATTTCAACATCGGCATGCACAAAAACGGACTGATCTGGCAAGGTGTAAACGGGAAGGCACTCACATGGATGGATGCCGTTGTGAACGGAAAACCCATCACACCCCGCATTGGATATGCCGTCGAAATCAATGCCCTCTGGTACAATGCAGTCATGTTTGCGCTCGAACTGGCCGAAGAAGCCGGGGACAAAACGTTTGTGAACGAATGGAAAAAGTGGCCTGAAGTCGTTAAACAGTCTTTTAAGGCTACTTTCTGGGACGACCAAAAAGGCTACCTTGCCGATGTGGTAAATGGCGAATATAAAGACTGGTCGGTGCGGCCAAACATGATTTTTGCAGTTTCAATGCCTTACTCCCCACTGGGGAATTTCACCAGCAACGCCGTCGTTCATAAGGTCAAACAGGAACTGCTCACACCACGTGGCCTGCGAACCTTATCACCAAAAAACCAAGCTTATAAAGGTAAGTATTTTGGGGATCAGTCTCACCGTGACGAAGCCTATCACCAGGGAACTGTCTGGCCCTGGTTGTTGGGCGCTTTTGCCGATGCGTACCTCAAATTGCGCGGAAAAGACGGAAAAGCATTTATCGAGTCGCTCTATTGGGGATTTGAAGAAGTGATGAGTGAAGCCGGTATCGGCACCATTTCGGAAGTTTACGATGGCAACCCGCCGCACACGGCAGGGGGCGCCATTTCGCAGGCCTGGAATGTAGCTGAGTTGTTGAGGATAAAGTGGATGTTGGACACAATAGACAAAAATTAAACGCATGAAAGTACTAATGTTCGGTTGGGAATTTCCGCCACACATCACCGGAGGGCTGGGCACGGCCTGCTTCGGCATGACGCGAGGACTTGCCAAACAGGGTGTGGATGTAATTTTTGTGGTGCCCAAAGCTTATGGCGACGAAGACGAGCAGGCTGTCAGCCTGCGGAATGCCAGTGGTATCCGTTTCGATTTGACGGATAAAGAATACAAGGAATACTGGGAACGGGTCAAATACCTCGAAGTGGCCTCAAACATCATCCCCTATGTCGGCCCCGAAGAATTTCAGAAAACGGTGGAAGCCAAAAAGAAAACAGGTGAAAGTTTTAGCAGCAATGTTTTTTCTGATCAATATGCTTTTTCAGGGGGGTACGGCCCCAACCTGATGGAAGAAATTGCCCGCTTTGCCCTCGTTGGATCGGCGCTGGCCCTCAAGGAGGAGTTCGATCTCATCCATGCCCACGACTGGCACACTTACCCTGCCGGGATTGCTGCTGCGAAATCTTCAGGAAAACCGCTGGTGGTCCACATGCACGCCACTGAGTTTGACCGGACGGGTGAAAATGTGAACACACTGGTTTTTGCGATCGAGCGCGAAGGTATGGAGGCGGCTGACAGGGTAATTACCGTCAGTAACCTGACCCGGCGAATTGTGATTGAAAGATACGGCATCGACCCCGGAAAGGTTGTTACCGTCCACAATGCCATCGAACAAAATGTAACCAGGGAAATTGCGGATATCAAAAGGGCCATGAAGGACAAGGTCGTCACCTTCCTCGGTAGGATTACCTACCAGAAAGGCCCTGAATATTATATTGAGGCAGCCCACAAAATACTGCAAAAGGACAGAAATGTCCGCTTCGTGATGGCCGGCTCGGGCGATATGCTCAACCAGATGATCGAGCGGGTGGCGCAATTGCGCATTGCCGACCGTTTCCATTTTACAGGCTTCCTGAAAGGGGACGATGTGGACAAGATGTTTGCCCTGAGCGATGTTTTCGTCATGCCTTCCATTTCAGAACCATTCGGCCTTGTACCCCTCGAAGCCATGCGCATCAATGTACCCGTTGTTATTTCCAAACAATCCGGCGTAGCCGAAGTGCTTGAACATGCCCTGAAAATTGATTTCTGGGATGTGGACGGCATGGCCGACTCCATTTACGGATTGCTGCATTACAACGCCCTCTCGCAAATGTTTAAAAAACACGGAAAAATAGAAGTGGAGAACCTGAAATGGGAGAACGCAGCTGTGAAGATTAAGGAAGTTTACAAAAGTGCTTTAGAAGCTGTGAAATAATATTATACCGGACATCTATATATCAAAGAACTTACATTATTTACAACACATCCAAAATATGAAATCCATTTGTTTTTACTTCCAGGTTCACCAGCCCTACCGTTTACGTACGTACCGCTTTTTTGACATCGGCGGGAATCATGATTACTTTGATGATTACAACAACCGTTTTATCATGCAAAGGGTGGCCAAAAAAAGTTACCTGCCGATGAACAGTATTTTACTCGATCTGATTCGGGAATACGGCACAGCCTTCAAAGTCAGTTTTTCCATCTCAGGTTCTGCGCTGGAGCAGTTTGAATCCTACGCCCCCGAAGTGCTCGATAGTTTCAGGCAACTGGCTGAAACAGGCAATGTGGAGTTTCTTACTGAAACCTACGCCCACTCTTTGGTTGCACTGCAAAGCGAAAATGAATTCAAAAAGCAGGTGCAGATGCATTCTGCCAAGATTGAGCAGTTGTTCGGCCTGAAGCCGACAACCTTCAGGAACACCGAACTCATTTATTCGGATGAAATCGGGAGAATGGTTGCCGATATGGGTTACCAGCTGATGCTGACCGAAGGGGCCAGGCATGTTTTAAGCTGGCGGAGCCCCAACCTGATGTACACCAATGCCATCAGGCCGAAATTAAAATTACTGCTGAAGAACTTCCGCCTGAGCGACGACATTGCTTTTCGCTTTTCGCGACAGGACTGGGAAGGCTGGCCACTGACACCGGAGAAATATGTCAACTGGCTGACAGAATCGGCAGCAGATTCCGAAACCGTTAATTTGTTCATGGACTACGAAACTTTTGGCGAACACCAGTGGGCCGAAACAGGAATTTTTAAATTCATGCAACAACTCCCAGGTCGTATTTTTGCCAATTCCGAGTTTGGTTTTGCCACACCTGCCGAGCTTGGACAGCAATTACAACCCTTTTCTGCCATCCATGTTCCCCATGCTATTTCATGGGCTGACGAAGAGCGCGACCTGACGGCCTGGCTGGGCAACGATCTGCAGGATGAGGCATTTGGAAAACTGTACGCACTTGAAGAAAAAGTGAAACGATGCACGGACCCGCAAATCCAGAAACACTGGTTGCAGTTGCAGGCCTCGGACCACTTCTATTATATGTGTACCAAATGGTTTTCGGATGGTGCTGTGCACAAATACTTTAACCCTTACAGCACCCCCTACGATGCGTTCATCAATTACATGAATGTGCTTGCTGATTTTACAATGCGGGTAGAAGAAAATGCCGCTTCGCTGAATGATGATTTCAAAGCGTTCAAGCAGGCGGTGAGTGATGTGTCAGAAAAAGCAGAAAAGGTAGCCCGGATAACAGCAAAGGCCACCCGCAAGAAAGTAAAGGAAACGGTTGCAAAAACCAAAGATCTCAGGTTTGAGGACATTAAAGAAATGTCAGATGCTTCCGTAAAAAAACTATTGAAAGAAATTGAGGCTGAAGAGCTGAAACTTGCCTTAAAAGGCGCTGGTAAAGAACTCACCGAAAAAGTCATCCCCAACCTGGGAAAAAGGGCCAAAAAGAAGTTTGATGAACTGGAAGATGAAGTCAGAAAGGTCAAAAAATCTGACATCAAAAAAGTACGCGACAATATCGAGAAGAAACTGAAGGATTTGTTTGGGTGATTCAGGACCGACAACTCCGGATAGCTTTGTCCTGCCGGGTCAGCCATGATCCGGAAAAGATATTTTACCGTTGTGTAAAATCAGAAATCATGGAAAAACAATTAATCATTCACATAGAAAAACTACCCGAAGTTTCTTATCCCGCCACCTCTGATAATTTAAAAGGACGAATTGCCCTGGGGGGAAGCATTCCCGTTTCGACAAAGTAATTGGAATGAATTTCCACCCTCCGCTGATGCCAGGTTTGTCGGTTTAGGGAGAAGCATTCTGCTTTTACATCCAACGCAATAATTAACAAAATTTCGGGCAAATCCTTTCATTGATTTATTACCTTTGCCGGCTTCTTTTGGCGAACATCTCTATTCCCTTAAAAAAGCATTAATTTAACATTGGCATAATGAACACAAAACCAGAATATATATTTGAAACCAGTTGGGAAATCTGTAATAAAATCGGTGGCATTTACACCGTCCTGTCCACCAAAGCAAAATGTATTGTCAGCAAATACGAAGATCATTATGTATTAATTGGCCCCGATGTCTGGAAAGGGACAACCGACAACCCTGATTTTCTCGAAGACCACGATTTATTCCGCGAATGGCGGGAAATAGCACACGAAGAAGGCCTGAAAGTGAGAACGGGCAGGTGGAACATCGAAGGAAAGCCGCTTGTCATCCTGGTAGATTTCTCTTATCTTTACGAAAGAAAAGATGAGATACTGGCCAGGTTCTGGGAAACTTACAAACTGGATTCCATCCATGGAGGCTGGGATTATTTTGAGCCGGTGCTTTTCGGCTACAATGCCGGACAGGTCATTAAGAGCTTTACAGAGTTTTACCTGGAACCCCCACTCAGGCTTGTTGCCCATTTCCATGAATGGATGACGGGTGCCGGCCTTTTGTACCTGAAAGAAAAAGCACCTTCGATTGGAACTGCTTTCACCACCCATGCCACCGTTCTCGGGCGTTCCATTGCAGGGAACGGCCTGCCACTCTATTCAAAAATAGAAGAATATAATCCTGGCACCTCAGCCAGGAATTTCAATGTCATCAGCAAGAATTCTTTAGAAACCATTGCTGCCCGCGAAGCCGACGCTTTTACAACCGTCAGCGGGATTACGGCTATTGAATGTGTTAAATTACTGGGCAAGGAACCAGACGTGATTACGACCAACGGTTTCGAGAGAGATTTTGTCCCGAAGGGGAAACAGTTTGATTCGAAACGGAAAAATGCCCGGAAAACAGCTTTTGAAACTGCCCGGACAATTACCGGCAATAAATATGACGAAGGTACTTTCCTGCTCCTTACCGGTGGCCGTTACGAATACCGGAACAAAGGACTGGATTTATTTATCAAGGCCCTGGGCGATTTAAACAGGGATCAGACATTGGAACGCGAAGTACTTGTTTTTATCTGTATTCCCGGCGACCACCGGGGGCCGGCCAATGTTTTCAGGGGGAAGGAAAAACGGAGCAACTACCTCACCCACAAACTCAATTTCCAGGAACACGACCCCATCCTTGCTGAAATTGCGCGGCAGGGACTGAACAACAGCGAACATGATAAGGTCCATGTTATTTTTGTGCCGGCCTACCTGAACGGAAATGATGGCGTTGTCAACCTTTCTTATTATGATTTTCTGATTGGCCACGACCTCTCTGTCTTCCCTTCTTACTACGAGCCATGGGGATATACCCCTCTGGAAAGCATTGCTTTTAAAGTACCGACCCTCACCACCAATGTTGCCGGTTTCGGCGATTGGGTCAACAAAAACTTCAAACTAAAAACGCCATCGGTTTCGGTTATCGAAAGAAGTGAAACCGACGACACGGCAGCTGTAGATGCCATCCGTAAAATCATTGAAAAGCTGCTGATTTACGACAAACTCCCCGAACTCAAAAAAGAACTTGACTCGGTCTTTAAACAGGCGCTTTGGCAGAAATTTGTTAAGCATTATTACACGGCCTGGGAATTGGCCGTCAGCAAGTCGGCAACACGGCAACCGGCTTTGCCACCCGTCCCCAAAACCCGTACGCAGAGTGTGGAAGCAAAGATTAAACCCGACCGTCCGGAATGGAAGAAAATATTGGTTCAGTCGCCCCTGCCCAACAGCCAGCACCCGTTGAAAGAACTTGCTTACAACCTGTGGTGGTCGTGGAATACCGAAGCTGCCGACTTATTTAAAAGCCTTGCAGGCGAACGCTGGTACGACCTCAACCACAATCCCGTACGCTTGTTGGAATCGCTGACCGTGGAAGAAATTAAAAAACTGAAAGCCGACAACGTTTTTAACAAGAAACTGGAGCAGCTCAGTCAGAAACTGGAGACCTACCTGGCCGCATCAGCACACAAACCTGAGGAACAAATTGCCTATTTCAGTATGGAATACGGCCTACATGTCAGCCTGCAGATTTATTCCGGCGGGCTCGGCATTTTGGCCGGCGATTACCTGAAACAGGCCAGCGATTCCAATAAAAACATGTTCGGTATCGGGCTGCTTTACCGACAGGGCTACTTCAAACAAAGCCTTTCGCTGCATGGCGACCAGATTGCCGATTATCATTCCCAAAAATTTACCCAACTGCCCCTGCTGCCCGTACGTGATGAAAACGACGAATGGATAAAGGTCAAAATTGCCCTTCCCGGCAGGAATGTAACGGCCAAAGCCTGGAAAGTGAATGTGGGGCGCATCCCCCTTTATCTGCTGGATACCGACATTGAAGAAAACAATGCCGAAGACCGCCACATCACCAACCGGCTGTATGGCGGCAACAGCGAGCACCGTTTGAAACAGGAAATGTTGCTGGGCCTCGGTGGTGTGCGGCTCATACAAAAGCTGGGCCTGCAACCTAAAGTCTACCACCTCAACGAAGGGCATTCAGCCTTTAGCGGACTGGAACGCATCCGCCAGTTGATGGACAGCGAAGGCCTTGACCTGCACAGTGCCGTCGAAGTGGTCAAATCATCCTCCCTGTTCACCACCCATACCCCTGTGCCTGCCGGGCACGATGCTTTCGAGGAACACCTGATGCGGGCCTACCTTTCACATTTCAGCGATTATTTCAAAGTTAGCTGGGAAGAATTCATCGGCCTTGGCCGTTTTAATCCCGGCAACCAAAACGAGAAATTTTCAATGAGTGTGCTGGCCACCAAACTCTCGCAGGAGGTCAATGGTGTAAGTAAGATCCACGGCAGGGTTTCGCGCGAAATGTTCCAGCCGCTGTATCCGGGCTATTATCCTGAAGAACTGCATATCGGACATGTTACCAACGGTGTGCACTACTTTAGCTGGACCGATGAGGTGTGGCAAAAAACCTACCAGCTTACTTTCGGAAAAGAATTTGAATCCAACCAGCCAGATGTTTCCAACTGGGACCGGATTTACGATATTCCCGACGAAGAAATATGGGAAAACCGCTTGCTTTTAAAGAAGAAACTGATTAAAGAAATCAAGGAAAAGATAAAACGAGACCTTACACAAAGGCACGAAAACCCCAAGTTGATGCTCGATTCGATGGCCCACCTCAACGAGGGAACCCTGATCCTCGGTTTTGCACGCAGGTTTGCCACTTACAAAAGGGCGCAATTGCTTTTTACCAACCTTGAACGACTTTCATCCCTCGTAAACCAGCAAGACAAACCGGTCATCTTTTTGTTTGCCGGCAAGGCGCATCCCAACGACGGGGCAGGGCAGGAATTAATCAAGCGGGTCTTCGAAATTTCGAAAATGCCCGAATTCATTGGTAAAGTCATCTTTTTGCAGGATTACGACATGACCGGTGGTAAACTGCTGACAAGTTGCGTCGACATCTGGCTGAACACCCCTACCCGACCGCTCGAAGCTTCGGGAACCAGCGGGGAAAAAGCTGTTATGAACGGCGTGGTCAATTTCAGCGTGCTCGATGGCTGGTGGGCCGAAGGTTATCTGCCGGATGCCGGATGGGCGATTGAAGAATCAAGGACATTCAGGAACCAGCAGTTCCAGGATGAACTTGATGCCGAAATTATTTACAATACGCTGGAACAGGAAATTATTCCAACTTATTACGATACCGACAAAGAAGGCCTGTCGAAAAACTGGATTGCCAAAATTAAAAATACCATCGCCAAGGTGGCACCCCGTTTTACCATGCAGCGCATGCTGGAAGATTATTACACGAACTTTTACAGCAAGCTGTTTGAGAGTGCCGATAAGATGCATGATGAAGGATTCGAGAATGCGCGAAAACTGGTGGAATGGAAAAATAAAGTGAAACAGGCCTGGGACAGCATCAGTGTGGAATCGTTGTTAATTCCTGATTCCAATTCGGGCCCGCTGGATTTCGGGAAACATTTTGTTGCCGAACTGGTGCTGAAACTTCCCGGCCTGCAGGCGGAAGATATTGGTGTTGAAATTATCATGGGCAATAAAACCAATGGGGATATTCACGAAATAAATTTCCGGCAAGGACTTAAAACTAAAACACTTAGCAATAGCAAAGTAAAATACACCTGCGATTTCCCCTTACAGCAGGCCGGCGTACAGGATTACGCATTCAGGGTATTCCCCCAACACCCCGGCTTAAAATACCGGATGGATTTTCCGCTGGTGAAGTGGGTGTAAAAAGACTTTCCGGCGTACTTCTACCCGGAAGAGTCTGCCAAAACAAATCAATCCAGCTGATTACACAAACCAACCCTTCCAGGTCGTGCCAACGCTGGAAGGTTGATTGCACAAACAGTTTTTTTATCTTTGGCCAAAAATTAAAACAATTAAAATGGATTTATTAAAAGGAAAAACAGCGCTGATTACGGGTGCTGCACGCGGTATTGGAAAAGCCATTGCCCTGAAATTTGCCGGCGAAGGCGCCGATGTGGCTTTTACCGATTTGAACTATGACGAAAATATGGAAGCCACCGAAAAAGAAATCCGTGCCCTCGGTGTAAAAGCCAAAGGATATGCTTCCAATGCAGCTTCTTTGGAAAGCAGCGAAAAACTAATAGCAGACGTGGTGAACGACTTTGGCAGAATCGACGTTCTGGTCAACAATGCGGGCATTACCCGTGACAACCTGCTGCTGCGCATGCAGGAAAGCGATTGGGACATGGTGATTACAGTGAACCTGAAATCGGCCTTCAACCTTACAAAAGCTGTTCAGCGCACCATGATGAAACAAAGGGCAGGCTCGATCATTAACATGAGCTCGGTAGTTGGTGTAAACGGAAACGCCGGCCAGTCCAACTACTCTGCTTCCAAAGCCGGGATGATTGGTTTCACCAAATCCATTGCCCAGGAACTGGGCTCGCGTAATATCCGCTGCAATGCCATCGCCCCCGGCTTCATCGAAACCGAAATGACCCACAAACTCAAAGAAGAAGTCCGCGAAGCCTGGATACAAACCATTCCGCTCCGCCGTTCGGGCAAACCCGGCGATGTGGCTGATGTGGCTACTTTCCTCGCCTCCGATTTATCTTCCTATGTTTCCGGACAGGTAATCAATGTTTGTGGCGGGATGAGTACTTAGAAGGAAAACTGAGACTGTTAGGTTGTTAGAAAAAGACCACATTTTAATAAGTTGCCAACAATGCTGAGATAAACGTCAAAACAAATAAAGTTCCCAGATCGGGAATTTATATTACATTTGCAATTGCAGAAAATAAAAAATGGAAAGAATATCTGCTAAGCGTACATTGAGAACTTATTGTGAAAAATATTCTGATTCGGAACAGTATTTAAAGACTTGGTATGATACAGTAATGAGTTCGGAATGGAAAACTCCAAATGATGTTAGAATGACTTATGCGAATGCAAGTATTTTGAAAAACAGCAGGATTGTTTTTAATATTAAGGGAAATTCATATCGACTTGTGGCAAAATTCAACTTTGAGAAACAATGGGTTTTTATCCGTTTTATTGGAACACACCTTGAGTATGATAAAATTGATGCAAACACAGTTTAAATCTTACTAACATGAATATAAAACCAATTAAAACAGAAACAGATTATCAAAAGGCTTTAAAAAGGCTTGAGGTAATTTTTGATGCAGCAAAAGGTACGCAACAAAGTGATGAAGCTGATGTACTTGGATTAATGATTGATGACTATGAGAAAAAAAATTATCCAATTGAAGCGCCAGACCCTATCGAAGCAATAAAAATCCGAATGGAAGAAATGAGACTCAAACAAATTGATTTAGTCAATGAGATTGGTGGAAAAAGCAGGGTATCTGAAATCCTTAATCGAAAACGTAAATTAACTGTTGACATGATTCGTAAACTAACAACGAGATTAAATCTTTCTCCTGAACTTTTAATTAGTGATTATCAGTTAATAAGATAAAAGCACTGTTGGTAACGGATAATGATTTTTGTTTTTATTCTTGCTGAAAATATAATATTTCATCAAGCAAAAATCGTTAATCGGTGTTCTGCGTCAGCATCACTTCGGAAGATAGTACAATCCGCAATTGGACAAACCTTAACTTGTTGACATTGGACTGCAAACAGAAAACTTTTAATCGTTGACCTTAAACTTTAAACTTTGTTTTCCAACCTGATTCTTTCATCCCCCTGGTGGACTGTCATTCCGGTTATTCTGACGGGATTGATTTATGCCGGACTGTTGTATTTCCGTAACAAGGGAAATAAAATCAGTTTTGCATGGACGACAGCACTCTTTCTTTTCCGGTTTTTTGCTGTTTCGCTTCTGGCTTTTCTGCTGCTTTCGCCCTTTCTGAGAACGAAAAAAAAAGTCGTCGAGAAACCTGTTGTTGCGTTTGCTTTTGACAATTCGGGGTCAATGGTTTTGGGAAATGACAGCACTTATCTCACAACCCAAATGTATCAAAGGGCACAGCAGGCAGAAGACTTACTTTCAAAAGGTTATAAAGTTGACCAATGGGTCTTCTCGGAACAAACCACATTAAACGGAAAAGTGGATTTCAGCGGCGAAGTTTCGGATTATGCGCAAATGTTACATCAACTTGACGAAAATTACAAAGGCGCCAATGTGGGGGCCCTGGTTGTTTTCGGGGATGGAATCTTCAACCGCGGCATCGACCCTTTGTACGCTGCTTCAGAAATTAATTTCCCTATTTATACTGTCGCCCTGGGCGATACGGGCGTGAACAGGGACTTGAAAATTAACGATGTCCGATTTAACAGCCTCGTCTATCTTGGCGACCGTTTTCCCATAGAGGTCAACCTGAACGCGAATGAGATGAAAGGTGAAAACGCGACTTTGCGCATCTTTGCTTTTGGCAAACAGGTGGCCACAAAAACCATCAGGATTGGCAGCAATTACTTCAACAAAAGCTACCATTTTGAACTGGAGGCAAAACAACAGGGCAAGCAGCGTATCCGCATTAGTGTAGAAACGGACAGCTCCGAAGTAAGCAGGGAAAACAACCGGCGCAGCATTTTTATTGAAGTCCTGAATAACCGGAAGAAAGTATTAATCGTGGCATACGCCCCCCATCCCGACCTCGGCGCACTGAAACAAAGTATTGAAAAAACCAGGAACTACCAGGCCGACATACAGTACGCTGATAAACTAACAGCCGGGACGGCAGACTACGACCTTGTTGTTTTGCACCAGTTGCCTTCGCGAAACTTCAAACTCGGCCTCCTGCTTGCCACACTTAAGAAAGAAGAAATCCCTGTGCTGTTTGTTCTGGGAAAACAATCGTCCATAACCCTGTTTAACAGCAATTTCAAAGGGCTGTCCATTCAATCTGCTGTCGGCAGTTTTGAGGAAGCGCAGGCTGATATCAATTCGGATTTCTCATTGTTTACTTTTCCTTCGGAATTGGGGCGCCAACTGGAAAGCCTTCCCCCTTTGCGGGTTCCGCTGGGAAACTACAAACTTTCACCGGGGACAAGCGTCTTTGCCTACCAGGAAATCAAGCGCATCGCCACTGATTTTCCCCTGCTTGCTTTTTCCGACGATGCCGGGCGCAGGACAGGGGTCATAACCGGTGAGGGCCTCTGGCTTTGGCGGATACACAACTATCTGGCCGAAGCCAACACTTCCGCTTTTGATGATTTCATCGATAAAACGGTACAGTTGCTGATGGCCCGGAAGGATAAACGCCATTTCAGGGTAATAACAAAAGGAACCTATCCATCCTATCAAAATGTCGTGATTTCGGCAGAATTATACAATTCCGCTTTCGAAGCAGTGAACAATGTAGAAGTGAACCTGCGGCTGACCAACGAAGCAGGTGAGCAGTTCAACTACCTCTTTTCTGCTTACGACCAGAACTACCGGCTGGATTTAAAACAACTGCCGGAAGGTGTTTACCGCTACCATGCGCAAACCCGTCTCGGTACAAAGCAGTACCGCGCCAATGGTGAGTTTGTGGTCAGCAGCGAGTCGCTCGAAAGCAGGAAGCTGCAGGCCAACCACCGCATGCTGTTCAGGCTGGCCGACGAACACGGGGGAAAGATGCTTTACCCCGGCGAAACAGAAACCCTTCCCGCACTGCTTTCGAAAAGGGATGACCAGGCCAGCCGGGTCTATTACGAAGAACATTTTACTGCCCTCCACACCCTTGCAGCCGTTTTATTGCTTATTCTTCTCCTGCTTTCACTCGAATGGTTTTTGCGTAAGTACTTTGGTAGTTATTGAACCGGAAGTGCTGTCAACTGGCCCTGCCGTATGCCTGCATACGGTGGTGGAGAATGCTTCTTGTCAGTTTTAAGGCCAGCAAAACAACCACTTAGAAGTTTAGGAAGAGCTGTTGAATTACATTTTATTGCAATTCCAAATGAATGATAATAAAAGAAAGCCAGGAGCAATAATCAATGTAAACCAGCGCAAATAATGTATATGAAAAAATAAGCGTCTCCCCCTCAGTTCAAAGAAGACTCTCAAAACAAGACCCCACCCCGTCGGATTAAGAAAGTTCACGTTTCTTATTTTTGCAAAAAACCTACCACATGCACAGCACCTTGTTTTGGATTATTATTGCCATCGTCGTTTTTGATTTTACCTTCGGGAAAGTACTGGATTACCTCAATTACAAAAACCTGAGCCCGACACTTCCCCCTGCATTAAAAGGAATTTACGATGAAGAAAAATACGCCCGCGCACAGGAATACGAAAAAGCGACTTCCCGCTTTTCATTCATCAGCAGCAGCTTCTCTTTTTTGTTGATACTGCTCATGCTGCTTGGTGGTGGCTTTGGCCTGCTTGACGAATGGGTACGCGGGGTTACGGACAATATTTATTTCAGGACCCTGCTCTTTTTCGGCCTGCTGGGCCTCGCTTTTGATCTGCTCTCCCTCCCCTTCCAACTTTATTCCACTTTTGTAATTGAAGAACGCTTTGGCTTCAACAAAACCACTGCAGGGACTTTTCTTCTCGACAAAATCAAAAGCTGGGGTTTGGGCATCGTCATCGGTGGGGGCATTATTTCTTTTATGCTCTGGGCATGGCTCACTACCGGCCAATGGTTTTTCCCTATTGTTTTTGTCGGACTGAGTGCTTTCATGGTTTTTATGACCATGTTCTACAGTCGGCTCATCGTTCCGCTCTTCAACAAGCAAACACCCCTGGAAGAAGGGGCGCTGAAAACGGCCATCAAATCATTTGCAAATAAGACCGGCTTTCAACTGGACAATATTTTTGTTATCGACGGCTCCAAGCGTTCCACCAAAGCCAATGCCTACTTCAGCGGGCTGGGACCAAAAAAACGGGTGGTGTTGTACGACACTTTAATCAACGATTTGGAAACCAACGAGATTGTTGCCGTGCTGGCCCACGAAGTCGGGCACTACAAAAAGAAGCACATTTACAAAGGTCTGGCCCTGTCGTTCCTGCAAAATGCCCTGATGCTCTACTTGCTGTCGCTGGCACTTGGCAAGCCTGAGCTGTCGCAGGCACTGGCTGCGGCAGAAAGCAGTTTCTACATGGGGCTTATCGCCTTCGGCCTGCTCTATTCCCCCATTTCCTTTTTTACCGGCATTGTTTCCAATGTACTTTCACGCAAGTACGAATATGAGGCTGATGCCTTCGCCAGTAATTACCGTTACGGTAAACAACTGATTGATGGGCTCATTAAATTATCGGTCAACAACCTGAGCAACCTCACCCCGCACCCGGCCTACGTTTTCTTTCATTATTCCCACCCGACACTCTTGCAACGGAAAGCGGCTATTGGTAAAGTTTAAGTCAGATAGCTTGTGGGGGCAAAACCCAAATCCTTTTACTCTCATGTTGCAAGTCAGTTAAAGGGGAGCAGATTGCTTGAAGCAAATCAATTTTTCAATTATTCCGTAGTGTAGATTCTTACTGGTTTTTAACTCTCTTTGAACTTTCAAATTAATGGCAATGGCAGAATATCTTTTTCAAGGTGGGTACCTCAATAAATCAGGGACTGTTGCAGTAAAATCATTACTTGTTCATTTCAAAGATGAAAACAACATACATTTTATTGATTACACACTTAAAAAGAAAATGATTTCGTATCCGAGATATGTGATAATTATCCTGTAAACACCTATCACAAGGAAGCTGGCATACCCGCTTGTGCGTAAAAGAGCACTTCATGTCAACAAAGAAATTATCCAATATGCCGTTAAAGGGTTTTCGTAAATTTCTTTCGAGTCAAGGATTAAATATCATTAAAGGTTCCAGGGGAAGAGGTGGCCATGAGAAATGGTCGAGATTGGACTTAGAAGACCAATCACCCTGTAAACACATGTTGACCCTGTTCCGGAATCTATTGTGAAACAAGTTCTTCGTCACTTAAACATGGAAAAAGCATGCTTCCTCAAGGAGCTTGATAACATATAATAATTCCAACAGGACAGAAATCCAGGCCCTCTTGACTCCCAGATTACAAAACAGAAAGTGCTGAGGTTTTACTTAAAAAACAATTCCTGGTCAAAACCCTTTGCCCGGATGATTTTGCTGTTTGATGACAAGAACCTGATCACATCTTCGATACGCACAGAATATGTAACCCCATAATTAACTGACTTGTTCATGTCGACGAAAACTTCCCCCGAATAGGGGCTGCGTGGGGAAAGCAAAAGGGAAGTCCCTTCCCCCGGTTTGAGGTAACGGATGCTTTTTGAAGATGCCGAACTCGCCATGCCCACCCACTCAAAATTCGGGACACCATCGCGCAAAGCCAATACCGGGCTGCCACTAATTCCGTGGTTAAACAAGGCATCTGTCAAAAACATGCCTTTTCCGTTGTTTTCTGATTTACTCACAACGGCCCGTGTAACCATCAGGTTGCCCAATGGATATCCCATGGTGTAAACCACAGTCCCCCATTCCAAATCCCGGGTTTTTCCGATGGGATAATTTAAAACAGCCGGTGCCGGGGCGTGCGTGCTCAGTGTTTTTTTTAGCAGTGCAATGTCTTTCCTGGCATCGGAGGCAACGACCTCCACCTCACCGCCTTCGGGAAGTCCGGCAACAAAGTTCTGCTGTTTCAGCTTCACCGAAAATGATTGCAGCCCGCCTTCAGGATAAAACCGGAACAGCGTATCGGGAAAGTCAACAACATGGGCACAGGTCAGCATACCGACCTGCTCGCCATCATAATATACCACTATTGCCGTGCCTGTAACCGATTCGTTGGTCACATCGTTTCCGATGGCATATTCATTCAATTCCCTTTCGGTAAGTTTAGCCGGGTCGAGCTTGTTATCCGGTAAAAAAACGTAGGTCATATAAAATACCAGGCAGTCAAGCTTCTTGACAGTCGTTGAAAGATTAGCCAATTCGTCTGAAACACTTTGCTGCGGAAACTCACTGTCGTAGCGACCGTCGGCTTTTGGCAACTGTTGCTGTTCAATGCGCTGGCTTGTACACGACAAGACAGCAACCCCCCATAAAAGCAGAGCAATATTTTTCATGGGTTTAAAAATCACGGTTTCTCAGCAATAAATAAGCCATCCCGACAAAGAAGACACTCCAGAAGCTGCAAATAAAAACGTCAGGAAGCGAAACAAACTCATTGAAGTTGACATTAAACATCTTCATCAGCTCCGAATTGGGGAAATCAATCAGGTTTGCCATGGACTCAACGGGCAAAAAAGACGATACCTTATCGGGAAGAAGGCGCACCAATATAGGTTCGGCGATATAGAAATAGATGGCAAGCATGACGATAGAAAGCCCTGACTGCCGGAGAAGGAAACCGATAAGCATTGCCAGTAACGAGAAAGAGAAAAGTTCAAGAAAGTAAGCAGCAATGAACCCGATATTTGTAAATATCAGGGAAAAACGCAGTTCAGGGGTGTTCACCAGGCCAAGTATCAATCCTGAAATGACCAGGACGAGGGCTGCCGAGATGCTCAACAATCCGGCGAAAATCACCTTTGACAACAGAAATTCCCCTCGGCCCATCCCGTTCATTACGTTCTGCCTGATGGTCTTATAGCTGTATTCATTCGTTACAAATATCACGACGATGAGGCCGGTCAGGATTTTAAAAAAACCACCAAAAAAAGCCAGGTTATGCCACACGTACGGAAAGCTGTAAAAAGAAAAGTCGGGGACCGGAAGCGGAACGTTCGTTTTCGCATCGGCCACAAAGAGGTTTAAAAATTTCTCGGCAAAAAAGAACACACTGACAATCAGGATAAAATAAGTCAGCAGCAATATCCAGAATGTCCGGTTGTAAGCGTACTTTTTAAAATCTATTTTGATGAGTCTAAGCATGGTTTTCGGCGACTAATTCTAAAAAATGTTTTTCAAGGCTCTTGTGGCGTTGTGCCAGATGCGTCAGATAGATTCCCTGCTGGGTGAGCATTTTGTTGACCTCTGCCGGCCCGGTTTCTTTATTCATCCTGACCAGCCAGATGGGCCCTTCTGAAACTATTTCGTCAACAACACCTGAGTGCTGCAATGCCAAATGAAGTGCACGCATGTCGTCCGCCTGTAATTCAAGCATGGGTGACGAATTCAGCACCTCATCAACCCGACCGGTATGCAACAGCTTTCCCCTGTCAAGAATGGCAACATGGGAACAGATTTTCTGTACTTCATCGAGCAAGTGGCTTGCCAGGAGCACAGTAATCCCACGTGAGGCAATGTCAATAATCAATTCCCTGATTTCGGCAATGCTACGCGGGTCGAGGCCGTTAGTGGGCTCGTCAAGTATCAGCACTTCCGGCTTCCCAATCAGGCTTGCAGCAATGGCCAGCCGCTGTTTCATCCCCAATGAATATGTTTTGAACTTACTGTGTTTTCGTCCGGTCAGGCCTACTTTTTCCAGCAGTTCATCAATTTCACCGTAGGCAACATTTTTAATATCCGCTATTATTTCCAGGTTCTTTACCGCCGAAAGGTAGGGGTAAAACAGCGGTTGTTCAAGCAAAGCACCTATTCTGGCCCGCTGGTTGCTGAAAGGCCGGGCTCCAAACCAGGCATACTGTCCGCTGTCTGGCTTGATGATGTCGAGTAAAATCCCCAGCGTAGTGGTTTTCCCGCTCCCGTTGGGCCCCAGTATTCCAAAGACTTCGCCCTTGTTTACCTGAAGCGAGAAATCATCAAGGGCAAGCAGGCTGCCGTAACTTTTTCGCAGATTTCTGATTTCTAAAACTTGATTTTTCAACCGTTAATTTTTTGTCGTTGCTATTCAAACGTAAGTTTCGTGAATTGATTACAATTATAGAAAAAAAACCAAAGCTCTTTTATGATTCCATTTATTCATTTAGCAAAGCTATTTGAAAAAATTGTATTTTTATCCGGTAATACAAATCACGTTGGCTTTATGAAACCTTATGTTTACTGATGAATCCTATCAGTGGACGGACAATTAACCCGTCGGTTCAGACAAAAGAATTATTATTAAAAATGTAAACACATGAAAAAAATATTATCGTTTGTTCTTCTGGCCACACTCTTTTCGTGTAGTGCCCAAAAGGAGTTAGCGGATAAACATCCCCGAAGTCTGAGCTTTGGTTCGTCAGGCGGTTTTACCAACCAAAGCATTACCTTCGAACTTAAACCTGATGGCAAATTGTGGAAGTTCAAAGGCCTTGAGAACGATTCTTCTTTGGTAAAGCAACTTAAAAAAAGCCAGGCAAAGAAAGTCTTTAAACAGGCCCTTCAGCTCGGGCTCGACACCCTGACACTGAACAGCCCCGGGAACATGAGCAACTTTATCCGTTTAAAGTCAAAAACTGTGGACAACAAGATTGTATGGGCCACAGACAGCAATGAAGCCCCTGCTGCGATAACTGAGTTTTATCAACTATTGATTAATCATTCAAAACCAAAATAAAAACCTTCCTTATGAAAAAAAATTACTTCTTATTGATTGTTGCCGTCATGTTTTTCCTGTTCGGTAACCAGGCTTTTTCGCAAAAAGCAGAGAACCCTTTTTCGGTTAAGAAAAAAGCAACCCCCAAATCGAACGGGCCAAAAGTACCGGTGGCAAAGGTGTTGAAAATCACTGAAACTGACCAGGGCAGCCGGAGTGCTGAAAATTACGATTACAAGGGTATCCCCTTTCGGCACACATTGGACAACAGCAGTTTCATCAACTCAAAATACGAAAAAAACGGCTTGTTGATGTTTGTTGAAGGCACACCCGAAACCGGTGCTGATTTTAGTGGTCGCAACAAGGAAAGTGTGGTTCGCGCTGCCTATGCTTATCTCAAACCGCTTGCACAAGCTATGCAAATAGACAATGTGGACAGCGAATTTACAAGCATGAAAGTTTGGAGCGACGAAATCAATTTCACACACATTAAAATGCAGCAGGTTTTTAAAGGCCTGAAAGTTTATGGCGGACAAATCATCCTGCATGGCAGTGGTGGCTTTTTAACCAAGTTTAACGGAACCTATTTCCCGACACCCCAAATCAGTGCGCTAAATCCTGAACTCCAAATGGCTTCTGCCGTAGATATTGCTTTTGCCGATGTGGCCAAAACATCAATTATTGCAGAAGTTAATTCATTCAACATCGAACAACTTGAATACGAGAAAGCCGTCTCTGAACTGGTTATTTACCATCACGACAGGGGGATCAATTCCGAAAAACTGGCCTGGCATATTACCTTAAGGCCAAATTTCCTGGAACGCTGGGAATATTTTGTGGATGCCCAAACAGGGGAAATCATCAACAAATACAACAACACCTGTGCCGACGGGCCGGCCACAGCCAATGCCACCGACCTCAACGGGGTCAACAGGACAATTAACACTTATCTTTCAAATGGCACCTATTACATGCTCAATACCACACTGCCGATGTTCAAACCGGGACAGGGGGAAATACCTGACAATCCGGTTGGTGCCATCCTGACCTTAAATGCCAACAACACCAACAACGAAAACATCACCCACGTTAGTTCGTCCAACAACAGTTGGGCCGACGCAAGTTCGGTTTCGGCACATTACAACGGCAGTCTTACCTACAATTATTACAGGAACACCCATGGGCGCAATTCCATCAATGGCGAAGGCGGCACCATTATTTCCGTTGTGAATGTGGCTGACCAAAATGGACAGAGCCTTGCCAATGCCTATTGGAACGGAAAAGCCATGTTTTACGGTAATGGAGGCAACCAGTTTTATCCGCTTGCCGGCGGACTGGATGTGGCAGCCCACGAAATGACCCACGGTGTTATTCAAAACACGGCCAATCTTGAGTACCAATACGAACCCGGTGCCATTAACGAATCGATGGCGGACATTTCAGGGGCAATGGTCGACCGCTCAAATTGGCAGATCGGAGAAACCATCACCCCTGACGACAATCCCAACTTCCCCACCGGAACCATGCGCGACATGGCCAACCCGCACAATGGCGGAAGCAGCTTTAGCGACCCTTCCTATCAACCCAAACATACCAATGAGAAATACACCGGAAGCCAGGATAACGGGGGTGTCCACATCAACAGCGGCATCATTAATTATGCTTACTACCTGCTTGCTGAGGACATTTCAAAAAACAAAGCGGAAAAACTTTTTTACCGGGCTTTGTCTTCTTACATGACCAAATCATCACAGTTTATTGATTGCCGCCTGGCCTTTGAACAGGCTGCCAAAGATATCTATGGGAACAACTCTGCCGAGCACAATGCAGTGGCCAATGCCTTTTATTCTGTTGGTATTGGTGAGGCTGCACCCGGTGGTGGCGGAGGTTCCGGTTCACCCGGTGAAATCGAGGTTAATCCGGGTCAGGATTATATTCTGAGTTACGATGTAAACCCGAATGACCAGAACACTTTGTATATTTCCAGTACTTCGGGCACCAATTTCATACCGATCAGCACAACTAAACTAAAACGCAGGCCAAGCCTGGTTGACAACGGTTCTGTCGGGGTAATGGTTACCGAGGGAAGCGAGATGAAAACCATCGAAATGACCTCTCCTTATGATGAAACCGTCATTTCTCCTGATGTCATCTGGGACAATGTCGCGGTTTCCAAAGACGGAATGCGCATTGCGGCCATCACAACTGACATCGACTCGGCCATCTGGGTTTACGATTTCAATAAAGCACAATGGGCGAAATACCACTTGTACAGCCCGACCTTCACCGAAGGTGTTGTCGTTGACAATGTGCTGTATGCTGATGCCATCGAATGGGACTATACGGGACAATACCTTGTTTATGATGCCTACAACGTAATAGAAAATGAGGATGGCGAAAACATTTATTATTGGGATGTCGGATTCGTTAAAGTGTGGAATAATGCAAGCAACAATTGGGGGGATGGCGATATTTTCAAATTGTTCGCCGGTTTGCCCGAAGGTGTGAGCATCGGAAACCCCAGCCTTTCAAAGAATACACCCTTTATTCTGGCTTTCGATTATTTCGACGAAAATACGGGCGACACAAAAATCATGGGGGCCAATCTCGAAACCGGCGATGTACAAACGATATTTAACAATGCCATACTGGGTTTCCCGAGCTACTCAAAATTGGATAACAAAATTGTTTTTAGTGCCAACGACAATTCCGGGACGGAAGTTGTGGGTGTTATCGGGCTGCAATCGGATAAAATTTCACCATCAGGAGATGCTGCCATCCTGATCGATGTGGCGAAATGGCCGGTTTGGTACGCCACCGGAAACAGAAACCTGACCGATGTTGATGAAAACGGGGATATGGGAAATGTATTGACGAAAGCTTATCCAAATCCGGTTGGTGATTATTTAAAGCTTGCCATTAATACAGAACACAGTAATCAATTTGAAATCAGTATTTTCAATATTTATGGCCAGTTGGTGCTGCACGATAAAGGGAAAGCAAAAACCGGTATTAACGAGGAGACTCTTGATATTTCCGGTTTGCCAAATGGCACCTATGTGGTAAATATTAGTGTTGATGGCAGGATCTTCAACCACAAAATAGTGAAAGCAAATTAGTTCGGTTTCATTTTAGCTTCTTTAAAACGCGTCGTATTCCAAAGGTGTGGAACACCGGGCCCATTGCCGACGAAGAGGTTTCGCCCATGCTGTTTGAGCCCCTGACCACCTTAAATACTGGTGACAAAACCAATCCCCTGACGAGGAAGAAGCTGGACTGGTTTTAAGAAAAGCAAAAGCTCTTCCTGAGTGCCTGCACCTGGAAGAGCCTGTCCTGACGAAGTGCACACAACGCGTCCGGGTCTTGCTGACTCGGGAAGGTTTTCATGCTGTCAATCTTGTTGAACTGCACGATGAAAGATTTGTGTACCCTGACGAAGTTCTCAGTCAAAATTACCGGTAGTTTTTTCAGGGTGATGTAAGACAAATGCGTTTTTCTTTCGGTGAAAGCCCGTTGCAAATGCGCCAACCGTGCCTCGGTGAGGGTCCTTGAAAAGTGCGGGTTTCTTTTTTGCAATCGGGATGAATCCCAGGACATCTGCCTCTCCCGGCAACCAACCGTTTTCGCAATAAACAAAACTGAACGCCCCGGGAAATCCTTCAATGGTCGTCGGTGTTGAATATTCCGGTTCTTTCTGTTCTGGGCTCCTCTTTAATTGGTCGGTGCAACCGGATAGGTCTCCCCCTCCCTGCAGATTTCTGTGTGCTCAAAAACTTCTACTGCTTCTTTGAGCAACACCCCAACATCGTTAATGCTGTTTGAAAAGTGTCCGATAAGTAATTTCCCGGCTCCTGCCTGTTTTGCGATCATTGCAGCTTGTTTGGCTGTGGAATGCTTTCTCTGCTGCGCTTTGTCCTGCATTGAGTTGTCAAAGGTGGCTTCATGATAAAGGAGGTTGACCCGGTCGATGACCTTTACAATGGATGGCGCGTAGGCAGTGTCTGAGCAGTAAGCGTAAGCCCGGGGCGGAAGGGGGTCGTGGGTAATTGTCTTGTTTTTGAGCAAAATGCCATCATTTGATATAAAGTCCGCTCCATTCAGGATGCGCTTAATTTCCTCCACTTCCGGTTTATGGGCCGTAATAAAGGCTTTGTCAATTCTGCGTTTCTTCTCTTTTTCCTTCAGCAGGAACCCCCAGGCAGGCGTACTGTGTTTTAAGGGAAAGGAGCGAACAAAAAGCTCGTCGTCTTCGTAAAGGAAAGCTCCTTTATAATCTTCAAGGGCATGAAATAGCAGGGGAAAAGAAAGGATCGTTCCGGTAAGCTGAAAATGATGACCAATTAAGGCTTCCAGTTTTCGCGGTGCGAAAATGTTGATGACAGACTGGCGTCCACTCAGGTGGTAAGTTGATAGAAGGCCGACCAATCCAAAAAAGTGATCGCCGTGCAGGTGACTGATTAAAACATGGTCGAGCTTGCGGTGCCTGAGTTTGTACTTAATCATCCGCATTTGTGTTCCCTCACCACAATCAATCAAAAACTGTTTGTTCCTGTAAGTAAGCAATTGGGATGAGGGGTTTGCGTTTTGATTTGGTACTGCCGAACCGCACCCCAAAACTGTAAGTTTAAAATCAATCATTGTGCTCGTATTTTATAGCTGTTCATTATCAGAATGCATCTTTTAAATCACCTTGCGGGAAAAGAAAGGCATTAAAATGGCGCACTTTGGCAATTGGCCGGTATTTCATCCCTCAAAAATAAAAAAATCCCCTTCCGGTGCTTAGTTCGGAAGGGGATATTCAGCAGCAGAAAAGCAAAACTTACTTCTTCACGTTTTCTTCTTTTTCAATTTCTGACTTCAGGTTAGCCAACACATCGAGGTCACCAAAAGTGGTCTTTTCCACTTTGTCGTTTACTTTCTTCACTGCCTGTTTGGCCGACTTTGCGCCGGCTTTTTGTTTCGCCGCACCTTTTTCTTTGGTAACGCGCGGATCTTCTTCAAACAAACGTGTGTGCGAGAGAATGATTTTCTTGTTGTCTTTTGAAAACTCAATCACTTTAAAGTCGATGGTGTCGTCAGCTTTAATGGACGTCCCGTCTTCTTTTTTCAAATGACGCGAAGGGGCAAAACCTTCAACCCCATAGGGCAACGAAACGATAGCGCCTTTTTCGTTCATTGTAGTTACTGTACCGGAATGAACCGAATCGACAGTGAACACAGTTTCGAATACGTCCCAGGGATTTTCTTCCAACTGTTTGTGGCCTAAGCTCAGGCGGCGGTTTTCTTCATCAACGTCAAGTACAACAACATCAATGTCTTCTCCCGTTTTGGTAAACTCTGCGGGATGCTTGATGCGTTTGGACCAGGAAAGGTCGCTGATATGAATCAGTCCGTCAACACCTTCTTCAATTTCAACAAAAATACCAAAGTTGGTAAAGTTGCGGACCTTAGCGGTGTGTTTCGACCCAACCGGATATTTTTCGCGGATATTGCTCCAGGGGTCGGGCATCAGTTGCTTCATCCCAAGAGACATTCGCCTTTCTTCGCGGTCAAGGGTAAGGATGACAGCTTTGACTTCATCACCTTTTTTCAGGAAATCCTGTGCTGTGCGCAAATGTTGCGACCAGGACATTTCCGAAACATGGATAAGTCCTTCAACGCCGGGTGCAATTTCAATGAAAGCGCCATAATCGGCAATAACAACTACTTTGCCGCTGACCGTGTCGCCGAGTTTCAGTTTCTCGTCCAGAGCATCCCACGGGTGGGGTGTTAGTTGTTTCAGGCCCAGGGCAATTCGTTTTTTATTTTCGTTAAAGTCGAGGATAACCACCTTCAATTTCTGGTCCAGTTCCACAATCTCGTCAGGATGGTTAATGCGTCCCCAGGAAAGGTCTGTAATGTGAATCAGTCCGTCAACACCGCCCAGGTCGATGAATACACCATAAGATGTAATGTTTTTAACAGTACCTTCCAGTACTTGCCCTTTTTCAAGTTTGGCAATAATTTCGGCCCTTTGTACTTCAAGTTCATCTTCAATAAGTGCCTTATGGGAAACCACGACATTCTTGTATTCGTGGTTGATTTTAACCACTTTGAATTCCATTGTTTTGTCCACGAAAGCATCGTAGTCGCGAATGGGCTTTACATCGATTTGCGAACCGGGGAGGAAGGCTTCGATGCCGAAAACATCCACAATCAGTCCGCCTTTGGTGCGGCATTTCACATAACCGTTAATGATTTCATCGCCATTGAACGCATCATTAATGCGATCCCACGATTTAAGCAAACGGGCTTTTTTGTGTGACAAAACCATTTGTCCGCTGGCGTCTTCCTGATTCTCAACATAGATGTCGACTGTGTCCCCCACTTTCAGGTCAGGATTGTACCTGAATTCGTTAAATGGGATAATTCCGTCAGATTTATAACCAATATTCACGACAACTTCGCGGCTTGTAATGCCTACAATCATTCCTTCAATTACTTCATGCTCGACAATGGCACTCAGCGTATCGGCGTATAGGTCTTCGAGTTTGTTCCGTTCTTCCGGCGAATAAGCGTCTTGCTTTTTTCCCAGAGCGTCCCAGTCGAACTCGGGAGGTTCATTTGTTTTGGCAGGTGTTTCTTCGGCTTCCGTGCTTGCACTGACTTCTGTTGCTGCAACTTCAGGTGTTTCCCCGGCCTTTGGGGCTTCTTCAGCTTTCTCAGCAGCCGGTTCTTCAGCAGTTTCAGTCGTTTTTTCCTCAACCGGTGTTTCGGTGTCTGGAGTTTCAGCTGCAACAGGCTCGTCTTTTGGCGGTTCTTCGGTTACTTCGGCAGCTTCTTCATTAACCATTTCTGAAGCTTTTTCTTCAACTTCACCGGTATCCGGCTTTACTTCTTCCGCTTTCGGTGCTTCAGTTTCATTTTCTGCAGTTGCAACTTTCTCCGAAGTTTCATCTGCTTCCATTTCAGGGGTGATGTTTTTTTCTTTTTCTGACATCAATAAATAAAATATGTTTAAAATTAACCGCCCGGTTCCCGTAATTAAAAACGGATTAAACAAAATGTTAAACAACAGATTTCAAGAATTTATCCGGCAATGACTTACCTTAAATCCGGGCCTCTCAAAATCGGGCTGCAAAAGTAGTACAAATTATTGAAATGTGGAAATCTTTGTTCAAACAAAACAAGCGACTGACAGCTGGCTTTAAAAGCGGAAGCCGTAGCCCAGCGAAAGCTGCTGTCTGCCAGCGAACCCGCCTTCAAGCAGGATGTTGTGGTGCTTGTTGATGAAGTAGGCAGCACCAATAAGCATATTCCATTCCTGCTGTGCGGCGATGTTGCCGGTATAATCGGCTTCTTTTCCCAGAATAAGCGCCAAAGCCGGTGAGATTTCTTCTACATTCAGGACACCACTGAAGCTTTGGTTGTTGGTCAGGTACATGCCACCGAGCCAGATTGCAATGCGGCCCCCCCCCTTTTTTTGGGAAAGGATGATGCCGAACTTCGGGCTGAAAGCATGGTTGACCAGTTTCGCATCCTGGTCGTTGGGATAGGTTACTGTGTAATTGTAATCGGCAAGCACAAAGAAGTTATGAAAACCCATCGC
The DNA here is from genome assembly GCA_021647205.1 of Bacteroidales bacterium. GTDB lineage: Bacteria > Bacteroidota > Bacteroidia > Bacteroidales > F082 > B6-G9. The sequence continues at coordinate 59,345 of JAKIVD010000013.1, read as the reverse complement.
AAAAGTAACACCTGCACCTACGGTGGGGCCGTGGTAGGTCAGTTCGTCGGTCAGGGCAAAAGAAGTGTCAACGGGAATGCCTGGCAGTCCTTCGATGTGCATAGTGAAAGAGGAGACGCTCAGCTTGGGGTTAACCTTCCCTTCGGTATAACCAAAAATACCGTACACATTTAAAAACGGCAGCAGCCAGACATCGGGCCTTACACTGAGTTTAAACTCGCCGGCCGTTGTGCTTTGTACCATTGAGTCAGGTGTTACGGTAATCTTTCCGGTAGAATCAGTAATCAACAGATTATCGGCGGTGAAGCTTTGGCGGTACCACATTCCGTAAAGACTTGTTCCGAAAGGATAAGGCAGCTTAAAACCTTCACTTCTTCTTTTTTTCCCACAGACCGGCGGGATTTGTAAGATGGGTTTATCGGCCGAAGGCTTTTCCATTGTTCCTCCCGGTAGTTTCTCCTGAAATATAATGCCCATCCCCTGCTGTTGCGGGAAAGAAAAAACAGGGGACAGGAGCAAGCTGAGAAAAATGAGGATTGCTTTTGTTTTCATCACCGCTGGGTTTGGCGGGCAAACAGGTATCAGTAAAGAATGTTTTTCAGAATGCATGCTTAAAAAGATGTTTTGAACAACACAAGATAAACGACATAAAAAAGATAGGCAAGAATAAGCAGTACCCCTTCAATACGTGATACGGCCATCTTCTGCCTGCCAAAATCCATCCTGATAAAAAGTATGAGCAGCAGGCCGGCGCCGATGAGAATACCCAACTCCACATTTAAATCAACATGAAACGGAATGGGCGCGATAAGGGAACTGCTTCCGAGTACCAGAAAGATGTTAAAAATATTTGAGCCGACCGCATTCCCCAGGGCGAGGTCGGTATTTTTCTTCAGGGCGGCAATGACGGATGTAACAAGTTCAGGAAGGGATGTTGAGACCGCAATGATTGTCAAACCGATAAACGTATTGCCCACCCCTATGTCGCCGGCAATCTGAGAGGCACCGCTTACGATCCATTTCCCGCCAAAAAACAAACCAAGCCCGCCGCCGGCAAGGTAAATCAACGACAGCGCCAGAGAATACTCCTTCACACGGTTTTCTTTTGGTTGTGCCTTCTTCTCAACAAAAAAAGTATAATAAAGAAAAGCCGCCAAAAATGCAATCAGGATAAGCCCGTCAGTTTGGTTGATTTGGTTTTCCGGTTTTCCGAAAAAGCGGTCGTTGGCCAGGATCAGCAAAACGAAAATGGCCAGCAGGTTAAAAAGCACGTCAGTACGACATTTTCTGCCGGCCATTTTGATGGGATAAATAATTGCGGCAATCCCGATAATGAGCAGGGTGTTCATGATGTTGCTCCCCAAGACATTACCAATGGCCAGCCCCGTATTACCGTCGATGCTTGCAAATACATTGATGACCAATTCGGGCAGGGAAGTGCCCAGTGCCACCACGGTAAGCCCGATGACCAATTGAGAAAGCCCGGATTTTTTACCGATGGAGGCCGCACCGTCGACCAGAAACTTTGCCCCTAAAATGAGCAAGATGAAACCAAGGACAAAAAGGAAATAAACCATGGTTGATTTTTGCGGGTTGGTTGGTTTTTCAAAACAGGCCTGAATACAATAAGCTGCTGCTGCTCCACAAGCATTTAATTATTGATTTCTTTCTCCAAATATTTTTGTGCCGATACGTATCATGGTGCTGCCCTCACGGATGGCAAGCCGGTAATCGCCCGACATGCCCATCGAGATTTCCCTGAATGCTGAATCGTTGGGGAAGTATTTTTCTTTTAGTATCAGGTAATACCGTTTCAAGTTTCTGAATTCCTTACTGATTTGTTGTTCATTCGCGGTGTTGGTTGCCATTCCCATCACCCCGGAAATTTGTATGTGTTTCAGTTGTTTGAAGCTTTCGTCCTGCAGCAAGTTTTCGGCTTCCGTGAGGTTCAGGCCGAACTTGCTTTCTTCTTCGGCTATGTGAAATTGAAGCAGGCAGGGGATTATCCGCTGATGCCTGGCAGCCTGCCGGTCCACTTCCAGCAATAATTTCAGGCTGTCGATACCGTGCAACAAACTGACAAACCCGGCAATGTATTTCACTTTATTTCTTTGCAGGTGGCCCACAAAGTGCCACTCAATATCATCGGGCAAACGAGGCTTTTTTGCAGCCAGCTCCTGCACTTTGTTTTCCCCAAAAGCGCGTTGTCCGCATTGGTAGGCTTCAAGGATGAGCCCGTCGGGTTTTGTTTTGGAAACCGCAACCAGTTGAACTTGCTTTGGAATGGTTTGCAGGAAAGCTGTCAGGCGTTGTTTTATCTCCATCAGATTTTTTTGCAAATGTAGCAATTGGAAAACAAATTCGTTACCCGCAACCGGATGCCGGCTAATCTTTCACCCTGTTCCAGGCAAGTGTATTTACCATCCAGTTCGGGAGGGGTTTATCAGGGGGGCGGTTTTTTAAGTTCATGTACCAGCCCAGTTTTTTAATGATAGGGACTTTGTGTGTTTCTACAAACTCAATGAGCGTACCGTCCGGGTCTTCGATATAAGCAAAATGGCCTGCTGCCACCCCCATATCGAAACTGTTGCTGCTGTCAACGGTAAACGGAAAGCCTTTCGACTTACACTCCGTGCGCAAATCGTTCATGCCCTGAATATCGAAGCACAAATGAATAAATCCCAGGTCGCCCCAGATACGGCCGCTGTAGATTGGTTTTGTTTTTCTGGATGCAGAAATGACAAGTTCGATTTGTGAAGGGCCCAGTAAGCGGGAAAACGGCCCTTTTCGGTCTTTGCTGTGTTTTAACAAAACCCTTCTCAATGGCTGGTCGCCGCCGGGCAGCAGTGCCAGGTCGTGGTGCACACCCGATTTGTCGTAAACAATTTCGTCATAACCCAGAATATCACAATAGACCGGTTTTGCTTTTTCAAAATCGGAAACACCGATGACCGCACCAAATACCCCCCCGTTAAAAGCACCTTCGTTTTTGTAAATACTGGTTTCGCTTACAAGCTGAAAATAATTGCCGTAAGGATCCAAAACAAAAAAATGTTCATTGCCGGAAGGGTCTTTTTTGATACCCCCGGGGATATTGACATTTTTCTTTTTCAGTTGTCCGTAAAGGGCGCTGAGGTTGTTGCTTTTAATTTTCGTGGCAAAAATACCGTGGCAGCCAACCTGCACTTCAAAATTCTGCGGTTCGGGGGTTTTACCGGTGTGTTGCCAGATTTCAAAACCACCGCCACCCTGCATGTTCATGGCCAGGGCAGCACGACGTTTCCTTGTTTTCCCACCCGTATGCGGCAACATCAGTTCGGCAACGGCTTCTTCCTCAAACACCTTGATGTCCATACCAAAATGCTGGCGATACCATTTCCAGGCTTCGCCAAAGTTACTGACACCAATGCCCATTTGCTGTATGCCACAAATTATCTTTTGTTCCATCATCTGGTCTGTTAAGTTGTTTTTATTCTTGATGCAATCTTGTAAAACAAAGCGGGGAGAAACCTTTTCAGGTGAACCATCATCAACTCCCTGCCGCCAATCAATACTTCTCTTTTGTTCTTTTCGATGGCTGCGATGTACTTTTCTGCACACCGCTCAGCAGACATGCCGCTTTTCTGCCCGCTATCCATTTTTCCGTAAACAGTGCCTTGGCCCGACAGTGCATTTAGCGAAATTTCTGTTTTTACCCGGCCCGGGCAAACAAGGGTTACCTGAATATTGTTGTTGCGGTTTTCCAGGCGAAGGCTTTCAAAATAACCATGCAGGGCATGTTTTGAAGCTGCATAAGCCGAGCGCAACGGAAAGCCAAACTTGCCTGCAATGCTACTGGTTACCGCGATCACCCCTCCCCCGTTTTTAATCATCACGGGAACAACCCACTGACTAAGTCGCACAGCGGCAAAGAAATTAACCTCCATAATCTTTCGGACAGTTTCCGCAGAAGTTTCAACAGCCGTTGATCTTTGGCTGATTCCCCCATTATTGATCAGCACATCAATTGCGGGGTGTTCACTAAGTATTTTTCGTGCAGTGCGGTCAACTTGTTCAGGTATCGAAAGGTCGAAAACCGCCACAAAGCAGTCAGCACCCAGCAGCCTGCATTTTTTTCTGATTATGTCCAGTGACGATTCGCGCCTTGCAGAAAGGATGAGCCTGGCACCCCTTTTGGCACAGGCGTAAGCAAGCTGTTCACCAATACCCGAAGAGGCGCCGGTAATCCAAACAGTTTTACCTTTCAAATAATTCATTTATACGAACAATTGAATCTACAAACAAAGACAGGCCTGCCAACGAAAAGTTGCGTGCCGGTTTTGGTTCGGCAAAATTAGAAAAATTAATGAGCAGCTACTTTGAAGCCCGGGGCAGTTTACAGCAAGCAGGCTCCGGGGCCGGTGATTAGGCATATCGCTTAATCCTCATCAGGAAACTTGTCAGGTTTGGCAAAGTCGGGATTCGACAGAAACTCATCATCCCGCAAGGTTTTAATAAAATTAAGCAGGTCCTCTTTTTCGGAAGGGGTTAGTTGTATCCCGCCGTCGTTTATGTGGTGCATCAACGGGCTGACGGAAGGTGATGGTTTCAGCCCCTGTGAATAAAACCCGATGACTTCTTCGAGTGTGGCGAACCGTCCGTCGTGCATATAGGGTCCGGTAAGTTCAATATTGCGCAGGGTTGTTGCTTTGTAGGCTCCACGATCCATGGGGTCTTGCGTAACCAAAAACCGGTCCATGGGATCGGTGAACAAGCTGTCCTTTCCGTTGTTGTAAAACAGGTGGGTAGTAAAAAGCGGGTTCCCAAACCCGCCATGGCAGTGGAAGCAGTCGGCTCCCTCTTCGGTCGTAAATAAGACGTAACCGTTTAATTCGGATTGGGAGAGCTGCACTTCCCCCTTCATGTATTTGTCGAATCTGGAGTTGGCCGAGATCAATGTTCTGACAAATTGCGCGATGGCTTTGCCGATGTTGGTGAAAGTTACCTGCTCGCTGCCAAATGCTTTCCGAAACAACTCGGGGTAACCCGGTATAGACTGGATAAGAGCTTTTGTCCGGGAGGTATCCCCGTCAATTTCATCTTTTGCCATAACAGCAAGGCGGACAAAATCTTCAATGTTCCGAAAATAAGGCATCTCGTTTTCCGGGTACAAAAAGCCACTCCACCCATAACCGTTGAGGTTCCAAGCAAGGTTTATCATGGGCAACATCACATGATGGGTTTGCACGCCGCTTAAGCCATGTGGGAAACCACCGGGAAAATCGGGGTGGTCAACACCAGCCTCAAACGAACGTTCCTGCCGGTGGCAGGTAGCGCAGGACATTAAAGAGTCGGGGTGCGTGCGCCCCGACAAGCGGCCATCGTAAAACAAAAACCTGCCCAGTTTTACCCCTTCCACTGTCATGGGATTGTCTTCCGGTATGTTCAATTTGGTGGGAAATCCAAAAGGGATATCAATCTGGTAGGGAGTCGGCTTGAAATCATCTTCAAGCGTGTTCTTTTCGCGACAGGAACTAAAAAAAAGAAACGCAAGACCCAGCCAAAACAAAAAGGAACGACTCATCTCAAGCGCCTTGTTTTTCCCCCGGCCATTCTTTATGCACTTTTTCATTTAGAATTGTTCTTAAGCAGGTTAAATACATTGTGACCGTTCTCCCTGGCTGTTTGCATGGCAGCCTGGTTCTGCATGATCATACCGCCCCATTCATTGAAATCATAATTATGCGGGGCCTCAAACCACTGGTTTACATCCATCACAAGCGTGAGGGCAAGTTCTTCCGCATTGGAAATAGTGAACGATGAATTGGGTAGCGAAACCCTGAAATAGTTTTGCACATAAGCCGTTATCTCACCCGTTGCGGTATCATAAATTTGTCCGATACCCATGTGAAAGTTGAATGGCCTGATTGTATCACCGGTATCTTTCCACTTTCCGTTGAGTTTCATGTAATGGTAGCCTCCCCCAAGGAGTTCAGGCCAAAACATATTGGATTCCGGCGGGTTCACAAATAGCTGCGACTGGTTTTTGACCTCATTAATTCCAAAAGTAAAACTGATGCTGTCAAAAGTCCCGGGGACGATGTCGTCAGTTAGTTTGTACGTCAGGGTTTCAGGCAAGTCGGTGTCCACATAATGGATGTCCTCTCCTGCATCAAGCAATTGCTGTGTTTTGTCGTTCCTGTACAAAACAACATCCGAAATAAAATATTGAATTTCCGTCACAAGATAGGGGTTTCCTGCTGCATTGGTATATTTCAGGGTGTCGAACTCAATAGGGACACTGTCAATTTCATGTTGAAAATACAAATGCAATTTCCCCGCTTTGTTTTCCGGGTCTTCGGTTTTGTTGCAGGCACTTCCGAAAAAGAGTGCGGCAATAAAAATCACCATCATTAATTCAGGCTTTTTCATTTTTCTTTTTTTATACCCACCCTTTACTATGGTGTAAACGGGTAAGTGGTTTGCTTTTTTCAAGGATAGATAATTGCCATTTATTGCAAATCACATGCCGAAACGTTGTTAAGGATGGCAAATTCCTCATCTATTTTCGAAAGTTCTTAGAATTTGAGTATGTTTGAAGCGGAGAATAAATGCTGTAATTGTTTTATTTTTGGGAATGGTTTACCCACACCTGAAGAAATCAGAACACCTTGCCGTCAAAGATTAAGTCCATAAAATTTGGTGCGTTTGCCGGAGTCTTCACTCCTTCGATACTGACCATACTTGGTGTAATTATGTATTTGCGCCTTGGATGGGTGACCGGGGTGGCCGGACTCTGGGGTGTGATTGCGGTTATTTTGATCTCTCATATCATTTCCATTTCAACGGGATTAAGTATTTCATCCATTGCCACCGACAAGAAGATTGAGGCCGGTGGCATTTATTACATTTTGTCGCGCTCGCTGGGCCTGCCCATGGGAGGTTCCATTGGTATAACGCTTTTTGTGGGGACCGCCCTGAGTATTGCCTTGTACATCGTGGGGTTTGCCGAAACTTTTCTGGCCCTGCCCGCTGTACAGCAGGTGATGGATTTATTACCGGAAAGACTGAACACTATCAGGGTAGTCGGTTCATCTGTTTTACTTGTCCTTATTATCATTGCCCTTATCAGCACTAATTTTGCCATCAAGACCCAATTCATTATTTTGGGTGTCATCATTCTTTCATTGGTTTCTATCTTTAGCGGGATTTATATCAACTCAGGCACAGAAATTATTTCCACCAATCCGGCAGTGCCCTTCCGGGATTTTTCATTTGTTGAAGTTTTTGCCATCTTTTTTCCTGCCGTTACCGGCTTCACTGCGGGTGTTGCGATGTCGGGTGATTTAAAAAACCCGAAAAGGGATATTCCGCTGGGCACCATGCTTTCTATTGGTGCAGGCCTGCTTGTTTACCTTGCCCTGGCCATTAGCTTTTACTTTTTTGTAGACCACAGATTACTTCTGAACGATTATAATTTTTTAATGAAAGTTGCCTGGATGCCGCTGCTCGTCATCGCCGGCGTTTGGGGGGCGACGCTTTCCTCGGCACTCGGGGGCATATTGGGTGGGCCGAGAATTCTACAGGCTGTTGCCCATGACAGGATTGTCCCCAAATTTCTTGGAAAGGTCCACGGGCCGAACAAAGAACCGAGAAATGCACTTTTCTTCACTTTCTTCCTGGCTGAAATCGGTATTCTGATTGGCGATTTAAATGTTATTGCGGGTGTGGTTACCATGTTTTATCTCACAGCTTACGGATTTATCAACCTCGCGTTCGCTCTTGAAAAATGGGCCAGTACCGACTTCCGCCCCTCCTTCAAAATTTCGCTCTGGGTTGGTCTTATCGGCTTCCTAGCCACCTTTCTCATTATGATGCAATTGGATATTATTTTAATGTTCATCGCCCTCTCCATTATCGGTGCTATTTATTACTACATTCACAAAAAGCAATTGCATCTCGATATGGGGGATGTCTGGCAAAGCGTCCGCGCATCAGTTATTCGGAGGATGCTTACCAAGCTGGCGCGGAACCAGTTGAATGAAAGAAACTGGCGCCCCAATATTCTGCTTTTTAGTGGTGGGACGAACAACAGGCCCCACCTGATTGAATTTGGAAAATACCTGGTCGGCAACCAGGGATTGATTTCAAACTTTGACCTGGTGCTCAATAAGACCTCCAAAGTCCTGTTTCCCAAACACCAGCAGGCCATTCCGAGCGAGGAAAGGGAAGGGGATGAAGGCGTTTTCTCAAGACGCCAGGAGTGCAGCGATATTTATGAAGGAATTGTGAGTATTGCGGCTACTTATGGCTTTTCCGGCGTGGAGCCAAATACCGTTGTTTTCGGATGGGGACGACAGACCAAAGACCCCATCGGCTTTGCGCGCATGCTCCGCCGACTGGCCGACCTTGACATGAATATCGTAATGCTCGACTACGATCAGGCAAAAGGTTTCGGGAAATACAGTCAAATAGATATTTGGTGGCGCGGCGGCTCCAACAACGGCAACCTGGTGCTTTCCCTGATTAAATTTATCAAGGTTTCCTACAAATGGCGCAATGCCGTTGTACGGTTGATGATTATCAATCCTGAGGAGAAAAGAAAAGCTCGCATCGTCAGGGACGCCAAAAAAGTTTTGGATAAGATGCGCATGAACATTACAGTCCGGGTGATAAACAATGAAAAAAATCCCAGGCCCGTCAATGAAATTATTAAGGAAGAATCAAAGGAAGCCGATCTCATCTTTTTGGGGATAGCCGAAGTGCAAAAAGGGAAGGAAATGGAATTTGTGGAGCGCGCAGATAATTTGTACAAAGACCTGGGCACACTGGCATTGGTGAAAGCCTCCTCCTTTTTCAAGGAATTGCATATCGGGATTTAGGGTGTTTGATGTAAGACCTTCCTATGTGCTTTTAGACCTGGGAGCGTCTGACCTAAAAAGTAAAAATTTGCGCTGTTTAATGGTTTGGTGGTCTTGTTTTCCAGAAAGGAAGGACCATCAAATGAGCAGCAACTGACACCAAAGACAAATGGCACCGCAGGAAAAACAGAAATCCCTACTTTTGCTGTTCCAATTATCCCTGCATGATTTTCATTGAGCGCCCCGAAACCAATCCCTTTTTCAACATTGCTGCCGAAGAATATGTTTTAAAGTATTTTGAAGAAGATGTGCTGATGCTCTGGCAAAGTGAAGCTTCGGTTGTTGTCGGGAAACACCAGAACACGCTTAAAGAGGTCAACCTTGATTTTATCCGTCAAAATAATGTTCTTGTCATCCGGCGAATTTCTGGCGGGGGAACGGTTTATCATGATTTGGGTAACCTAAATTACACTTTGATTTCTACAGGAAGTAGTCCAGAGAAGCTCATCGACTTTCACAAATTTACAGCACCGGTCAGGGGATTTTTAAAAACACTTGGCATTCAATCCGAATTTGAGGGGAAAAACAATATGACCATTAAAGGAAGAAAATTCTCGGGCAATTCGGCCCATGTTTTCAAAAAGCGGGTGATGCACCACGGCACGCTTTTGTTTGAAACAAACCTTGAACGATTAGAAAAATCAATCCTTCCTGGAGGCGCAAATATCAGAGACAAAGCTGTGCAGTCTGTCCGGGCGACAGTGGGAAATATTGCCGAACATTTGCCAGCTGATTATTCCATCGAACAATTCAAAAATTCCTTTAAGCGTTTCCTGTTAGCTTATTTTCACATTTCAGAAATCCGCCCCCTCTCCCCTGCCGATAAAGCAGCAATCAACAAACTGGCAGATGAAAAATACAAACAGTGGAAATGGAATTATGGCTATTCTCCGGCCTACACTTTTCAAAATGAAGTGGATGGGCTCTCCTTAAAACTGGCGGTTAAGAATGGAATTATCATTGAAGTTGAGATTGATGGGGAACTGGGGGGTAAAATGTTGTTACAAGAAAAGTTGGTTGGATTAGCTCATCATCCTAAAGAAATTACCGACTTGATAGAAGCTGTTTATTCTAATGGAGACAACAGTTTAGCGATAAAATTATTCGGATTTTAATCAAAGACCCTCCAGCATGATTGCTCCTGGAAGCGTCTGAGTATAGCAGGCGATTTATTGATTGAGCCTGAGTCAATTTATAAATAACCTGACAGTTTTAGTAACAACGCTTCCAGGTCCTTCCGGACGCTGGAAGGTTGATTCTCTATTACAAATTATCCTATTCATCATACCGCATCGATTAATATTTGATATTTGCAAATCAACAAGCCGGCATGGAAAAACTGTATAAAAATCTGGACGCCTTAAAAGCCACATTTGAAGGGGAAATCCTATTCGATGAATCCATCCGCCTGATATACGCCACCGATGCCTCGGCCTACCGTGAAAAACCACTGGCCGTAACTTACCCGAAAAGCAAGGAAGACATTCAAAAGCTCATCCGCTTTGCGAAGGAAAACAAAACTTCCATCATCCCCCGTACAGCCGGAACTTCACTGGCCGGACAGGTAGTTGGTGGCGGAATTGTTATCGATGTTTCCAAGCACATGACACGCATTCTTGAAGTCAACGAAGAGGAAAAATGGGTGAGGGTTGAGCCGGGTGTCATTCTGGATGAACTCAACCAATTGCTTGCCCCCAAAGCTTTGTTCTTCGGCCCCGAAACCTCCACATCCAACCGCTGCATGATGGGCGGGATGTTGGGCAACAATGCCTGTGGAGCGCACTCTTTGGTTTACGGAAGTACCCGCGACCACACCCTCGAAGTAAAAGCATTTTTGAGTGACGGCTCTGAAGCTGTTTTCAAAGCATTGTCAAAAAAGGAATTTGAAGACAAGTGCCAAACAGAAAATCTTGAAGGAGAGATTTACCAACAGATCAACAGCATACTTTCCAACAAAAACAATCAGGAAGAAATACTTCGTGAATACCCCGACAAATCACTGCGGCGGAGAAATACCGGTTATGCCATCGACCTGCTTTTGGATGCAGAACCATTTACCGCAGAGGGCGAAGCTTTTAATTTCGCAAAGTTATTGGCAGGCTCGGAAGGCACCCTGGCTTTTACGACTGAAATCAAACTCAATCTGGCGGACCTACCCCCAAAGGAAAAAGTGCTGGTTTGTGTGCACCACAAAACGATTGCAGAAGCTTTGAAGGCCAACCTGATTGCCTTAAAACACCAGCCGGTTGCCATCGAATTGATGGATAAAGTTATCCTCGACCTGACCAAAGAAAGTCTCGGACAAAAAGAAAACCGCTTTTTTGTGGAGGGCGATCCGGGGGCAATTTTAATTGTTGAGTTTGCAGAAAACAGTCGTGAAATAATCAAGTCGAAAGTAGCTGCGATGGTAACGGAAATGAAGGCCGGACAAATGGGCTTTCATTTTCCTGAAGTCAGCGGCAAAGACATCAAAAAGGTCTGGGATTTGAGAAAAGCAGGCTTGGGCATCCTCAGCAATATGCCGGGCGATGCCAAACCGGTGGCCGTTATCGAAGATACGGCCGTAAGCCCCAAATTGCTACCCGAATACATCGAAGAATTTGAACAAATGCTCCGGCGGCACGGGAAAGAGTGCGTGTATTATGCGCATATTTCTACGGGCGAACTGCACCTGCGCCCCATCCTCAACCTAAAGGATGAAAGAGATGTTGAACTGTTTCACCAGATTGCGAAGGACACGGCTGTTCTCGTTAAAAAATACAAGGGGTCTTTGAGTGGTGAGCATGGTGATGGCCGTTTGCGGGGTGAATTTATCCCCTTAATGATTGGGGAAAACAATTACCGCTTGCTGAAGGAAATCAAGCAAACATGGGATCCTGACAGTATTTTCAATCCGGGAAAAATTGTCGATACCCCGAAAATGAACAGCAGCCTGCGCTATGTTCCCGGCAAGAAAACCCGTGAATTCAAAACCTTTTTTGATTTTTCGAAAGACCTCGGCATTTTGCGTGCCGCCGAAAAATGCAATGGTACCGGGGCTTGCCGCAAAACAGAAATCATGGGCGGGACCATGTGCCCGAGTTATATGGCCACCCGCGACGAAAGCCATTCGACACGGGCACGCTCAAATATCTTGCGGGAGTTTTTGACCAATTCTGACAAGGAGAATCCCTTTGACCACCAGGAAATTTACGATTCCCTCGACCTTTGCCTGTCCTGCAAAGCCTGTAAATCAGAATGCCCATCGAGCGTGGACGTGGCCAAGATGAAAGCGGAATTCCTGCAACATTATTATGAATCCAATGGCGTTCCGCTGCGTACCCGGCTGATTGCCAACATTGCCAAAGTGAACAAACTGGGCAGCTATTTCCCGGGGATGTACAATTTTGTGAACAGCAATCCTTTCCTCTCAAAACTCACCGCGAAACTGATGGGATTTACCCCCAAACGGCAATTTCCCCTCCTCAGCAAAAAGCCGCTCGAAAAATGGTTCTCTTCCCAAAAAGAAACAAAAAAGGAAAAGCACCCCAATGGAAAAGTCTATTTGTTCAATGACGAATTCACCCGTTTTAACGATACCGACATCGGCATCAAAGCGATTCGATTATTGACCAGACTCGGCTATGAAGTCATTATCCCGAAACACCTTGAAAGTGCCCGGACTTATTTATCCAAAGGCCTGGTGAAGAAAGCGAAAGCGCTGGCCACTAAAAATGTGGAAATGCTCAAGAATATTGTTTCAGCAACAAGCCCGCTGGTTGGTATCGAACCTTCTGCGATATTAAGCTTCCGCGATGAGTACCCCGAACTGGTCCCTGCTTCGGCAGTAAAAGAAGCCCGGACTTTGGGTAAAAACGCACTGATGATTGATGAATTTTTAGAGCGGGAAATGAAAGCAGGAAAAATCAGGAAGGAGCAATTTTCGACAGCTTCAAAACACATCAAACTGCACGGGCACTGCCACCAGAAATCACTGGCCTCCACTGCCCCTACCCTGTTCATCCTCGGCTTCCCTGAAAACTACAATGTTGAAGAAATCCCCTCGGGCTGCTGTGGCATGGCCGGTTCGTTTGGTTTTGAAAAAGAGCATTATGAAATCTCGATGAAAGTGGGCGAACTGGTACTGTTTCCTGCAATCCGCAGTGCCGGCAAAGAAACCCTCATCGCAGCCCCCGGCACTTCCTGCCGCCACCAAATCAAAGATGGCACCGAACGCACTGCCCTGCATCCTGTTGAAATTCTTTTTGAGGCTTTGGTTTGATTTTGATTTGTTGTACCTTTGCCGCCGCAAAATGGTCTCGTAGCTCAGCTGGATAGAGCAGCAGCCTTCTAAGCTGCGGGTCGCAGGTTCGAGTCCTGCCGGGATCACAAAGAACCACTCTATTAGGGGTGGTTTTTTTGTAAACCATATTATAATCGCAAAGTTGATGAGGGGAGCAGTCTTATTATCCGCATTTATTGCTTTGATACCAATTGTTGATGGCTACCCGCAAACAAAGCAGGACTCAATAACCAATGCAGCCGGGGAGCTAAAAGGGGTTGTTCTTGACATCGATGAACATATTCCCCTCCAGTACGCAACAGTTCTTGTTTTGCATAGAAACAAAGGTGTAATTACCAACGAGAAGGGACGCTTCGCGTTAAGCATTTCAGACCTCAACAAAACTGACACTGTACGTTTTCAATACATCGGTTACAAGACCAGGAACATAACAATAGGCGAATTAGACAGCTCTTCGGTCGTTTATCTAAAAGAAGACATTATCAATTTGAGTGAAACTTTAATCTTTGGGAATGCCCCTGGTGCTGAATCAATCGTGAAAAAAGTATTGATGAACAAAGACTCAAATTATAGAAGAACGACGAGCAGGAAGCAGGCATTTATCCGTGAACGAAATACCTATGATATCGGTAACAAGCTAAAATTAAAGAAGAGCTCATTTTCACAGCTGGATGAAGACTTGATAAAACTGGCAGAGACAGCTACACCTGAGCATTCAACTTCCTATACCGATTTTTTGGGGAACCTCTATTTTACTAACAATGACGGGGACTCACTAAGCCTTAAAATTGAGGCCATCAGGGCTGTTTCCCTGAAAGAAAAGGACATGGCAGAACTGGAACAATTGGAATCCGTTTTTGAAGACTTATTTAACGACACTGGGGAAAAAGAATACTGGAAAGTAAAAAGTGGAATTTTTGGCCAGAAGATTGATATGGAGGATAACGAAGAGAAATCAGGGGCTGATACCCTGAACAACAAAAGGCTCTACTATTTTCGCAAAGGTGTGGAACAACAGTTGAATTATACATTGTTGGAGGATAAGGACCAATGGGAATTCTTGCACAAAACCGGAAAATACAACTTCACCCTTGTGGGGGGAACCAGCGTAAACGGGGAAGATGTTTACATCATCGATTTCACACCGAAAAGAAACGGGAAATATATCGGAAGGGTATATATTTCAACAACCACTTATGCTTTAATCAGGGCTGATTACGAATATGCCCCTGAAAAAACAGGCAGGGACATCCATCTTTTTGGCGTGGGATATACCGAAAATTATTTTAGCGGATCAATTTATTTTGAAAAAAATCAGGATAATTACGGGCTGAAATATTTCTCCCAAAAAACAGGCACTTTCATCAGTTTCGACAGAAATGTGGCTTTGTTGAAAAAAAGGGAAAGCTTCCTTTTTGATAAAAAACTCAACGAGATTAAAGTTGGTGTCGAGTTCAGGGTCAATTCTGAAGAATCTGTTGAATTTTTGATTTTGGATGATACGGGGATTTCTGACAACCAATTTGCGGATGTTGAGCAAAAAGAAAGTATGGAGATAATTTATGTCGATCAGTTTGACGACAAATTATGGAAAGGCTTTTCAATTATTGAACCGACCGAACAAATGAGGGAATACAAAAAGCATGATGCCGGCCTGGCAGAATGAAGAGGAAGATACAATTATGCCTTACTATTATTTCTAATATTGCAACTTGCCTGTTATGCAATTGCAGAAATCTTTTTTTGGTTTTTACTGAGGAATTCCTTTATCATGCGTTTTTCTTCGTTGTGGGGCAATATCAGTAAGCTGCGCTCGAACAACAAGTTATTCGGAAAATCAGCATTTCCGTACCGCTCTTCAAACCGGGATTAAGATTAAATGCCAATTTACCCTTTGAATTATGACTGTTTTTATACTTTTGTAGTTGCTTAACTAAAACCTCATTTGAATTAAGAATGTCGAGAACAACGCACTTCCTCTTCATTGCAACAATGACCACCATTGTCATCGTCGTAACCTTATTACTGATTCTTAAAGGCAGCTCATTTTACAATACCAGTATCGAAGAGCGCTTTTACCATCCTGATTATCAAGCAATGAAGTCAAGTGGTGCCATCGGGCACGGTCTGGGTATTGCTGGCTCTTTGTTCATGTTCATCGGGGTTGGCACCTACATGTTAAGGAAAAGGGCAAAGGCTTTTTCCCGTTGGGGACTGTTGAAGCACTGGCTCGAATTTCATATCTTCTTGTGCACACTGGGCCCCATCCTGGTACTTTTTCACACTTCCTTTAAATTTGGCGGATTGGTCTCAATCAGTTTCTGGAGCATGGTGGCCGTGTTTGCCAGTGGGGTAATCGGACGTTTTATATACATACAAATACCAAGAACTATCGAAGGGCGCGAACTTAGCTTAAGCGAGGTCAGGGAAATGAAAACAGATATTGGCGGGATACTTCGTAACGATTACAAGCTGAATGAGGAGAGTTACTCCACCATCGTGGAGTCAACAAAAAAAAGAGTCGATGTTTACCACAAAAATATTTTTATCAGATATACAAAAAAATACATTGAAGACAAGCAGAACCTCTACAAAATAAAATCTGTTTTGAAGCGGAATAAACTGAGCCGGGCCGAAACCAGAAAAATCGTAAAACTGGTGAACAACGAAATTTCGCTCAACCGCCGCATCGATCGCCTGACAACCATGCAGAATTTATTTAAGCACTGGCATGTTGCCCACTTGCCTTTTGCCATTATTATGCTCGTTATCATGATTATTCATGTTATTGTAACGCTCACTCTTGGCTACCGTTGGATTTTTTAAAATGGAAATTCTATTAGAAGAGATTGCTATTTACGGAGTTGTGTTCGCCCTCATTTTGCTGGTGGTCATTATTTATCTGCGCAGGCAAAAAAAAGCCTCCCGGATTGTTGCCGAAAAAATTAAGGTTGCGAAAATAGCAGGCATTCATGAGCCGGTTTCACTGCACCCGGTCATCGATATCAACGACTGTATCCAGACAGGCGCCTGCATTGCCGCTTGTCCCGAAAAAGACATACTTGGCATCAAGGACGGAAAAGCAACAACCATCAATGCTTCGCACTGCATCGGGCACGGGGCCTGTTTCCATGCCTGTCCTACCGAAGCCATTTCACTTTGCATTGGCACGGAAAAGCGCGGAGTTGAACTCCCCCATGTCAATTATAATTTTGAGACCAATATTCCAGGTATTTTTATTGCCGGTGAACTGGGCGGCATGGGACTGATCAAGAATGCTGTTGAACAAGGCAAACAGGCAGTTGAAAACATTGAAAAATCTGTAAAGAAAAAGCACGGGGCCGATTTCGACCTTTTGGTTGTTGGTGCCGGACCGGCTGGAATATCCGCTTCATTAACGGCAAAAAAGCACAAACTAAGCTGCATTACCCTGGAGCAGGATTCGCTCGGCGGGACGGTCTTTACCTTCCCCAGGTCGAAAATAGTTATGACCTCTGCCATGAACCTGCCACTGGTTGGTAAAGTAAAACTGTACGAAACCAGCAAGGCTGACTTGCTTGACCTCTGGAACAGGGCCCTTGACAAGAACGGGATTAAAATAGAAGAGAAGACAAAAGTTGAATCGATTGTTGCTGAGAACGGGCATTTTAAGATAAGTACCAACAAGGAAACCGACATCACCGCCCACCGTGTTCTGCTTGCCATTGGTCGGCGGGGCACACCGAGAAAGCTGAATGTGCCCGGGGAAAACTCAGAAAAGGTTGCTTACAAATTACTGGAACCCGAAGATATTGAAGGAAAAAACATCCTGGTGGTCGGTGGTGGCGATTCTGCCGTGGAGTCGGCCATGTTGCTCGCCGACCAAAATAAGGTGACACTCTCCTACCGCAAAGAGGCTTTTCAACGGATAAAACCGAAAAACAGCGAAAGGATCAATGCCGCCATTCAACAGGGAAAAATAGAAATGCGTTTCAATACAAACCTGCTTGCCATAAGTGAGGATCAGGTTATACTTGGCTCAACACTTGACCACAGCAGACAACCTTTGCCAAATGACCTTGTTTATATTTTTGCCGGCGGGGAACTGCCCACCCAGTTTTTACAGAAGATTGGTTTGCAAATTACCAAGAAATTCGGGGAAACAGTTTTAAAGCATAAGTAATATGAAACAGGTAAGTAACTTCATGAGCTTGTTGAAAGCGGGTGTCCGTTTGTTTTTTGTTTTGTCTGTGTATTTCCTGTACACAAACAGCAGCCTTGCCCAATTGTCACCCGGCGACCTCTCGTATGCCCATGCTGCACTCGAAGGTATGTCGAATTGTACCAAGTGCCATGTACTTGGCGAAAAGGTATCCAACGAAAAATGCCTGGCCTGCCACAAGGCGCTGAAAAAACAAATCGACCGACAGAAAGGTTACCACGTTTCAACAGACATTCGCGGCAAGGAGTGCACCAGTTGCCACAGCGAACACCATGGCCGAAAATTTCAAATGATCCGTTTCGACAAAGACAATTTTAAACATGCGCTCACCGGATATGATTTGTTGGGTGCCCACGAAAAATTGCAGTGTGAAAAATGCCACAAAGCGGAATTCATTGGTGACAAAGAAATCAAAAAAAACAAAAATACTTTTCTCGGCCTGAATACCGATTGCCTGAACTGCCATGACGATTACCACCAAAAAACGCTTTCAACTGATTGTAAACAGTGTCATGGCTTCCAGAAATTCAAGCCAGCAGCAGCATTCAACCACGACAACGCAAAATTTCATCTGCATGGAAAGCACCGGGATGTTGAATGCCGGCTTTGTCATAAAACCACCACTCTAAACGGGAAAAAGTTTCAGGAGTTTTCAGGTATTGCCTTCGCGTCCTGTACCAATTGCCACAAAGATGTCCACAACAACAAGTTTGGCCAAAACTGTACCAAATGCCACAGCGAACAATCATTTCATGTCATCAAGTCAATGTCGTCCTTCAACCATGACCAAACCAACTTCAAATTGGAAAACAAGCACAGGGATGTTGAGTGCAAGAAATGTCACAAAACAAAGTTTACAGACCATATCCGGCACAACCGCTGTACCGATTGCCACAATGATTACCACAAAGGCCAGTTTACGAAACAAGGCGTTAGCCCGGATTGCTCCGAATGCCATAGCACTGCGGGCTTCACATCATTCAGCTTCAGTATCGAAAAGCACAACAGTAGTGGCTTTAAACTGGAAGGCGCACACCTCGCAACACCGTGTTTCGCCTGTCACAAAAAACAGGAGAAATGGGCATTCAATAATATCGGCGAAAAATGTGCCGACTGCCACGATGACATCCACAAATCATACATCGATAAAAAATATTATCCTCAAGCCGCTTGCAAAAGCTGCCACACTGTGGACAAATGGGCCAGTATCAACTTTGACCATGCCAAAACAGGATACAAATTAGAAGGCAAACACCAAAACCCAACTTGCCGCGCCTGCCATTTTGAAACCCTTGCCAATGGTCAGCAGTTGCAGCGTTTTGGCACTTTAACTGGCAATTGCAACGAATGCCACAACGACAAGCATTTCGGCCAGTTTGAAATCGACGGAAAAACCGATTGTATGAAATGTCACGACTTTAACAATTGGAAGGCCGGTAAATTTGACCACAGCAAAACCCACTTCCCGCTTGACGGAAAACATATAAACGTAGCCTGCTCAGCTTGTCATAAAGAAAAGCAAAGGGGCGGGACAACTTTTGTTCAATATAAAATAAACAAATTCAGATGCGAGAACTGTCATTAATTGTACTGCTGTTTGTCAGCTTGTTCAATCCTTCCTCCGATTCATCGCACGGGAAAAATTTTAACTTGAGCTGCGAGGACTGCCATACTTCAGAAGGCTGGAAAGTTGACAAAAACAACATTTCGTTCGACCATAACATAACAGATTTCCCCTTGCAGGGAACACACCGGGACGTGAATTGTACATCGTGCCACAGCAGCCTTGTCTTTTCCGAGGCCGAACCGGAGTGCATGAGCTGTCACACCGACATGCACGAGCAAACTGTCGGTTTCGACTGCGAACGTTGCCACAACACCAATTCGTGGATAGTTGAAGACATTACGGAACTTCACCAGCACAGCCGTTTCCCTTTGTTGGGAGGGCACATCACGGCCGATTGTTACGATTGCCACCTGACGGCTTCGCTTTTGCGTTTTGACCCTGTGGGTGTGGAGTGCGTCGATTGCCACCGCGACAATTACCTCGCCACAACCAGCCCGAACCACGTGGAAAGTGATTATTCAACCGATTGTGCCATCTGCCACCGCATGAACGCGTTCTCCTGGTCGGGTGCCGATTTTGCCCACACTACTTTCCCGCTCACGCAGGGACATGCCATTAACGATTGTGCCGAGTGCCACAAAGACCCCAATGACTATTCGAATATTTCTTCGGAATGTTTTGCCTGTCACGAGACGAATTACTTTGCCACAACAAACCCCAACCATCAGCAGGTGGGCTTATCCACTGACTGCCTTGAGTGCCATACAACTAATCCCGGCTGGAAACCGGCCGCTTTTACAGCACATGACAACCTGTATTTCCCTATTTATTCAGGAGAACATAATGGCGAATGGAATGATTGTGTGGATTGCCATACAAACCCCGATAATTACGCCCTGTTTACCTGTACCACTTCGCAATGCCACGAAAAAAACGATATGGATGACGAACACAAAGGTGTAGGCGGCTATATATACGAAAGTATTGCCTGTCTGGATTGTCATCCCAATGGCTCAGGAGACGGGTTCAACCACAATACATCAGCTTTCCCTTTAACAGGGGCGCATACTGATGCCGAATGTGAAAACTGCCATGCCGATGGTTATTCCGGGACATCCACTGTTTGTGTAGATTGCCACAACGCAAATTATACCGAAACCACCAACCCCAACCATGTGGGAATCGGCCTTTCCGATGATTGCGAAAGTTGCCATACAACAGATCCTGGCTGGCAGCCGGCAACCTTTAACAACCACAACGATTATTATGCCCTTACCGGTGCGCACACCACAATCGCCAACGATTGTGCGAATTGCCATCACGGTGATTACAACAATACCGCGAACACCTGCACTGGATGCCATGAGGAAAATTATAACCAGACCACCAACCCAAATCACCTTGCCATTGGATTGTCCAACGATTGCGAGGCCTGCCATACCACCCAGGCAGGCTGGCAACCGGCAACATTTAATAACCACAATGATTATTATCAATTGAATGGTGCCCACGCCAGCATTGCCAACAACTGCATCGACTGCCACGAGGGGAATTACAACAGCACCCCCAATACTTGTGTGGGCTGCCATTTGGAAGACTACAACCAAACCAACGACCCGCCACATGCTTCGGCCCAGTTTTCTACCGACTGCGTGTTGTGCCATACAGAATCTGTCTGGAAACCATCGACCTTTGACCACGATGGACAATATTTCCCGATTTACAGTGGCGAACACAATGGCGAATGGGATGTTTGTGCCGATTGCCATACCGTGCCCAGCGATTATTCCCTCTTCAGCTGCATCGACTGCCACGAACACAACAAAGCCGATACGGACGGTGAGCACAATGGTGTGAGCGGATATGTTTACAACAGCATTGCATGTCTGGATTGCCATCCGACAGGTAGCGAAGATTTTGGCAAAACACACAATCAGTTTAAAATACGGTAATGAAATATCTTGCACTCATCACACTCTTTTTTCTTTCGGGTTTGTTCCTGAAAGCACAAAACATTGTTGAAACAGAGGAAGGGACTGTTTCCTATATCACCTCGCAGAATGTTTATGTCAAGTTCAAGTCAACAGCGGATATTTCGGTTGGTGATACACTTTATTTCCTACAGGATGGTCATTTGGCCCCGGCTTTGCTGGTAAACAACCTCTCGTCAATCTCTTGTGTTTGCACCCCGCTTTCGTCAATACAATTAAAAGTTAATGACAAGATGGTGGCCCGAAAGAAGCCAGCCGTCACGAAAAATGCTGAATCAGAAGAACCGGTCGGGGAAACGGCTGAGGTTGTTCCGCAGGTCAATACCGTACCTCCGCCTGACAGCATTGTTCATCCTGTAAACAAACAACAAATTAACGGACGGCTGTCTGTTTCTTCTTACTCAAATTTGTCAAATACGGCGGGAGGGAATAACCAGCGCATGCGCTATTCTTTATCCTTACAAGCCAACAATATTGCCGACTCGAAATTCTCAGTAGAAACTTATATGTCGTTTGTACACAGTAATGTCAATTGGGATGAAATTAAAAACAACCTGTTCAACGGACTGAAAGTATACAACCTGGCTGTAAAATACCAACCTGTAGAAAGCATGAATATCCTGGTGGGGCGGAAAATAAACCCCAACCTTTCAAGTATTGGTGCGATCGACGGATTACAGATTGACAAAAGTTTTAAATCGCTACTTGTAGGGGCTTTCGTGGGCACCCGTCCCGATTATACCGATTATGGTTTTAATATCAATCTTTTACAGTACGGGGCTTATTTTGGCCATGTTTTTAAAAACAAGAATAAGCGTGAAATGCGCACCATTCTTTCGTTTGTTCAGCAAACCAACAAGGGGAAAACAGACAGGAGGTTTGCCTATTTCCAGCATTCCAACACCCTGGCTAAAAACCTGTACTTTTTTGGCACAGCCGAATTGGAGTTGTACCAGGTTGTGGACAGTGTGCCGCGCTCAGGTTTGAACCTGACCAATTTGTACCTGATGCTCCGCTACCGTATCATCAGGCAACTTTCATTTTCCCTTTCCTACAGCTCAAGGAAAAACCTGATTTATTACGAGTCGTACAAAAGTTTTGTGGAACGCTTAATTGAACAGGAAAGCTTGCAGGGATTCCGCTTTCAGGTCAATTACCGTCCGGTAAGAAATTTATCCATCGGTCTTAAAGCCGGTTACCGCTCACGCAAGGACGACCCCTCCCCTTCTAAAAATGCTTACGCTTATGTGTCGTACAGCCGTGTGCCGTGGATCAATGCTTCTGCTACGCTGTCGGCTACTTTCCTCGAATCATCCTACCTGAACGGAAGAATTTACAGCCTGCGCCTTTCCCGTGACCTTGTCCCCGGAAAACTGTACAGCAGTTTAACTTACCGTTACGTTGATTACCGCTATACATACTATGAATCCTCGCTCAAACAACAGATGGGCGACATCAACCTGAGCTGGAGAATCATCAAAAACCTTTCCCTTTCCGTATCCTACGAAGGTATTTTCGAAACCGCCAATATTTACCACCGGCTTTATATCAACCTGACAGCGCGCTTGTAACCAGTCAAGCTTTCCAACAACAGAAGAAATTCTTGTTCAGGGATAGTATATGCCCCCCCGGGTTAAAAAAAGCCAGCTGGTCTTGGAACTTTTGATGCCCTAAATGACTGGAGCACTGTCTGAAATTATTTATTAAAAGAATAAAAGACCTTTTTATCTTTTATTTAAAAAGATTGTCTATTTTTGCAGAAAGTTCTTACTTTGAAAATTAATGCAAATACAAGAATCTCTGCCCTGATTGACGAAAACGAAGGGGTGATTGATGTCATCAGCTCAATCAACCGTCATTTTAGGAAATTACGGAACCCTGTTTTGCGCAAGATGCTGGCACCAAGGGTGCGCATTGCCGACGCGGCAAAAATTGGTGGCGTCCCGGTTTGTGTGATGATTGACAAACTCAGGGACTTTGGTTTTGAGGTGGAAGAGGAGTGTATTTGTGATAACGAGCTTGAACCAGAAATTTTTAAACATACTAATACCGAAAAGAGCATGAAAAAAGCAAGCATAATCGACTTGGACGTGCGCCCCATACTTGCGGGAGGCACTGATCCTTTTGAGGCCATCATGGCAATACTGAAGACCCTGAACGATGACGAGACCCTCCGCATCATCAATACTTTTGAACCGATTCCTTTATTAAATATTCTGAAGAAAAAAGGTTACGAATACCAGACTGAACGACCCGAAGCCGGCGTTGTACATACCTTCCTGGAGAAGTCGGCTGCAGCGCCGAAAGAAACGCAGGGCGAAACAAATCAGGAAGCCGAACTAACCTACGACTTTGCACTTGAGAAGTTTGCCGGAAAGATGAAAGAAATTGATGTCCGCGATTTGGAGATGCCCATGCCGATGGTTACCATCCTGGAAGAACTGGAGAAACTGAACGAAGAAGAAGCACTTTTTGTCAACCACAAAAAACTACCGCAGTATTTGTTGCCGGAACTGAAAGACAGGGCTTACAAATGGGTTTCCAAAGAAATGGGTGAAGGCGATTTAAAACTGATAATATTTAAGTTATGCAAGCGGGATTAAGCACAAAGAACGCGCCATCGGCAGCAGTAGTGTTGCCACATTTTGCGTTTGGCGCAGTCGCTTTTCTTGCGGCTTCTGTCATTTTGTTTTTCGTTGCACCTGACCTTGTCGGGCATTATTTAAGCCCACATCTGCTGAGCCTGACACACCTGCTGGTACTGGGCTGGATAAGCATGGTTATTTTTGGTTCGCTTTACCAACTTATCCCGGTGGTGATGGAGGTTAAATTGTACAGCGAGAAGCTGGCCATCGCTACCTTTATTTTGTTTGGCAGTGGCCTTGTCATTTTATCGGTTTCGTTCTGGAGTTTTAACTTTGGACACAACATGGGGATTGACATTGGTGGAACTTTGGTGTTGCTCGCCGTTATCCTGTTTGCATGGAATGCCATCAAAAGCGCTGCCAAAACCGAGAGGAAGACCATCGAAAACACCTTCATCATAACTGCGGTAATATGGTTGGTCATCACGGTCATCCTGGCCATCGTCATTGTATTGAATTTTTCGATGCATTTTATTTCGACATCCCACCTGCAATTGCTAAAAACGCACGCCCACATGGGACTGGCCGGTTGGTTTTTGTTGTTGGTAATTGGCGTTGCCAGCAAGCTGATGCCGATGTTTTTAATCGTTCACAAACTGCCCAAAAGGCTGCTAACCTATGCCTATTACCTGATTAATGGCGGCCTGGTGCTGCTCTCGGTTGCCTATACTTTTTACCCCCAAACCTGGTTCCTGACATTCTCGGGCCTGTTGATTGTCAGCGGAATTGTGCTCTTCCTGCGCTTTAACCAGCTTGCTTTCGGCAAACGGCTGCGCAAAAAACTGGATGTGGGGATGAAGATGTCAGCCATGGGTTTTATTTTACTGGCCCTTACCCTTTTGCTCGGGCTTACTTCTTTGCTGAAACCGGAATTCTTTCAAGCTGTACAACTTAGAATCGACATGCTTTACGGCGTCCTGATAATTTTTGGTTTCCTGAGTTCGCTGGTTCTGGGACAAACCTACAAAACACTTCCATTTATTATCTGGCTGAAAAAATACCATTCAAAAGTCGGTAAGCAAAAAGTACCATTGCCACAGGAATTATATTCAGATAAAGTAGCTAACCGGCATTTTTACACTTACCTGGCAGGCATCATCTTTCTTGTTGCCGGCATGCTGATGGCCAGTGTTTTGGTGATTCGGATTGCCGCAGCCCTGATTTTTGTAACCGGCCTTTTATACAATTACAATGTTTTTAAAATTTTATTCCATAAAGAAAAAGTACAATGAACATTCACAATTTAACTCCTGAGGAGCAGAAAATATTTGAGTTATTGAAAAATGTGATGGATCCGGAGGTGGCAGTAAACATTGTTGACCTGGGCCTGATTTATGAAGTACATTTAAACGAAGAGGAGAAGCTGATACATGTAGTAATGACACTTTCAACGCGTGGCTGCCCGCTGGGCGATACCATCCTTCAGAATGTGGAAGTCGTTATCCAGGGCAGCTACCCCGATTACATCGTCAAAGTTGAGTTGGTTTGGGAACCTGAATGGACTCCTGATCTGATTACCGAAGCGGGAAGGGAAGCGATTGGGTAGGAAAGTCGGCAGGACCTTCCAGCGTTTGCAGAACCTGGAAGCGTCAGTACAGGTATAACATACTGCGATAATGAATGACGCCTTGCGAACAATTAATTGAATGAATGCTCATTTACTCTAAATCCACGAACAAATGATTTTTTCAAGTTCTACAGAATACGCCATCCGTGCAATGGTTTACCTGGCCGTGAATGCGGCGCCCAACCGTTGTGTCGGCACAAAACGGATTGCAGAAGACCTCGGGTTTCCAGAACATTACCTCGGAAAAGTACTACAGGAGCTGGCAAGAAAAAACATGATTACTTCGCTGAAAGGGCCCAACGGCGGATTTTATGTGGACGAAAAAGCAACAGAAATCTCCTTGCTGAAAATCATCGAATCAATTGATGGCCTTACTTTTTTCGGCACCTGCGGATTGGGCCTGCGCGAATGCAACGACGAAAAGCCCTGCCCCATTCACAAAGATTACCAGATATTTCGCGGGGATTTTTATAAAATGCTCTCTGAGAAAACCATCAAAGACATGAAAGAAGACATCAATAATGGTATTGCCTTTATGGATATTGGTGTGGGGTAATGTTTTTGCGCTGTGCAGGAAGAGAGCATGCCGGTTTCCGACCTTCTTCAACTAAAACCCTCTCCCAAAGGCCGGATTGCGGCGAAATGGGGAGCCGCTGTAAGTATTCATCCCATTGGGGCTGTATGGGTAGAACGATGGGGAATTCTGTTCGCGGTATTCAAAACTGACAGCAATCCTGAATTTTTCGGTAACCTTATAATCCACATCAAGGACAACACCCTGGTTGCTGAAATCGGTGGCAAAGGGATTTGCTGTTTCTCCCGGGGGGGCTTGATTGAGCATGAATGTTTTGTAGCCGGTTCCGCGGACTGTCAGTTTTTCATTCACCTGGTACGTACCCGAAACAAAAACACTGCCGTATTGCAAAGCATTTCCTGAAAACACGGTTTCGCCCGGGACACTGTAAAACATACTCGAATAACCCAACCCGAGCTGCATACTGAATTTCCTGGTAACCGGCATACTGATTTCAGGGGCAATAAATGTTCCAAAAGAATTCAGGCCCGGGCCAAAAGAAGAAAACGAAGTCCCCATCGTTACACGCACGTCCGGTGTAAAGCCCTGCTGCGCCGGCAAACTGATTTCGGTTTCCTCCCCCTTATCGGTTTTAACGTTGTCGCCAAACGTTTGGGCATATCCCAGGCTTGCAGACAACAGGGTGCCAAAAAGAATAAAAGCTGTTATTATTGCGAACCTGCCCATGATAAATTTACGGAGCAAAGATAAGAAAAGCGGCAGATATCCGGACTGAGGCGGTTAAAAAATGTTAAAGTGCCCCGGATACACCACCCGCTCCAAAAACAGGCCTTTGGCCGGTACAGAGAAACCGGCCTGTGAGCGGTCTTTGGCCTCAATGATCCGTTGCATCTCCCCCACTCTTAATTTTCCCATCCCGATTTCCAGCAGCGTTCCCACTATCGCCCTGACCATATTCCGCAAAAACCGGTCAGCGGTAATGGTAAAGACAAGCTTATCCTGAACAGTTTCCCAATGTATTTCTGTTATCCGGCAGAGGTTGGTAGCTGTTTGGGTATGCAGCCTGGAAAAGCTGGTGAAGTCTTCATAACAGAGCAAAATTTCGGCGGCATGCTGCATGGCCCCCAGGTCAAGGGGAACATGCAGAAAATAACTGAAATGCCTGTCAAAGGGCGACTCTTTCCTGCAGATAAAATATTTATATGTCCGGCTGGTGGCAGAGAAACGGGCGTGCATTTCTTCTTCCACCTTAAAAATACGGTCGATGGCAATATCTTCAGGTAGAAAACGGTTCATTTTATAGGCCAGGTCTTTCGTTTCCAGGTGAAGGCTGTTAACATCAAAATGGGCAAAAAACTCCCTGGCATGCACCCCTGTGTCAGTCCTTCCGCAACCCATAACATTGATGTTTTCGTTCAACAAAGTAGAAAGTTTGTCATTCAATTCGGCCTGGACAGAATGTGCATTCTTTTGCACCTGCCAACCGTGGTAATTGGTTCCATCGTAGGCCAGTCTTATAAAATACCTGCTCATCGGTTGGATATATATTAGCGTTCAAAGATAATACTTGTCCCACACTAAATTTGTCATTTTCGTTAATGTTTTCACAAATAAATTTATCTTTGGCCTTTTTACCATGCCCGAACCCATCACAAATTTCCCCTTGCTCTTTGGCCTGCTTGCCTCACTGGCACACGTATTTGCGGGGCCTGACCACCTTGCTGCAATTGGCCCGCTGGCCATAAACACGAACCGTCGTCCCTGGCTTATTGGCGTTGCCTGGGGCTTGGGGCACCTGACCGGAATGTTGCTGATTGGCCTGCTTTTCTTTTACCTGAAAGATCTTATCCCCGTTGAGTTCATCTCTGCAAACAGCGAAAGGTTTGTTGGCTTATTGCTTATTTTTATTGGCGGATGGGCCATCTATAAAATGATAAATTACCGCCGTACAGACACGCACAGCCACGACCACACCCACCTGGACGTCGCGGGTGATGCGTATGTTCACCGGCACCAGCACCAGCACAAATCAAGCCTGACACACGGGCATGCCCATGCAAAAAGGAGCCGGCAGAATTACTTTGCCGCACTGGGTATCGGTGTAATTCATGGCCTGGCGGGCGTATCGCATTTTATCGGCTTACTGCCCACACTTGCCTTCGAACGCAATATTGATTCGGCCATGTACCTGACGGGCTTTGGTGCAGGGACTGTTTTGTCGATGGTGATGTTCTCAACGGCCCTTGGTTTAATTGGGAAAAAGGCCAGCCGTTCCAGAAAAGATCTTCTTTTTAAGACCATCAATGGTGTTGCGGGAATAAGTGCTATTTTTGTCGGGATTTTCTGGATATGGAGTACCTGGTAGCGCTTATCGGGTTTGAAAAATCTTAGTTTAAGATGAAAATACCACATCAAAAAAGCAAATGGTTCATTACACCTTTGGTGCTCGCTTTTATTGTATCTCTGCTTTCCGAAACGCTGTTGGCACAGAACTTCCAAAAGGGCGATATCAATATCGGTTTTGAAGGCGGCGTTCAGTTTACCGATGTGAGCGTCGGCTCCAATTATCTCATTAATTCCCCAAACAGCGGAACCGGCTTTAGTTTTGGGCCCTATGTTGAATACCATGTGTCGCCAAGTGTAAAATTACAGATCGGCCTCAACTACGATAAAAGGGCATTCTCCCTGAACGAACCCCCTTACAGGATCTCGGATTCGGGTGCTGTCCTCCGGAACAGTTACCTCCAAATCGAACGCGATTACGACATCAATTTCCTGACCATCCCCCTGAGTGTGGCTTATGTGAAAGGCAGTGATAAGTTTAAAATATACATCCAGTTCAGCTTTTATTATTCCCTTTACCTAAATGCACATCTGATTGGCTCAAACGACTTGTATATCGATTCGTTGGACTATCAAAACATTAGCGACACAAGCATCAATATCGGGCACAACTTCAAAGCCTTTGATGAAGCGGTTGAAGGGCTTTTCAATTCTTCTGATTTTGGCATTCGTTTTACTATTGGAGGGCTCATTAAATTGTCATCGAATTTAGGCCTCACCATTGCGCCCGGGTTTACCTGGGGCATGGCCAACGTTTACGAAGACCCATCAATCAACAGCCGGTGGAGCCGGGTACTAAAACTGAATGCCGGTATTGTTTACACTTTCCGGGGCAACCAACGGGAATAAGTAATGAAACATCCAGTAACTGACGGGGCATCCCCTCTTTTCACACACGAGAATAAATATTTCAAAATTATAAACAGTTGAAACCAGGAACCTCACCTGCCTGATAACCGGCCGTCCTTCAAATCAAGTAAATGCAATTAAAGTACATCACAACTTCCCCGGAGCTCAATGAAAGCCTTAACCATCTGATTAATGTTCCGTCTTTTGCCATCGACCTGGAGTTTGACAAAAACAGGTATGCTTACGGGTTTAATTTATGCCTTGTACAGATTTATTCGGGAGAGTACTGTTACCTGATTGACCCGCTCGCCAAAGACCTGGACATAGGGCTTTTGTTCCCACTCCTGGAAAACGAAAAGATACAGAAAGTAGTGTTTTCCTTCGGCGAAGACCTCAGGCTTCTGCATTCGCTGGGATGCTTCCCCAGAAACCTGTTCGATCTTGCCGTGGCAGCCAAATTGCTCAATTACCCCCCGGGTTCGCTTGCCGCATTGCTGGAAGAAACCCTGAAAATCCAGCTCAATAAATCTTCACAAAACAGCAACTGGTTAAGGAGGCCCTTGAGTGAAAAGCAATTGAGTTACGCTTCCCGGGATGTTGTTCACCTGTTAAAACTCCACAAAATAATCGTCGGGGAAGCCGTGAAAAACAAGAAACTTTCCTGGATAAAAGAAGAAAATGCCGGCTTTGACAAACTGTCGTTTGCGGGCCTGGAAAACAACAACTTTATCAAAAACAAAGACAAAGTAGGCCTTACCGAATTTGAATGGCACCTTTTTAAAAAGCTGCTTTTCTTCAGGGAAGAAGTCGGGGAAAAAACAGGGAAACCAAGTTACCAGGTTGCAAACAAAGAATTGCTGAAAGAAATAGCTTTACAGCCCGATAAAATTAACCGTCGGGGGAACAGGAAAGGGGAACAGAAGATCCTGCACCTCGGAGCGTTTAAAACGCATTTGAAAAAATTCCAGGCGGAAGCAGAAAACCTGAATTTGTCGCATACAGCGCCCGCCATCAAGCCTCTGACAAAAGAAGAGGCCATGCGGCAACGGGCAGAACGCAGCAAGGCCGAACAAATAAAGAAACAGTTTTTTAAACCCATTCAAAGCGAAATTATTAAAGAGCACGGGGAACATGCTGCCACGCTGATATTGGGAAACCGGGCAATTGCCGCCTTAATTGCCGGCGAAACAGAACAACTGAAAGATTATCAGCTAAAATTAATCGCCAATTACGGCAGACGATTGCGCATCGACCTCAGTCGGTTTTTAACTGAGCAACAGTCAGTTTATTCCCGTCATCAGAAAGACAATACAGATTAGGTTTTTGAAAAATGCAACACCAGGAAAGATAAGATTTCCTTAAACTCATATGCTGATAAAACTTAAATATTCAGTATTTTCGCGCTTCATTATTTTATTGAAATGGGATTGAAAAAGCTGCTGTTTTTCATATTGTTTCTGGTCAGTCAATTTCTTGCCGAAGCACAAGTAAGAACCTACACCACAGCACGCTTGAACGGAGATCCACCCGACATTGACGGCCGCATTGATGAAGCCGTCTGGGAAGCCGTGGAATGGGCTGGCGACTTTACCCAAAAAGAACCTTACGAATACGCCGAGCCCTCCCAGAAAACGGCCTTTAAAATTCTTTACGACGACAACAACCTTTACGTGGCCATCCGTGCTTTTGACACCGAACCGGACAAAATAGAACGTCGCCTGGGCAGACGCGACAACGGCGAAGGCGACTGGGTCGCCATCGGCATCAGCAGTTACAACGATAAATTGAGCGCCTTCGGTTTTTCCGTTAATGCGGCCGGGGTGAAGGGTGACGGCGTTGTGAACAACGACACCGAATGGGACGACACCCCCCAACCTGTTTGGTACGTCAAGACCAGTATTGACGTCCTGGGATGGGTGGCTGAAATGCGTATCCCATTAAACCAATTGCGTTTTGCCAAGGTAGAAAACTACGTCTGGGGCCTGGAGGTGATGCGTACCATTTTCAGAAAAGAAGAATTCTCGGTTTGGCAAATGGTGCCGCAGGATGCCGATGCCTGGGTGAGCCGCTGGGGCGAACTACACGGCATCAAAAATATTAAGCCCAAGAAGGAAATTGCCCTGACCCCCTACCTGATGGGCGGTGTGGAAACCAGTGAGAAAGAAGAAGGGAACCCTTTCCGGACCGGGACCAACTGGCAGTATAACGCCGGGCTTGACGGTAAAGTGGCCATCACCAACGACCTGACACTCAACTTCACCATCAATCCTGATTTCGGCCAGGTAGAAGCCGACCCTTCCCAGGTTAACCTTTCCGCCTTCGAATTATACTTTAAGGAGCAAAGACCATTCTTTGTTGAAGGCAGTAACATCTTCAATTACCAGCTTTCGGCAGGTGGTGGTTTCGGTGGCCGCGACAATTTATTTTATTCACGGCGCATTGGCAGGCGCCCCCAGTATTATCCGGATTTGAATACTGATGAATACGCCAGCATACCTGATTTCACAAGAATCCTTGGCGCTTTCAAACTCTCTGGAAAAACACGCAACGGTTGGTCCATCGGAGTTTTGGAGAGCATTACCAACGAAGAGTATGCAACAATCGACAAGGGGGGACAACGCAGAAAAGAACCCGTCGAGCCGCTCACCAGTTTCTTTAACGCCCGCTTGCAAAAGGACATCAACAAAGGTAAGACAATTATCGGCGGGATTTTTACCGCCACCAACCGTTTTATCAGGGATTCAACACTCCGTTTTTTACCGGCTTCGGCTTATACGGCAGGAATTGATTTTGAACAGTTTTGGGATGACCGGACATGGAACCTGAAAGCCAAAGCCGTTTTCAGCAGCGTTTCCGGAAGCAAGGAAGCCATACTGCGCCTGCAGGAAGCACCACGCCGTTTCTACCAGCGTCCCGATGCCACCCACCGGACAGTTGACTCAACACTGACCTTGATGCAGGGAACAGGCTTTTCGTTCCGGGCGGCAAAAATTGGCAAAGGCCATTGGCGGTACGGCCTCAAAGGTGGATGGCTCAGCCCCGGACTGGCTATTAATGATATGGGGTTTCTTGTACGTTCCGATGCCATCGACCAGTCAGCATGGGTGAATTATGTCATCTGGAAACCGTTCTCCCTCTTTCGTAAAATGGACATGGGGATCTCGCAATGGTCGGGATGGGACTTTAGTGGAAAGCAGCTTTTTTGGGGGACACGCACCCGCTGGAGTACGCAGTTTAAGAATTACTGGTCGGCGAGAACCTGGGGCTCAAGAAATGGTTTTGACATCGACCGGCACCAACTCAGGGGCGGACCGGCTATCCGCAAACCTGGTACCTGGCGGACAGGCGGAGGTTTTTCCAGCGACAACCGTAAAAAACTAACCGGGGATTTCTTTATCATGCGTGCCTGGGGGGATGTGAATTACCGCCAGGCCTTCGACATCGGGTTCAACCTCACTTACCAGCCTCTGCCAAGCCTCAAATTGTCAGCAGGACCTACGTATGTGCACGATCGTGAAACAGCATTTTACGTTACCACAAGTGAGTTTCAGGGAGAAAATAAATACATCGTGGCCAACCTGGACCGCATAAGCCTGGTGATGAACCTGCGCATCAATTATTCCATTACCCCTGACCTTACCATCCAATTCTGGGGACAACCTTACTTCTTTTCGGGCGATTACTGGAATTATAAAGATGTGGTTAAGGCCGGCAGCAAAGATTATTTCAGCCAGTTTCATGTTTTTAACGAAAATGAGATTAGATATGAAGAAAACGATAATGAATATGTAATAGATGAGAATGGCGACGGGCAGACCGATTACAGTTTTGGAAACCCCGACTTCAGCTTTTTTGAATTTCGTTCCAATTTTGTTATCCGCTGGGAATACGTACCGGGCTCAACTGCATTTTTTGTCTGGTCGCAGGGGCGGACGGGCAGCACTCCCGATGGTCAGTTCAGCCTGAGTGAGAACGTAAACAACCTGTTCGACCAGACACCGCGCAATATCTTCCTCCTGAAATTTTCGTATCGCTTCAGCTTTTAAACCATGAAACCTTTGCTCAAGTCTTTTTTTTGGGTTTTCCTGAGTGGGTTGCTTGTTTTCCTTGCTTTTAACCGCCACAGCAAAACCGGCGTTTTCTATTACCGCAGCCAGGTTTACGCTGATAAAGCAGGATATTATGTTTATCTGCCGGCTGCTTTTATTCAGCATTTTGATGCCGCTAGATTTCCGGAAAAGGTGGACAGCCTCACGGGAAATGGTTTTCAGCTTGACAGGAAAAACAACAAGGTCATCACCAAATACTTTTACGGTGTTTCGCTGATGGAACTTCCGTTCTTCCTGATAGCTCATTTTATTGCCAAACCCCTCGGCTTCGAGTCAAATGGTTTTTCTTTGGTTTATCACTGGGCCATTGATTTTGCTGCCCTTTTTTACCTGCTGCTCTCCTTTTACTTATTGTTCAAAATCCTTCATCGGCGTTTCCCGGAAAAAACAGCCTTTTTAACCATTGCATTTCTTTTTGCAGGAACCAATCTGTTTTATTACAGCATTCAGGAAACGGGCATGTCGCATGTATATTCTTTCTTTCTCTTTACCGCCTGGATTTATCAGTTGACCTTTTGGAAGAAGCTGGATAAACAACCCGGCCTTTTTGGTTTTTCTTCCGGAATTATTGCCGCTCTCATTATTTTTGTCAGGCCGCTAAACCTGCTGTTTTTGCTGACAAGTATTTTTTTAAATCGCGATTTTCTTCAGCGCCTGCGTGCTCAGATGAAGTGGCAGTTCCTGCTTCCATTTGTATTTGCTGCTCTGATGGTCGCCTCACCACAGCTTGCCTACTGGAAATACCTGAGTGGTTCGCTGATTGCGGATACTTATTCGGGTGAAAGCTTTAGTAACTGGATGTATCCACGGATTATTGAATTCCTGTTTGCCCCGAACAACGGGCTTATTCTTTACAATCCGCTCGTGCTGTTCATGTTTTTCGGACTGATACTGATGATTCGAAATAAACATAAAAATGGATGGCTGATACTGATGACGGCCCTGCTCTTGATTTATCTTTCTGCTTCCTGGTGGAGCTGGCATTTTGGTTGTGGTTTTGCTGCCAGAAACTTTGTGGAATATTATGCACTGCTTAGTTTTCCTTTGGCTTATTTAATTCAATACCCCAAACAAAAAACAGTCCAATTCCTGTTTTACTTTTTGATGATCTTCTTTAGCGCATACAACCTGAAAATGATTTATTCCTATGGTGGCTGCTGGTTTGGCGAAAGTGTTTGGGACTGGGCACAATACACACACTGGATATTGAAATGGCCGGGATGATTTGTTCATTTCATCTTATCTGGTTTTTGAAACAATAAATACTACTTTTGTACAAACAAAAACAACTAAAATGTACGAATACAAAGCAACCTTAGACAGGGTAGTTGATGGCGACACCATTGACCTGATTATTGACATGGGTTTTAAAATGACCACCAACCAGCGCATCCGCCTGGCCGACATCAATACTCCTGAAACCTATGGACAGAAGCACAATTCAGAGGAATACAAAGCCGGGATGAAGGCCAAGAATTATGTGATAAAAAGATTTACGGAAAACAATAATATTGTACGGATAGAAACCTCCAAACTGACGGGGAAATATGGCCGGTATATCGGGGTTATCTGGTTTGCCGACAGCGGGACTTCCCTGAATGATGAATTGGTGGAAAAGGGATTGGCAAAGGTTGTACATTATTAACCAGCCGTAAAAGCGGGATAGTCTGTATAACCCTTTGCACCACTGGTATAGTATGTTGTCTTATCCGCTTCGGCAAGGGGTAAACCCAACTCGAAACGCTTCACCAAATCCGGGTTGGCAATAAAAGGCACACCAAAAGCAACCAGGTCTGCACCATTTTCTGCAATAATTTTATTCCCGCTTTCAGCGGTAAAACCTTTGTTGATCATTAGGTTTCCCCTATAAATTTTACGGTATCGCCGGGCGATGTGTGGCTCGGCAAAAGGTACATTGGTCACATCCGTAAATGGCTCTGAAAGATGGAGGTACGACAAATTGTAATCGTTCAGTTTATCAATGAGGTAGTCAAAAGTCGGGAGGGTGTCTTCGGTAATCGTCAAACCGTGGTAGTCGTGTGCTGACGGGTTTAACCGCACACCAATGCGGTTTTCGGGCATCACTGTTTTCATTTCATCCAGTACTTCAAAAAGGATGCGGCAACGGTTTTCGATGCTCCCTCCGTATTCGTCCGTCCTGACATTGGAACAGGGCGCAAAAAACTGGTGCAACAAATAACCATTGGACGAATGGATTTCCACCCCGTCGAAACCGGCCTCCATGGCATTGGCGGCTGCATTTTTAAAATCAGCAACGATGTGTTTGATTTCCGGTATCGAAAGCGCATGCGGCGTAACAGCAGGTTTTCTTCCGTTTGCCGTATTCGAAAACCCATTGGAGTTAATGGCAGAGGGTGCCACCGGCAATTTACCGCCATGAAAATCAGGATGCGACATGCGGCCCACGTGCCAAAGCTGTATAAAAATCTTCCCCCCTGCCCCATGCACGGCTTCGGTTACCTGTTTCCAGGCTTCGGTTTGTGCTTTGGAATAAATGCCGGGGGTATTCAAATAACCCACTGCCATTTCCGAAATTTGTGAACCTTCTGAAATAATCAGTCCGGCACTTGCCCGTTGGCGATAATATTCTGCAATTAACGGAGTAGCTTTGTGTTCAGCATTATCAGCCCTGCTACGGGTTAAAGGTGCCATCACAATGCGGTTGGCAAGGGTGAGGCCGCCGATTTGGATGGGGGTGAAGAGGTTGTTCATTATTTAGTTTTTTATCAACATATTTTGTTCAATTATTTCTACGCATTTTTGAATCTCTTTTTTAACAGAACTGTCCCAAAACCTTAAGACAGTCCAGCCTTGCTCCTTCAGTAAATTGTTGACTTCAATATCGCGTTGCATATTTCTTTCAATTTTTGGAATCCAGAATTTTCGGTTTGATTTAATCTTCTGCTTCTTTTCCTCCCAATTATAACCATGCCAAAACTCGCCATCCACAAAAACCACCAATTTATATTTTCTAAAAACGATATCGGGTGAGCCAATTAGTTTCTTAACACGAAGCCTGTACCGATGCCCTTTGGCCCAAAGTGCCTTTCGCAACAACAATTCTGGTTTAGTGTCTTTTGAACGAATTTTGCTCATTGTTTTAGAGCGCTGTGGCGTTGTATAAAAACCCTCCTTTTCTGAAAAACGCGGAACCTTAATTCTACCCGGCTTGTAGTCTGACATATCACTGTTCATATCTTCTGCAAATTTCATTTATTTATTCCAATAAAACAATTATTTTTGTAACCATGTTTAATCTTGTATAAGATGGTTATATGAAAGAATATTACTCATTATCCGAAGTCGCAGATTTATTGTCGGTTAGCAAAGAGACGCTAAGAAGATGGGACAGAAATGGGAAATTGCCGGCAGTCCGTGAGCCGATGAGTCAATACCGGATTTACCGTAAAGAACAATTAAGAATCTTCGACGAACTGGACTTCCTGTTCAATAGTGAGGAAAAGGACAACTTTGTTAAACCGAAAACGAATTATACAGCTATTGAACTTTTTGCCGGTGCGGGCGGCCTTGGGCTTGG
Source organism: Bacteroidales bacterium (assembly GCA_021647205.1). GTDB lineage: Bacteria > Bacteroidota > Bacteroidia > Bacteroidales > F082 > B6-G9. The sequence goes on along the minus strand of JAKIVD010000013.1, from coordinate 22,797 downwards.
GCTTGAGAAAGCTGGCATTCATTGTTTAGCGCTCAACGAAATAGACCACTGGGCATGTGCCACACTTAAATCCAACAGGCCTAATTGGAATGTCATTGAAAGTGATATCAAAAATGTTTCCTTTAAAGAATACAAAGGTAAAGTTGATATTGTTACAGGTGGTTTTCCTTGCCAGGCTTTTAGTTATGCAGGTAAAAAACTGGGCATGGAAGACGCCAGGGGAACGTTGTTTTACGAGTTTGCAAGGGTAGTAAATGAAACAAGGCCGCTTATCTGCGTTGGTGAAAATGTCCGTGGCCTTCTCAGTCACGATGAGGGACGAACTATTAAAGGTATGGTTTCTATTCTTGATGAAATCGGCTACACACCCTTGCCCCCAAAGTTACTAAAGGCCATCTTTTATAATGTTCCCCAAAAGCGGGAAAGGGTATTGTTGATTGGAATACGGAAAGACCTGGATGCTTCATTCTTTGAATTCCCAAAGCCTTACAGAAAAATCTATAATTTGAGGGATGCCCTTAAAAAGGGAGAGCTTTTTGATACGGACGTTCCAAAATCAGACGGTTCAGGTTATCCCGAGCATAAAAAACAGGTTCTTGAGCTTGTTCCACAAGGCGGTTATTGGCGTGATTTACCTATTGATGTCCAGAAAGAATATATGGGAAAAAGCTTTTTTTTAGGTGGGGGGAAAACAGGCATGGCACGAAGAATGAGTTGGTACGAGCCAAGCCTTACCCTAACATGCAGCCCGGCCCAAAAGCAAACCGAAAGATGCCATCCGGAAGAAACACGGCCTTTTACAGTAAGGGAATATGCCCGCATCCAAACGTTCCCGGATGACTGGCAGTTTATGGGCTCGGTATCTCAACAATATAAACAGATTGGAAATGCTGTTCCGGTAAACCTGGCAAAAGAAATTGGATATGCTTTAATTAAATTTTTAAATGGGATTGATAAAACAGTTTAAAAAACTTCCCGGTAAATCCTTTCCTTTATTTCATCCAGAAAAGGTTCAATTAAAAGTGCAATCTGATTTATAATAAATGATAAGTCTTCTATTTCATCTTCTTTCACCACATCTCTAATCACAGTTGGTAAGATATTGTAAACCTGTTCCAAAGCTTTTTCTTGACCGGTTACAAGTGAATAAACCTCTTCCCCCCAAATTTTACGAATGGCATCAATCTGGTTAAAACCCCTTTTAACCCACACTTCAACACCTGATTTTTGAACAGTATTTGAAATTATATATGCCCAATAACCCACAGCCTGATGGTTTTCCTTTGTAATTTCCTCTAATTTTCCCCGAACTCCCTTTAAGGCATCACTGCTGCAAGTGTTGTATTTGTTCTTTATTTCAAGGTAAACTGTTTTATCTTCCTTCATAAGGTCAACTTCGTGACCAATGCCAAGGTCAACCCAACCATCAATACCACCCAGCAAGCGTTGGTGAAACTCGCCCATTTTTTGTTCAACAGATTTGTCCAACTGCCGTAGAACCTCTTTGTTGACCCATTCTTTGAGGCCAATCTTTTGGATGTCAAAAGTCATTTTAAATGGGTCAACGACATTTGAAAACAGATCGCTTTTGAAAATATCCCCCTTGTCTATTGATTTTGAAATTGAATCACGAAGATTTACTGCATTGGAATAAGATGACAGCACATAACGTACACAGGCCTTAAAATGGGCATCAGTAATAAAACTTACATACATCTGTAAATGCTTTTGTCAAACAAAAATACAAAAAAACCAGGGAGATTATAATACTACAAATGTATCACCTCCCCATAAGCGGCGGCGGTGGCTTCCATAATGGCTTCACTCATGGTGGGGTGCGGGTGGACGGCTTTCAGGATTTCGTGGCCGGTGGTTTCCAGTTTGCGGGCCACAACGGCTTCGGCAATCATTTCGGTCACATTCTCACCTATCATATGGCAACCCAGCCATTCGCCGTATTTGGCATCGAAAATCACTTTGACAAAACCATCTTTCTTCCCGGCGGCGCTGGCTTTCCCGGAAGCGGTAAAGGGAAATTTCCCTACCTTGATTTCGTAACCGGCTGCTTTGGCTGCCTTCTCGGTGAGGCCAACCGAAGCCACTTCGGGGCTGGTGTAGGTACAGGCCGGGATGTTGCCGTAGTCGATGGGCTCGACATCCATTCCGGCAATCTTCTCGACACAGCTAATGCCTTCGTGCGAAGCAACATGCGCCAGTGCAGGGCCGTGGACAATATCGCCAATGGCATAATAACCATCCACATTCGTCTGATAAAAATCATCCACAAGCACTTTGCCTTTGTCGGTTTTAATACCGACCTCTTCCAGGCCGATGCCTTCGAGGTTGGTGGCAATACCAACGGCTGAGAGTACGATATCGGTATCAAGCACAACTTCCCCTTTTTTGGTTTTGATTGTTACTTTGCAGCCTGTGCCGGAGGTGTCCACTTTCTCGACACTCGAATCGAGCATCACTTTCATTTTGGCTTTTTTGAACGAACGGGCCAGGGCTTTCGAGACTTCTTCGTCTTCCAAAGGAACCACATTGGGCAGGAATTCAACCAGCGTTACCTCCACGCCGATGCTGTTGAAGAAATAGGCAAATTCGGAACCAATGGCACCGGAGCCCACCACCACCATGCTTTTGGGCATTTTGTCCAGTACCAGGGCTTCCCGGTAACCGATAATCTTTTTGCCGTCCTGCGGCAGGTTCGGCAATTCGCGCGAGCGTGCGCCCGTGGCGATGATAATCTGGTCGGCACTGTAGTCGGTGGTTTTCCCTTTATCGTCGGTTACTTCAATTTTCTTTCCGGCTTTTAGTTTCCCGAAACCGGCAATCAAATCAATCTTGTTCTTCTTAAAAAGAAATTGCACACCTTTGCTCATGCCATCGGCAACGCCACGGCTGCGTTTCACCATTTCCTTGAGGTCGGCACTCACCTTCCCTCCCACTTTTACACCGTAATCGGCTGCGTGGCTGGCATAGTTAAAAACCTGGGCACTCTTGAGCAGTGCCTTGGTGGGGATGCATCCCCAGTTCAGACAAATTCCACCGATTTCCCCTTTTTCGACAACAGCAACTTTTTTTCCCAATTGCGATGCACGGATGGCAGCAACATAACCACCGGGGCCACTGCCCAGCACTAAAATATCGTATTTCATTTTGTTCTGATTTTGATTCGTTTGAATTGCAAAAATATCAATTCGGTCTTGCAATAGCTAACAATTCTCAAATTTATTTTATCCGATTCTAAATAAGAAAACTGAAATGCCATCGACGGTGTTCGGGAATTTTATTGATTTTTGCATGCCGGAAGGAAGATGGTTTAATTTTGCTTTCTATTTTGGCATTAGCTGTGATAAACATAAGGCTGGGAAAACACATCCCCTTCACCAAAGTAAATTATCTGCATGAAAACCCTGAATAAAAAGAAGCTGTATTATTGGATTTACATGCTTGGCGTCATTGTGTTGATATTTGCTGCTTTTAACAGCTACGTCACTTTCCAGGTACACAACCAATTAAGCGAGTTGGTAAAAAAGCCGGGGCGCTGGCCGGTGGGTGCCTATGTTTTTGAGCCGAAGATCGGTTTTGATTTTGCCCCCGGTATTTCGGGGCCTGTCAGCGATCACAGTTTCTACGTAAAAAGTCACCGGCTTGGCTACAGGATTGGGGAAACACAGGATGCTTCCGCTTTCAGCCCGGGCGGTATTTTGTCGCTCGGTTGTTCTTTGACTTATGGCGACGAAGTAAATGCCGGGCAAACTTTTACGCAATTAATAGCAGACAGCCTGCACCTGCCAGCCTATAATTACGGTGTGTGTTCTTTTTCATACATCCATGCCTTGGTAAAGGCCCAAAACCTGAGAGACGATGGGATACTCAACAAACTACAACCAAAATACGTTATCCTCGGTTGCTGGAACGGCCTGCCGGCACGGTCCAAAACCCCCTTCCCGCCCATTGCCTCGAAAAACATCCCGCTAACGGCAGCTTATCTTGACCATGACGGCAGCAAGCTCAGCATACAGTATCCTTCAAGTTCAAAGCTCTTTTTTGAGCTGGCAACAATGTACAGGAAAGAAGGGGCCGAAATGAACTTCGGCAAGTTCTTCAAGATATTTTTCGCCATACCCCGTTTCGCCTTCGTTTACCTGAAAAACAACCAATTGCTACAAAAGATGAAAGGAGGGCATATTGAGAACACGCTGTCCGATTATGCTTTGTATAATTTTTATTTTTCAGAAATTGAGAAAGTATTTGCACCTTTTAACAGCAAGCTAATCGTTTTGTACATGCCGGTTAAGGAGCAGGAACACCCGGGTGAAGCCCTTACAAAAGCCCTCAGCAATCACCAGGACATTGCTTTTGTAAATGGTGCCCAGGCAATTAAAAACTATCATATTCCCAAAACCGAGTACAAGGGCAAACATCCGCAACCAGCTGCCCACATGGCCTATGCCAGGGAAGCAATACGTTTGTTGAAATCATTGCAGAAAAAGAAGGGAAAGCAGGACAATTCATTGATTTCAAACCAAGCTGAAAAATGACAGAAAAAGAAAACAAGATCGTTAAAAGCGCAATGGATTTCGTCAGGAAATCATTGGACGGTGCAGAGGGCGGACACGACTGGTGGCATGCGTACCGTGTATGGAAAACATCCATCCGCCTTGCGGAAGAAGAAAAGGCCGAGCCATTTACCGTTCAATTGGCTGCCCTGTTGCACGACATCGCCGATGCAAAGTTTTATGACGGGGACGAAGAAATCGGACCGGAAATGGCGCAGCAATTTTTAGAAGGGCTTGGGGTGAAGAAAGAAGTGATTACAAAGGTTGTTGACATTATTAAAAACATTTCTTTTAAAAACAGCTTTGAAAAAAGTGTCTTTGCTTCAAAAGAACTGGACGTGGTTGGCGATGCAGACCGGCTTGATGCCCTGGGCGCCATCGGCATTGCCCGCACTTTTAATTATGGCGGGCACAAAGGGTTTGCGCTGTACGACCCTGATATCCCACCGCAAAAATTCAAGAGCAAAGAAGCCTACAAAAGCAGCAAAGCGCCAACGGTCAATCATTTCTATGAAAAACTTTTCTTGTTAAAAGTTAAGATGAAAACCGTTACGGGGAAAAAGCTGGCGGAACAGCGCCACCGTTTTATGGAAACCTACCTGGAACAGTTTCTCGGGGAATGGGAAGGGGAACGTTGAATAAAAAATGTTGATTAAAATCATCAACTGAAGGCATGCCGGTTGTAGAATAGTTACACTTTCCGATACCCTCACCCGGTAGAGCCCGGTCTAAATCACTTCACAGAAATACTGCTGAACTCAATGTTTTCAGCACTTTCGGATCCTGGAAGTTTACATCACCTTTTCAAATGCCGGTCTATCTCACGCTTGTGGTCTTTTTCTTTCAGGCTTTCGCGCTTGTCGTAAAAATGCTTGCCTTTCACCAGGGCAATTTCCAGCTTTGCCAGCCCCCGGTCGTTAATGAACAAAGTAAGCGGTACCACCGACATGCCTTTTTCACGCACTTTCATGTTGAGTTTTTTCAACTCCCTGGCAGTAAGCAGTAATTTGCGGTCGCGCTTGGCTTCGTGGTTGTTGTAAGTTCCATAAGTGTATTCGGCAATGTGCATGTTTCTGACAAACAACTCCCCTTCTTCAAAAACACAAAACGAATCACTCAGGTTGGCTTTTCCCGAACGGATGGATTTTATCTCGGTGCCCGTCAACACAATGCCTGCCACCAGCTTCTCAAGAACGAAATACTCCCAGGAGACCCTTTTATTTTTTATGCGAATTCTTGTATCCATCTGTTTTTTTGCCGGGGCAAAGGTACGCAAAACTAAAAGCCTCAAAAGAAATTGCCATTCTATTCTAAGGCAGATAAAAGCCTGGGGAAAAGTCTGCCTGAGTAAATCATTGAAAAATACATATTTCAGAAATTAAGAACTTAAATTATAAAAATGATATTCACAATTGCCTTTTGGCTTTTAATTCTTCTTATTTTTACAGCCGTTTGTATCAGCAATTATTCAATTATCTTATTCACTAAATTCTAATATTATGTTATCAAAAAATCAGGCCAGATTGTTTTTTCTCGGGGGAACCGTTGTGTTCTTCCTGGTATTCCTGGTGCTATCGGCCAATACGCTTTCCAGCGGGATACCACGACAGACGCATGCTGACAAAGTTTCGCAAGCCGTCATTGACGGGAAAATATTGTTTGACGAAAACAACTGCATGGGTTGTCATACCATCTTGGGCGAAGGCGCCTATTACGCCCCGGAACTCACCAAGGTCGTCGACCGCAGGGGCGCGGGTTTTATCAAAGCCGTTTTAACCTCCAAACAACCCTGGACCTTAAGTGGACGGAAAATGGTTGCTTACGGTTTTAACGACAAAGAAGCCAGTGATCTCATTGCATTCTTTACCTGGATTGGTGAAATTGACCTTAATGGCTTTCCACCGGAACCCGACCTCAAGAAATAACCCAAACATATTATTCACCAAAAAGACACAATAAAATGAAATATAAATCTCAGAAAGTAGCCTATATGTTCTTTGCCCTGAGCATAGTACTCTTGCTGCTACAAATAGTTTATGGTTTTATCATGGGTTTTGCACATGCCGGTTTTGATGGCTTGCACGACTTTATTCCTTTTAACACGGCCACAGCCACCCACAAAAATTTACTGGTGGTCTGGTTGCTCAGTGGTTTCATGGGTGCCGCTTATTACATCATACCCGAAGAATCACAGCGCGAGCTGGTTTCGGTTCCCCTGGCGAAACTGCAATTCTGGAGTTTGGCTGCTGTTGGGGTAACAGCCGTTATCGGCTTTCATTTTAACTGGTGGGAAGGACGTAAATTCCTTGAAATCCCACGTCCGCTGGACTACCTCGTGGTAGTTAACGTATTGCTTTTCCTCGGCATTATTTTAGTAACCCTGTTCAAAGGAAAAGAAAAAACAACCACAGCAATGGTCTTGGCAATGGGTTTGTTTTTTGCTGCCCTGCTTTACCTTCCAGGCATGGTTTGGTTCGACAACCAGTCTGTCGATTCGTTCTTCCGCTGGTGGGTTGTCCACCTGTGGGTTGAGGGCGTTTGGGAATTGATCATGGGCGGTATTCTGGCCTTCCTCTTGATTAAGCTTACCGGCGTTGACCGGGAACTGATAGAAAAATGGCTGTACGTTATCGTAGGCCTTACTTTTCTTTCGGGAATTTTGGGTACCGGACACCACTACTACTATATCGGCGCGCCAAAGTATTGGCTGATGGTCGGCGGAATTTTCTCGGCGCTGGAACCACTGGCATTCCTTGGCATGGCCTTGTTTGCCCTGGCGATGTACCGCAAAGGCGAGAAAAACCATCCCAATAAAATTGCCCTGTACTGGACACTGGGTTCGGCAATTGTTTCCTTTGCCGGGGCCGGTTTGCTGGGTATTGCTCACACCATCCCCTCGGTAAATATCTGGACACACGGCACACTGATTACGGCCATGCATGGCCACCTTGCTTTCTGGGGCGCTTATGCCATGATTGTGATTGCCATAATTACTTACGCCATGCCATTGATGACAGGCAGAAAGCTTTACGACAGGCCGGCTGCACATTACGCCTTCTGGTTGTCCAACATCGGCATGATTGGTATGACGACTGCCTTTGCCGCAGCCGGGGTCGCCCAGGTGTACCTCGAAAGAAAAGTGGGCATGTCGTTTATGGATGCGCAGAAAGCCATCGAAGTGCATTTTTGGATTTTGATTGGCGCTGCCACCCTGTTTACCATCGGGATAATTTATTATGCCGTCAATTTCTTCCAACATGGCCTGCCAACCGACGAAGCACTCGTTAAAGAGTAAAGCGGCTGTTTAGGTGTTGATTTACGATATGTTTCATGAAGGCTGGTTGTATGATTCAATATTACCAGCCTTCATCAATTTAGAAAAATGAAGACAAATAACGAACCCTATTACAGACCGGTTGCCAAAGAGATTGAGATTTTTAATCATTGTTATGGCCAAAAATTACCGGTGCTGCTCAAAGGCCCGACAGGAACGGGAAAAACACGTTTCCTTGAGCACATGGCTTTTCAGCTGGGCACAAAAATGATTACCGTGGCCTGTCACGAAGAAACATCGGCGACAGATTTATTGGGGCGTTTCATCCTGAAAGGTGCCGAAACCATTTGGATGGACGGCCCGTTGACGACGGCCGTAAAAAACGGATGCATTATTTACCTTGATGAAATTGCCGAAGCCAGGCCGGATGTAATTGTGGCCATCCACTCGCTGACCGACCACCGCAGGCAATTGTACCTTGATAAACTTTCGGAAGAAATCAAGGCTCATGACGATTTTATGCTCGTGGCCTCTTTTAACCCCGGTTACCAAAAAGGTTTTAAAGAACTGAAACCCTCAACCCGGCAACGTTTTGTTTCGCTGGCTTTCGATTACCCTGATGAAAAGCTGGAGGCAGAAATAGTTGTTAACGAAACCGGCTTAAATGACAATGACAGCAGGAAACTGGTGAAAATTGCCAACAAAATCAGGAACCTCCGGGAGCTGGGGCTGATGGAAACCGTTTCGACACGCCTGGTGGTTGATGCAGCCAAATTGATGCATTCCGGTTTGGGCAAGCGCCTGTCCGTGGAAGTGGGGATGATTCAACCTTTAACAGATGATGATGAAATCCTACAAGCCCTGAAAGACATTGCTGACCTGATGATTTAAGTTCAAGCTAACAACATTCACCTATCCGGAAAATGGAACCCGACCAGCTAATATTTAAAAAATTTGTTGACCTGTTTAAGCGGTTCAAAAAAACCGATCCGGAGCTTTTGGAAAGAACCGCCAAACTGGAAGTGCTCAGTGGCCGGCTGACCTTAATTGCAACGGCACTTTGTGGCAGGAAGATTGAAGTACTGTCCGCAGAAATGGAAGGCGGGCGGAAAGATCACCTTTTCTATCTCCCGGCCAATTTTTCCTTGCTGCCCGGCCTTGAGAAAAATATCCGGTTTTACTTTTTCCGCGTCGTTTACCTCTCCATCCAGCTTGAACATGAACTTACACTTTCACAGGAAAACACCTCAGTGAGCGATTCGCGTCTGCTGGCAAAAGCTGATTCTGGACGGCTTATCGAAATCATGGAAAAGGATTTCCCCTCAGTTGCTAAATATTACCACTCCATTAAAGATTTGTTTGGAGCGGAAAGCAAAAACGGGGGGAAAATACCCGACTACTGGCTGTATGGAAAATACATGAACCACGGCAGGGGCAACACTAAGCTGACATCCAATCCCGATTTGGACAACACAGGACGGCAAAACCTGAACCCCAAAACCGAAATGAAATCCAAACCGGTCGAAGAAGCCGAAGTCATCAATGTGGACAAGAAAACCCAGGAGGACTATGTACTCATGCACAACTTTGAGAAGGTTGACACAGCAGAAGAGTTTAAGGGGGTCTGGCGGAATTTTGATGGCGACGACAGCCTGGAAAAAGATGCTGAAGCGCTGAACGAACTCAACCTCAAGCACCTCGTCCGAACAGATGACGAAGCGCATTCGGTTTACCAGGCCGATTTCAGGGACTTGCAGGGCATTGCAGAAAGTATCGACAAAGCCGACGACGGCCGGCACGTCTGTTACGATGAATGGAACTACCAGAACAAGCAGTACAAAACCGATTATTGCCGGGTTTACCTCAAATCAATCCGGGGCGACAACCTCAATTACGCCTCTGCTGCCCTGAGCGGGAATACAGCCACACTCAACGGGCTGCGCCGTCAATTTGCCCAAATACACCAAAAAAGGCAAATCGCCCGCAGAAGGGACGACGGTGAAGAAATTGACATGGATGCCGTCGTGGAAATGCTGACCGACATTAAGTCAGGGCATACTCCTTCGGAGAACATCTATATTTCCAAGCGAAAAAAAGAACCGGACATTTCCATTCTTTTTCTCATGGACTTAAGTTTGTCAACGGACAGTTATGCTGCCGGAAACCGCATCCTCGACGTCGAAAAGCAGGCTGTCATCCTCTTCGGACAAGTACTGCACGAATACGGCGTTGACTTCGCCATTGGCGGGTTTTATTCCAAAACAAGAAATAATTGCGCCTACATCCCGGTAAAAGGTTTTGATGATGACTGGACGAAAGCCAAACGAAATATCGGTGCTGTTGAGCCGCGGGGCTACACCCGGATTGGCCCTGCCCTACGGCACTCCAACGCACTGATCAGCGAAAGACAAATGCAAAACAAATGGGTTATCCTCCTGTCTGACGGCAAGCCCAACGACTACGATAAATACGAAGGCCGCTACGGCATTGCCGATGTCAAGCAGGCTTTACGCGAAATGAATGAATACCACATCAACACTTACGCCATTGCCATCGAATCGACGGCAAAATACTACCTGCCCCAAATGTTCGGGCAAAACCATTACACTATTTTATCGCATCCCGATATGCTGCTGCATTCGCTGACAACACTCTATCAGCGCATTCAAAACCATTAACAATGACAGGGCCTGATTTAAGAGAAGAAAAATCGTTTTTGTACCCACCGGGGGGCATCCTAATCTGGATAATTGTGTTGGTGGAACTGCTGACTTTCGGTATCGCCCTGATTGTATTCCGTGTCAACTTCCACCAGCATTACGATGTTTTTTTGTCCTCTCAAAATATGCTCAGTAAAAACGTCGGGCTTTTTAACACCATCATCCTCATCACAAGCGGTTATTTTATGGCAACTGCCATGATAAACATCAAACGCGCCAAACAGAAAAATGCTGTCAGATGGCTGCTGTTTACTATTCTCACCGGCGTTTTGTTCCTGATTGTTAAAACATGGGAATACAGTATTAAAATTACGGAAGGGCACGGTTTTGGTTTCGATAGCTTCTTTGATTTTTATTGGATGCTGACGCTTTTCCATTTTATTCATGTACTTGTCGGCTTGCTCATCCTTACTGTACTTTTGTACAAACTTCAAAAGGGGCATTACCATTCCGGTAACTACCTTGATGTTGAATCCGGGGGCGTTTTCTGGCACATGTGCGACTTAATCTGGATTCTGCTTTTCCCCGTTTTATATTTACTCCATTAACCGATGAATACAAAAAACACCCTGCTCTGGCTCGGGCTCATCCTGCTGATGCTCTTCAATTTCTGGCTTGCCGAGCTCTCTGCCCTTGCCGGTAAATGGACATTGATTGTGATTTTGCTGGTTACACTGTTTAAGTTCCTCGGTGTTGTTTTCCGATTTATGGATTTGAAAAATGCCCACCCCGGATGGAAAGTACTTTTCATTGTATTCATCCTGCTTTTTGCAGTGATTGCGGGATGGGTTTAGAAATGTCGCGAGCTTCCCCCCCCCCTGCCTGAGCATTGCCAGCAACGGAGCCCTTCCTTAACAACAGAAGGTAATTTTTTGTAAAAACGCTACCGTGCGTTCAGAATGAGCAATCCAATAAACCGACAACCTAAGATATAAAAAAGACCGGAAAAGCCAATGTCTCCCGGTCGTAAAATCAATTAACGGTTTTCCGGAAATTATTTACTGTCGCCCAAAATCAGCGGCATGCCGTCTTTGCTGTTGCCGATAATAACAACTTTTGCATTGGGCGATTCGGCCAGTCTCACTGTCGCACTGATGCCCTTTTCGCGTAAAATCTTATCCGTTAAACTGGCATTCAGAATCTCATTTGCCTTGGCTTTTCCCGTGGCATCAATACGCTGGCGTTCGGCTTCTTTCAGGGCTTTTTCCAGTTTGAACTTGTACTCCAAAGATTCCTGCTCTTGTTTCAGTTTACTCTCAATCGCAGTTTTGATGGTTGGTGGCAAAACGATGGAACGGATAAGCACCTGGTTGAGGTCGACAAATTTCTCATCGAGGATGATTTTGGTTTCTTCAAAAATTTCATCCTGTATCGCATCCCGCTTGGTGGAATAAATCTGCTCCGGCGTGTAACGCCCGATGACACTTCTTGCCGATGCCCTGAGTGCCGGAATGACCACGCGCCGTAAATAGTCTTTCCCGATACGTGCGTGCAACAAGCCGAGCTTTTCGTATTTGGGACGGTACCAGGCCGAAACATCGGCTTTGATCTCAAGTCCGTTTGAGGACAAAACATTCATGTCTTCTGCCGTTTCCTGCTGGCGCGTTTCGTAAATAATCATGTTGTTCCAGGGTGCAATAAAATGAAAACCCTCGCTGTAGGTATGAGTCGTGTCAACACCATTGCTAAAGGTCTTAAAAAGGACTCCGGCATGGCCGGCCTCGACGGTAACCGTAATACGGCTCCAAAAAACGAAAAGTAGAATAAGGACTAAAATAACCAGTCCGATGGGGAACATTTTTTTTAAATTGACTTCTTGCTGTGCCATGATATTTGGTTTAAGGTTAAAAGTTTAAAGTTTAAAGTTGAAAGTTGAAAGTTTAAAGTTGAAAGTTTAAAGTTGAAAGTTTTGATTTTTTTCTGAGGGGAAATTAATTCTCTGGTTATGTTGTCAGTTATTTTTCGACAAAGATAGCTAATCGCGGAGAGAAACCTACAATTATTCTTGGCTGAGGGGAATGATAAAAATATCAAAGCTGTTTTCATACATGACAGCGAGTGCCATCTTACTGCCATCAGGGGAAACCGCCGGGGTTCTGACATTCAAATTGTCGTTGGTGAGGCGTTCTAGGTGTGAACCGTTTTTCCAAAGGCTGAACACTTCGTTTTGTAAGCGGTTGTTTCCCGACACAAAATAGATTTTCAAGCCATTCGGCCCCCAGGCCGGGTCAATGGCCCACACCGAATCCATCTCAATTACATGATTGCCGTACCAGTTTAAAACAGACATGCGCTCAAAGGGATAAGTACTTGCCGATTTTAGATAAAGGATGTGTTTCCCGTTGGGGGAAACAGCGGGATGTGAGCAATCATCTTTCCGGTGAGTGAGTTTGTTTAAATTATCTGAAACAAAATCGTAGCTGTAAATGGCCCATTTTTCGTTTTGGCGGTCGAAGCCGGAAAAATAAACCAGGCGCTTTGCCGGCGGAAAGGCGGCTTGCCGGCATTCGATTTCCCTTCGAAACAGAAAACTTTGTTCGCCAGGCCCCACATCCATTTTGTACAGGTAGTAGCCCCCCTCCCGGTCGGAATCAAAAACAAGGTGCTTCCCGTCAGGCATCCAGACAGGATGCTGTTCATTACTTGTAGCCGATGTCAGTTGCAGCAGGGTGTCCACATCAAATTCATATAAATAAATATCCCAATTCCCATTGGTGTTTGACTGAAAAAGCAGTTTTGTCCCATCTGCTGACCAGCTGGGAAATAACTCATCGCCGTCTAAAGTAATTGTTCGACAAGTGGAATCAATGCGCAAGGTTTGGGCAAGTGCAAGTTGCAGGGAAAACAGAAACGAAACAGTCATCAGAAAACGGCCCATTGCAGCAGATGTGGAAAAAATTTGAGGTAAAAATATGATTATTCGGTATTGAGTTTTCCAATATTTCAAAAAAAAACAGCCCTTTCAGGCATCCACACCTGAAACATGCTGAAGTGGTCCCGCACCCAGATATAGTGAAAGAAGGAATATATTCTTACCAACCCACCGGTAGCAAGGCCACCCGGCGGGTTGGGCACGGTCAAAACTTCAAATTAAGCCCGACAGTAAAATGAAAACCGGCTTGCGGGAAATAACCGTTTATTTCAGATTCCTCTTCCCCCCACACATAGCGGTAAACCCAGGCATTGGTTTCGTATTTTTCGTCAAAAATATTATTCAGGCCCAAAAGGAACTCCATCTGCCTCATCCATTTTGATTGAATGACATAAAAAAACCGGATGTTGTTCACAAAATACGGGTCGAGGCTTCTTTCGCGGCTGGAAGTATTGTCGATGTATTGCCTGCCCACATAGTTCGAAACCAGGCTCACCGAGAAGCCCTTGAAAGCTGTTACCCTGAAATTGCTGCCGGCCACCCAGGCGGGAGAAAAAGAAATGTCGGATTTACCAAGATAAGTTTCATATTGATACGGCTGGTTGTCGGGGTCTTCCCAATAATTCCAGTTGTCCACATATTCAGTAAACCCCTTGATTTTGTTTTCGCTGAAGGTGGCATTCAGGCTCCAGTCAATTACTTTTAAAAAATTAAAACCGGCGACTACTTCGATACCAGCCCGGTAACTCACCGGCACATTGGTGAGTATGGCTGCTCCCACATTGTTGATTTTCCCTGTCAGTACCAGCTGGTCTTTGTAGTCCATATAAAACAGGTTCGTTTCGAGCGAAAGATGGGATGTCCTGAAACGGTAACCCAGTTCATAGTCAATCAAGCGTTCCGGCTTGACAAGCTGTCCGGGATCCGCATCAAGGAAAACAGAACGGTTAGGCTCACGGTGGGCCACCGCCACCGAGAAATAGAGCTTGTTGCTTTTGTTCATCTCGTAAAAGATGCCGGCCTTGGGGTTGAAAAAATTATAGTCGTGCTGCTGGCTGACATCGCGCAGGTCATCATCGGTGCCTGCAATCTTGTAACTGATGGTTCTGAATTGCATATCGGCATAAAGGCTCAGATAATCGTTCACCTGGAAATTTGCCCTGGTGAAAATATTGAACTCGGTTTTGTTGCCGGTCCCGAAGTACCAGTTCCGTTCATAATCACCGAGACGGGCAATTTGCGCCCAGATTATCTTGCCGAAATGATCACCGAGGTACTGATTCCATCCACTTCCAAAATTCAGCTCCACCCTTCCCGCCTGGTAGTTTAAAAACAAATTAATGCCGTAAAAGTCATTATCCAGCCACCTTTGTTCAATCAGGCTGGTTCGTGTAATCGTGTCACCGCCGATGATGGTATCATTCATCCCGTAAGCAGCAAACTTCTTGTTGTTTTTGTAGTTCTCGTAGTAACCCCTGCCTTTGGTGTAAAACAAAGTACCCACAAGGTTCAGCTTTTTTGTAAACTCGTGGGCATAATGCAGTTGGTAGTAGGTTTGTCCGTAATTGTCAGTTTGGTTGTCGTAAAAGCCCAGGAAATTGCCCTCTGCATCATATATCTCCCCGGCCGGGTTGTAGGTGGGGTTGTCCGCAAGACTGTCCTTTGGGTTGCCATACCAGGCCTGGTAGGTTTTTTCCGTCCCGTGAATATAAAGCAGTTTTACAATGTCTTTTTTGCCGTAATAAGCCGCAGAAAGTTGTACGGACCTTAAAGCTGCCGAAGCCCTGTCAACATAACCGCTGGAATTCAGTATTGATATTCGTCCGTCAATGCTGAATTTTCCATTGATGAGCCCCGAACCAAATTTCAGCGTATTTTTAAAGGTATTGAACGAACCCGCAGTACTGCTGAGTTCGGTGTACAAATCGGGACGGAAAGGGTCGGTTTTAATGTTGATACTGGCGCCAAAAGAGGCTGCCCCGTTAGAAGAAGTCCCCACCCCCCTTTGAACCTGAATGTTGTCAACTGACGAAGCCAGATCGGGCAGGTCAACAAAGAATACATTTTGCGATTCGGGATCGTTTACCGGGACACCGTTTAGTGTGACGTTAATCCGTGTTAAATCGGTTCCCCTGATCCGGATGCCGGTATAACCCATACCCGCCCCCCCGTCGGAGGTAACAACCGTCGATGGGGAAGAGGCCAGCAGATAAGGCAGGTCTTTACCGGTGTTTTCTCTGTTTATCTGCTCCGCTCCCACTTCCGTAAAAGCCAGGGGAGATTTGCTTTGTGCACGTGTTGCCGTAACGATAATTTCATCGGTGAGCAGGGCCACCGGGTCCATTTTAAAGTCTAAGCGCAACTGTCCATCCACCAGCAAGTCCTGTTCAATCGTTTTAAAGCCAACAAAAGTTATCCTGATGCTGTAATTTCCCTTTTTCAGGCGGTTGAAACTGTAAGTGCCGTCAGTTCCCGAAACCGTGGCAATGTAAGTCCCTTTCAGCAAGATGTTGGCGCCAGGCAGGGATTCCCCGGATTCAGCATTCTTAATTGTGCCGCTCAGGCTGTACTGCGCAATTGTTGCCAGGGGCAAAAAGGCCATCAGCAACACAAAGCAGAATCGTCTTGCCATGTCTCTTTTTTTGAAATAATCATTCTCGTGTGAGAACCGTCGGGTTAACCCGTCAGTTAATAGGTGTTTCATGACATTTTGTTTAACGCCAAACAGAAACCCGTTGTTTGAGGTTGTGCAAACAACAAGTTGCTATTTAACCGGGGACCCTGATAAAATGAAACTTTTCCCTTTCCCTACGCCGGCATTACCCGTATCAGGTTCAGAGGGTTTGATCTCAGCCCGTTGTATTAAGGCACCCCTGTTGGTGTTGCAAAAATATGAAAAAAAATACGGAAGTGTAGATTTTCAGTAATTAAATTACGATTCTCAGAACACGCCTGACAGTTGGAAAGATGACAGGCCGGAGTGGGAAACTCGACCGTCATTCATCAGAATGAAAAGCAGGAAGATGAATACTGCTTTTGCGAACTGCCCAAAGAATAATAAACAGGAAAAAGGGACTTGATTTGTACCAACCCCCTTCGTTTAAAAGCAATGTAAAACCAAAGACTATTACTGTATCCGGATCCTTAATTTTGTCAAGGCACCGGCTGGCTTTCACAGAAACACTTTGATTATTACCACTATTTCCTTAGTTTCCCCAATAAAAACCTATCCTGGCCGTAAACCACTCGTTATCCCCGGCAAAGGTATAATTACCCTGTAGGTCAAACCTACCAATCCGCAGACCTACGGCCGGCACAAAACCCCAACTGTTTACTCCTGTAAAGTACCCGCCGCGGACTTCAACATAAACAATAGAAACACTGGCTTTAAGCCCGGCGGTGAATTCCCAGAGATTCATTCTCGGTTTTTCGGTGAAACCTAATGAGTCAATAGCTTCAGGCCCGGATAAAGAATTCCATCCCAGGTCAAATCTCGCAGCAAGATGTTTGCTGAAATTATAATCAATATTCGCATAAATACCTAAGCCAAGGTTGTACGTGTCGGCCAGTTTTCCCTGGGGAATAATGAGGTTAAATGAGTTTGCGGAAATTAATTTCTTTTCTTCCTGTGCCATTGTTTGAACTGAAGCAAGAAAAAGAAATAGTAAAATGAAGGTGGATGTAATTTTACTGTTTTTCATGATACCAGATTCTATTATTTGTTTTTGTTTGCAAATGTAGTATTTTTTTCAATTATTGCTTTTTCGTTGATTCAAGTAAACACTAATTTATCATTCAGCCGGTTCTGTTCTGACAAAAATAGTTTCCGATTCTGTCGTGCGCATTTCAAGCACCCCTAAAATAATCAGGTCCGAAAGCAGTTGCTCGGCTTTAAATTTGGAAAGACCCGTAATCTTCCTCGTTTCGGAAAGTGTAATTCGCCCGTTGTCATTCAGGCTTCCAAGTAGTCTTTGTTCCGGTTGCGAATACACAAAGCGGACGTTTAATCCGGGCCGGCGTTTCTTCCACACCTTCATCAACACACCATTGGCCAACAGGTTCTGGTCGTGCACCCTGATAAAGGCTTTGTAGTTTCCATTGTGGTCAGGGGCACGGTGTGGCGCAGCGGGGCTGACAGGAATATCTACCTCCAGTACTTGTTTTCCATCAACTACCCAGGCTTTGGCAGTAAATGAAACCTCCGGTTGGCAATAGCGTTTCGCCGCATTTTCCAGCATGAACTTTTCTTCTTCCGAACGCACCCCGGCTATCACGCCGTTGTCTTTTACCCCGATTAACAGTTTCCCCCCGTCTGTATTGGCAAAGGCCACCAGTGAACGGGCAATTTTGGCCGCATCCGAAATCTCGAATTTGAAATCCAGTTGCTGGTGCTCGCCCTGTGCGATGAGGTTTTTTATGGGGTGGGTTTTTTTCATGGAAACAGGCAGACCTTCCTGGCGTAGCTGCTGGAAAAGCCCGGATTGCTTTCGGGTTTAAAATGGGACATGTGCTTCTTTCCAATGGGTGATGAAATACAAACTGTTGCAGGTCCGCTTTCGCCTTCAGACGCTTCCAGGTTTACAAAGACGCTGAAAGGTTCTGGTATTCTACAAAAACTCAATCAATTTTTCGCCCATGGTTTTTTCACAGAAATGACAGGCTAGTTTCATTTGGCCGTTATGGTCTTCGATTACCTGAAACCGGGTTGGGATATTCTGGATATTGGTCACGCATTTCGGGTTGAAACATTTCACAATTTTTTCGACGGTTTCCGGAAGGTTCACCTTTTCCTTTTTGGTCACTTCATAATCCTTGATCTCGATCAGCGTGGCGGAGGGGGCAACCAAAGCAATCTTGCTGATTTCTTCGTTTTCAAAAAATTTATTACTGATTTTAATGATGCCTTTTTTACCATACTTCTTGCTGTCGAGGTTGGTGCCAAAATAAATCTGCCGGCTCGATTCGTCCAAGTTTAACATCTTAAGTACCTGAAATGTATTGTCAGCGGGTATGTGATCAATAACGGTTCCGTTGCGGATGGCGGATACTTTGAGTTCTGTTCTTTTATGGTTCATGTTCATTGTATTTTGTTTTCTTTAAAAATGTCTAAAAAGTGTTACGGGTTACGGGTTACGGGTTGCGGGTTATGGGTTACAGGTTACGGGTTACAGGTTACGCAGTTTAGTGTTCCTTGGTTTGATTTTTTTGTAAAGTGATGATTGATTTGACAATGATAGCGAGTAGTTTATCTCCTTCCTGATAGTTTTATTCCATAAATCATTTGGCTTTTCAGATAAATCCGGAATGAGTTCAATGAAATACAACGACTCATCCAATTCTTCTTCAACTATTTTTATCTTGTTGATAAAATCTTTGGAGGATTTAGCACGACAAGCTGCCCTGTAATTAGCTCCTACTGAACTTGAACAACGGATTAATTGACGTTGATAATCTCTAAACTTATGGTCTAATCCTTGAGAAAGTTTAAATACGGATATTGCAAATTCCTTTGTTCTTTTTTTAAGTTCCTCTTTCATTGTTCAAATTGTAGCCCGTAACCCTTAATCCAAGACCTTCCAGCGTGCGCAGCTCCCGGAAGAGTCTTTGTCAGGAGGCCAGACTCTTCCAGGTTCTTTTAAGCGCTGGAAGGTCTGCCGTTTTATTTCAATCCCAAAATAGTGGCAATCAATGCCTGTCTCACATAAACCCCATTCTTTGCCTGTTGGAAATAATAGGCCTTCGGATTGTCGTCAACATCTTCAGTTATTTCATTTACCCTTGGCAGGGGATGGAGCACTTTCATATTGTCTTTTGATTCATCAAGCATCGCATTTTCAAGGATGTAGGAATTTTTTACCTTTTCGTATTCCAGCGGGTCGGGGAAGCGTTCTCCCTGGATACGGGTCATGTACAAAATATCTGCAATCGGAATTACATCAGTAAGTTCAGTATATTGGTGGTATTCCAGCCCTGCGTTTTTCACGACCGTTTTCACCGCGCTGGGCATTTTTAACGAATCGGGCGAAACAAAATGAAATGTAGCACCAAACAAGCTAAGTGCCTGTACCAGTGAGTGCACCGTCCGACCGTATTTCAGGTCACCAATCATGGCAATGTCGATGTTGTCGAGCGTTCCCTGTGTTTTCCGGATGGAGTATAAATCGAGCAAACACTGGGTAGGGTGCTGGTTGGCACCGTCGCCGGCATTGATGATGGGAACGGGCGAAACTTCGCTGGCATAGCGCGCGCTGCCGTCCATGGGGTTGCGCATGATGATCAGGTCCGAATAATTGCTTACGGTCAGGATGGTGTCTTTCAGTGTTTCCCCTTTTTTAACACTGGAAGTATCAGCACTGGCAAAGCCGATGATGCTTCCACCCAAATACTGAACGGCACTTTCAAAACTAAGCCTTGTCCGGGTGGAGGGCTCAAAA
Source organism: Bacteroidales bacterium (assembly GCA_021647205.1). Taxonomy (GTDB): domain Bacteria; phylum Bacteroidota; class Bacteroidia; order Bacteroidales; family F082; genus B6-G9. The sequence goes on along the minus strand of JAKIVD010000013.1, from coordinate 2,929 downwards.
AACAGTGAGGCAAGCACATATCCGTTCAGGATGTTTTGCCGTTGGTTGGCTTCAAATTCTTCGGCTGTGTCCAGTATCCTGAGGATGTCGTCTTTGCTGTAATCGGTAATGGATACCAGGCTTTTTCCTTTTAATTTGCTCATCATTTACTCTTGTTTGTGCATAAAAAAAGACGGCTGTTTACCGTCTGAAAATAATTTGAAACGGTGCTTTTTCGGCACCTTTTGTTGTGTTTGTGTGGTTTCTGAAATCAGATAAGTTATTCATTTCAGTTTACAAAAATACGGCGAATTCGTACTAGGGTAATTTTTATTTATCGACAATGGAAGTGGAGTTGTTAACAATGATTTTGGCCTCTTCCCGATTTTTAATCCGGAAATTTCAGGAACAGGATATTACATCCATTTTCAGCTTTGTATGTGCGATGCTTACAAATCCGGGATTACAAATCCCGAACAGCAGCGCGTAGTGTTATTGAACAGACCTTTCAGGTGGCTTTACTCCTGAAAGGTCGAAGAGGAAAGACACCCGGGCGCAACTGTTATGCCTTTGATGAGTACGTCAAACAAAAGCTACAAGCTGTGACACATTTTACAAAACATACCCGCCCATCCCTTTTTTTGCCTATCTTTACAGTTGCTATGAAACGCAAAACCCTCCTCATCCTGCTTCTTATCTTTTCAGGGCTTGTTGTAACCGCCCAAAACCAGGCCAACATCTGGTATTTTGGAGACTATGCCGGGCTCGACTTTAATACCGGAGTACCCGTTAATACCCATGAAATAAATATTGGCTCTGCAAGTGCAATTTCAGTAATGAGTGACACAAATGGAAACCTATTGTTTTGTTGTAATGCCAGAAGAATAGTGAACAGGGTAGGGCACACCATGCCAAATGGTAGTAACCTTTTAGGGTTTGGTTTTGCTTCTATGGGTACTTTAATTGTCCAACAGCCCGGATCAGATCACCTGTATTATGTATTTACAGTAAGTAAGGAATTTCCGGATAATATTGGCATGTATTATTCCATCGTCGATATGAATTTAGACGGGGGGTTGGGCGATGTTACCTCAGATAAAAACGTACCCCTGGTGCAGGCCTGGGCAGCCAGCAATAAACTTACATCCGTCCGTCATGCCAATGGGGAGGATGTTTGGATCATTACACGTAATTTCAAAACCGACCAATGGTATGTGGCTTTTTTATTGACTTCTAACGGATTATCAACAGAAGGTATAATTAGCCCTGTTCCATGGAGGACTGACATGAATAATGAGGGGAGTATGAAGGTTTCGCCAAATAAGAAATACATCGCAGCTACATACGCAATGAATGGATTGCAGAACGAGGCTTTGAAACAATCATTGGATATTGCTAGCTTCAATGCCACAAGCGGTGAAATTGATTTGCTTTACACCCTTACTAAAAATCCGAATGATTGGACGAGCCGATATTGGCCACAGGCTGTAGAATTTTCACCAGATTCAAAGCTCTTGTATACAACATATTTTAATTCACAAAACAACCTAATGGAACTCTATCAATATGACATGCAGTATATTGAGGATTCGCTTCAGTTTAAAGAATCGGAAATTTTTATTGCACGCGGACCTGTGCAAGGACTGCAACTGGCCAGGGACGGGAAGATTTATACCACAATACCACGGCATGGCTTAAATTCTGAATATCTTAGTGTTATCCACAAACCCTGGAAACGGGGTATTGAATGTAATTTTCAGGCCAATGCTGTTTATTTAGATGGACGAAAAACGAATCACTACTTGCCCAATATGCTATTAGACCATCTGTACCGTTTTGAATGGGAAGGAGAATGTGCCCATCATCCCATCGCTTTTCAGCCTAATTTTCTCCCAGAACCCAGTAGTATCCTCTGGGATTTCGGGGATTTACAAACATCAACCGAACTTTGGCCGGTACACTATTATGAGAATGGCGGTGAGTATGAAGTATATGTCACAGTCACCTACCCGAGCGGAAGGGTAGAAGAAACCTCACGGGTAATTACCATAAAGGATTCTCCAAACCCTAATTTGGGACCAGATCAACTAATTTGTGAAGGAGAAGAAACAGTACTTACGGCAGGAAGCGATACAGGTTTTTACGCGTGGAGTACAGGAAGTATTGGGAACAATGTATTTAGCATCACTGTTTCAGATTCTGGAACTTACTGGGTGAAAGTTACCAACGATTTGGGTTGTAGTTTGTCCGACACCATTCATGTGGGCTGGTTTGACAAAGCTATTTTTGCAGAAAATAATTTGCTCATCACCCCAACCGCCTGCGGTGGAAGCAGTGGAAGTATTGCAGGCCTGCAGGTTGAAGGGGCAGAACCACTGACTTTTGCCTGGTACGATGGTAACAACAATTTGATAGCTACTACACTTGATATTTCCAACCTGGCCGTGGGCAATTACTTCCTGCATGTTTTGGACAGCAATGGCTGCGAAACCATTTCCGAAGCTTACACCATCACCGATGCAGGGGATATTGAAATATCGGAAGTAGAGTTCTCAGTTTCTTACTGTGATCAAAACAACGGTAGCATTCAAATCAGTGCCACATCGGGAGCAGGAACTGATTTGTTGTTTTCCATCGATAACGGCAACAACTGGCAAACCGACAATGTTTTTACAGACCTTCCGGCAGGCAATTATTTTGTCAAGGTCAGCGATCAGGGAGATTGTGAAACAGTGTTTGAAAACAATCCGGTCGTAATTGAAAACATTCCCGGACCGGAAATTACGAATGTCACCACCTCCCCTGAAACCGATTACTCAGCCGACGGGCAGATTGACATTTCAGCAACAGTTTCCAATGGGGATGTTTTTTATTCCATCGATGATAGCAGCAGTTTCCAAACCAATGACGGGCTATTTGAAAACCTGAGTGCCGGAACATACTTTTGTAT
>JAKIVD010000032.1 GCA_021647205.1 Bacteroidales bacterium | reverse complement strand
ACAACATCTCCGTAGTTGATGGCAACGAGTTCGACCCCGACACCACCAACAACACCGACAGCATTGCGACCGTGCCTAATCCGATTGCCGACCTCTCATTAACTAAAAATGTTGACAATCTTACTCCGGATGTTTGGAGTAATGTTGTTTTTACAGTCGTGGTACTAAACAGTGGCCCGAGTGATGCGACAGGTGTTTCCATGAGGGATTCTTTACCGAGCGGCTATTCCTATATTACTGACGATGGAAATGGTGCGTATGACAGTAGTACTTACATCTGGACAATAGGTGATCTTGCCAATGGTAGCAGCGACACGCTAAGAATAACGGCAAAGGTGGAACTCAATGGTAATTATGAGAATTATGCCCAGGTCTGGACTTCGGACCAGGATGATCCCAATTCCACCCCGGGAGATGATTCCAATGGTGACAATGATGATGATACTGCTATCACTTATCCAAATCAGATTTTCGATTGCCTTTATTGGATTGATGCTGGTGATACGGTCTGTTTCGATGCCAATCCATCCTGGCAAACAGCAGTAGCAGGAGTTATCACCGGTTCAGGTCCCTGTGCAGGACCGGATGAAGGGGTTTGGACAAATACAGTTTACCCCGGCCCTACTCCGGCCATTATTTCAAGTCCCTATACTGACACTACTGATTTTTCGGTTCCGATTCCGGGAGTTTACGTCATGCGGTATACCTGGCCCAATGAAGATACTTGGGTTGAAACAGGCTATTGGTTTGTAGAAGGCCCCAGTACAGAAATTATCGGTGACCTGGACGTTAACACTTGTGAAGAAGCCACATACATTGCCCTTGACAACAGGGTGTACAAGGATTTGGAGCTCGCTCACCAATGGTTTGTAAGCAGCGGTGGCACCATCCTTGGCAGTAGCACCGATGATACCTTGACTGTTCAATGGGGAAACATGGTAGGTAACGACACAGTTGTTGTCCACGCGTATCATCCCTTTAACCTTGATTGCGAAGATTGGGATACAGTAATCGTTTCGAAAACAGCACCCAAACTTGCCGGTCAGGTGAAATACTGGAACAATGTGGAAACCCCGATGCCCACGCCCTTCCCGACTGAAATTTACAGTTCCTACCCGGAAGATTATTTCTACCTAACGCTCTACCGAGTTGATACAAGCTCGGTACCACCTTTGGATTCATTGGAAACCGTTTATGTGCAGCCACGCTTAGTTGAAGACCTTTGGGAAATATTGTCCTATTTCGAGTTCAGCCTGAACACTGCGATGTATGGTTGCGATGCCGAATACGTATTGAAAATCTGGGATGGCGGTCTCAACTACCATACGACCCCGCCGCCCCCTGAAGAAGAGACCATACTTGGCGGGGCCTATACTTATAATAACTGGGGAGGTGTCAATGCGACCGATGCCCTTGCTATCCAGTTAATGGTTGGGGGCAGCAACAACATCAACGGCGCTCCGTGGAATTACTCCTGGGTTGGGTTGAATTCAGATTCTCCCTGGTATGGGTATTACTCACATGGTGTGGCAGATGTCAACAGTTCAAATACATACATTAACGGAGGAGTTACTGCACTTGACGGCCTTACGGCGAAATACCGCCTTGTCGGTTTGTTGGGGAGTTTCCCCCACAACGGGGCCGGCAGCAACCAGTTTTCACCCAACTTCAGGGTTACCGGCCGGATGGTAGATACCGTACCCGAGATAACCTTCCCTGCACCCTTTGATTATGACAATGCAGATGATGTTCCCTTCACCCACAGCGGCGTTGACTATATGTATTTCTCGCAGGCAGAGGACCACAATTATACCTCCGCTTCTATACCCTGGACAAGTTCGAAGAAATACATCAACATTTATTACGAGGCACTTGGCGACCTCAACGCGAGTTATGTGCCTTTAAGCGACGGGTTTAAATCGCCGACGAACTTGACCCTAAGCTATGAGGGTTATATTAAAACTTCGGTGAACCAGCAACTGACAATCCCTGTCAGCATTGACAGAAGGGCAGAAGTTGGCGCGCTTACACTGAGCTTTAGCTACCGAAATGACCTGATAGAAGTGCTGGGTACTGGTTATTCCGATGATGATGTCTTTATCAATCAGAAAGACGGCGTACTGAACATTGGCTGGTACAGCCTGGATGCAATGAAATTATTGGAAGGCGCTTCCGTCGTGGAAATAAATGTCCGTGTACTGGCTGAAATTCCAACAGATACGGAGCTTTTCACCTTGAATGCGATATCAGAACTGGCAGATGCCGCAGCAAACACCATTGAAGGCCTCAAGCTGAAAGCCGTCAGTATTACAACTGACAATATCCTTATCCCCGGCGACGAGCTGGAAGCCTACAATTATCCGAACCCTTTTATTGACAAGACAACCATCAGGTATGTCCTTCCCGAAACGGGCCAGGTTAAACTGGAGGTGTACGATGCCATGGGTCGGCTTGTCAGAACGCTGGTAGACCAGACCCAGGAAGCCGGTACACAAACCATTGGGTTCGCCCGGACCGGGGGGCTTCTTGACGGTATTTACTTTTACCGGATTTCGCTTAAAGCTGAAAACCGCTTGTATTCTGTAAGAAAGAGTTTGAATATTACACAGAACCCATATGGCAACCGGTAAATGTGAAATAATATTTAGTTCGGTTCCCTGAAGTAATTGAGGTTTTGCATTAATTTTTTAGGCCCGCAGGATTGTTGAGAAACATCCTGCGGGTTTTTTTTAAAACAAGAAAGGGTTACATTGCTGTAACCCTTTCTTCCTCCGGGTGATTCGTCCGAGGCTCGAACTCGGGACCCTCTGCTTAAAAGGCAGATGCTCTACCTGCTGAGCTAACGAATCAGCGTTTTGGGAGTGCAAAAGTAAAACTTTTTTGAAAACACAATTAATTTTTAAAAAATTATTCTTTTAAAATTCCCTTCCCCTGGCGAATGATGACCGCTTCACCCGATGTACAGTCCACGACAGTCGAAGCCTCATTATCACCATAACCGCCATCTACGACCAGATCGACCAGCGAATGGTATTTTTCTTCAATCAGTTCCGGGTCCGTGGTGTATTCAATTACTTCATCTTCATCCCGGATGGAAGTTGTCAATACCGGGTGGCCCAGTTCTTCAACGATTGTCCTGATGATGTTGTTGTCGGGAATGCGGATACCGATGGTTTTCTTTTTGCTCTGGAACAGTTTGGGAACTTTGTTGTTGGCATTCAGGATAAAGGTAAAGGGGCCGGGCAGGTTTTTGCGCATCAGCCTGAAGAGGTGGTTTTCTATCGGTTTTGTAAATTCCGACAACATGCTCAGGCTGTTGAAAATAACCGAGAAATTTGCTTTTTCTTTCTTCGTCCCTTTGATTCTCGCAATGCGGTCAACCGCTTTGATCTGGCACAAGCTGCATCCCATCCCGTATATCGTATCGGTTGGGAAAATGACGATGCCCCCGTCGTTCATTGTGTCGACCACCTTTTTAATATGCCGCGGGGCGGGGTTGTCCCCGTATATTTGAAGTAACATGAGGGTATGCTTTATTTTTGGGCCTTGAAAAGGTAGCAAAAGTAAGTTTTCTGTCAAATCAATAACAAAGTCGTCTGACCACTATTTGGAATAATTGCTTTGCGGAGTAAGGTGCAGGTCCAGTGGTCTGACGACTGTACATAAAAAAATGGGTAAGCTACTTACATCGCACCGCTACAACCGCCTACCCTTGCTACCTTCCGGTCCTGGGGGAATTCAGCAGGAGCTGGTCGTATAAGACTTACCCGCTGCAAAAGTAAATAATATTGTTTGAAGCAGACATTTCATTAAAATATATTTTATTTTTACCTGAATTTCTAAAAATCTACACTATGGAAGAAAATAAAAGATCAGTTGTAATGCCTTCGCTCATGTATGGAATTTATTTGGGCATAGTGCTTATCGTATTTAATTTGATCATGTATTTGCTTGACGTTGACCGCGCATCCGGGTTAATGCGGGTTTCCTATCTTATTATGGCCACAGGTCTGTTTTTGGCGATGATCAGTGTGAGGGACAAATATCTTGACGGTTTTGCTTCCTATGGCAAAGCATTTGGCACAGGTTTCTGGACGGGCTTGTTTGCTGCTGTTTTCGGGGCTTTGTTTACCTATATTGATGTTTTGTATATCGATCCCGGTATGATTGATGAAATATTGGTGAAAGCTGAAGAGTCAATGTTAGCGGCCAACCCGAACATGAGCGATGAGCAATTGGACCAGGCTTTGTCCATGACAGAAATGTTTACATCCCCTTTGATGATTACTGTTTGGGCCTTTATTGAGAATGTGGTTTCTGCAACCATATTATCACTCATTATTGCTATCTTTGCCAAGCGGGAGAATCAATCTGCTACATAGAAAAAAAAGGGAATGGATATTTCGGTCATTATTCCGTTATACAACGAAGAAGAGTCCCTCGGGGAGTTAAATGATTGGATTGTGCGTGTGATGCAGGCCAGTCATTTTTCTTTTGAAATTGTTTATGTGGACGATGGTTCGGACGACGGCTCCTGGCAGGTGATCGAGGGTCTTTCAAAAAACCATCCCCAGATAAAAGCCATTCAATTTAGAAGGAACTACGGGAAATCTGCTGCATTGAACGAAGGCTTTAAAGTAGCGCAGGGCGATGTGGTGATGACCATGGATGCCGACCTGCAGGACAGCCCCGATGAAATCCCCGAACTTTTTCGGATGATTGTAGAACAAAAGCTGGACATCGTTTCGGGCTGGAAAAAGAAGCGGCATGATTCGGCACTGACGAAAAATATCCCCTCGAAATTTTACAACTGGTCCACCAGGAAGTTTTTCGGCATTAAACTGCACGACATGAACTGCGGGCTGAAAGCTTACCGCAACGAAGTAGTGAAAAACATTGAAGTCTATGGCGAAATGCACCGCTACATACCGGTCATTGCCAAGTGGGCGGGCTTCGACAGGATTTCGGAGAAAGTTGTTTCGCACCAGAAACGTAAGTACGGCGTCACTAAATTTGGCCTCGACCGGTTTATTAAAGGTTACCTCGACTTACTGACCATCAATTTCGTCTCGCGCTTTGCGCAACGGCCCATGCACTTTTTTGGCGCTATTGGAACTTTGACGTTTTTCATAGGTTTTGCCATTGCTGCTTACCTGGCCTACTCCAAGTTTTTTATGACCGCTTACGTCAAGATGACGGACCGCCCTTTGTTTTATTTTGGTTTGCTGGCCATGATTATCGGGGTGCAACTTTTTCTTTCCGGCTTTGTTGCCGAGATGGTGTCGCGTAATTCGCCGCACAAGTCTAAATATCAAATTAAAAATAAACTAAACCTTAAAGAATAATGAAAATACATTTGGTTTCCGGCGGTTGCGGGTTTGTTGGCCGCAATGTTGTCAAACGATTGCTGAACACAACCAACGACAGGGTTTTTGTGGTGGACGATCTTTCCATCGGGCGGCATCCTTCCCAATGGCTTGAGGGCTTTCAGTCTAAAAAGGAAGGCGACCTTGAAATTATTGGTGCAGACGAACGCTTTTACTTTTGGCAGGGCGATTTCAGGAACTTGCTTTTTTATATGCGCCAGAACCCGCGCTACATCCAGGAGAACTATAAACTGGATTTTGAACGCTTCAGCGACGTTTTCCATTTTGCAGCCATCGTGGGTGGTCGCCTTAAAATTGATGGCGACCCTTTGATGGTGGCCCTGGATTTGAGTATCGATTCCGAGTTCTTCTACTGGATTACACGCCACAAGCCCGACAGGGTACTTTACCCGAGCTCGAGTGCGGCTTATCCCACCAGCCTGCAAACCGTTGAAGGAGCCGTTCAGTTACGGGAAGGGGACATCGATTTCACCAAAAACCTCGGTACCCCCGACATGACTTATGGCTGGACAAAACTGACCGGGGAGTTTTTGGCGCAGATTGCTGCCAAACATTACGGTATCTCCATCGTTTGTATCCGGCCTTTTTCGGGTTATGGCGAAGACCAGGAAACCGATTATCCGGTACCGGCTATTGCCCGACGGGCTGCGAAGAAAGAAAACCCTTTTGAGGTATGGGGCAGTGGAAAACAAGGACGCGATTTTGTACACATCGACGACATCATCGATTTTATCCAGATATTAATGGACAATGTTCACGATGGATCAGCCTACAATATTGGCGCCGGCAAACTCACTTCGTTTCTGGAACTGATTGAAGTGTTCACCAAAATTGCCGGTTACAGCCCAACCATTAAACCCTTGCTTGACAAACCGGTGGGTGTGCATTCCCGCTATTGCGACATGTCGCTGGTCAGAGAAAAGTTTGGCTGGATGCCCAGAATTTCACTGGAAGAGGGGATGAGAAGGGTGTACGAAAGACAGAAAGCTTTGCTGTAAGATTAAGCGTGGGAAATCATTATCTTTGCTCCATGAAAACTACAGATATAAATACATCTTTGATTGAGAGTTATTTTGGTTTAACAAAAAACCTCAGCCCTGAGATAAAACTGGATTTAATCGAAAAGTTAACCAAAACATTAAAAGGTAAGCTGACTGAGAAAAAGAATTCGGTTAAGAAAGCCTTTGGTGCTTGGGAATCTGATATATCAGCAGATGAGATAATTGCTGAACTCAGGACAGCAAGACATTTCAGCAGGCAAGTAGAAGTGATGTGAAGAAATATCTTCTTGATACGAACATTTGACCTTTCGCTGTTTGGGATTTGAAATCCCGACCCGAAAACATCCGGATTGCAAATCCGGATGAGCGAAAGGGGCCAAACTAAAAGAATGAAGAACAAGAAAACTGTCGTCTGCTTCGGCCCCGGCCCCATGTTTAAAGGCGGCATTGCCAATTACAATACTTCGCTGGCCAAGGCATTCGACAAAATGCCCGACACGGAAGTGCACATCGTTTCGTGGACGCAACAATACCCGGCGATTATCCCAAGGGACTTTATCGACAACAAAAGCAAGGAAGATCAGCTTGATGGCACGAACATCAAGGTACATTACATTACGAATTATAACAACCCGGCGAGCTGGGGCGCAACGGCAAAACTGATTGCCGGCCTGAACCCTGACAAGGTGATTTTTCAGTGGGCCATTGCCATCCAGGGACTGCCCATGGGTTTTATCGCCAAAAAGCTGAAAAAGAAATCCAAAGCGGAAATTCTTTTCGATCTGCACTTTGTCATTCAGAAGGAGGGAAGCGCCCTCGACAACCGCCTTACACGGATGGGCATCAAACATGCACATGCTTACGTGGTGCACGCTTTTAAAACTGCCGGCGAACTGAAGATACTCTTTCCTTCAAGAAAGTTTGAAGTCGTTGAACGGAATGGAAAAATTGCCGGTGACGGGATAAAAGTTCATAAATTGTACCATCCGGTTTATGATATGTTCAAACCCGACCCGGATTTTGACATGGAAAAGGCCAAAAAAGAAATGGGGCTCAACAAACACGTTTTTCTTTTCTTTGGTTTCATCCGCAAATACAAGGGCCTGCACAATGTTATCGAAGCCTTCGCAAAGCTTGCCCTGACAAGGGACGATGTTTCGTTGCTGGTTGTTGGCGAGTCTTTCTGGAAAACACTGGATTCCACTAAACTTTCCACAAAAGTCAAAAACGCGACTTTCGGCCTGGCCAAAAAAATATTCCTGAAGAAACAGGACGACGAAAGGGAGTACAACCCCCTGGCATTGATAGGGCAATTCGGGATTCAGGACAAAGTTTTTCTCGACAACGAATTTGTACCCAACGAGGATGTTCCAAAGTATTTCCAGGTAAGCGACAGCATCATGCTTTTTTACCTGACAGCCACGCCCTCCGGTGTAGAGTCCATCGGTTATAATTTTAACATGCCCATGCTGGCGACAAATGTTGGCCATTTTCCCGAAACTGTTAAAGACGGCTTCAACGGCTACCTCGCCAAAGACGGCGACATTAATTCGATGGTAGAAGCCATGAAAAAATCCATTGAAAAACCCATCGACAGGGCAAATGTGGCCGCAACTTCCAAAGACATGAGCTGGGACAATTACGCTGCTGAGTTGTTGAGGTAACAGCTTTCGGTTCAATTGCTATAACTTCACTAATACAAAAAGACTGAACTTCCGTTAACAGGCGGCTTGGCACGTCGGTTCAACAATGGGAGCTCAGATTGTTCACAAGCCGGGAAAAACAAGGGGCTTTGTCCATCAAAATACAAGCTTTTCCCCCGCAATCCATTTTCTTTTTAGCTTTGTGCAATAGCAATCTTTTTACCGATGAGCAAGAACAGGCTTTTCGTACGATTCCTCATCTGGCGCGCCAGAAAAATCCCCGACACCGGTTTTGTGTTGTTCCTGAGTGTGCTCATCGGGTTTTCGGCAGGGCTGGCCGCCGCCCTGCTCAAGTTCGTCGTCATCTCAATCGAAGAAAAACTGTTAAGTTATTACGGTAATACGGAACAGGTTTTCCTTTTTATTTTCGTGCCATTGCTGGGTATTTTACTGACGGTCTTATTTTTGAAATACATTGTAAAAGACAATGTGGGGCATGGTGTCCCGCGCATACTTTATGTGATTTCGAAACTTGACGGGAGCATGCGCAACCACAAGATATTTTCCTCCCTCGTTGGCGGTTCGCTGACAGCAGGTTTTGGCGGGTCGGTGGGGCTGGAATCGCCCATTATTTCCACCGGTGCTTCACTTGGCTCCGTTATCGGGCAGTTCCTGAGGATGGGCTATAAATACAAAACCCTGTTAATAGGCTGCGGGGCTGCCGGTGCGATGGCATCTATTTTCACCACGCCCGTGGCGGCAGTTATTTTTAGTTTCGAGGTGCTTTTGCTTGACCTTTCCACCGCTTCTTTTATTCCCTTGTTGCTGGCTTCGGTTACCGGGGCCGTTACCACAAAAGTGCTGACTGCCGAGCAGTACCTGGTTCATTTTAATGTTACCGAACCCTTTGCCGTGAACGATATTCCGTTTTTTATTTTGCTGGGTGTAGTGGGCGGTTTTGTCTCGGTATATTTTCATTACATGCACTTTCTTATCATTCGCTTGTTCAGCCGTTTTAAATCCATCTGGACGCGTCTTTTTGTCGGTGGCAGTTTGCTCGGCCTGGTGTTGTATTTGTTTCCCCCTTTGTTTTCGGAGGGTTACGACAGCATTCGCGATATTGTCAGTGGCCGCCCCGAAGAATTGTTGCATTATACTTTTCTCCACGGTTCCGGTTTTGTGTGGACACTTATTGTTTTCACGGTCTTTCTGGTTCTTTTCAAGGTGATTGCCACTACGCTCACCACCGAGGCAGGCGGGGTAGGTGGGATATTTGCACCGGCTGCCGTGATGGGTGGCTTTTCCGGTTTTGCCCTTTCCAGGGGATTGAACGAGCTGTTTGCTGGCCTGGGCCTGCACGAGAGCAATTTTACACTGGTGGGCATGGCCGCGGTACTGGGCGGGGTGCTCCTGGCCCCGTTGACAGCTATATTTCTCATTGCTGAAATGTCGGCAGGTTACGAACTCATTGTGCCGCTGATGCTTTCTACTTCGGTAGCTTATTTAATTGCCCGTACTTTCAACAAACATTCTATTTTTACACAAAAATTGGCGGAGCAAGGGGAATTGTTCCTGTATCGCGACAAGACCGTGATTAAACAGTTGAAGATTAAAAACCTGCTCGAAAAGGATGTGATGACCATTCCCATTGAGAGTACCCTGGGCGATTTGGTGCAAAAAATTAAGGTCTCGAAACGGAATTTCTTTGCGGCAGTTGACAGTGAAGGTACTTTCATCGGGATGATATTGATGGACGATGTAAGGAAAGACATGTTTAACCGCTTGAAATATAAAGTCCCCGTCAGCGATTACCTGCACCATGCACTTGAAGACGAAAAGGTGTCCGTTAAACATGATGTACAGGAGATTGTGAATAAATTTAACAAAAGCGGAAACTACAACATGATTGTTGTTGACGGGAATAAGTATGTCGGAATTATTTCGAGGGCCAACCTTTTTAAGGCTTACCGGGAGAGTATGCTTGAAGAGAGCCGGGAATAAAATTAAATCACAGGAAAAAATCAATTTAAAATGAACATTGAGAGAATCATCCGGTCATCGATAGAAACCAAGCAGCGGATACTGAAAGACCCCGTTATCCCGGAGCAGATCAGGGAAGCCGCCGCCATCTGTATCAACACTTTCCTAAATGACGGCAAACTGCTTCTTTGCGGAAACGGGGGCAGCGCCGGCGATGCCCAACACATTGCCGCTGAACTTTCGGGAAGGTACCAATACGACCGCGACCCCCTGTTTGCCGAGGCCCTGCACGTCAACGGCTCTTACCTGACAGCCGTTGCGAACGATTACAGTTACGATGCTGTGTACAGCCGGATGGTGAAAGCAGCGGGCAGGGCGGGGGACGTGCTGATTGGAATCAGTACCTCCGGCAACTCGGCGAATGTATTGAATGCCATCACCCGGGCGAACGAACTGGGCATGCATACCATTGGTTTTACCGGGGAAAATGGCGGATTGCTTGCAGATGCCTGCGATATTTGTATCAAAGTGCCATCGGAAAATACCGCACGCATTCAGGAAAGCCACATTTTAATCGGGCATATCTTGTGTGAAATAATTGAAACAACTTTATTCCCTGCAGATGGCAAAGATCAATGACAAACTTCTTAAAAAATATTGACCGCAACTGGAGCTTGTTTCTGGACAGGGACGGTGTTATTAACCGGCGGCCTGAGGGCGGTTACGTAAAATCCCGGGACGAGTTTGAGTTCCTCCCCGGCGTTCGGGAAGCATTGGCGGTTTTCAGCAAAATCTTTAAAAGAATCATCGTGGTCACCAACCAGCAGGGGGTGGGAAAAGGTTTGATGACGGTGGACGACCTTGAATTGGTTCATGACAAAATGCTAACTGAAATTGAACAGGCCGGCGGGCGCATTGATGCTGTCTATTATTGCACCGACCTTGATGAAAAGCCCCTGAACTGCCGGAAACCATCCCCCTTTATGGCACAAAAGGCCCTTGTCGAATTTCCTGATATTGAGCTTGAAAAATGCCTGATGGCCGGGGACACGGACAGCGATTTGCAGTTTGGCCACAACAGCGGGATGAAAACCGTTTATATCAACACCAGGGGGGAAAGTGTGGATTGCAGTCTGTACGATGCCACTTTTTCGTCACTTGCTGAGTTTGCACAGTATTGTTTTTGACGCCCTAACTGCCCGGCGCAGGCGGGGCGATAGACAGGGGCTAGGCTTCTTTCCCCAGGTGGTATGCAACCAGGCCATCCATGGGTTTGCGGAGGATGCGGCCAAAATTTAGCTGGTTTTCTTCGAGAACAGCTTTTAAAATGTCCTGAAAATGGAAAGCAACAGAGCCGGTAAAAGAAACAGGCAACAATTGAAACCCGTCGTATTTGCTGAGGTAACGTTCGATAAACTGTGCAAAAGACCCCGCAACAACGGCAGTACAAAACGGCTTGTCGAGGTGTTTCCTCACAAAGGGGCTCAGCGATGAATAAAACAGGTTGGGGTCGGGTGCTTGATAAACCCTGTTCATCACTTTGTCAAAGTCCAGGTTGAAGTGCTTGTAAAAAGTCATTATCAATTGCTTATCGGCTTCCCCCAGCAATATCCCTTTCAGTAATATCTTGCCAATGTGCGTCCCACTCCCTTCATCCCCAAGCATATAGCCCAGCGCAGGCACATTGTGGATGATCTTTTTGTTTTCCCAGAGGCAGGAATTACTTCCGGTTCCCAAAATGCAGGCAACGCCTTTTTCATCCCCCAACAAGGCAAGTCCGGCAGCAAAAAGGTCGTGCTCAACTTCAATCTGTGCATTAGCGAAAAGCTGTTGCAGGGCACGCTCGACAAGGTTACAGTTTGCCGTAGTTGAGCAGCCGGCACCATAAAAGAAGACCTTCCTGATTTGCTTAAAGGGCAACTGCGTGTGCAGGCCCGTCTTCATATCCCGGGCAAGTTCACCTTTTTGATAGTAGTATGGATTAAACCCCTTTGTCAGCAGGCTTTTGATAACGATTCCGTTGTCAATTAGTGCCCATTCCGTTTTTGTTGATCCGCTGTCGGCTATCAGAAACATAAATTTATTATTTTAGGGACAAAGATAAGAAGCCCGATAATTGCGGCGGTAATTGCGGAGAGCAGAACAGCCCCGGCAGCAACGTCTTTAATCAGGCCGGCCTTTGGGTTTTGTTCAGGTGAAACCAGATCGACCATTAGCTCGATGGCCGTATTCAAGGTTTCTGAAACCAAAACAAACCCGATGGCAAAAATCACAGCGATCCATTCTGCCGGGTTGATGCGGAGCCACAGGCCAAACACAATTGCAAGTATCCCCAAAACACAATGAATCCAAATGTTATGCTGGGTCTTTACAACAAATCCAATTCCCCTGAAGGCAAAGGCAAAGCTTCTTGCCCTGTCTTTCAAACAAAACGGTTTCTCGGGTTTTTCAGGCATCAATCATGAATAAATGATTATACAAAGTTATGAAATTGCGCTTGCTAATTTAAAAAATATACGGACATTGCAGAATAATTTAAACCCTCGTCATGAAACAATTCCTAAAAAATTTTAGTGCACTTCGCTTTGTGAAAAGCTGTCGGGGCAAAGCCGAAACAGCGGAGCAACTGGAGACAAAGCACAGCCAGCCCAGTATCTCGCATTATTGCGACAGCATTTACTTTTCCGGTATCTCGGAAGAGGGAATGACCTTTGTTGCCCGGATGGCGTTCCGGGATAAAGGGCAGAATGAGAACTGGTTGAAGATTTATATTCCCGGTGAAGGGGTGTGGGGATTTGAAAACAGGGACATGATTGTAGGCGAGGGTTTTGAGCAGGGGAAACTGAAATTTGTTTGTGAAAAACCCGGAAAGGTCTGGCGGGTACATTTTGAGGGGCCGGTGTTTCAAGGAAAAAGGTATTATCAAATTACCCTCGATTTGAAGTGGAAGGCAAGCTTGCCGCTTGTTAATTTTGAAGAAAATGGGATTTCATCAGATCAACTTGCATTCCAAATTGCCAAACAGGAGTGGGACTGGTGGTATAGCAAACAATTAAAAGCGCTGGTGAGGGGGCATTATGAACAAGCCGGTGAAATACGAGGGTTCATCAGGTGGAAAAGAAAAAAGCACAAAGTGCAAATGAAGGCCATTCGCTACCATAGTTTTGGGCGACTTGAGTGGAATGATTATGAGCGGCATTTTTGGTTTACCGGCGTGCTCGACGATGGCCGGATGCTTCACTGCGGACTAATCGACTTTGACATCGTAAAGGGTTTGAAATCAGGTTTTATTTGTGATAAAGAAAAAGTAGTCACTTTTGTGAAAACACCAGGTTTTTCGCAGCTGCGCTATCAGGAAGGTTCTTCAACAAATTTTTCCTTCAAAATCAGGGAAAGGGGAGGGGAAACCGAAAAAACTGTACAAGTAGAAATGCTTGAACTCTTTACTTTTGAAATGGACAATGTCTACAGCATCAGGCAGGCAAAAGCAGCTTTCGAGTATGGCGGTATGAAGGGCATGGGGATAGTTGAGATGGGCTTGGCAGTGGAAAATAACAACAAACAGAAAGAATAGTCTTTTCTTGTGTAAGCAGGCTTTAGCAATTAAAAAATATCCAAATCTTTCCCGACAACAACTTTTCCTTTGTAGCTTTCTGAAAGCTCGTTCAGTAAATCTTCGTCGGTTGCCCCCCAGAAAAGAATGTGGGTCAGTACCAGTAATTTGGGTTGTGCTTTGCCGGCAATTTCGGCCAACTCGTAGGTTGAAGTGTGGTGGTGGGCATGGTAGTTTTTCCAGACCTCCGGCTTGCTGTCGCAGGCTTTTTTGTAGTACACTTCATGTACCAGGATGTCGGCACCGGTGGCATACGCAATGATTTTTTCCGAAGGTGATGAATCGCCCGAAACAACGATGATTTTATCCGGTGTGGTAAAACGAAAGCCCCAGGCATTGGGCCAGCTTCCGTGGGGAACCGGAAAGGCCTCCACCATAATGTTGCTGTCCTGGTAAATGATGCCTTCTTTTTTAAACTCGTGGCTGTTGACGCGCCAACCCCGGTTGTTGGCCGGTTCTTCGCCGTACAAACGATAGCGGATGTCCTCTTCGTAAGCATTCAAAATGTGTTTGGTCATGTTGTTGAGGCCTTCCGGTCCGTAAACTTCGAGGGGTTCATCCCTGCCCATCACCCAGGGGGTGAGGATCAGGTCGGCGTAGCCGGTTGTGTGGTCAGAATGCAGGTGTGTCAAAAAAGCCCGTTTGATGTTCTTGACATCCAGTGCTTCCAAACTTCCGCCGTAAGCCGGTGACAAAGCCGCCGCCTGACGGATGAGACCGGGGCCGAAATCGACAATGTAGGGCGTGCCCCTGACAATAATGGCGAGCGCACAACCCGATTGCGTTGGAGAAGGGTTGGGATTGCCCGTGCCCAGCAAAACGAGTTTGGTGGTTTCGGAGCCGGAAAAGTCCCTTTGCCCGAAAACAAATACAATTATTAAGGTGAGAAACAGGGTGAAAAGGAGTTTTGTTTTCATGGGGTGGCTGTGTTAATGCTAAAATTAAATGTGGTTTAATGTGATCGGCAATGACGGATTAATGGTTGGGCAATGGTGCGTACAGCATTTATTGTTACTAACTTTTCTGTTTGCAATATGTTTTACCAATAGTGGTAATGCCCATATTTACAACTAATTGCGGTATGAGTGTGTTTCCAAACGTGTTTTATGCCAAACTAATCTCTCCATCAAGCAATTCAACATTAAAATTAACTTTTGCTTTTAATGCCCTGAAAACTCTTAGTATTGTTGCCAATGTAACATTCTTTGTATTTCGCTCTATTCTTGAAATCTGAGACTTTTGAACACCGATTAATTTCCCAAGTTCTGCTTGAGTCAGATTTCTTTCTTTGCGAGCCTGTTTAATCATTTCACCCAAAATCTCCATTTTGAGTTCATACTCGAAATTGTCTCTTTTTTCTGTTCCTTTTTTACCAAGATGTTTATCCTTTGCTTGTTCTAATGTGTACATCTTTAATTTTCCCGATTTCTGCATGGTTATTATTTTTTCTTTTTTTGATCAAAATATTTCTTCATTATCTGCCTTGCTTTTTCAATCTCACGTTTGGGAACTTTATCAGTCTTTTTGATAATTCCATGCGTTGAAACAATCAGAGTCTCTGAATTTTCAGTTTTATCCCAGAATGAAAGTAACCTGTATTGAAGACTGCGATATTTGGATCTAAATTCCCAAATATCATCATTCAGTTTTTTCAGTAATTCAGGATCGTTGATATATTTGGATTTTTCGAGATTATAAAGAATCTTATCCTTGACCTTTTCCTCCAAAGTATCCAAAAGCTCCCATACCTCTTCAAGTAGTATGACCTCAAATCTTTTCCTCATAATTCGTTATCTGCGAATGCAAAGATAATACAAAGTTCTAATATATGGAAACTATTTCTGTAAAAATGCTGAGGGTTTCATACGTTTGCTAACGGGAAAGTGTATGAGCAGTGGCAGGGTTTTCCGTACTTGCTTTCATACTGGAACCCTTGTTTGTTTTATTCGTACTCCTTTAATATTTAGTAGTTTTCCCGCCATAATTTATAGTCATTGTTGCAGCCCGTTTTTTAGTCATCTCTCATTCTAAAAATATGTTTTAACAGCGAATTCATACTGTTCAATAAATATCTTTTTAAAACTTGTAATGTTATTTTGCTCGTAAAATATCAACATTGCATTTTTATAGTCTACACTATCGACTGTTCTAAATGAGATTGGACAATATCAACCGCTTCAAATAATTGATAAACAGGTGAAAGTTTGTATCGTGTAGACTTCCTTTTTCCTGTCGAAATTATTGGTTTTTCCTGAATTAATTTTGAAAGAGTACGCTTTACAGTTGCAAGACTTTTCTTATTTTCAATTCCCGCCAATATTTCATTTGAAGAGCAATTTGGCCTTTGCTTTATGAATTCTATTATTAAATTATCAATAGTCACTTGTTGTTATTTAGCTCACTAACATACTCATTTCGGCTCAAATATCAATATTCATGACCCGTATTTTCTTTTTAAATGAGCCGAAACCCCTCCGTAAAAACAGTTGTTCATCTTTCCGCGTTGGCAACAGCACCCTTGTTTTGCTTAACCGACTTAAAAATAGTCCTTTTTCCTGATTTGGCCATCGTTCAATGAATAGCAGTTCCCGGCTTAATCAGTTGTCAGGAAACCGGGTGCTTTGCGGTGGTGGGTGCCGCTTTCGTAGGCATAGGCTATTTCAATTAAAACAGGCTCGCTCCATGCCCTCCCGAAGAAAGAGATGCCGACAGGCAATTCATCCACAAAGCCCATCGGAACGGTAATATTGGGGTAACCGGAACGGGCTGCCGGCGAAGAGCTTCCCAGTTGAAAACTGTCGCCATTGGTCAGGTCGGTTTTCCAGGCAGGGCCTCCTGTTGGCGCGATGATGGCATCCAAATGGTTTGCATCCATCACCCGGTCAATTCCGTTTTGGCGGCTGCCTTGTAGCATCTTGGCCAAAGCTTCACGGTATTCTTTGTCCGTCAAATCCCCTTTTTCCTGTGCCATTTCGAGGTATTTCTGGTTGAAGTATTTCAGTTCCACCGTATCCGTGCGATTAAACGCAATGAGTTCTTCGAGGCTCTGGATGGAGGCATCGGCACCGAGGGAACGGAAATATTTATTCAATCCGTCCTTGTATTCGTAAAGCATAATTTCAAATGAATAGCCACCCACTTCAGGTGCTGCTATTTCATCTATTTCGACGATTTCTGCTCCCTGCTTCTTCAGGAACCTGACGGCCTGTGCCATCAGCGTATCGACTTTGAAATTAACTCCCAAAGGTGCTGTAAACAGGCCAATCCGTTTGCCTTTCAACCCGTCTTTCTTTAAAAATGGCGTGTAATCGGTATAAAATTTCCCGGCGCTGGCCCACGTTTTTTCGTCTGCAGAATCTACCCCGGTGAGTGCCCCAAGCATAATCGCAGCATCCTTCACCGTGCGTGCCATCGGACCGGGTGTGTCCTGGGTAAACGAAATGGGGATGACGCCCGTGCGGCTGACGAGTCCGACGGTAGGTTTGATGCCCACAATGCCATTGCTGTGCGAAGGGCAGACAATGGAGCCGTTGGTTTCGGTGCCGATGGCGAGTACGCACAGGTTGGCCGACACGGCCACGGCAGAGCCCGAACTTGAACCGCAGGGATTGCGGTCCAAAACATAGGGGTTGCGTGTTTGGCCGCCCACGCCGCTCCATCCGCTTGTCGACAGTTCGCCCCGGAAATTGGCCCATTCGCTTAAATTGGCTTTGCCGATGATGATGGCCCCGGCTTCCTTTAATTGTCGGGCAACATAACTGTCCCTTAGGGGGAAAGAATGCATCAATGCCCTTGAACCGGCAGTGGTCGGCATTTTGTCGTGGGTGTCGATATTGTCTTTTAACACCACCGGAATGCCATGCAGCGGGCCTCTTGATTTTCCGGCGCTCAGCTCCCTGTCCAGTTCTTCTGCAATTTGAAGGGCATCAGGGTTCACCCGAATGATGGCGTGAAGGGAAGGGCCGTTTTGGTCAATCGCTTCTATCCTGTCCAGATAGGCCTGAACAAGCTCTTTCACTGTAAAATCCCCGTTCCGGTAGCCCTCCTGAATTTGGCTGATGCTTTGTTCCTGAAGGCTGAATTTGTCGCTTGCAGGGGACTGTCCCGCTTCCTTTTGCGGCGACTGACAGGCAAAGAGCAGGAATGAAAGGGCTATGAATATGAATTTTGTTTTACGCATAACTGTCTGATTTTATTGTTACAATATTGGGTTAACCGCTTAGTATTGATAGGACAAATAAATGTGCCTGAAATGGTAAATGTACTATATTTTATAAATTGCAAATGAATCAAACCTGTTGAGGACTTTTTGAAGGGGGCTAACCCCCTTTCTGAAAAATAAATCGCACACAAAAACAATAAGATGCAATTTTTACCCGTTATTTTTACAGCGCATATCGGACAAACCCGCAAAACCTCCAGATTGAGATAGACCTCTACCCCGTTTAATCAATTCATTTTCTTAAAAACAACCTGCTATGAAAAGACCCGTTCTAAAAATCGGTACGCTACTGCTGTGCGCACTCGTCAGCAGCGTTTCCCTCCGTTCGCAAACCACTAATGACAAAACCCTGTCCCCGTACTTTGTCGTTCTTTCTGATGACCCCGCCATTGAGCAAATGCCTTTGAAACGTACTTCTGCCGAGGTGAATATTGTGGGTGTGATTGCAGACGTGACCATCACACAGGTTTATAAAAACGAAGGGCTTAAAACCCTCGAAGCGGTTTATACTTTTCCGGCTTCAACAAAAGCGGCAATTTACGCCATGGAAATGCACATCAGAACAAGGCGCATTGTTGCCAAAATTGAAGAAAGTGGCAAAGCACACGCCGATTATGAAAAGGCAAAAAGGCAGGGGAAGCCTGTCATTACACTTTTAACATTCCTGTAAAATGGATTGTGATGTATGCGCATGCCGATTCGCTGCCCGAAATTGCCACCAAAAAGCAACGCGAAAACTGGATCGGAAACCAAACCGAATTAATTCGCTTGCTCACAGAGATGGGAATACCACCGGAAAAATTTGACTGGCGTTTCAGGAAAATCCGCCTGCGCCTGAAAGACGGTTCATTTCGTCCGGCCATTCGTGCCAAGGGCTACTGCACGGTGCTGTGTGTGTTGAAGCCCCTGCTTGCCAAGGATTCGGAAAGCCTGGCAAATTATCAGTTGTTTGAACCTGATGAAACGGACACAAGCTATTTTGGGATTTACTGATCAGAAAAAAATTGCCGGTTTTCCTCTTCAGTTAACGGTTCTTTTTTTACTTTTGTTTTTCTTGAAATGCGGCAGTAGCTCAGTTGGTAGAGCATCAGCTTCCCAAGCTGAGGGTCGTGGGTTCGAGTCCCATTTGCCGCTCTTTTTATTTCCCCTGAACCCATGAAATCAGTTATCCGGCTTTTCTTTGTGGAGGACTTTGCCAAATATTGCGCATAGAAACGGTGCGGAATCTGACCATGTATTTTATGGGAAACGATTGATTTAAACAACTCAAAAAATGATTTACACTTTAGGCGAATCTTTAATGGATATCATTGTCGAAAGCAACGACAAAGTGATTGTCCGCGCAGGCGGTGCCATGCTGAATGTTGCCGTGTCGCTGGCCAGGGCAAAGGCCGGGATTGCGCTGATTTCGGAACTGGGCGACGACAAGACCGCCGGATTTATTCTTGATTTCCTGAAAACAAATGGTGTAAATATTCGGTACATCAAAAAATATTACCACTGCAACACTTCGCTGGCGCTGGCCCATTTGGATGAAAACAAAAAGCCCGCCTACACCTTCTACAAATCCTATCCCGAAAAGAGGCGCCTGCTGCCTCCGGCCAATTTTAAGAAAGGTGATATTTTGTTGTTTGGCTCCCTTTATTCTTTGGATGCATCCCTTAGAAATGAATTGAAGGCCGTGCTGATTGCAGCCAAAACCGGCGGGGCATTTATTTGTTTCGACCCCAATATCCGTCACAGTCACCACTTTGAAAATGAAGAGACAAAGTCCGCCCTGATGGAAAACCTGGCCCTGGCCGACCTGATTAAAGGCTCTGATGAAGATTTTGAGAATATTTTCGGAAAAATTTCCTTCAGGGAAATCTTTGATAAAGTAAGAAAAATCAATTCGGCAGCACCCCTGGTTATCACCCGGGGTGCTGCCGGGGTTGTTGCTTTTTCAAAGGATTTTAAACTTGAATTTCCGGCCATCCCTGTAAAACTGCTGAGCACCATCGGCGCCGGGGATGCTTTTAATGCGGGTATTGCTTTTGCCATGCATAAGTCAAATCTCCAAGCTGTGCAAAAAAACGGATTTTCCAAAAGCCTGATGGAATTGCTGCTCAAATCGGGACTCTCTTTTTCTGCTGAGGTTTGCGGGTCGGTGGACAATTATATTGACCCTGCCTGATCCTCCCCGTTGTTGGTGTCCTCACCAACAATTGTCCCCACCCACAACTTAGCCGACAAGCTCTCCCTCAGTTGACGGAAAGCCTTTAGAAAGTTTTAAAATCCTCGGGAAGTGTCCTGCTCTCTCCCCTCGGGGTAGGGGTCAGAGCAACTCCCGGTAAATCCTAAAATTCTCCTCATCAAAACACACAAAAATTACCTGTTCCGGTAACGAATTGTCTTTAAGGAATTCTTTTACAGTCTGTATTGCAATGCTTGCCGCTTCCCTTTTGGGGTAACCGTAAATCCCCGTGCTGATGTTGGAAAAAGCAATGGTTTTGCAATGGCTTTCAGCGGCCAGTTCAAGGCTTGTCCGGTAGCAGGAAGACAGCAATTGTGGCTCGTTGTTTTCCCCTCCCCGCCAAACGGGCCCCACGGCATGAATGACAAATTTGGCAGGAAGCCGAAAGCCGGGTGTGGCTTTAGCCGAGCCCGTGTGGCAACCGTTTAACAAGCGGCAGGCTGCAAGCAATTCGGGACCGGCTGCACGGTGAATGGCACCATCCACTCCGCCGCCACCGGCCAGTTTCGAATTGGCAGCATTTATAATGGCATCAACTTTTATTTGGGTGATGTCTTCACGGCTCAGGATGATTCTTTCTTTCATGTCCTTTTATATTTTAGGGGTAATTTTTTACAGGTTCTCAACTTTTCCAAAGTTTAAAACTTTGGAAAAGTTGCGGTTTCAAACCTGGAAAAGTTCCGAAAGTAGAAACTTCAAATGTAAGCAAAGAAGAAAAAACCCGGCAAGATATTCTTGTTTGTATTCAAGCGGAAGCGAAAAACTTTTCAACAATTGAAAGTATTGTGCAAAAAGCTTGTACCTGCTTTTGTGCGTTGCTGTGCCGCTTAAAGTTATCAACACCGACTTTTTCCAAATGCAATTTAATTAGTTTTGTTAGCGGTCGAAATATTTTGCAAATCCCATAGAAACAGGGTGTTGTAATTCTTTGGCTTCAATTATTGTTCACCCCAAACCGAAAGAAAAAATCCATGTTCCTTATTTACGATACCGAAACAACCGGTCTGCCAAAAGATTACAACGCCCCTTTAACCGACTCGGAAAACTGGCCGCGACTGGTACAGCTGGCCTGGCAAATCCACGACGAAAAAGGTGAGTTGACGGATGTGAAAAACTTCATTATTCGTCCTGAGGGATTTACCATCCCTTATGGTTCCGAAAAAATCCATGGCATTTCTACAGACAGGGCCCAAAAAGAAGGACAGGATTTGGTATTTGTTTTGGAAGAATTCAACAAGGCACTCGCATCTGTTTCCACAGTTTCAGGACACAATATCGAGTTTGACAACAGCATCATGGGTGCAGAATTCATCCGCAAGCAAATGGAAACATCCCTGTTTGAAAAAAATATTGTCGATACCAAAAATGCTTCCACAAATTATTGCGCCCTGCCCGGTGGCCGGGGTGGAAAATTTAAGTGGCCAAACCTCAATGAGTTGCACCAAAAATTATTTGGCGAAGGCTTCGATGCCGCCCACAATGCATCTGCCGATGTGCAGGCAACGGCCCGTTGTTTCCTCGAATTGATCCGCATAAATATTATTACAGCCCCCATGCTGAAACTGGAGCAGGAGGTAGTTGACGCTTTTAAAAATGCACATACCGAACCCATTGCGGCAATCGGCATTACAGTCGAACCCTATCATGAGCAGGAAAAAACAGGGGTGGTTGAAGAAGCAGAACTTCCTCCCCCGACAGATGGTGTTGATTTGGAGGATGTGCCCTTTACCCACCTTCACGTGCACACCCAGTTTTCGGTACTCGACGGCCTTTCCAACATCCAGGCCTTGCTGCAAAAGGCAAAAGACGACGGTCAGCAGGCTGTGGCCATCACCGACCACGGTGTGATGTACGGTGTGAAGAAATTTCACGATATCGCTGTTGAATTGGGTTTAAAACCCATCCTCGGTTGTGAAATGTACATCGCCCGGCGGGGCATGGAGCAGAAGAAAACCAAAACGGATGGTTCGGGCTGGCACCTGGTGCTGCTGGCCAAAAACCGCAAAGGCTACGAAAATTTGATGGTACTGGTTTCTGCCGGATGGACGGATGGTTACTACTACAAACCCCGCATCGACAAGGATTTATTACGAAAATACAGCGAAGGATTGATTGCTTTGTCAGCTTGTCTCGGAGGTGAAATTTCACAAAAGATCATCAACGAAGGGGAAGAAAAAGCGGAAATGGCATTGCTGGAGTACAAAGAAATTTTCGGGGACAATTTCTACCTCGAACTGCAACGTCATCCCACCGGGGACCCGGAAATGGACAAAAAGGTTTTTGACGACCAGGTATTTGTCAACAAAACATTAGTGAAAATGGCGGCCAAACACGGGCTGAAAGTGGTGGCAACCAACGATGTGCACTTTATTGAAAAAGAAGATGCCGGCGCCCACGACCGCCTGATTTGCATTGGGACTGCCAAAGACCTCGACGATCCCCGGCGAATGCGTTACACACAGCAGGAGTGGTTTAAAACCCGGGAAGAAATGAAGGCCCTTTTTGCCGACCTTCCCGAGGCGTTGGTAAATACAGCCGAAGTGGCTGATAAAATTGAAGCCTTCGAATTGAACCACGCACCCATTATGCCGGAATTTGTTATTCCGGATGGCTACAAAGATGCTGACGATTACCTTCGTTATATTTCTTACGAAGGGGCAAAAATTCGGTATAAAGAAATTACGCCTGAGCTGGAAGAGCGCATCGACTTTGAGCTGGAAACCATCAAAAAAATGGGCTTTCCCGACTACTTTCTCATTGTCTGGGATTTTTTAAATGCCGCCCGCGAGATGGATGTGATTATCGGGCCGGGCCGGGGAAGCGCTGCCGGTTCGGTGGTTTCTTACTGTTTACGAATAACGGATATTGATCCCCTGGAATACAACCTCCTTTTTGAACGTTTCCTGAATCCCGACCGGATTTCGATGCCTGATATTGATATTGATTTTGATGATGACGGCAGGGAAAAAGTACTGCAATGGGTTGCCGAAAAATACGGGAAGAAAAGGGTGGCGCACCTGATTACATTCGGAACGATGGCGGCGAAAATGGCAATCAGGGATGTGGCGCGGGTGCAAAAACTGCCCCTTTCGGAAGCCGACCGCCTGGCGAAAATGGTACCCGACGGTCCGGGGGTAAGCCTGCAATCAGCGCTAAAAAAAGTGCCGGAGTTTAAAAACGAATACGAAAAAGGGAAACCCGAAGTAGTTTCGGTCATCAAAAATGCACTCACGCTGGAAGGCTCGGTGCGCAATACCGGAACCCACGCCTGCGGTATCATCATCAGTAAAAAAGACCTGGTAAATTATGTGCCGGTTGCAACGGTGAAAGAGTCTGTTCTGGATTATTCGACGCAATTGGATGGGAAATTCATCGAATCCATCGGCTTGCTGAAAATGGACTTTCTGGGATTAAAAACACTCTCGATTGTTCGCGACACCCTCGAAAATATTAAAATGTCGAGGGAAATAGATATAGATATCAGTACCATCCCCTTCGACGATAAAGAAACCTATGAATTGTACAGCCGCGGAGAAACTACGGCGCTTTTCCAGTTCGAGTCGGACGGGATGCAAAAATACCTCAAAGACTTAAAGCCCACCCGTTTCGAAGACCTTATTGCCATGAATGCCCTGTACCGTCCGGGGCCGATGGAGTACATCCCTAATTACATCAAGCGCAAACACGGGCGCGAAGAAATTGAATACGATTTGCCCGTAATGGAAGAAATTTTAAAGGAAACTTACGGCATTACGGTGTATCAGGAACAGGTGATGTTGCTTTCGCGTTTGATGGCCGGATTTACCCGCGGGCAGTCTGATTCCCTGCGCAAAGCGATGGGCAAGAAGAAAAAGGCTGAGATGGAAAAACTCAGGGTGAAATTTGTCGAAGGTTGTGTAAAAAACGGACTGCCCGAGAACAAGGTGTTAAAAGTCTGGCACGACTGGGAAGCCTTTGCCAAATACGCTTTCAATAAATCGCATGCCACCTGTTATTCGCATCTGTCGTACCAAACAGCCTACCTCAAAACACATTATCCCGCCGAATTTATGGCGGCCAACCTTAGCCGTAACCTGCACGACATTAAAAAGATTACCCAGTACATCAGCGAAGCCAGCCGGATGGGGATCTCAGTGCTCAGGCCCGATGTGAATGAAAGCGGGAAGAAATTTACCGTTACCGGTGAAAAGATTATCCGCTTTGGAATGGCAGCCATCAAAGGGGTGGGAGAGGCCGCGGTGGAGCAGATTGTGGAAGAACGCCGGCAAAACGGTTCTTTTAAGAGTATTTTCGACTTTGCCAAGCGGGTGAACCTGCGCACAGTCAACAAGCGGAGTTTCGAGGCATTGGCCATGGCCGGGGCATTCGACGGTTTTGAAGGCACCCACCGCGGACAGTATTTTTACAAGGAAGAAGAGAACAACCAGACTTTTATCGAAAATGTTATCCGCCTTGGCGCCAATTACCAGGAAAGACAAAACTCACAGCAAACCTCCCTGTTTGGCGATGCGGAAACATTTGAAGTGAAGGACCCCGCCATCCCGGCCTGCCCGCATCTGCCACCGGCGGTACAGTTGCGAATGGAAAAAGAAGTTACGGGCTTTTACATTTCGGGGCATCCACTTGATGATTTCCGCCTCACAATGAACCGTTTTTGTACTACTGATGCAAGCCATCTGCGCAACAACCTGGAATCACTGAAAGGGCAAAAAGTAATGTTTGCCGGGATGATTACCGAATCGGTGCAAAAAATTGCAAGAAACGGTTCAGATTACGGCATCATTACCATCGAGGACTTTACGGGCAGTATCAACCTGATGTTGTTTTCTGAAGAGTACCTGAAAAAGAAACACATGCTGGAGGTGGGCAACAATATCTTTGTGATAGCCAAAGTGGAAGAATACCGCAGCCGTCCCGGCAACCTCAGTATCCAGGTGTCGGATATTTTCCTGCTGGTTGAAGCCATGTCGAAGTTAAGCAAAAATATTGCCCTGACCGTTCATGCCGGACATGTTAACGATGAGCTGGTTAACAAGCTCAGCCTGCTGGCACGAAACAATGCCGGCGATTGTGAACTACAGCTTTTTCTGAAAGATACCGAAGCCGGCATCTCCCTGCAAATGAAATCGTCTTCAGTAAAAGTTGAACCGCGTTCCTTTATCCTGGGGCTGAATACCTTTAAAAATTTGGAATATCAAATCAATTAGCCGGGGAGGGGTAAAATTTTTTCAAAAACAATACTTATTTTTCAACCGGCAAGCCAAAGGCAAACGTTAATCTTTTACCTTTGCGCCGTGAAACCAAAAACTGAAATATTATGGCATTAGAAATCACAGACGCTAATTTTGAGGCAATTGTATTGAAATCGGACAAACCGGTCATTGTTGACTTCTGGGCAGTCTGGTGCGGCCCCTGCCGGATGGTCGGCCCCATTGTACAGGAAATCGGGGAAGACTTCAGCGACAAAGCCGTCGTCGGAAAACTGGATGTGGACAACAATCCCCAATCGGCAAGAAACTACGGAATCAGAAATATCCCCACCGTGCTCTTTTTCAAAAACGGAGAAGTTGTTGACAAACAGGTGGGCGCTGTCCCCAAGCAAAAGCTGGTTGAAAAACTGGAAGCCCTGCTGTAAAGTTTAGTGAATATTTTTTTTAAAGAAGGCTGTCGCAGGATGGCCTTTTTTTCGCTTTACCCTTAAAACCGAAGCCTTGCGTACCATTGACAGAGAAAAACTGCAACCGTTTAATTCGCTCGAATTTCTCGCTGCCCAGGTAGTTGAGGGGTTTATTACGGGTTTGCACAAAAGCCCGTTTCATGGTTTCTCTGTGGAGTTTGCCGAGCACCGGCTTTACAATCCCGGCGAGTCCACGCGCTTTGTCGACTGGAAACTTTACGGACGAACCGATAAAATGTTCGTCAAACGTTTCGAGGAGGAGACCAACCTGC
Source organism: Bacteroidales bacterium (assembly GCA_021647205.1). GTDB lineage: Bacteria > Bacteroidota > Bacteroidia > Bacteroidales > F082 > B6-G9. Next base: position 10,276 of record JAKIVD010000032.1, on the reverse strand, counting down.
GGTGCCGCATCATCATCGACCGTTCCTCTTCCATGTACTTCCCTTTGCGCGACAAAGCGGATATTTCCAATCCCAACAAACTGCTTTTTTCGGTTTATGCCGCGGCTGTTTTAATCAACCTGATGAAAAAACAACGCGATGCAGTGGGTGTCAGCCTGTTTTCCGAAAAGCTCGACCTGCACACACAGGCGCGTTCCAGTTCGGTGCACCAAAGATATTTGTTTACCGAGTTGGAGAAATTGCTTGACCCCAAAGGGGGAAAAGAACAAAAGCCTACCAATGTAACGGCCTCCCTGCACCTTATTGTCGAAATGTTGCACAAGCGCTCGCTGGTAATTATCTTCAGCGACATGATGGATGATTCGGGTAGCATTGACGAAATGTTTTCGGCGCTTCAGCATTTAAAGCACTACAAGCACGAAGTCATCCTTTTCCATGTGGTTGATAAGAAGCTGGAAGAAGACCTTGACCTTGACGACCGCCCTTTTAAATTTGTAGATATGGAAAGTGGCGAAACAATTAAGCTTAACCCGGTGGAAGTGCGTGAGAAATACCAAAAAGCTTTTTCCGAAGTGCGAAAAGAACTGGAAGTCCGTTGTGGACGCTACAAAATCGATTATGTCGAAGCCGACATCAACAAAGGTTTTGAGGGGATTTTACTCCCGTATTTGTTTAAAAGAGAAAAGTTGTACTAACCAACCTTCCAGAGTCGGAACGACCTGGAAGAGTTGTGATTTAGACATGGAAGAGTTGTGATTTAGACATGGAAGAGTTGTGATTTAGACATGGAAGAGTTGTGATTTAGACATGGAAGAGTTGTAATTTAGACCTGGAAGAGTTGTGATTTAGACCTGGAAGAGTTGTGATTTAGACCTGGAAGAGTTGGATTTAGACCTGATGAGTTATTTCTCCCCTGACAGACTCTTCCGGGAGTTGCACACGCTGGAAGGTCTTGAAATACCCGAATAGCAACATCATTTTATAACTTCAACTTCAACTGTACCTTCACTTCCGTTTTGTGCTTACCGTCAATTTCATCCGAACCGGAACCAATGCTTCTCCTCTGGAAATAAGTCGCCCTAGCCACCCTGAGCCAAATATCCAGTTGCTTCATCGCCTTCCATTTTAGCATCAGGTAAAGGCGTTGACCGCTGTCGAAATAGGCGGGCACGCTAAAGGCATACAGCACATCGTTTTCATAGGTGTAAATCCGGCTGTTGTAACCATCGGTGTCGAACAACGCATAGCGGAAAGTGGCCTCAAGCGGGAAACGTGCCGGACGGTACAAAATATCCTGGTACACCTGGTAGCCCGACTCATTTTCATCAGCTTCTTTATGGTAGGTTACAAAATCAAGCCTGTTTTTTAGTATGAGAAAATCGAAAACAGAATAGCTCACAAAAAACCGAAATTCGTTTCTTTTCACCAGGGCAAGCCAAGGCAGGTAATCGTAGTCATCAGAAAAATTCTCCTGCTTTTGTTTGTATCGGTAACGGAAATAAAGATTGGTTTTAGGCGAGGGATTATAATCTAGCTGGAGTAAATAATCGCGACCGAAAGAAGGGCCATCCACCCGGTATTTCAGCCAGGGAAACCGGAAATAATCAAGATAAGCCGTGAGCCGCCATCGCTTGGCCAGCAAGGCACGAAAGCCGAAGTAAATTCCCCTTTCGTTGGCAATGGCACTGCTTTCGGCAAAAGGATTGGCAAAAAGGTTTTGGTAATTTTTACCGTAATCGTGGTACATCAGTGTGAAAATAAAACGGTCGCTTAAAAAAGTATTGAGGCCTGCAATTCCGGCCATTCCCCCATTTGAAGAAGCAGAAAATTCACCAAAAAAGTTCAGCTTTTGGAAATTCAATTTCAAATCAAATCCGTAATTTGTCAGGCTGTTGCCCTGGAAATTATATAGTTTATACAAGTCGTTCTCAAGCAGCAAACTGGCGCTTAATCGGGTTTGAAAGGCTGTTGCCCCCAGTTCAAGAATTCGTTTTTTGTAAGCCATGCGCCCGCCGTAAGCCCGCACTTCAATGGCATCTTTGCCCAACAGTTCATTGATGGTGCGGTGCAATCCGGTTTCCTGAATGCTGCTGATGGTTTCCTCCGTAATCAAGCCTGTTGAATTTGCATGGGCATCAACTTTATTTCGTGAGTAAAACCCTGTCACCAAAAAACCCTTCAAGCCAATTGTCACCGCTGCCCCCCTGAAAAAGCGGTTTTCGTTGACCGATGTATTGGGCCGGATACCACGCGCAAAACGCTTTACCTGCAAGGCCTCCGACGATTTCCCAAAGGCCAGTCCCGTCCACAGGGTGAGGCCCTGGCCAAATTCCAGGTGGTAGTCGCCAATCACGGCTTCTTTGAGAATCCCCATATCCGACACATAGGCATGGGCCGAATAAAAATCAAATAGGTTGCTTACTTTGCTGCCAACCAGTGCGTAAACACTGTCGCTCAGCTTGCTTGTTAAAAATACTTCCCCGGCATCTTTTTCCATTGTGAAGCCAAAACGGATTTTGTTTTTGTAGTTGAACGCATAACGGGCATAGGTTTTTTGCGGACTTCCAAGGTAGACCGAACCCGGTTTTATCCAGGCCGAATCGGTAAGTATGCCGTACCCTGACGAGGGTTCGGGTACCTGTTGGTAGCGCAGCATCAGTTGATGTTTCCCAAACCTGAAAATATCTTTTACCTTAAACGGCTTTTCTTGATCCTGAGGTTTTACGGTAACAAAAGGCAGCAATCTTTTGATGCTCTCTGCATCAAAACCCGGCACATATTTTAATTCGTAAATGCTGTACAATTGGCGGTATTTATTTTTGTAAACCTGCAGGTTTTGCAACTGATTTTCGCTCAGTAAATAAATGTCTGCCAGCTTAGAAACCTCATCACTGTTCAGGTTAACAGGATTTTTCAGGTAAAACAAATAGTCGTCAATCAGGTCAGTATAGTCCAGGTTCAAATCGCTTGCCCGGGCAATATTTTCCAACTGGTCGGTAATAAACTCAACATTTTGTGCTTTCACCGAATCGTTTTCCTGTGCCAGGATACCGTAAGGAAGCCATAAAAAAATGACCGCAAAAGCCCAAAGGCAGCTATATTTTGGGTAGGGAAACATTGGGTTTAAAATTGAAATATGAGGGATGCCTGGGGAGAGAATCCCAAAGACTGGTGCATGATGGCCGAGATATCGAAACGCAGTATTTTGATTTGAAAACCAAATCCCATTGAGAAGATCTCCTGTCCGGTGGAAAAACCGCTGCGTAAAAAGAAGCGTTCTTTGATGCCGTATTCCATGCCCCCCCGGATAATGACAGGCCGGAACGCTGTGTTTTTTTCTGCTTCAACAGTTGCAAAAAAGTGATCGGAAAAATGCCAGGCAAGCCCAAACCGAAAAACGGCGGGAACGCTTTCGTCGGCGTAATCGGCCAGTTTTACCTGAATGGGGTTAAACACCCAGGCTCCGAGGGTCAGGTTTTTGCTTACATCGCTTTGAACCCCTAACTCAAACGTAATATTGCCTTTGCTGCCGTAATCATTACCGAGGCTGGTTTGCAGGTAATCCAATTGCAGCCCCATCCGAAAATAGGGGCCAAACGAGCGGGCGTACACCAACCCGATCTTCATTTCGTTGTACAGGCTGTAACCGAAATAATTGAATGTAGCGCCCAGTACCCCTGCGTTTGTCGGAACAACTACCGCTATACATTTGCTGCTGAGCTGGTTCAGCCCAAAGCGGTTTTCGTAATACACACCGGCACTGATTTTGTTAATTAGTGCAATGCCTGCCTGGTTGTTTTGGCTGTTCCAGAAATCGGTAATGGCTACCGAAACCCTGCCCATCCCCGCCTGGCGGGAACCGCTTGGGAGTAATTTATCTCCTGCCCGGCAATTCAGAAAAAGCAGGGCAAGCACCAAAGTGCAGCAGGTAGTCCTTGTAGTATTTTTCGACATTTTACTGTGTGTATCAGCAACAGCAGACGCCTTTGATTTTTGTTGTTATTTTAGTGGCCTCAAGATACAAAAAAAAATAACCCGGGAAACCCATGAAAAATGTACTGCCATTTTTAGCCGCGCTCAAGGCAACCAACAAGCGTGATTGGTTCCAGGCCAGCAAACTATTGTTTGAAACTGCCAGAAAAGAAGTGGCAGGTTTTGTTAATAACCTGATTCCCCAACTGTCTGCTCACTCTTCGAGGCGGTTTAGCGCTTTTCTCGACTTGTCGTCGATGTATTCGTAGTAGTCAGAATCATAGAGGTCAATGGCCAGTTTTAGGTATTTTATTGCCAGCGTCCTGTTTTTATTCTCAAAATACAAACCGAGGTGCATGGCGGCTTCAGTGGCAAAATAATAGTGCTCATCACCTCCAGTTTCAATAACGTCCTTAAACAGAACTTCTGCTGAGGCAACTCCTCCGGTGCGCAATTTAAACCTTGCTAAAAGTAATTTATATTCGAGTTGATATGGCAGAAAGGTGTTTTCATCAACCGGGTACTTTTCAATAGTTTCCTGAAAGCGTTCAAGATAATTGCCGTCAAGCAACAACTTGGCTTTGACCAGTTCAGGCTTGGGAATGTAGTCCAGCTGGCAATCGTACATGGCCTCCCTGTTCCGTTCGGTAACTTCATCGCCTTCATCGCAGGCCAGTACCCTGTACTGGTCAAATTTTATTTTGTTCCCGTTAATGAGGTAATAAAGTGCGAGTTTGTAATTGATTTCTTTTCGGTAATCGTTGGCTTTGTATTTATCGAGGTATTCCTTCAGGTAGTACCCGGCATCAGGGTCAAGTTTCCGGAGTAAAATCTTCCCTGTCATATAATAATAAGGGTAGAAAGGGATTTCAAGGCTGTCGGGCTGAATTTTTTGCATGAGGGCAAGGGCCTGTTCGTTGTGCCCCGACCGGTAAGCGACATTGGCGTATAGGTAATCAAGCAGGGTGTAGTTTAAAACAGCCGGCTCAATTTCAGCATAAGCCTCGAAACCTTTCAGCGGGTCTTTGTCAAGTTTGTAAGCAAGAATGGTGAAAAGGGCGGCATCGGCGTTTAGGCCTTTTATGTCCTTTGTGTAAGTAAAGTAATCCTTCAGGATTTGCATGCCTTTTTCCGCATCGCCCGAAATGCCAAAGGCACCAACGGCCCAGCGGATAAAAGGGGGAAGATTGGAAAGCGCAATGTTAAAAAGGCCCGATATTTTGAGGCTCGGTTGAAACCCGGGAAACGCATCCAGGTTTTTGTACACTTTTTTGTAACCGCCGTAAGCCCTCCTTACTCCGGTAAACCTGTCCCCCATGATGATGTTAAAAATGCCGGTGTACAGTTGCATCTCACCCTCAAAGGCGAGGTAGTAAGGCGAATCCATGTCTTTTTCATCCATTATCCCCCGGCGTTTTTCGTAGTTCTCTATAAAACGGAGGTAGCGGTCCTCAGTGGTATTGATCATCAGGTCGAACGCATCAACGTAATGAGCTAAATAGTAAGCATAGTAATTGTCAGGGTTCTCTGTCATCTCTTTCCTGAGCGTTTCACGGGCAGAGACAATTTTCAAATCCATAAGTTGTTCGTAAGCCAGTTTGCAATTCCCGGTCAGTACATATTCAGCACGGACTCCCGGTTTGAAAAGTAAGCCCAATAACAGAACCAACAGAATAAGCTTTCTCAGCATTTGCCATGTCTTTTTACAATCGCCAAATGTAAATAATTCTGAAAACAATTGAACCCCGAGGTCTCGGGGAACAATCGGAATCCTCACCTTTTCACCACCCTCATCCCCTCAATTCCTCTCCCCTCCCAAAACATCACCACTTTCACCCGCAGCCCGGCGTTGGTGTAGATCTCTATTTGCGCGTGGCCGGTAAGGTCCCATTTTGCTGAGAGGGTTGTAGCAGTTGAAAACGGGTTGGGCACAGCTTTCAGCAGTTTGGGTTTGTTGTTTCGGATGGGTTGATAGATGTTTTCGTCAGCAGCAACGGCGGGGGTTCAGTTCGTAAGCCCCCATGTCGAAGCTGTCGCCCACGATGTGGGGATTGCCGGCGAGGTCGAATTCAGGGAATTCGATAGAATCCGGCAGGTTTAGTAGTGTGCCCGCATCAATGTCGGGCGAGCCATCGGCTATTTGGTAAGGGTAATCCCAATTGTTGAGGAAGAGGGGGGCTTTATCAATATTTGTTTCTTCCTAATATGTCTTAACTTTTCAAAAACATAAACAACTTTGTCAAAATTTCAAATTATTTTAGCGCCTTAAAAACAACCCGTTTATGATCCCCATCAAAAAAGCCCTCGTCCTCGGTTCCGGTGCCCTTAAAATTGGCGAAGCCGGCGAATTCGATTACAGCGGCTCGCAGGCCCTCAAAGCCCTGAAAGAAGAAGGTATCGAAACCGTTTTGATAAATCCCAATATTGCCACCGTGCAGACTTCCGAGGACATCGCCGACAAAATCTATTTCCTTCCCGTGACCACGTATTTTGTGGAACAGATTATCGAGAAAGAAAAACCCGATGGCATTTTACTGGCCTTTGGCGGACAAACAGCATTGAATTGCGGCATTGAGCTTTTTGAAAAAGGCATCCTTAAAAAACACAAGCTCCGCGTTTTGGGCACACCCATCGAGGCCATTATTGAAACCGAAGACCGCCAAAAATTTGCATCACTGCTCCATTCCATCCATGTAAAAACACCCACTTCTCTTGCGGTAACCTCTGTAGATGATGCCCTGGAGGCCACCAAAAAAATAGGTTTTCCCGTAATTGTCAGGGCGGCCTTTACGCTTGGCGGACAGGGCAGTGGCTTTTGTTTCAATATCGACGAGCTGCGACAGTTGGCAGGAAAAGCGTTTTCTTATTCCAGCCAGATTCTGGTGGAAGAATCCCTGAAAGGCTGGAAAGAAGTGGAATACGAGGTCGTGCGCGACCAATACGACAATTGCATCACCGTTTGCAATATGGAAAATTTCGACCCGCTGGGCATCCACACCGGCGAAAGCATCGTAGTGGCCCCCTCGCAAACCCTCACCAACAGCGAATACCACAAACTGCGGAAGCTCTCCATCGAGATTGTGAAATCTGTTGGCATTGTCGGCGAGTGCAATGTGCAGTACGCCCTCGACCCCCATTCGGAAGATTACCGCGTGATCGAGGTCAACGCCCGGCTTTCGCGTTCCAGCGCCCTGGCATCGAAGGCGACGGGTTACCCGCTGGCGTTTGTGGCGGCAAAACTGGGGCTGGGTTACGGGCTGCACGAACTCAAAAACAGCGTTACCAAAACCACCACCGCCTTTTTTGAGCCTGCCCTGGATTACCTCGTGGTGAAAATTCCCCGCTGGGATTTGAATAAATTCCTCGGCGTTTCCAAAGAAATCGGCTCCAGCATGAAGAGTGTGGGCGAAGTGATGGCCATTGGCCGGAATTTTGAAGAAGCCATCCAAAAGGGGCTGCGGATGATTGGCCTCGGGATGCATGGTTTTACTGCCAACAAGGAATTAAAAATTGATGATATTGAAGGTGAACTCAGCAATCCTACCGACACCCGCATCTTTGTTATTGCAGAAGCTTTTCGGCAGGGATGGTCGGTTGAAGATGTTTTTACAGCCACAAAAATTGACCGTTGGTTTTTGGAGAAACTGAAAAATATTTTTGACCTGGAGAAGGAATTGCAATCTTTTCCCCAACTTACCGGTTTACCTGACGATGTCCTCCTTCACGCCAAGCGGCTGGGTTTTTCCGATTTCCAACTGGCCCGCATCCTGTTTAGCAGTTTAGAAATCGGCAGTACCGACGATGAAATCCTGCAAGTCAGGGATTACCGCAAATCCAGAAACATCGTCCCATTCGTCAAACAAATTGACACCCTTGCAGCCGAACACCCGGCCGTCACCAATTATCTTTACATGACTTATCATGGGGAAGAGCACGATATTGATTTTGAGAACGACAACAAATCGGTGATTGTCCTGGGTTCGGGGGCCTACCGGATTGGCAGTAGTGTGGAGTTCGACTGGTCGGGGGTAAATGCCCTGAAAACCATCAAGAAAAAAGGCTACCGCTCGGTGATGATCAATTACAATCCCGAAACTGTAAGTACCGATTATGATATTTCCGACCGCTTGTATTTTGATGAACTCAGTTTTGAGCGAACCCTCGATATTATTGAACTGGAACAGCCTTTTGGGGTCATTGTCTCCACCGGCGGACAAATCCCCAACAACCTTGCCATGCGCTTCTCCCGACAAAATATTCCTGTTTTGGGCACCCAGCCCGAATTTATCGACCGGGCAGAAAACCGGCATAAATTCTCGGCCATGCTGGATAAAATCGGTGTTGACCAGCCCAAATGGAAAGAACTCAGCAGCATGGAGGACATTTTTTCTTTTACCGAAGAAGTTGGTTTTCCGGTACTGATTCGTCCTTCGTACGTACTGTCCGGTGCAGCCATGAACATTGTTTCCAACAAAGATGAATTGGAACATTTTTTAAAGCTCGCCACCCAGGTTTCCAAACAATACCCGGTTGTGGTCTCCAAATTCCTGACCGATGCCAAAGAGATCGAGATGGACGCAGTGGCCGACAAAGGTGAAATTGTGGTGTACGCCATTTCCGAACACATCGAATTTGCTGGGGTGCATTCGGGCGATGCCACCATCATGTTTCCCCCGCAAAAGGTGTATGTGGAAACCATCCGGCGCATCAAAAAAATCAGCCGCCGCATTGCCGAAGAACTGCAAATCAGCGGCCCTTTCAATATCCAGTTTCTGGCCAAAGACAACGATATCAAAGTGATAGAATGCAACCTGCGGGCTTCGCGGAGCTTGCCTTTTGTGAGCAAAGTGTTGAAAACGAATTTCATTGATTACGCCACCCGCATCATGTTGGGGGAAAAAGTGGAAAAGCCCAATAAATCACTTTTCGATATTGATTACATCGGCGTGAAAGCTTCGCAGTTTTCATTTTCACGTTTGAGCAAAGCCGACCCGGTGTTGGGTGTCGACATGGCCTCAACAGGCGAAGTTGGCTGTTTGGGTGACGATTACTACGAAGCCATTCTGAAAGCCATGCTATCGGTGGGCCACAGAATCCCGAAAAAAAATGTACTGATATCTTCCGGCCCCATGCGCTCGAAAACCGAATTGCTGGAGAGCGCACGATTGCTGGTTGAAAATAACTACCAATTGTTTACCACCAAAGGAACCCATGATTTTTTCAATAAGAATGCCATCCCTTCAACACAGGTAAACTGGCACGATGTAAAAAAAGAACCCAATGCCTACGAACTGATCAAAAACAAACAAATCGACCTCGTCATCAACATCCCCAAAGACCTGAGCCGCGAAGAACTGGACAATGATTACACCATCCGCCGCGCTGCCGTTGATTTTAACGTGCCCCTGATTACCAACGCCCGCCTTGCCAGTGCTTTTATTTTTGCCATTAGCCGCTACAAACCGGAGGATTTAACAGTAAAAAGCTGGGATGAATATGTGTAAAACCTTTCCGCTTGGAAAAGGCCGGGCACTGGTAAGCCCGGAAGGACAGGCTGAAAGGTTAAGGGAGACTTACCGCACCAACACTACCGTCCCCTCAAGGGTTTTGCTTTGTCCGGGCCGGCTGATTTCTTCGTAAACAATTTTGTAAATGTAGGCTCCATTGGGACTGGCTTTGCCGTTGTAGTTTCCATCCCATCCGCAGTCGATGTCGTTGCATACGAAGATTTGCTGTCCCCAGCGATTGTAAATCGTAAGTTGATATTTGCTTACATAATCGTATTTGGGCACGGCTTTGAAAACATCATTCAGCCCGTCTCCATTGGGTGTGAAGGCGTTGGGCAGGTAAAACGGTGCGCCAACTTCACCCCAAAGGACTTGTACGGCATCGGATGATTTGCAACCCTCGTAAGAAATGACTTCCACAACATAATGCCCCATGCTGTCGATTTGGATGACTTCTGTAATTTCGCCCGTATTCCACTGGTAATATTCAGCACCGTTTCCGGCTTCCAATAAATAACCCGGCTCTGCCCAGATTGTGTCGTAATTGGCAAAGGCAATTTCAGGGAAAGGGTTTACACTAATGTCAATGGTTTTGCTTTCTACACAATTCACAGTATCGGTAACTGTAAATTTGTAATTACCATTCTGGTTAGCATTAATTCCCAAAATTATAAGCTGTCTTTTGTTACTTGAAAAATTATCAGGGCCTTCCCAAAAGTAATTGAGCTCACCACTACCTTCCAATACAAGGGGTGATACCACAACAGTGTCACCTTCACAAACAGACTGTTCACTAT
>JAKIVD010000012.1 GCA_021647205.1 Bacteroidales bacterium | reverse complement strand
TTCCTGCAGCGCTTCAAGAACAACTTTTGTTTTAAATCCTGCACTGTGTTTTTTTCTTCGTTTCATAACAACAAGTTTATTAAAAATTCTAATGATACTTGTTGTCTAAATTTTGGGGGGAATTATACCGTATTACGATTACCCAAACCCGTACAGTGAAGACGACAATTACAAAGATTACTATATTTTTTACGCCAGGAATTTCGGTGGCCTGACCATTGGCGAAGAAGAAGAATGTGTGGATGGTGGGGAGATGTATTATTACAAAATCAATACAGTACGTATTTTTGAAGATTATCTCGTTGACCACCCCGAGCTTGTTTTTAATGAATGTTGGATTGTGGGGGAAAGGATTCTCGATGATGCAATTCCACCAAAAATACGTTATATACACCATATTACAAAAGCAGACTTTGGTTTTTGGGTGCAGCGAACTACTGGTGATTTGCCAGTTGATATAAACTAAGTGTCTGGTACTATGTATAAACACACAATTTTCTTGTTTCTAACTTTTATTTTGGGATTTGAATATCAACTTCTTGCCCAAACAACAACATTTGATTTCTTCCTACAAACAAACGCAACTGAGGGTGTAGGCATAGCATATGAAAATGATAACGGCTATTATTACTTATTAGCGGGACGTGAGGATACAATTTCACCTAAATTGTACAGTGATATAATGCTTTTAAAATTAAGCCAGACTGGTGATACTATGGTCAGACTTGAACGTTCCCCAGATACTTCAGTAGGATTAAGACACCTGATTAAAACAGATAGTATTTTTTTGGGAATTGGATTTTATGATTTTAATGACACTTCATCTGGAGGTCTGTACAACATCACTTTTAATGATAATCTAAATATACTGACTAAGAGAACAGTGAAATTTCCAGATGGCTACAATACCTATTTATCTGCAGCCACACATATTCTAACGGATAAGGAGTCCAACTACATTTTTGTTGTTTCATTGACAGAGCCATACAACAACCAGGGTTTTGATGCAGGAGATATTTGTTTCTACAAATACAATGAAATAGGCGATACAATTAATACACATATTTTAAAGATGGACAAAGGACAGCTAGTTGAGGATGTTTGTTTCAACTCCGACAGTACCGAGATATGGTTGTTCGGTTCGGGCTTCCGCGAAGGTGTTCACCAATGGGTAAAGTTCGATCTGGACTTTAACCTGCTTTCGATAGAGGAGTTTTACCAAAATGCCGACTATCCTTTCAGTATTTTGCAGGAAAGCACTAACAGTTGGGTGGGCTGTGGGAGTTTCAGCGTTTTCGACAGGGTACAGGACGATGACCTTTGGGTATTTCGTATGGATTCACTCGGCAATATTTTAAATGATATTGTTTTAGGTGCACAAGATACAATTGATTACGCTGCTTATTGGAAATCTTTCGATTTCAGCAAAGAGGGAGAAATTTTTATTTCAGGTACCCATAATGTGGTTATTGCTGCATTTCCCAAAACTTCATCCTGGGTAATGCTAACGAAATTAGATAGCACCTTTAAGCATAAGTTCACGCGATACTACAATCCTGATGGTATGTATTACAGCAACATCGGGTTAAATGTTTGCAACGATGGAGGAGTAATTTTGTCAAGCCAGCGTTATGACTATGACAATGATGATGTTCCTGATAATTGGGATGCCTGGGTACTAAAAGTTGACGGCAACGGCTATATGACAGGACAGGATGATAAACCCAATGTACAAACAAAAAATGCCTTGCTTTATCCGAATCCCGGAGGTGATCGATTATGGGTAAGTTGCGGTTGGCCATCGGCAGTGCTTATCCTTTACAATATGAACGGGCAGGCGGTATTAAAGAAAAAACTGATAGCATTGACCACTACGGTTAATACATCATCACTCCCGAAAGGAAATTATACATGGACAATAAAAGTTAAGGAAAACAAAATAATTGAAAAAGGAAAATGGATAAAAAACAATTAATTATGAAACGGATACGACTATTCGCTACAATTTTAGTATTTCTTTTGGCAAACCGCTACGCCGGCTTTGCACAAGACGATAGAGGAACAAACTGCACGGATTGTTATAACCAATACATTTCAACACAAGGCCAGTATTCAAGTCATCTTGGTCTGGAATGCAACGCCTTTGGCGATTATTCTTTAAGCGGTGGCTGGCTTTCAGAAACCGGGCCAACCGGTCGTGCCTCATTTGCTTTTGGTTATGAAGCAAAAGCGATGAGCGATATTAGTTTTGCATTGGGTATAGGTGCAGAGGCGATTGGCGACAAATCATTCGCTTTTGGTGTGCGGGCAATATCAGTTGGCGCCAGTGCAAAAACTTTCGGTACCTGGGTTACAGGCGAAGCCCCGGGAACAATCACAATGGGAAAGGGGCATTCTGAAGAAATGCCCCTGATAAACTACAAGCAAAATTCGTTTGCCCTTGGATTTAATAGCAATGTTGCTACTTTTTTTGTCGGGCCCGCACCCGGCCCCATGTCAGGCACAACAGGTAAAGTAGGCATTGGCACGATGGACCCGACTGAAAAATTGCATATTCGTGCTGATGAAGGGGAACATGCCACGCTTCTTCTTGAACCCTTCTCCTGGGGTGAAAATTCAGCAGCACACATTATTCTCGGCAACACAGGCCATGGGATTACTGCCAGTGAAGACAAAGGCTTAATTTTTAATTCGGAAGGCAACTATTTATTCAGGGACGCAGGATTTGTGGGAATAGGCACATTGGACCCAATTGCAAATCTTGATGTTAATGGAAGCTTCAGGGTAGCTGATTTTGCTACAGTACCCGGGGAACACAAAATAATATTTGCCGATGAACAAGGCTTTTTATTTACCGATAATATCCCGCTTTACGATAATCTCGGTAACCACACGGCCGAACAAGACATCCTGACCAATGGCAACTGGATAAAGCATGATGATATATCAGAAGGGCAGGGTATTTTTGTTTCACCCGAAAACCGGATTGGCATAGGTACGTCCATGCCAGCCGCCATGCTTGATGTAAGGTCTGAAGGCGAAACCGGGATTATTGCATTATCCACCCAGAATGAAAATGCCGGATTTTGGGCGGCAAACAGCGTTTTCGCCTATGGGTTTGGGGTTGACGGTGATGGCATCGGGCATATCACGGCAAATATAGACAACCCTGTTCCTATTATTAATTTTTACTCAAACGGTAAGGTTGCCATTGGAAATACTTTGCCACCGGGCGGCACTTCACACAGGCTTTTTGTCGAAGGCGGCATTACCAGCGAAGAGGTTGTTATCAATGTGTTAAATCAGGACAGGGAATGGCCCGACTATGTTTTTAAAGAGGGTTACGAACTGATGCCTTTGAATGAATTGAAGGAGTTTGTAAGCACCAACGGCCATCTGCCAAATGTGCCAACTGCTAAAGAAGTAAAAGAAAATGGGCAGAACCTTGGCGAACTGAACGCTATCCTCTTAGAAAAAGTAGAGGAACTAACCCTTTACATCATGAAGCAACAGGAAGAAATTGATAACCTAAAAAAATTGATCAGTGAATAAATTGTTGTTTATCACAGTATTGATGGTTTCTGTTGCCTGCCAACTGTTTTCGCAACCGGTAAACGACAGTATTGTTGATGATGGGATGATTCAGGAGACGCTTAACTCAGGAAGTATTTGTTATTCATATATTCCTCAATGGTTTTCGCCCAACAGGAATGGTGTATTCGATGAATGGTGCATTAAAACACGCGGTGCCGATATCTGTATTTTGAATATTTTTACATCCAGTAAGCCTATTATTGAAGATAAAGAAATTGAATTAGGAGAAAATCGTACTACCTGTTTATGGGATGGAGGAACTGAAGGCTCTGGGGGTTATCTTTACATCATTGTACTTAAAAATATATCTACCGGTGAAGAAATAGAAATTAGAGGGATAGTAAGTATAATGAATTGGAATCCATAAAACAACGAATAATACAATTGATTAGATACACGATTTTATGTATTGGTTAAACAGTTTCAGTAATTATTCAAATAAAAAGAAATGTACAGAAAAACAATAATAGCAGCAGTGGCCTTGATTTTGTTCAGCCTGCAAACAGCCTTTGGCCAGGGGGAGGGCAGGTTTGTTACGGTGGGCGACACCACCATAAACCTGGCCGATGTGGATTTAGAGAAGGGGATGGTAATATTAAGAAAAAAATTTATTATTGATACTGCTACTTCCGGCCCAACTGAATATCGAGTTTCTATAAGGGTGTTTTCAGGTACGGTTTCTGAAAACTATGCAATGGTATATGATACCCTCTGGTTTTTAAATAGAAGCAAGTATAACTATTATCGTAGTACAAGCATACAATATTATAATGGCAACAAGGAAATGCTCTTCAAAAAACATTACAAATATTTTATAGATCGATTATATATTTCCTCTTCTGGCGAAGCTGTTCTGTTTAGACTAGTAAGTGAGGATTTGGCGCAGGTTCATCTTTATACAAAGAATGGAGCGTTGATTAAAAAATATGAAGATGGCTACGAACGATTGTATGTCGGTTTAAAGCACAAATATTTCTTTATGTGCAACCACAACGATTATCAAGGGCCAAATATTTATGACAGGATAGATAAGTCAGGTAATATTGAAGAAGTGATATTCCCGTCTGGGTTTTTTAGGGGCATAAAATTCTCACCTAAAGAAAATTTTTATTTAGTATTATTAGACAAAGACCAGTTATTATATGATATCAATAATAATTTAATGTGGCGGATTGAAGATTATAATAGTGCCATTATTATATCATCTGATGAAAAAAAGTATTTGACTCGAAACTTTAGTATTGGATCAATTGCAGTGAAAGATTTATTTAACCACGAAATCATTTATTCAATAAATCATGTCCTATTGCACAATGAACAAATGGCTATATACCGATGGAAAGTTATTGATAGCAATTTTTATACGATTGGCAAAAACAAAGATTTCTATGTATATAATTTTTATAACCAAAGGGGGGAATTACTGCAAACGGAAACAACCGACATAAACATCAACTACCGTACCAACAAAATAACGAAAGAAGCGGGCAAATTTGTTATAAGTCCAAAGAGTTCAAACGATCAAAATAAGTAAGACAATGAAACGAATCGTATATTTTATTCTTATTTTATTAATTGATTTTTCGTGGGTTTATGGTCAGTTGCCTGACCCGATAACAGGGAGCACAACCGAATTTGGAGTGATTAACAGTGATTACGGGCCAAGGAATGTTACGATAGGTTCACTATTTCATAATGGTATTGATTATCAATGCCCACTTGGGGTCTCGGCCTTTGCAGTAGAAGAAGGTGATATTACTGCTTTTAATGAATGGCATAGAAGTATCGCCTACATCAGGATTGTAAGTCCCGGAAATGTTCGACGCAGGTATATGCATGTTGAAACAGGTACTTATACCGATGTAGACGGTAATGATTTGTGGGAGTACTGTCCTGATTGTCTTGACGATGATACAGATCATGATAATTTTATTATTCTCAGATATTTGGATAATTCAGGCAGTTTAAGGACACAAACTGTTCTAACTACTACAGAATATACTGGAGAGATTTGGGTATTTAAAGATATTACTGGTGATATTGTTCCGATTTCCACCCAAATCGGCCAAAGCGAATGGATTTTTATGCCTGGGGATTACACTCAAAATGCTGAACCATATCCTGTTCATCTTCATATTGGTCCCAATTGGGGTCAACGCATCAATCCTTTTTCTACTGTATCTCACAGCAACACAGTAGACCCCATAATTGAAATGCCCGCTATTAAACGGGTATATAACAATCAAGCTACTGTCTTTCAAGATGAAGATGAAATATATGGATCACCCATCATATTTGAAGCAAAAGTTAATACTACCGATGACAAAGATTTAAATATTTTTTCAATCACATGCCAAAATAAGAATAATCAGGATGTAGATTTTAGTGAAAACTGGAGGATCGCAGGACAGGGTCATAATGTTTATATTGCTGACATAATTATAACAAACCCGATGACTAACGAACTCTGGATACAAAATAACATTAGCGAAGGGGTTTATCCATATGATCCAATTGATCAAAATGATGATGGTAATGCCGATCCCGGCCATGACTACTTCAAACTTCACTGGCCTTCAAAAAAAAGCACCGTGGCAGGGCACACTGAAGCTTATGTAAATCAGAGGGCTGTTTACCCCGATGGAAAATACGACATCACTTTTACGGCGGAGGATATTAGCGGTAATGCCTCAACAGAGCCAAGAAACAACATGGTGCTCGACAACCATCAGCCCTATGTGCAGGAAGTCAGCATTTATAGCGGTAAAAAAATATATGGTGCAACAGTGGATTATATTGATCCTACTCCAGATTATGTTGAAGGCAAATTGAAACTGACAGTTGACCAACAGAGCGTAAACGATTGTGCCGATTATGAAAATAAGATTGAAATATTTGTTATAACGAGCGAACCGATGCAGGATGTGAGTATAAAAATTCCTGATGCTGGGATACCTGACTATTCTATAATAATGGTAGCCTATTACGGTAACCCAACTGTGTGGCAAACTGTTATTGAGAAAAGCGAGCTTCCAGGCTTGTTCGAGTACAGCAGTAACTACCAAATGATAATTAACGGTCAAGACATGGCAGATAACCAAATAGTAAGACTTGGTATGTCGGAAAACGGAAGTGAGATGAATGCAAGCTGGCTGCCCCACCGTTTAAATGACGGAAACTGGCAAAACAATTTAGGGACAGGTGAAAATGGACATAAAATACCTTTTTGCTCTACCGATTTAATTAAAGCAATGTTCCATTCCGTTATAAACAATAAAAAAGCACCATTGGATCAAGACATGCTGTATGGCTATTCGCCACTTACCATTACTTTTAACGATGCTTCAACCGGGGATCCCACGGAATGGATATGGGATTTTGGCGATAACTCGCTTCCTGTTAACGAACAAAACCCACAACACACATTCGTTAACGAATACGACGAACCCATCCAATATAATGTTACACTGAAAGCTTGCAACGAAACCGGTTGCGACATTACGCTAAAGAACAAACTGATTACGGTTTATCCCGAAGGCTACAGCAACATACCCATAGCTGATTTTACTTTTTCGCAGAAAACTTATTACGCGCCCTATGTAATACAGTTTTACAATTATTCGGCGGGAAATATCATTACTTACAACTGGGATTTTGGAGATGGCGCCAGTTCAACTGAGCCTGAACCCGAACACCAATACACCGGCCCTGATACTTATATGGTTAAGTTGATCCTAAATAAAGACCTACCGGAGGAAATTACTTACGAAACCGAAGTTGAAGTATTGGAAGCCTCCACGAATTTCGCACCTATTGATTTTGAATGGACATGCATTGCTAATACCGACAATATGTACAACGGGGAAGGGCTGACCGGCGAACTGATTGATTTTAAGTCGTCTGATCAGTTTTATGACGGTTATTATGAATGGGATATGGGCGATGGTATATTTTATTACCTGAACAATCCCAGTCATGCCTATCTTAACAGCGGTGTTTATGCTGTTACTTTAACAATCAGAAACTTTTCGGATGAACTTGTCGGGCACAAAACAAAGTTAATTACTGTTGTTCCGAAAAATGAACTGATACCGGCGGCTGAAAATGAAATTGTTATCGCAGCCGAAAGGATTGAAGACGTTGAACTTCTTGATGATGAGGATTTTCTCTTTATTGCGACTCATGATTTAATTTATTTATACGAATTTAATAGTAACACAAACACATGGGATGAATATGCACCCCAGCAAACTATTGATCCGGAATTTGAAATATGGAGCATAAGTGTTTCAGGTGATTTACTTCTTGTTGGAAGCATTAAAGAAAATGATTACAGTGGAAATGTTTACTTCTATAAGAGAATAAACAACTTATGGGTAAAACAATCTCAGGTACTTACGCCGGATGAATATTGGCTAAGGTTTGGCCATTTTACCGATATGGATAACGGGACTGTTCTTATTTCTTCTTATAACGAACAAAATGAACAACATCAGGTTTCTATTTGGGAATACAACGAAAGTTCGAATCTTTGGTATATTACTGATAGAAAATATACCGCGCCACACCCTACTCCGCCAAAACTAAGTCTAAGTGGTGATATTGCAATTATTAATTCCAAAGTTTACAAGAAAGGAAATAATTCCTGGCAAATTGTCGATGAAGGAATAGCGTATGATGACGCTTATCAAGGTTTCTCAGGTAGTGAAAAGTCAGTAGTTGGCACAAAATACCTTGCTACTTCTGTACAAGATATTGAAAACCCCCATATTAGTTTGTCATACTACGATGGGCAGAATTTTGTGTCACTGCCAGACATGATGCTCTCCAATGAACAAACTCCTTTCGGTAGCAGCCTCGCAATGTATGACAATTACTTTCTATCGGGCAATTATGAAACTTCATATCTGATTTGCAATGGTATTCCAGATGCAATTCAGGGTTCTTCGATACTCTACCGTGCAAATAGCAGTAACTATTTTTATCGGTACTTAACGATAATTCCCTCCAATGGTATTGTTAATGATGGATATGGCACTATAGTTAAGGCAAACAAAAACAATTTAATTATTACTTCACGGAGGGTTTTATATGACGACGGATCAATAAAAAAGTATCCTGGTGTTTACTATTATCACGATTACGCCTACTTTGGTGATCGTGAATTAATTCTCCCATCTATCGTAAAATACAATACGAAGCAAGAGGGACCTTTGCGGTTGGAAGCAAGAAATATTGAAATTGGTGGTGAAAATGCTGCTGCTGTAAGTACAGGCGAGAACCTGGAACTAATTGGGCAAAGAGTAGTTTTATCGCCGGGCTTTTCAGCAACCAATGGCGCCGTTTTCCGTTCAACAGGAACAATTTGCACTGATTATTTTGAGCCACTGTCAATAAATCAAAGTGAAAATGAAACGGTTAACGAGACTGTTTATCTGACTGAGTTCAAAAACTCCGAAACAGCATTGGATAAAAATTTTATTATTGTACCTAACCCCGGGAACAGCAAAGTGGATATTATTGCAATTGCCGGTGATTTATCAATTATGAAAGTCGAAGTATATGACCTGAACGGCAAATTATTCTTAATAAAAAATGCAAATCACCTATCATCTAAGGTTTCCATTGATGTTAGTTCTTTACCAAAGGGTGTTTGCGTTGTGGCTATCTATTCGGGCCACAATGTTGAAAAAATCAAATTCATTAAATTATAAGTGAGCTTCCATATTAGTCGTGCTGAAAATTCAAAGTCCACAATTAGCTTTGGGTCACTTTGTTGTTACAATTGAACTCCTTTCCCCGGAATAATCTTTTTTCAAAAACCCGGCAAATCATCTCTATTTTAGAACCATTCCACCTTGATTCCCGCTTCCTTTTCTATATTTGCAGCAATATTTTCCGGCCTAAATATTTTTGATGATGGTGTACTTCTTCCACAAAAAAAACCTGCAATATTTCCTGGTTCAATGCAATTCGAAACTGACAAACAAAGACTTGCAAAAATTGCAATGGTTGTTCAGTGGCGCTGAACTGCAAGAAGGGAGCAGGATTGACGGTTTTTTTGTGGGCCCCCGCAAAGAAATGATTACTCCCTGGAGTACCAACGCGGTCGAGATTACCCAGAACATGGGCATTACAGGCATAGTAAGAATGGAGGAGTTCAGCAAAACAGAAAGCGAAAATGCAGACTTCGATCCCATGCTGCAACAGCTTTTTAAAGGAATGGATCAGGACATTTTCGCCATCAGCAAAACACCCGAACCCATCCGTAACATTGAAAATATTGGGGAATACAATAAAAACGAAGGCCTTGCTTTAAGCGACGACGAGATTGAATACCTCGAAGGCATCAGCAATAAAATAAACAGGCCGCTGACTGATTCGGAGATTTACGGTTTCGCCCAAATCAACTCGGAGCATTGCCGGCACAAAATCTTTAACGGAAGCTTCGTGATCGATGGCCGTGAAATGAAGGACAGTTTGTTTGCCCTCATCAAAAAGACATCTGCCGAAAACCCGAACAAACTGGTATCGGCTTACAAAGATAATGTCGCCTTTGTGCTGGGCCCTCAAATTGAACAATTTGCCCCTGCCGCGCAAGACAAAGCCGGCTTTTTTCAAATCAGAAATATTGACACCGTCATTTCCCTCAAGGCCGAAACCCATAATTTCCCAACAACCGTTGAACCTTTCAACGGCGCTTCAACCGGGAGTGGCGGCGAAATCCGCGACCGCCTTGCCGGGGGCAAAGGCAGCATCCCGCTGGCCGGAACCGCCGTTTACATGACGGCTTACACACGCCATGACAGCAGCCGCGACTGGGAAAACAAAATGGAAGCCCGGAACTGGCTATACCAGACACCCGAAGAAATTCTGATCAAAGCATCCAATGGTGCATCCGACTTTGGAAATAAGTACGGACAACCCCTCATCAACGGCAGCCTGCTGACCTTTGAACACCAGGAAAACGGCAAGATGTACGGCTACGACAAAGTCATCATGCAGGCGGGTGGAATTGGTTTTGCCAATGCCGGCGATGCGAAAAAGGGCATCCCCGAAGAAGGCGATCTAATCATTGTACTGGGTGGCGACAATTACAGGATTGGAATGGGTGGCGGCGCGGTGTCGTCGGTGGCAACCGGCGAGTACAACAATGCCATCGAACTGAACGCCGTGCAACGTGCCAATCCCGAAATGCAGAAACGCGTGGCCAACGCCATCAGGGCGATGTGCGAATCGGAGAAAAACCCCATCGTTTCCATTCACGACCACGGCGCAGGCGGCCACCTGAACAGCTTGTCGGAATTGGTGGAAGACAGCGGGGCGGTGATCGAGGCCGGCAAACTGCCGGTGGGCGATCCGACCCTTTCCCTTAAAGAAATCCTGGGTAACGAATCGCAGGAACGCATGGGGCTGGTGATCAGGAGCAGGGATTATCAAATTCTGGAAGACACGGCAAAGCGCGAACGGGCACCCATCTACAAGGTTGGGACGGTGAGCAGGGACCACCGCTTGATCATTAACGGTAACGAAGAAAGTTGCCCTGTCGATTTGCAACTGGAATACCTTTTTGGAAAACCGCCTAAAACCGTACTGAAAGACAACACATCTGAAAGTGATTTTGAAGAATTAGATTACGATGCGGAACAATTTACGACTTATCTCAACGATGTGCTGCGCCTCGAGGCCGTTGCCTGCAAGGACTGGCTGACCAACAAAGTGGATCGATCCGTTACCGGCAAAGTGGCCATGCAGCAGTGCGCCGGCCCCATTCAGCTACCGCTGAACAACCTGGGGGTGACGGCACTGGATTACACTGGCCGCAGGGGGGTGGCCACCGCCCTGGGACACGCGCCCGTCAGCGGACTGATCAACCCGGAAGCGGGCTCACGCCTCTCCATCGCCGAGGCTTTGACCAACCTGGTGTGGGCGCCCATCGACCAAAAACTGAAGGGCGTTTCCCTCAGTGCCAACTGGATGTGGCCCGCACGGAACCCGGGCGAAAACAGCCGCCTTTACCACGCGGTGAAAGCCGTGAGTGACTTTGCCGTTGAACTGGGCATCAACATCCCCACCGGAAAGGACTCCCTTTCGATGACGCAGAAGTATCCCGGCGGGAAGGTGGTTTACGCCCCCGGCACGGTGATCATTTCTGCCGTGGGCGAAGTAACCGATATCCGCAGGACGGTGTCGCCGGTGATCAAAACAAAGACCGGTACAGACCTCATTTACATTGATTTTTCGGCAAGCCCCCGCCAACTGGGCGGCAGTAGTTTTGCCCAAACAAGAAACCGGCTGGGGAAACAATCGCCCGACATTGCCGATCCGCATTGTTTCAAAAAAGCTTTTAACACTTTGCAGGAACTCATTGCCGGCAATTTAGTGCTGGCGGGTCACGACATTTCGGCAGGCGGTCTGATCACCACCCTGCTGGAAATGAACTTCGCCAACTGCGACCACGGCATGGAGATCGACCTGACCGGATTGAACGAACCCGACATCGTCAAACTGCTCTTCAGCGAAAACCCGGGGGTGGTCATCCAGGTGGAGGAAACTGCCCGTGTGGAAAAGCTGCTGCAGAATGAAAAACTGAAATTCCAACGTATCGGGAAAGTCATCAACGATTTCAAGATCGACCTGAAACACAACGATAAGACTTACGTCCTCGACATCGACAGGTTGCGCGATATTTGGTACGAAACATCCTGGCTGTTCGACAGGAAACAAAGTGGCGAAGGGCCGGCGCATTGCAGATTGCGAAACTTCAAAAGGCAGGACCTGAATTTTTATTTCAACCAAGGTTTTACGGGGAAAGAAAACGATTTGGGTCTGGACAGGAAAATGAAAAGACCGACGGGCATCAGGGCAGCCATCATCCGTGAGAAGGGGGTTAACGGCGGCCGCGAAATGGCTTTCTCGCTCTACCACGCGGGTTTTGATGTGAAAGACATCCACATGACGGATTTGATTTCGGGCCGGGAAGATTTGTCGGATGTGAACTTCATCGTGTTTGTGGGTGGCTTTTCCAATTCCGACGTGCTGGGTTCGGCCAAAGGCTGGGCCGGTGCTTTTCTGTACAACGAAAAAGCCAAACGGGCCCTCGACGATTTCTACGCCCGCGACGACACCCTCAGCCTGGGGGTTTGCAACGGTTGCCAGCTCATGGTCGAATTGGGCCTGATTTATCCGCAGCATCCCGAACAGCCCAAAATGCTGCACAATATTTCCGGGAAATTTGAATCGGGTTTCGTCAATATTGATATTAACGAAAACAACTCGGTTATGCTGAAAAGCCTGGCCGGTTCACGCATCGGCGTGTGGGTTGCCCACGGCGAAGGCAGGTTTAGTTTCCCGTATTTCCACGACAAATACAACCTGGCCATGACTTATAGTTATGATTTGTACCCGGGAAACCCCAATGGTTCGGATTGGGAAACGGCTGCCATTTGTTCCAACAACGGGCGCCACCTCGCCATGATGCCCCACCTGGAACGTTCTGTCTTTCCCTGGCAGTGGGCACACTATCCCGAAGACCGGCCGGGGGATGAAATCACCCCCTGGATGGAAGCATTTGTGAATGCCAGAAAATGGGTGGAAAATGCGTAGCGAACCTTCCGGAAACCTTCCTGAGTTCACAGAACCTGGAAGAGTTTCCCTGCCCAGGGGAACGATTCAAAATAAAACCTAATTTTGGCCGTTTTAAAATTCAACTGATCAAAGATTTCAAGGAATGAAAAAAGTATTGTTTGGCTTGTTGTTTATTACGGGTGGTTTTACCTTTCTGAACAGTTGCAGCACCGATTTTGATTTGTATGCCGATTACAAAGATATTTCCGTTGTTTACGGTTTGCTCGATACTTCCGACGATACTTCATGGATTAAAATTACCAAAGCTTTCACCGGGCCCGGTAATGCCTTGCTGATTGCAAAAAACCCCGATTCGAGCAACTATTCCTACAAGCTGGATGTGAAATTGCAGGGTGTGAAAAACGGAAACAACTTGCCCCCCATCGTTTTCGATACCATCACCATCCACAACAAAAGGCCCGGCGATTCAACTTTCTATTTTCCCGATCAGGTGGTTTATTTTGCGAAAACCGGTCTCGACTACAACGCAAAATACAAATTGATCATCAACAACGATGGAAAGGAAATAACTTCTGAAACCGATTTGGTTGGTGATTTTACCATTAGCCGTCCCAATAAATTCATCAGCTTTACCAACGACTCCGAGATAAAATGGTCGCTTGCCGAAAACGGAAAACGCTACGAAGTATTTCTTGTGTTCAATTATCAGGAACTAATCCCGGGCAATGCGGATACCTTGAACAAAAAAACAACCTGGTTTTTAGGGACTGACACCGATGACAACGGCAGCAGGGCTTATGTTGGGGAAACCTTTTACAACCTGCTCGAGACCGAACTGGAAAGTATTCCCAATGTGAAACGCTGGGCCGGAACGGTTAACCTCATTGTGGCCTGCGGTTCCGAAATATTGAACAACTACCTGGAAATTAACGAGGCCGACAACAGCCTTTTGACCGAGGTTCCCGTTTATACAAACATCAAAGGGGGTACGGGGGTTTTCGCTTCCCGCCACTCAACCTTCAAAGATGTACTCCTTACCCCGAAAAGTATTGAAATGCTGGTTGAAGACTATCCCGGACTTGGATTTCGCTACCCGGTAAAATAGTTATCACCCTGACCCCCGTCTAATTACTGCCTTTTTGTCACCAGCCAAACCTGCCGGAAATTCTGTCCCTGTTTTTATAAAAACCTGATACGGCTTGTTTCTCAATGCCTTAGTGTGAGTACCCCCAAAAATTTATTTCCCGATGATTTCAGCCGAAAAGCTTTTACGGTGCATTTGGCATAATCATTGACAGTTGACTTGAAAACAGAAAATATTCATCTGAAAATTTATAGGAGAAAATATTATGGGAAAAATAATTGGAATAGATTTAGGAACAACCAACTCTTGTGTTGCCGTGATGGAAGGTAATGAACCGGTTGTTATTGCAAACAGCGAAGGGCGTCGTACGACCCCTTCCATTGTTGCATTTACTGATAATGGGGAAAGAAAAGTCGGCGACCCGGCCAAGCGGCAGGCCATCACTAACCCGACAAAAACGATCTCTTCAATTAAGCGTTTCATGGGGAACAAATACAGCGAAGTGGATACCGAAGCTGGCCGTGTGCCCTACAAAGTTGTTAAAGGGGAAAACAACACACCGCGCGTGAAAATTGAAGACAGGTTGTACACCCCACAGGAAATTTCGGCCATTGTACTTCAGAAAATGAAGAAAACAGCAGAAGAATACCTCGGGCAATCTGTAACGGAAGCGGTAATCACCGTACCGGCATACTTCAGCGATTCGCAGCGCCAGGCAACCAAAGAAGCCGGTGAAATTGCCGGGCTCGAAGTAAAAAGAATTATCAACGAACCTACTGCCGCAGCACTGGCTTATGGCCTTGACAAAAAACACAGCGACGAAAAAATTGCCGTGTTCGACCTCGGTGGCGGAACGTTCGACATCTCCATCCTCGAACTGGGGGATGGTGTTTTTGAAGTAAAATCAACCAATGGAAACACCCACCTCGGTGGTGATGATTTTGACGAAAAAATAATGAACTGGCTGGCCGATGAGTTCCAGAAAAATGAAGGCGTTGACCTGCGCAAAGATCCAATGGCCCTGCAGCGTTTGAAAGAAGCCGCCGAAAAAGCCAAAATTGAGCTGTCCAGTTCAACCGAAACAGAAATCAACCTGCCCTACATCATGCCTGTTGACGGTGTGCCAAAACACCTCGTTACCAAACTGACCAGGGCAAAATTTGAACAGCTTTGCGATTCGCTGATCCGCGCGACCATCGAGCCGTGCAAAGCAGCCCTGAAAGATGCCGGCATGACCACTTCGGATGTGAACGACGTAATTCTGGTGGGCGGGTCAACACGTATTCCGGCCATTCAGAAAGTTGTCAGGGACTTCTTCGGAAAAGAACCTTCAAAAGGGGTGAATGCCGATGAGGTCGTGGCCATCGGTGCAGCCATTCAGGGTGGCGTACTGACCGGAGAAGTAAAAGATGTGTTGCTGCTTGATGTAACCCCGCTTTCGATGGGTATCGAAACCCTTGGTGGCGTGATGACCAGGTTGATTGATGCCAACACAACCATCCCGACGAAAAAATCGGAAACATTCTCAACTGCTGCTGACAACCAGCCTTCTGTTGAAATCCATGTATTGCAGGGCGAGCGCCCAATGGCGAACCAAAACAAAAGCCTGGGCCGCTTCCACCTCGACGGGATCCCACCCTCACCACGCGGCGTACCGCAAATCGAAGTAACTTTCGACATCGATTCCAACGGTATCCTGCATGTGAGTGCCAAAGACAAGGCGACCGGAAAATCGCAAAGTATCCGTATCGAAGCATCCTCGGGCCTTTCGGAAGAGGAAATTGAGAAAATGAAAGCCGAAGCCGAAGCCAATGCCGATGCCGACAAAGCAGCCAAAGAAAGGGTGGAGAAACTGAACAGTGCCGATGCCATGATTTTCCAGACGGAAAAGCAGTTGAAAGAATACGGCGACAAACTTCCTGCCGAGAACAAGACCGAAATTGAAGGGGCATTAGAGGAGTTGAAAACAGCCCACAAAGCACAGGACATTCCTGCCATTGATGCTGCACTCGAAAAAATAAATGCCATCTGGCAGAAAGCCTCGGAGCACATGTATAAAGACGGCCAGGCCGCTGACCAGGCACCTCCGCCGCCCCCTCCGGGAACTGATGCCGGAAACAGTGGCCCCGCCGGTGGCGATGACGAAGTAACCGACGTGGACTTCGAAGAAGTTGACGATAAATAATCAATGACTTGGTTCAGTTTAAAAAGGTGTCCGGAACGGACACCTTTTTTTGTGCCACAGAAAACAACCGTTCAGAAATTAACCCCCTTATCTCGACCAAAAAATCAACCAAAACCAATAGTTATTAACAAGGGTTTCCTTCGACTTACTTTTTCTGTAATTTAGTGCCCTTACTGAAAAAAAAGACGGGCAAGGTTTGTCCCGCTTTTGTTTGGGAATGATGTAGTCTGGTGTTCAGTCTTGATGACGTAATTAAAATTATTTAAATCCAAAATATTTTATGATGAGAAAACTACTTTTAAGTACATTATTGATAAGCTTTTCCCTTTGGGTGCTTGGGCAAAATGCCTGGGTAAACGAGCTGCATTACGACAACACCGGTGGCGATGTGGATGAATTTATTGAAGTAGCCATTGAAAATGCAGGAAATTATGCCCTGTCGGATTTTGAGGTTTACCTTTACAATGGTAATGGTGGCGCCAGTTACGATAATAAAGCCCTGGATATTTTTACCGAAGGGGCCACCAGCAACGGATTCACCCTCTATTATTATTTATACCCCACCAACGGCATTCAGAACGGGGCACCCGATGGCCTGGCTCTAGTTTACCAGGGTACGGTCATCAGTGGTCAGTTTTTAAGCTACGAAGGCACTTTCACCGGCTCTGGCGGACCGGCTGACGGAATGACGTCCGTTGACATCGGCGTTTCCGAATCGTCATCAACTCCGGTCGGCGAATCCCTGCAACTCTCGGGGACAGGAAGTCAATACAGCGATTTTACCTGGGAACCCCCTGCTGCCCACACAAGGGGTGCATTGAACAACAACCAGACTTTTGGAACCCCGGCAACAGTGGCGCGGATTGTTGGCTCATTCCAGGGATGGAACACCACCGACCCGGATTATGTCATGAGTGAAAACGCCAACGGTTTGTACGAACTGACCAAATCGCTGGGTATTGCAGATCATGAATACAAAGTCATCGAAGGCGACTCCTGGTCCGACCCAAATTACCCGGGAAACAACCAGCACATTATCCTGTCACAAGTGGAAAATGTTACCTGGAAAGTGAATGTCAATGCCGATTTGGTAACACATCTCAATCCGGTGCTCGCTGGAAACTTTTTTTCATCAATGGGCGGAAACGACTGGGACCCTGCCGAAATGATGGGCGAAATGACCGACCCTGACGGGGATGATGTATTCACCCTTAAACTGCTGGTTCCCTCCGGCGACTGGGAGTGTAAAGTTACCCTGAACCACAACTGGGACCAAAGCACGGGGGGCAACGTCCCTTTTTCGTCCAATGGCGTTGACACCACAACCTTTACTTACGACTTCCCAAATAACATCACCACTGTTTCTGGCCCGCCACCACCATCGGCAGTAGTTACTTTTATTGTGTACGACACTGCCGCAGGAAATTACGACGGCTTTAATTTGAAAGGCAGTTGGGACGGCAACGGAAACTATGACCCTTCCTGGAACGGGGGTGCCGAGCATACGGCCTTTTTCGACGACGGAACCAATGGCGACAGCCTCGCCGGAGACAATATCTGGACCTGCCAGCAAGACCTCGTTGTGGATGATGGCGCCAACACATGGGAATGGGGCGTAAACGATACGGAGCACAACTGGATTGACGGTAACTGGCAATTTACGGTACCCGACACCTTGCCCCAAACCCAAAGCTGGACCGTTCCCGATGTGCCGGCGCTGGTTATTAATGAAATTATGTACAATTCCTCCGGCCCGGATGAGGAATGGATAGAGCTGTACAACAATACCGACTCAACCATTAACCTGGAAAACTGGAAGATTCTTGACAACGATGCAGCCCACACACCCATCATTATTCCTGCAGGGCACAGTATTGCTTCTGATGATTATTTCACCATAGAAATATTGACCAGCGGCAGCTTCCCCTTTACTCCCGATTATGACGGTTCGGGAAATTTCGGCCTCAACAACACGGGCGATGCGGTACGAATCTGGAACCCGGATGGTATTCTGGTTGACATTGTTGTTTACGACGACACCCTGCCCTGGCCCATGGAACCGGACGGCAACGGACCTTCGCTGTCGCTCATTGATGTGAACAGCGACAACAGCCTCGCCGCAAGCTGGGACCCGAGTGATGCCGACGACGGCACACCGGGCGAGGAGAACTTTCCGCCCGAACCGTTTATCACGGTTATTGACCCCAACGGCGGGGAAACCATTGAAAAGGAATCAACCTACCTTATTACCTGGACTTATGGAAACTGGGACGGAAATGTTGAAATCTCTATTTTCAGGGAAGGGGAAACACCGGATATGATTGTTTCAGGACTCCCTGTTTCTGATGAAAGCTACGATTGGTATGTTACCGAAGATTTGGTACCTGCCGAAGATTACAAAATTACCATCTCCGGTTTGGGTACTGATGCACCAAGTGACAGCAGCGACGATTATTTCTCTATCATCGAACCCTACAACATGCCCAACCTGGTGTTTACCGAAATTATGTACAACCCGCCCGAGTCAGGAAATGATTCGCTTGAGTTTATCGAGGTGTACAACAACAGCTTAACCGACACGGTCGAACTCAATGGCTTTTACTTCTCGGAAGGGGTGGAGTACAGCTTTCCCGATGTACAACTCCTGCCCGATACTTTTTTGTTGGTCTCCATCGATTCGGTCGCCATGTGGAACACCTTTGGCGTTGAAGCATTCCAATGGACATCGGGAGCATTAAGTAACGGTGGGGAAGACATTGAATTAAAAGATTTGTACGACAACGTGCTGGATTATGTGGATTACGATGACAGCCCGCCCTGGGACACACTGGCAGATGGCCACGGCCCTTCGCTAACACTTTGCAATCCCGATGCAGACAATGAACTTCCCGAAAGCTGGACGCATTCTGTAAATTTTGCAGCAACCAATGCAGCCGGCGATTCCATTTGGGCAACGCCCGGTTTTGGTTGCCAGATAACACTGTTTGCAGCTTTTGAGGCTGATACCACTATTGTTTTGGTTGGCGACAGTGTGTTGTTTACCGACCTGACGACCGGAGACCCGACAAGCTGGTCGTGGACTTTTGAAGAAGGAGTGCCCGAAACTTTTGACGGTCAAAACCCACCACCTGTTGCCTACGACTCGGCAGGCCGCTGGGATGTTACCCTTGTGGTAAGCGACGGCCTGAATACCGATAGCGTAAGCTACGAAGAATATATTTGGGCAGGATATGCCCCTGTTGCCGACTTCTTTGCCGACCCGACAGAGTTTGCTGCCGGAACCTTCACCGATTTTACAAACCTGTCAACGGGTGACAGCCTGAGTTTTTATTGGACATTTGATGGCGGTACACCGGAAAACTCGGAAGAAGAAAACCCGTCAGAGGTTTATTATTACATCGATGCCGATTCACTGTACGATGTTACACTTATTGCCTCCAACGAGTTTGGTTCCGATACGCTTGTTAAAGAAGGGTATATCCACACAACACCCACCGGAATCTGGGAAAGCCTTTTAAGTGAACGGACTGTCAGGCTCTACCCGAACCCGGCAAGAGAGTCGGTTACCGTTACATTGCCCGATGGAGTTGAAGCCGAAATACTGATGACAGATATATCAGGAAAAGAAATATTCAGGGGGAATTCTTCCCCGGTGCAGACCATAAACCTGAAAGGATTGGACAATGGGGTTTACCTCGTACGTATCCTGGATTTGGACAAACATGCTATGGTTGTTAAAAAATTGATTATTCATTAACCCTTAAATTAAAAACCATGAAAAAAATCTACATGACATTATTATTTGTTGCCGTTGCCTTGATGCCCTACTTTGCTTTAGGTCAGGAATTGATGCAAAATGGCGGCCTGGAAACCTGGGATGATGTAAATACGCCCACAAACTGGGACAAAGCGGAAAACATCACGCAGGAATCTACAGAAATTCACGAAGGTACTTATGCCGCCGCCCACGAATCGGCAAGTAGTACCAAAGACCTTCAGCAGGTTATCGAAGGAGTGGTTGGCGGACAAACCTACACCATCAGTTATTGGTACAAAGACAACGATGCCATGGCCAGGACCCGCATCTGGTCGTACTGGCTCGAAGACGGGAGTACGCTTTCCGATAACGAAGATGTACTGCGTCCGACAACCTACAGCGAGGACAATGCTGACTGGCAAAAATGGTCGGCAACCCTCACGGCACCGGTCAATGCCAATGGTTTCCGCTTCGAAGTCAGGGTATACAACCAGGACAACCAGACGGGCGGCTTTGTTTACTACGACCATTTTTCGTTTAATGGCGACCAAACTGTTTATCCTGAGCCATCTAATTATCCGACGGCTTTTACGGCAACTGCTTCGGGTGTGACCATCACCCTCGACTGGACAGATGCTGTAGGGGACCAACTGCCCAGTGCTTACCTGATCCAGGGTGAAGAAATGCCGGTACGGAATTCTGCTTTTGAAGTCCCTGTTGATGGTACACCTGTTGCTGACGATCTCGATTTCAGCGACGGATCAGGAGCTGTAAATGTACTTTTTGGCGTGGAAACATTTGAGTTTACCGGACTTACACCCGGAACAGCTTACCAGTTTGTCATTTATCCCTATACCAATGCGGGTTCGGATATCGACTACAAAACAGACGGAGAAGCACCTGTTACAGATGCCGTTACAGATAACATCACCATTTTGAACGAAGAATATTTTGATGATGGGCTCGGGACATGGACCCCCTACAATGTTACCGGCGACCAGGTGTGGGAACAAAGTGAATTCGGCGGACAGACTTTTGCCAAAATGAGTGGCTACGACGGAGCGCCTTTTGATAACGAAGACTGGTTGATTTCACCCCAGATGGATTGGTCAAACTATTCCGAACTTTATTTTAAGTTTATTTCGGCCATGAATTATACGGGCCCCAATTTGCAGTTGTTTGTTTCGCAGGATTACGATGGCAGTGGCAACCCCAACGATTTTACCTGGACCGAAATTTCGGATAACTTTGCCTGGTCAGATGGCGGATGGAACTGGGTAGCTTCGGGTGATGGAGATTTGCTTTCCTATTCCGGTCCCTCAGCATACCTTGCCTTTATGTTCACCTCCAATACGGACGGATCGGCAACCTGGGAACTGGATGACCTGATGGTGTATGGTATGAAAACCAACAGCATAGGACACAATGATGCAAAAACGGTCAGCATCTACCCCAACCCGGCCGCCGATTTCGTAACAATTGATTTGGAAGCAAAAGCGAGCGTTCAGCTTCTAAACCTTAACGGGCAAACCCTTGTTGTTCAATCGCTCAACGAAGGACAAAACCAATTGAATACAGCGCAGTTGTCAACAGGAATTTACCTGTTACAGATTAAATATGAAGACGGTTCATTTTTAAATAAAAAACTCATCATCGAATAAGTTCTTTTGTTTTGAACCGTCAAAAAAAAATCCCGGTGTTCAGATAAAAACGCCGGGATTTTTTCGATTAAACAAAAGCCTCATTATTTTTGCACCACCAATACTTATTTGATTCTTGGTGCGTTGTAAGTGTGTAAACAGCATGAAAACAAGAATTGTAATATCGTTAATGTTTTTGACCTTTTTTTTCGGGCAGGATGCCTTCGGGCAGAAATTAACCGTTGCACGCCTCGAAGTACCTTCGGCACTTGAGGTGGAAACCTTCCATGTGGAGACACTCGACGTTTTTGGCGTACTCGTGTTTTACGAAAGCAACGAAGTAAACAACGAAGACCTGAGGAAATGGTATTTTGCCCTTTTCAACAAATCAGTTAAACAACAATGGTTGAAATTTGTCCCTTTACCCGATAAAATTGAATTTGTGCAAGCCAAAAGGGAAGGGCACAAATTGCACATGCTGTTTAAAAATATTGATGGCCCACGCTTCGAAAAAGGCTTTTATGAAATAGTAACCTATGACCTCAAAGCACAGACATTCGAGAACATTTCGGGTTTTATCCCTTTAAAATCTGAGATTGCCGGTTTTGAAGTTATTGGAAATACGGCCTGCCTCGGTCTGAACCTGAAAAAAGAAGAAACAGATGTGCTTTTTATCAACCTGGGCAATGGGGATATTTCTCCTGTCCACGTGCAGGAAGGCAACCAAAACATGATTGGGGATATCCTGGTTGATAAGCGGAAAAAGAAATTTTACGCAGTGCTGAAAACAGTAAAGGACAAGCGGTATATGACAGACGAAATCATCGTGTTTTCCAGGGATGGGAAACAGGAAAGTGTGTTGGGATTCAATCCGGTCGAGAGCCTGAAACTGATGCGCTCCTTCATTTTGGTGCCCGACAAAAGCGATAAGCTCACTTTTATGGGCACCTACGACGTGGTGGTGGGCCGCAATGTTTCGTTCAACGATTTAAAGGAAGGTGAAGACGCGAAAGGGGCAGGCATGTTTTTTCTGCAATTTGCTGCAGGCAAACAGCAGGTTTTAAATTTCTACGATTTTCTTAGCTTTGAAAATATTTACGGTTCCTTTTCGGGGAGGGAGATGGATTACAGCAGAAACAATGTGAAAGCCGGGGACAACCCCTCGAAGAAGAACCTGTCTGCATTTTTTCATTTCAATAACCCGCAGGTCTTTTTGAAGAAAAACCAATATGTTTTTTCGGTAGAGCTTTATAAGCCATACTACCGCACCGAAACACGGATGGAGTATGATTATTACGGAATGCCCAGACCCTACACATACACTGTTTTTGAAGGTTACAGTTTTTACGACCTTATTGTGGCTGCTGTTAATTTGAATGGGGAACTGGTTTGGAACAACGACTTCCCAATCAACAACATGAAATCTTATTCCCTGTCACCAAAAGTGGCCATTTTTGATGATGACGACTACATCTCAATGGCTTACGTTAACGATGGGAAAATACACTCGCTGACTATCGAAGGCCCTGTTGACATCGGGCGTGAAGAATCGGCTATTGAAACAAACTTCACAAAAGACAGGATAGCCGGTGATGTCAATAATTTTATAGAGCACTGGTATGGTGATTACTTTTTGATTTATGGTTACCAAAAACTGAGAAACAGAACATTGGGCGACCAAAGTACCAGAACAGTTTTTTATGCCAACAAAGTTGCATACAAATAAGAAGAAAACTTATGAAAAAACTGCGCTTAATTAAAGCTTACCTGAAGTATTTGCTGAAAGCAAAAACAAAGTATGTCATCCATTCACCCTTTGTTTTCGAATTGCTTACCAAAGTGCTTCACGACAAGACGCGCTACGAAGACTATGCTTTGCTGGAAGAGGTGAAAAGAACACAGTCGGAAAGAAAAGACCCCATTGAAACGGTTGATTTTGGTTCATCAGCAGGAAAAGCCGGTTACAGAACCCTGATAATACGCAGGGGCAAAATTGTGAAGCAGCGTTCATCCGGGAAGCCGCAATTGGAGTTGCTTTACAGATTGTCCAGGTTTTTAAATCCGGAGACCATACTGGAATTCGGAACAGCCGCCGGCATCAGCGCAGCTTATATGAAAAAAGCTGCACCCGCTGCCAAACTGATTACCCTGGAGGGTTGTGCCAACCTGGCCGATTTTGCCGAGGACACTTTCGCCAAACTGAACCTGAAGAACATAGAAGTCGTTTCGGGTAATTTTGATGTTTCCCTGAAAGATGTACTCAATAGTGAAAAAAAACTTGACCTTGTCTTTTTTGACGGAAACCACCGCAAAGAACCAACCATCAGCTATTTTAATTCCTGCCTGAAACTGGCGCACGAAAACAGTGTGTTTGTGTTTGACGATATCCACTGGTCACCGGAAATGGAGGAAGCCTGGGCAGCCATCAGGGCCAGCGAAGAAGTGAGCATTACCATCGACCTGTTTTGGATGGGGCTGGTGTTTTTTAAGAAAGGGATTGTCAAACAGGATTTTATCATTAAATAAAAACTATTTTTACTTCTGAATAATTTGCAAGAACATCCATTAACCGACGGCTTAACCCATCGGTTCACACACACAAGAATGATTAGCTAATTATTTAAAAACATGAAAC
Source organism: Bacteroidales bacterium (assembly GCA_021647205.1). Classification (GTDB taxonomy): domain Bacteria; phylum Bacteroidota; class Bacteroidia; order Bacteroidales; family F082; genus B6-G9. The sequence continues at coordinate 92,626 of JAKIVD010000012.1, read as the reverse complement.
CAACACGACAAAGGGTACTGACACACCTGCCTGTCCGCCGCTTTACTCGGCAGGCAAGAAAATGATTGCTGTTTTCCCCGCGTCTTTGCACCTTTGCAAGAAAATGTAAACACATGAAAAAAGAAATAATCCGCTTCGAAAATATTTCCCGTTTTTACACAGTTGGAACAGAGACCGTAAAAGCAATGGTCGATGTTTCCGTGAGTATTTACGAGAATGAATTTGTCGCGTTGATGGGCCCGTCAGGTTCGGGAAAATCAACTATGATGAACATACTGGGATGCCTCGATACGGCAACCGGCGGGCGCTATTTCCTGAACGGGACGGATGTGAGCAAAATGACCGACAACGAACTGGCTGACATCCGGAACAGGGAAATCGGTTTTATTTTCCAGACCTTTAACCTGCTGCCGCGCTCAACCGCACTCGAAAACGTAATGCTCCCGCTTATTTATGCCGGTGTGCCCAGGCATAAACGACTTGAAATGGGAAAAGAGACCCTTGGGCAGGTACAGCTTTCCGATCGCATTGCCCACAAACCCAACGAGCTTTCGGGGGGACAACGACAACGTGTTGCCATTGCACGTGCGCTGGTCAACAAACCATCTATTGTACTGGCCGACGAACCCACCGGAAATCTTGACTCAACCACTTCCATCGAAATTATGGGCCTGCTGGAAGAAATACACAGGAAGGGAAACACCATCGTTGTGGTAACCCACGAAGAAGACATCGCCCTGCATGCACACCGTATTATTCGGATGATGGACGGACGTATTGATTCTGACAAACCGAATTCCACGATTAAAACGATGAAAGATTATTCGATCGCCGCAAGTTAAATTTCGCTATGAAAAACTGGAAAATATACACCAGGACCGGTGACAAGGGAAGTACCGCATTGATAGGCGGGACGCGGGTGCCCAAGTACCACGACCGAATTGAGGCTTACGGCACGGTTGATGAGCTGAATGCCTGGGTTGGCCTGTTGCGCGATCAGGATATTGACGGGCACAGTAAAGAAACCCTGCTTGAAATTCAGGACAGGCTGTTTACCGTTGAGGCCCTGCTGGCGGCTGATCACAGTGCCTCCATGGTGAAACTGCCCCTGCTACGCGATGAAGACATCACCCTGCTCGAGAAGGAAATAGACAGCATGAACGAACAGCTTCCGGAGCTCACCTCCTTTATTCTCCCCGGGGGGCACCGTGTTGTTTCTTATTGTCACCTGGCCCGCACCGTTTGCCGCCGTGCCGAAAGAATTGTCATAAAATTAAATGACACTTATCCGGTTGAGCCATCGGTGATTGTCTATTTGAACAGGCTTTCCGATTATTTCTTTGTGCTGTCACGTTATTTTTCTAAAAGCCTGGATGGCACGGAAACCCCTTGGAATGCACGTTTCTGAGCTTTTCTCAGTTTTTTTTTTTCATTTCTGTTTCCGGCTCAAAAAAAAATTATTTTTGCAAAAAATTTAAAATGGATGTACTATGTATTGGACATTAGAGTTGGCATCGAAATTGGAAGACGCGCCCTGGCCTGCTACTAAAGATGAGCTAATTGAATGGTGCATACGTACCGGGGCAGCACCAGAAGTTACAGCAAACCTTAAAGAAATTGAGGATGAAGGCGAGGTTTACGATCGTATTGAAGATCTGTGGCCCGATTATCCCACGAAAGAAGATTTCTTCTTTAACGAGGACGAGTATTAATAAATCATTCTGAAAATATAAAGCTGCCCTTATAGGCAGTTTTTTTTGTGCCCTTTCTTATTGCTTCGCCAACCGCCGGGTTTGGAGGAAAACTACCGCTGAAAAAAGCTGAAATTTACTTTGCCGTATTTACGGTGATCAACAAAAAAGGCCTGTTCCGATAAGTCAACCTCACGCGGGTGCTCAAGCACCAGCCATCCCCCTTTATTGAGCAGCGCGTTTTCAAAAATCAGGCGGCTGATGTTATCAATGTCATCAAGGGCATAAGGCGGGTCGGCAAAAATAAGGCCGAACTTTTTCGGTGTTGACCGGATAAAACGAAAAACATCTGAGCGGACCGTTTGTAAGTTTTCCATCCCAAAATCACCGGCGGTTCGCTGAATAAACCGAATACAGGCAAAACTTGCGTCCACGGCAACAACAGGCAGGCAGCCCCGCGAAGCAAACTCAAACGCGATGGAGCCTGTTCCGGTAAAAAGGTCTAAGGCCGCGATGCCTTCAAAATTGATTTTGTTGGAAAGTATATTGAACAGGCTTTCTTTGGCCAGGTCCGTGGTGGGACGGACCGGCAGATTCTTTGGCGGACGAAGGACCCGCCGGCTGTATTTCCCGCCAATTATTCGCATTGCAGGCCGTTGAACAGGACAAAATGTTCATGCGCTTTCACCTCGTCCAAAACGTAGGAATATGAAAAATTATCATTCCGGCCCACAAAAGAAATGTGCCTGATGTAGCGGTAAATTATTTCATAAACCACATCGCCCTTGGCGATATTGCCCAGCAGGACCAGCTTCACGGTTTCAGGGTTTAAATCGAGCTGCTCAATGGCGGAAAGCAGGAAATAGATAAAATCTTCTTTGGCCATGAAACGAAAACGGTTGTAGAAAACGAGTTTGTTTTCCCTGAAAAAAACCAGGTCGAAACTGTTTTTTCCCACATGTGCAAACAGCGTGTTGCTGTCAGCTTTGTTTTTTACCAGCACGGCCAGGTGTTCGATAAGCCCTGTTGAAGCATGTTTCAGCAGTACGTTTGGCCAAAGGGTTTTTATTTTTTCTACAAGTGTTTCCGGAAGGCAGTAAACATTAACAGCATCGGTGTGTTTCAGGCTGTCGAAAACAATCCGGTTTTTCGTTAGCGGGCCCTGGTTGAACTCAAGGTAAAGTGCTGCATTTTTCTCGTCGAACAGCGCCCGGGGAATCAGGGTGTTCAGATTGCTGCCGTAAAACATGCATACTTTCGAGAACGGAAAGGCCAGCCAGGAAACTTCATCCAGTAAAACAGCCAAACGTCCGGTGATTTCTTCCGCTTTTTCAAGGGTATCAAACGAATGTGTGAAAAGCCCGGCGATTTTGTTGGTCGCCGGATTGTAAACACACAGCGTAAAACCATGAATGCTGAGCTGGGCCGACATCACATAGTTTCGTGTGTTGCGTTCGTGAAATGATTTATCGAGTAAACTGCTATTTGGGTACAATTGATGCGGCATGGGTTAAATTTATTCCCAATTGCCATCTGTTGAAGGTTCAGTCATTGATCCCACCTTTAAGCCCGGATATCTGTCAATGTCTTCGCGCTTGGCAATAATGTTAATGATGGTTTGCTTGTCCATCCCCTTCAAATAAGCTGAATAGGGTGCTTTCACTTCAAAAACATGCACCTCAACGCCACCCCTTTCAATGGTATCGGCATTCATTTCAAAATGTTCGCCGTCCGAAAAAGGGATGATGCTCAGGTCTTCCAGCCGGTAGTTCTTTCTTGAAAACAGCGTGTCAGAAACTTTAATATATCCAACCGTATCGTTGATAGTTTTTGTAAAAGTCGTGTCTTCGGGATCGGGCACAATCTTTACGATGGGGATTTCGGCAACCTTTAAAAAAGCCACCAGCGAGTCGAAATTGTCGGAGTAAGCCCCATTCAGCCGCTTGAACACAAGCTGGGAAGTACGGATGTCTTTTAGTTTCCCGATAACTTCCTTTTCCCTTGCCCTTTGCTCTTTGTTAAAATGCACGGGCTCCATGATGCTTTGGTAAACAAACCATCCCAGAAAAACAATGACAACTAATAATACGACTTGAATAATTATTTTTTTCATGGTTGAATTTTTTACAGAGCAAATTTATTAATTTTTTGTTTTGAGCGATTTTTTTTAAAATTAATATTCTGATTCTGCTGCGAATTTAATGGAAACGTGGAATTGAAAGGCCTTCCTGCGTCCGTACGGTCCTGGAAGCAGCTGATTACGGAAGACCATAAGTGTGGACGACACTTTCAAACTTTCAACTTTTAACTTTCAACTTTCAACTTAAACCCCCGTAACCGGGGATGTCTTTCAAAAACCTGAAACTGTTTTTTTCGTAGTCCATTTCGCAGCAGTAATGCATTAAACCGTTGCTGATGATGAGGTAGTTGACACGCATATTTAAATTGTAGGCCGCCACCTGCCTGAAAGTAGTATCGTCGAGTTTGACCTGTGGCGCCTTGAATTCAATCAACACAACCGGCCTTCCGTTCCGGTTAAAAACAACCGCATCAAAACGTTTTTGAAGCCCGTTGATTGCCAGGCCTTTTTCGATGGCAATGAGCGATGCCGGATAATTTTTATGGTGAATGAGAAAACCGATAAACTGTTGCCGCACCCATTCTTCAGGTTGCAGGGCGACATATTTTTTCCGGATGGCGTCGAACACTTCTGTTTTGCCTTGCGGGTTTTGCCTGGTTTTGAGCGGTGTTTCCGGTAGGTTTAAAACTTGCACGGTCAATTTATTGAAAGCGCTAAAATAAGGCAATTTCCAAAGCTTTTTCTAAACCTTTGAGGTTGATAAGAACCTGAAAGGTTGAAGCGATAGGGATTTTATGGCCGCCGTAGCAATGATGTATCACAATCATCCCTTTGTATATTTCAATTCCATAATCTTGATAAAATTACATCAAGATCGCATAAAAAACAAATCTAAGAGGATTAGATTAGGGGGGGAGATCATCAGCTACATATACTTGTAATAAATGTCTATTCTAAATAAAAGAAGTGTTTTCACAATTATGATCCTATAAATGATTTGTTTAATTTTGTTCCTTCACTTAATAATAGTACAAGGATGGGCAAAGGTGAATTACCAAAATCGGTGTTAGACTGGGGGTGTGGCCCGGGTAGAATAGTTCGTCACTTACCGGATTTTTTGGGAGACGAATGTAAAATCTATGGCGCCGATTACAACAAAACCTCCATTGATTGGTGTAAAAATAATCTCGGGGGGGGGTAAAGTTTAATCATAATGACCTTGAAGCCAACCTTCCTTACGAAAGCAATTTTTTTGATTTTATTTTCGGTATATCCGTATTTACGCATCTCTCTGAAGAAAAGCACAAAGGATGGACTAAAGAACTTTCACGAATTCTGAAGAAAGGGGGTGTCATGTTTTTTACAACCCACGGCAGGATATTTGGGTTCTTGAAAAAAGATAACCTTCCCCCCCCTGCTACGGGCACCCGCGCCTGTCTGTCGAACAGGCAGGTTTGCAGTTTGTCAACCCACCGGTCGATTGAAACAGGATTGTTTGTGTTTTAGCTTTCAAGGCGGACACTTGAAACGGCAGGAGAAGATAAATGCATTTTATCGCCTAAAAAACCTACTTTTGTAGGTAAATTAAAACACATGAAACCTACACGACAAAGATTGTTGACACACCTGCCTGCTTGTCCGCCGCTTTACTCTGGCAGGCGGGCAAGGAAATGATTAATATTTCCTTTGCGTTTTCGTGTCTTTGCGAGAAAATTTGAACAGATGAAAGAGAAGAAAGAAATCGTCGAGAACTGGCTGCCGCGCTACACCGGAATGCCGCTTGCCAATTTTGGGAAATATATTTTACTGACCAATTTTAACCGCTACCTCGAACTGTTTACCAAATGGAACAAGGTGGAAATTATTGGTGAAGACGGCCCGATGCCTTGTGCCACGGCAGGTGACATTACCATTATTAATTTCGGGATTGGCAGCGCCAACGCGGCCACCATCATGGACCTCATCAGCGGTATCGATCCGAAAGCGGTCTTGTTTTTGGGCAAGTGTGGCGGCCTGAAAAAGAAAAATGAAGTGGGCGACCTTATCCTTCCCATTGCTGCCATCCGGGGCGATGGCACTTCTGACGATTACCTCCCTTCCAAAGTGCCGGCACTGCCTGCTTTTAGTTTGCAGAAAGCCATCTCTACAACCATTCGCGACATGGGGAGGGATTATTGGACAGGGACTGTTTTTACAACCAACCGCAGGGTTTGGGAACACGACGATAAGTTCAAAAAGTTCCTGCGCAAAACACGCAGCATGGCCATCGACATGGAAACGGCCACGATTTTCACGGTAGGCTTTGTCAACGAAATACCCACCGGCGCCCTCCTGCTCGTGTCCGATCAGCCCATGATCCCCGAAGGGGTAAAAACTTTGGAAAGCGACAGAAAAGTAAGCGAGCAATTTGTCGAAGACCATTTGAAGGTCGGCCTCGAATCGTTAAAACAATTGATCAACAAAGGTTTAACCGTTAAACACCTGAGGTTCTAGTGCTGACTTTCGAGCAAATTATCAAAGATATTCAGAATAAGATCTTCTACCCGGTTTATTTTTTCCACGGGGAAGAGCCTTATTTTATCGATCAGTTGACCGCTTACTTTGAAGAAAATGTGCTGGATGATTCGGTGAAAGATTTCAACCAGAGCGTTGTTTATGGCCGCGATGTAACCCCCGAAGACATTATTGACTTGTCGAAACGTTTTCCGATGATGGGAAACTACCAAATGGTTGTGGTAAAAGAAGCACAGGACATTCAGAATATTGAAGGGCTGGAACCTTACCTGTCATCCCCACTGAATACAACCATCCTTGTCATCAATTTCAAATACAGGAAAATTGACAAGCGGAAGACCTTTTATAAAAAGATGGTCAAATCGAAGGAAGTTATCCTGTTCGAGTCGAAACGGATTTATGAAAACCAGGTTCCTGCCTGGATTGAGAAATCGGTTCACCTTTTGGGATACTCCATCAACCCGCATGCCTCGCGGATGTTGGCAGAATACCTTGGCGCCGACCTGGGTAAGATAAATAACGAACTGGAAAAGCTGATCATCAACCTTGAAAAAGGGGCAGTGATTACCGTTGACGATATAGAGGCCAACATCGGCATCAGCAAGGACTTCAATATTTTTGAGCTGCAATATGCACTCACTGCCCGCAACGCACCCAAAGCCCAGCGCATTGTCCAACATTTTGAAGCCAACCCCAAAGAACACCCTTTGCAGATGCTTTCGGTGGTGTTGCACAATTTTTTTATAAAGGTGTTTTTGTACCATCACATCAAAAGCAGTAACCAGAATATGATTGCATCCGTACTGGGTGTCAGTCCTTTTTTTGTCAGGGATTATGAAAGGGCAGCGCGTACTTTTTCACCCGCAAAAATCAAATCCATCCTTGCGCAAATCCGGCTTCTCGACCTGAAAAGCAAAGGTGTGGGCAGTGCGGATGTGAATAGTTACGGAACGCTGAAAGAGCTTGTTTTTAAGATTATGCACTGAGTGCAATGTTGTAAAGCTGCAACTTTGTTTTTTACTGTTTAAATTTTGAAATACACGATTAAGGTAAATATGAATTCAATAATTTATCAATAGAAATTCAACAATGAGTGTTTTTTTTTTGGCCTGACCCACACCTGCGCGCCCCCGGGTAGGGTAGGGATTTGGGGAATTCATTTTTTGAATATTTAACAATCGTAAGTTTTCTATTTGATACTGTCTGGTAAAAACTCTTTTTCTTTTCAGGAACTTTTTGGGTTGGGAACCGTTTAAAAGCTTATTGGTTGTTTTCTTTTGAGAAAGGTCAAACTTTTTTTGCACTTTTTTTATGAGAATTACTATATTTGTGTCATCATATTTGAACTGATTTCGAACAAAACAAGCAAGATTTGAGACAGTATCTTTTACTTTGTGCCCTTTTGATTTCGCATCCATTGTTGTGGGGTCAGACTTATATATTAAATGAGGACTTTGTTACTGCTTCGGGTATTACCCCGCCCCCGGGCTGGCTGAATGTGACGGTAGCTGGCGGGGAAACCGATTTGTGGCATTTTGACAATCCGGGGAGCCGGACCATCAATTATCCCATTACAGTACCTTTTGCCATTTTTGATGCCGACACACTTTCGGACAACGGGCAGGCAGAAAAGCTTGCCCTCGAAACCCCTTTCTTCGATGCCTCCATCAGCAATTCCATCTTGCTTGAATTTGATCACACTTATCTGGCGGCCAATGGTTCGAAAGCGATTATCGAAGCTTTTGACGGGAACAACTGGTCGGAAATTTTACGTTATGCCGTTTCAACCACCAACCCCACATCTGAGATCATCGACATTTCGGACGTAGTCGGAAATGTGGCTTCCGCTAAACTGCGTTTTCTATGGGAGGGCAATGGCCGCGGGTTCTGGGCGATTGACAATGTGCGGATCGTGGCACCATTGCCTTATGACGGTGGCCTTGTGAAGCTGGACAGCCCCATCCCGCCCATCAATCCGGGCAACCTCGAAATAAGGGTTACTTTAGGGAATTATGGCTACCAGAAGTTGACCTCCTCAACAATCAGCTGGTCTGTTGACGGGATACTTCAAGCCGATTACAGCTGGACCGGTGACATTGACTTTGGCGAAGTGGAAGAAGACATTTTACTGGGAACTTATTCTTTCACCGAGAACCCGGCAGAACTTGTTATCTGGCAGAGCTTCCCAAATGGGATTGAAGACCCAAACCCTTTTAACGACACCCTTTCAAGAATAATTATTCCCACGCTTTGCGGGGACTACACCGTTGGTGGGGAGAACCCTGATTTTGAGACCATCACCGATGCCATCAATTCGCTGAAAACGGCCGGGGTATATTGTCCGGTCCGCTTCTTGATCCGCCCCGGCGAATACGCGCTGAACGAATCCATCCCGCCTGTTCTCGGGGCATCGGAAATAAATACAGTTACGTTTACGAGTGAAAATGCGGACAGCACCTCGGTCATTATCAAATCGTCGAATGACGTTTACGACTACATCATCAAACTGGCCGGCGCATCCCACCTCCGCTTTGAAAACCTGGGCTTCGAACCTGACAACCTGAATTACTTTCTCTTTACCGGAATTGTTGACAACATATTCATTCGCAACAACTATTTCAACAACACCAGCCCTTTTGGCAGCTTAATCCTTTTTGACAATACTGTCGGAAAAAATGTTAAAATCAACAACAACCGCTTTATCAGTGCCGGAAATGTGGTGGCAACCGACGGCTCGTTTTATCAAGTCGAAATTAACAATAATTATTTTGAGGGTACTGACGAAGGAGGCCGCATCGCCTTTAACAGCAAGATGACAGATGTGTCGATTGATAGCAACTATTTTGAAAGGGGCCACGTCAATATTGCATCAACTTTTAATTCGTCAGGTGTAAAAGTAAGGTACAACATCATCGAATCGAGCAACCAGCAGGTCCTGAACTTTTACGGGGCAGGAATCAGTGAAGTGCTTGCCAACCAGCTGACCGCCGTGGAAAACGGGACGGGTATTTACCTTAACAATTGTATTGATGTTCTTGTGGCCAATAATTTTGTGCAAACAGTCGGCGTGAATTCCTCGCTGGGGATTTATGCCAACTTTTTGAGCGATGCCAGCATTGTTTTCAACTCTCTCAACATCCAGTCGGAGGGGCCGTCCTCCCACGCCATCTACATTGGCGAATCGCCGAATAACCTGGTAATCAAGAACAATATTTTTTCAAACCCCGCAGGAAATATTCCCGTGTTTATCCTTGACAACCCGACAACGGTCAGTTGGGATTTTAACGATTACTACAGTTCCGAATTTTATATCGGCTTTCACAATGGTGTTACTTATTCTGACCTTGGTGAATGGCAGGCAGCCATCAACGGGGAAGCAAATGCGCAAAATGTAAACCCCTACTTTTCAGCCCCTGATAATCCGGCGGCCAACCACATTTTGTTAAACGACAAAGGAATTGCCATCAGTGGTGTTTTGTCAGACATTGACGGAACACCACGGGGCGACCCGCCTGATATTGGTGCAAAAGAATACAATCCGTGCAGTCCCGATGCGGGTGTGGACAGGATAACGGCCCCGCAAAACCCCATCATACCGGGTAGCCAGGATGTTAAAGTCATCCTGCAAAACCAGGGGACGACCCCTTTAACAAGTGTCCGGATTCAATGGAAGATAAATGATGAATTGCAAACGCCGTTTGACTGGACAGGGAACCTGGCAGTTTACCAGGGCGGGGAAGTTGTTGTCGGGACGTATTCATTTCTTGATGAAGCGTACGATATTTTTTCGTGGACAGAATTGCCCAATGGTGAACCGGAATGCAACAATTACAACGATACTTCCAACTCCTACCTGGCACCCATGCTTTGCGGCGATTACACCATTGGTGGCAACAACCCCGATTTTTCAACCATTGGCGAGGCAATAGATGTATTGAACACTTCGGGGGTTTCCTGTGCCGTCAGGTTTTTAATCCGCCCCGGCGAGTATGCACTGAACAAGACCATTTTTCCCATTGCCGGTTCTTCGGTGGAAAATACCGTAACTTTTACAAGCGAAACCGGCGACAGTTCTTCGGTGAAGATTGCTTCTGCCAACGAAGAATATAACTACACTTTTAAATTTGACGGGACAGATTACCTCCGCTTTAAAAACCTGGGGTTTATGGCCGGCAACGACAACCCTATTTACGTTACAGGAATCGTGGAGGACATGAACATCAGTAATTGCCTGTTTGGTACCGACGGGAATTTCTCCAACACCATCAGGTTCCAGGAGGTTTCGGCCACAAAGCTTGAAATGAGAAACAATGTTTTTCCCAAAGGTGGCCGGATTTTTGCCAATGGCGACTATACCAATTGCCGGATCAATTCCAATTACTTTTTCGGAACAACCGAATGGGGGTCCATCGTTTTTAACAGCATATTGAACGAGGTTTTCATCGACAGTAATTACTTCAACAAGGGCAGGATAAGTGTGTATACCACCTTTGCCCCCGAAAGCGTTTACGTCAGGCACAACACAATATTGAAAGGTTCCGGTAAGTTTATCAACCTGATAGGATACGGTGTTAAAGAAGCCATAGGCAACAGGCTGACAGGCGTGGAAGGTGGCGTGGGGCTTTACCTGAATAATTGCGACAATGTCCGCATTGCAAACAACTATATTCAGACCCAGGGTACGAGCCAGTCGCGCGGTATCTCCCTGAATTTCACGAAAAATGCGACGGTAGCCTTTAATTCGATGAATGTATTGAACACCGAACAAACTTCTCATGCCCTGTTTGTCGGCGAAGTGGTTTCCAACCTCACTGTTAAAAACAATATTTTTTGTAATCCGGGTGGAAGTATCCCAGTTTATATAGAAAACAGCGTCCCTTCACTAACAATGGACTACAATGACTATTTCAGCCCCAAAGATTATGTGGGCTACTACAATGGCCTTACCTATGAAGATATGTCTGCGTGGAAACAGGCCATTTCAGGAGAAGAGCATGCGCAAAATATCGACCCGGTTTTTTCAGCTATTGATGACCCTTCGGTGAACCATATCTTGCTGAACAACAAAGGGACAAGTATCAGTTGGGCTTTGGTGGATATTGATGGCAGCCCCAGGGGGGCGGTTCCGGATATTGGCGCCAAAGAGTACAACCCCTGCGCACCCGACGCGGGTGTTGATAAAATCACCTCCCCGCAAAATGCACCCGGTACCGGGAACAAAGAGGTGAAAGTGCTGTTGCAAAACCAGGGGACAACTTCCCTGAGCAGTGTCGGGGTTCGCTGGACTGTTAATGGCCAGTTGCAGACACCCTATAGTTGGACAGGCAATTTGCCGGTTTACGGAAACCAGGAAATAACAATAGGGAGCTTTAATTTCCAAGAGCAGTCTTATGACATAAAAGCGTGGACCGAAAATCCAAACGGCCAGGCAGAATGTAACCTGAAAAACGACACCTCCGACATTTTCATTGCCTCTTCGTTGTGTGGGAACTACACCATCGGCGGGACGAACCCTGATTTTGCTACAATTGCCGATGCCATAGAAATATTGAACGAATCGGGGGTTTCTTGTGCCGTCAGGTTTTTTATCCGCCCGGGCGATTACTCCCTGAATGTCATCATCCCGCCCATTCCCGGCTCCTCACCTTCAAACAGTGTGACCTTTATGAGTGAAAACGGCGACAGTACTTCGGTGCGTATTATGCCCCTTGCAAGCGGGGCGAGTACTGTCTTTAAAATTGACGGCGCTGCTCACCTTCGGTTCAAAAATCTGGGCTTTTCTTCCGGCGGCGGTAACTACTTTTATATTTCTGGCATTGCGTCCGACATAATTATTGCCAACAATTATTTTGACAATGACGGATTTAACCCCGGCTCCATTAGTTTCAGCAATGCCGTTGTTGAATATGTTGAGATTACAAACAACATGTTCCCGAACGGGGGAAACATTGTAGGAAATGGAAGCTTCAACAATTGTACGGTCAGCAACAATTCTTTTTTCGGGGAAACGGAACAGGCTGCCATTTCTTTTCAGGCCGATCTTTCGAACCTGGTCGTCGATCATAATTACCTGCGGGCCGGACGTATTACTGCCATCGGTACAAGTGCCGGGGATGGGGTTTTTATTACTTATAACAATATTGAAGAAGGGGGCGCGCTCTTTGCCCAGGGCCCCGGAATTGCCGAAGTGGTAGGCAACAGGGTTACGGGGGTAAAGAACGGAACGGCAATTACCATTTCGAGCTGCCAGGATATTATCGTGGCCAACAACTACGCCCAAACTTACGGCGATGTTTTATCAAGGGGGATATTTATGGAATTTGTTGTCAACTCCCTCTTCGTCTTTAACAGCATGAATGTCCTTAACGAAGACCTGGCTTCCAATGCGTTTCGCTTAGAAGGAATTTCAACCGGCCTGACGGTGAAAAACAACATCTTTTACTGTGCGGGCGGTAACATCCCGGTATTCCTCGAAAGCGACCCTTCCACTTACGACTGGGACTACAACAACTACAAAAGTTCACTGGATTACATCGGATATTACGACGGAGTGGCTTATACCGACCTCTGGGAATGGGGACAGGTCATCAACGGCGATGCCAATTCGAAAAATGTCAACCCGTTTTTTGTGGGCGATACGGATCCATTGCCCCTGCAGCGTGACTTAAATGGCGGTGGCATCCCAATTGATGGAATCATCCTCGATATCTATGGCGTGCTCAGGAACAACCAGGCCCCCGACATCGGCGCAGTGGAATTCATGCTCGATCTCGGTATCTCCCGGCTCATCAGCCCTTCTTTAAATTGTAGCCACACCCAGCCCGACAGCGTGACTGTCCTGGTAAAACAATATGGCGATTTGCCATTCGCCGACATCAGGATAGCTTATACGGTAAACGGTGGTGAAGTTCATCAAGATACCATCCCCGGCACCATCGACAATGATATTGTTTTTACGTTTGCAGATTACGTGGATATTACGGCAGATGGCGATTACCTGTTCAAAATATGGTTGATAAGTACCCTTGATGACAACCTGAACAACGACACTTTGACAGTGTGGCGTTACTCCAAACCATCACCGCAGGTTGATTTTACTTTTGACAATGTATGCACGGGACGAACAGTCAGGTTTGAAGGTACTGCTTCCGTGGAAGCACCCTATTATATTGATGCCTACGAATGGCTGTTTGGTGATGGCGACACGGCATACGGCCAAAAAGTAGCGCACGAATTCCTGGTTTTCGGGAATTACCCGGTTGACCTGAGGGCTTACAGCAATGCGGGCTGCTACAACAACATTACCAAGACGGTGCCGGTCGATTTTGAAGGTGTCCATTTTGAACCCGAAGTGCTGGAAGTGTTCTGCCCGACAGATTGTAACGGAGCGGTAAACCTTGTTGTTGTGGGGGGTACCGAACCCATTAAAGTCTTTTTTGACGGCAATGAAATCAGCGATTATTTTGTAACGGATCTTTGTGCAGGCGATTATCCTTTAAAAGCCGTCGACAGCGAGGGTTGCGAGGATACCAGCACGGTAACCATCGGTGTGGAGCATCCGCTTGACGTGTTAATCGTTGCGGAACCCACTATTGGCCCGGCACCGCTTGATGTTGACCTGCTTGCCGAAAGCGAAGAAGGCAGCACATTTGAATGGTATTACCGCGATACACTTTTTGCAACAGGTAATCCTGCGGGAATTGTCCTCACAAAACCGGGCGGGAACATCATTACGGTGCTTGCCGATGGCGGCCCGCCTTATTATTGTTCCAACACCGATACCGTCCTTATTTGGGTTGATGTTGATGTGGAGATACTGTTGCCCAATGCTTTTACGCCTAACGGCGATGGGTACAACGACACTTTTGGGGCGACCACGAACGGAATCGAAGAACTCAAAATGGAAATCTTCGACCGCTGGGGCAGGCTCGTCTTCAAAATCGATTCAATTGACGGCCGCTGGGACGGGACAACAATGGCAGGTAAAGAGGCCCCCGATGGTGTTTATTTTTATGTATTGACGGCCACAGCTTACGATTACAAAAGCCATGTCCGACAGGGTAACGTAAATCTTTACCGCGATCTGGTGGACCTGACACCCAATCCGGTCAGGGGCACAAGTGTTTTTGACCTGAAAGGAAGGTTGTCAGGAAGTATTCGGATAACAGTGTTGAACATGGCAGGGCTTGTTGTCAGGTCGTGGGAAACTGAGGGGGAACTGATTAAAATTGATGCTTCATTGCTCAGCCCCGGCGCATACATTTTGAAGGCCACCGATGGCGTGCGCACCATTACAACCAAACTGATTAAAAGATAGAAAAGGATGAGGAAGACTGTTCTGATCGTTTTTGTTTTCTTATTTCAGCTCGCCCTGCCTGCCCAGCAAAGGCATGTGCGAAAGGCAAACGATGCGTTAAATGAGCGTCAGTATTACACAGCCATCACATTCTATGAAAAGGGCTTACAGCGCTTCAAAGGCAGCGACACCGCAAGAAATGAAGTCGTTTACCGCCTGGCGGAATGTTATCACATGACCAGGAACCTGCCCAAAGCAGAGGAAGAATACAATGCCCTCATCGGGAATAAATATGAAGAGCTGGAACCGAAAGTGCTGTTTCATTATGCCAACGTTTTGCAGGATATGGGAAAATTTAAGGAAGCAATAACACTCTACGATCAGTTTCTGCAAGTGGTTCCGTCAGATACCCTGGCCGATTCATGCCGTGCTTCGTGCCTGCTGGCCCTGTCCCCCTTTGTTTTTGATGAAAGGTATGTGCTTACCAATCTCGCAGAAGTAAATACCACTGCCGATGAATTTGCTGCCATCTACGGGAATGCAGCTGCAACAAGTATTATTTTTACCTCAACAAGGATTGGGACGACAGGTAAAGAAAAAGAATTTGACAACTGGACCGGTGGCCGCATGTCTGATTTGTTCGTCGTCATTCAGCATGGCGACAGCATCAGTTCAAAATCTGTTTTGCTTGACGAGACGGAATTGATCAATACTGCAGCCAATGAAGGGACGCCACTGTTTAACGAAAAGTTTACGCGCTTTTATTTTACACGTTGTAAATTGCGCGCCGAGATCAGCGAGTTCTGCAAGATTTTCCAGGTCAACAAAAGAGGGAAAAAATGGGGCCGGCCTTTTGAAGTGTACGGTACAAGTACCGGAAATGTGGGGCATCCTGCGCTTTCGGGTGATGAACTGACGATTTACTTTTCTTCCAACCGGCTGGGCGGACAGGGCGGAAAAGACCTTTGGAAAGCCACCCGCTTTCATACCGACGAGCCTTTCTATGATCCGGTGAACCTGGGGCCGGAAATTAATTCGGCCGGGGACGAAATGTTTCCCGCCGTCGTTGCCGATACCGCACTCTTTTTTGCTTCAAACGGCAGGGTCGGTTTTGGCGGGCTTGATATTTACAAAGCTGTAGCGGGCGGACAGGGGATAAGAATAAGCCATCTTCCACCACCCTTTAACACGATTGAAGATGATTTTGCCATCAGTTACCAAAAAGGTTTTGAACGCGGTTTTTTGTCCTCGCGAAGGGCCGGTGGCGCCGGTGGCGATGATATTTATTATTTCAAACGCATCCCCCTGAACCTCAACCTGAACGGAATTGTCAGGGATGACTCCAGTTTTATGCCTGTTCCGAAAGCCACCGTTTTCTTGTTTGGTGACCAGGGCGACACCAGTGTTACCACCTCAAATGAAAACGGCTATTACCATTTTGATTCGGCACAGATAAAAGAGGATGTTTTTTATGACTTGTTTGTTGAAAAAGAGAACTACTTCAATAAACGTTCGAAGCTTAATACTTTCTACCTGATAAAGGACAGTACCTACACAGAGGATGTTTATTTACAGCCTATTCCCCGGAAACCAATCGTGCTGCCCGATATTTATTACGATTTTGCCAAATGGGACCTGTTGCCGCAATACGAGGATTCGTTACAGGTGCTGGTTGAAATAATGGTGGACAATCCGAAACTGGTCATTGAATTATCCTCACATACCGACGCGCGCGGTTCTGATAAATACAACAAGGAACTTTCGCAAAAGCGTGCTAAATCGGCCGTCGATTACCTGATATCGCAGGGGATTAATGAAGAACGGATGGTGGCGAAAGGCTATGGTGAACAGCAGCCGCGTTTGCTGAACAAAGATTTCGAAAGGGACGGTTTTCTGTTTGCTGAAGGAACAAAACTGACAGAATCTTACATCCGGAAGTTACGGACGGAACAGTCCAGGGAAGCCGCGCATCAACTGAACCGGAGAACCGAATTCAGGGTGTTGCGGAAAGATTTTGTGCCAAAAAATAAAGTTGATCGAAAATGAAAAAAGTAACACTGCTGTTGTTTGTATTCCTGCTCCTGCGTATTTCGGCGTTCAGCCAGGTACAGCTTACGCAATACATGATGGACGGGAGTGTTTACAATCCCGCATTTGTCGGCTCGGAAAAAGCCATCATGGCAAACATGTTTGGCCGCAAACAATGGATGGGCTTCGAAGATGCAAGCGGAAACAAAGTTTCGCCCCGAACTTTTGTCTTCAACTTACAGTCGCCTGTTTATTCCTTCAGCAGCGGCATTGGCCTCAATGTTGTTTCTGACAGGTTGGGGTTTGAACAAAACTTTGGCGTCAAAATCAATTACGCTTACCGCTTTACCCTGGGCGACAACCACCGGCTTGGTGCCGGTTTGGCGCTGTCATTTTTAAACAAGACAATTGACTTTGGAGAGTTGGTTGTGGAAGAC
Source organism: Bacteroidales bacterium (assembly GCA_021647205.1). Taxonomy (GTDB): domain Bacteria; phylum Bacteroidota; class Bacteroidia; order Bacteroidales; family F082; genus B6-G9. Next base: position 75,580 of record JAKIVD010000012.1, on the reverse strand, counting down.
CCCGGCGACCCTTTGCTGAAATTCGACAATAAGCAATCGGCTACCTTTTTCGACCTTGACCTGGGTGTCCACTACCGTTTTTCTGATAAAGCCTACGCAGGTTTGTCAGTCACTAACCTTTTGCAGTCCTCGCGCGGGATAGGGAATGTGCGCTACCATCAAAAAACAAATATTTATTTCACGGGTGGTTATTATTACCCGCTCACCGGGCTCAATTTCAAAACACTTTACATCATACCGTCTTTCCTGCTTAAAACTAATTTTGCTTCCACCCAGATCGACCTGAATGTGGTGGCCAATTACAACCACCAATATTGGGCGGGCATTTCTTACCGTTACCAGGATGCCGTGGCAGTACTGGCCGGAATCAGGTTGTACGGATTTGACATTGGCTTGTCCTACGACATTACCACGAGCAAATTATCGACTGCCTCTTCGGGCAGCGTGGAGGTTTTTGTGGGTTACCGTTACCCCATCAAACCTAAAATAAAACCAAAGAGTTTGTACAATACAAGGTACCTTTAATCACGTGCGAATTACCCGTAAAACCGGTTTCGTTTAGTAAAACCTGTCACGCCAAAATGCCGGCTTACGCTTTCCATTTGTACTCCTAAGCGATTTTTTGCTTAAAACTGCAAATTTTAAAACCTTTGATAAACAGGTGTTTAAAAATTGATTTGTACGCCTAAGCCTTAGACGTACAACAAGTTCTTGACTTTCGGTTTTGAATGTTGTTACTTTACCGCTTGATTTAAATGAAATTATTATTTATTCACTATAACTTTTTATTATGAAAAAAAATACATTTTTGAATCTATTTCTGGTAAGTATATTCTTATCGGCATCCCTGGCATCATTTAGCCAGGTAACGAAAAAACCTGTTTCTATCGGAGAGGGGGAAACCTTTATATCCCCTGACCGTGCCGGCGCACTTGATTGTCCCGTTAACTCAATTTTCAGTCAGCCACCGGTAAATTTTTCAGATGCATACTACTCTGATGAAGGAACCTTAATCGGCTCTCAAAATATATTTGAATTGTTCTCCGGTTTAACACAAAACATTGGGGGCATTACATTCTGGGGTGTTTTATATGACGGTACTGACTGTTATACCCCTGGCGCCGATACTTTTGAAATTTCGTTTTACAATGACAATGCCGGCGCTATCGGGGCATTGTTTCAAACTTTTACAATCATTGTAACACCAACAGTAACGGGATCAATAGTGACCGGATCCGCTGTTTTGAGATTTGATGTAACACTTCCTTCTTCGGTTGCCCTTACTACAGGATGGGTTTCAGTGGTCAAGAAAAACCCTACAGACATGGCTTGTACATTTGCCTGGGTGAATACGACAACCGGTGATAATATGTCTGTCTGGAATAATTTTGGAGGTTCATATAATTATGCTAGCGATAATATGTCATTCTGCCTGACCGGGGCTTCACAGATCCCCCTCTCCAACTGGCCCATCATCCTCGGCATTTTCCTTATTTCAACATTCCTGGTTATCCGTTACAGGAGCAGAAGGCTGGCATAAAGTGGTAAAGACGCGATGCGCCGTATCGCCACTGCCAACGATAATCTTTACAAAAGCTGTCCGCCCCGGGCGGACGGCTTTTTTTACCACACCACCTGAAACTTTTGCAACCCCTCCTTTTCATTGTCATCCCGAACCCCCCCCTGCGGTGGTTGGTGCGCAGGCGGTGAGGGATCCCCCGGGAGAGGACCTGTCGCCCGTGAGATTTCTCACCGCAATCCCGTTATCGCAGGAAAGCTTCCCTACTCATTGCAACTATTCTTAAATGGCTTGTTTGTTGAGGAATACGATTTTTCATGCTAAGAGATCCACGTCAACCACATTGCCTACGCCCGGGGCTCGCATGACGCCGTTCTTTTAGTTATCACCTCAATCTGTACGCCCTGTCAAGGCACCATTGGGGTTTTATCAGCCTACGGACTTTCTTCACCGGCGCGCAAATGCTTCGCGTTGTCGTAAAACCGGTTTAATTTATTAAAACCTACCCCGCCAAAATGCAGCCTGCCCATTTCATTTGTAGTTCTAAGCGTTTTTGTGCTTAAAACTGCAAATTTTAAAACCTTTGATAAACAGGTGTTTAAAAATTGATTTGTACGCCTAAGCCTTAGACGTACAACAAGTTCTTGACTTCCGGTTTTGAATGTTGTTACTTTACATCCGATTTAAATAAAAATAATTTATTATTCACTAAAAAAAGTCATTATGAAAAAAGTATTTAATGTTTTTATTCTCGTGGGTCTTATTGCCGGCCTTCAGGTTCTGTTTATGAACTATTCTTACGGCCAGGCCGGAGATGCACCCACTACGTCTAATCTAAAACCGGCTTCAATTGTCCCTTCAGGAACTGCTGACGGAAGTAGCCGCTGTGTGGTTATTTGCCCTCCTGAAGGTGTTGATGAAGGTGAGCCCTGCGGCTTGGAATATAATGATGGCTGCAATATGGGTATCCCACAATTTACGCCTGTTAATCCGAATGAAATAATTTGTGGTGAGGCCTGGTTTGATGGTGCTACCAGGGATACTGACTGGTTTGAAATGCAAATTACTGGAGCAACTACAGTAACGATGACTTTGTATAGTGATGCCCAATCTTTTGTTTTTGGATTAGTAGGGCAAACTATTCCCGGAGTTCCCGGATGTGACAATGTTACCGGCTCTCTTAGCTCTTATGCCATTGCGCCGGGATGTACTGAGACTTCGATAGAAGTTACCCTTGAACCCGGGACTTATTATTTCTTTGTCGGATTAGATTTTGCGGGTCCACTTTACCAATGTGGCGCTAGAGCCGGTGTAACCTATACCGCAACATTTTCATCAGCACCGGCCGTTCCTCTCCCGAACTGGCCAATTTACCTCGGCATCTTACTCATTAGTGCCTTTATGGTTTTCCGCTTCAGAAGAAGGCTGGCATAGTCATCATTTAAAGACGCGGTGCACCGCAGTCTCAACTGCCAACGATAATCTTTACAAAAGCTGTCCGCCCCGGGCGGACGGCTTTTTTTGTGGCCTGTTAAATTAGCCCGCTTTAATTATTTTTTTACATTTGGCGAAATTCTGACAAACAACAAAGCCGGCTGATTAATTGCAAAATGCAACGTAGATGAGTGCAGCAAATGTATTCGTTAACGATGGCAGTACTCACATTTAAAAAGAAGAAATTGTCGGAAAAACTCAGCAGAAGAAAACGGGAAAAGCTAAAACAGCAGGAAAAGCTGGCCAAAAAAGAAGCACACAAACAATTTATCAGGCAGTTTGCACCCTTGATGGCTGCGGTGTTGCTTTGGTTCGTAACCCTGACCCTCCTGCACCTTCCATCAATTAAGGATGAAGTTGCAGATTTCTTTGTTCATTTTACCTTAAACTCTTCCCTGCTCTTCGGAAAAGTTCTTTTTCTTCCTGTCGAAAGCAATTTCTTCCCCAACATCACTGTAAATGGGTACACCATGACCGTGATAATGGAGTGTACAGCTTATAACTTCTATATATTTATTATTTTCTTAAGTCTGTTTTCACCGGTCAAATGGAAGCAAAGAATAATTACGCTACTCATTTTCCTGGGTGCTGTTTTTGTTGTGAACAATATGCGCTTTATAACAATGGGTTATATTGGCTTATACTCTCAAGAATTGTTTCATTATGTGCACGATTACCTGTGGAATATCCTGTTCGGTCTCATGGTCTTCCTGATTTGGGTTTGGCGCTACAGAACTACCTGGGATACTGAGGAAGAAGTAAAGGGGCAGGAAAAAACCGATTAGTCATCTTTTAAAATTACCCGGAATGGCAGTATTATCTTCAAACAGAAATAAGATCATATTACTCCTGTTGATCTCATTATTGGTTTTTGGAGCCTGGCAGGCAGGTCTTGAAACTGCTTACGCCAAGGTGTTGGTTGCCACAACAAACTTCAGCCTTAAGGTTGTTAAAACGGATACCCGCATTGAGTTTGAAGAAAAGGAAGGAACAGATGGTTTATACCAGTTCAGGGTGTTTACCGTTATTGATGGGCGCGAAGGAAATTATCCCCAGGAACCCGGCACCTTGTTACAGCCATTTGTCATTGTCTTGTCGTGGCAAATTTTTCTTTTTTTTATCCTGAAAAGAAAAGCAGCCTCAAAATTACTACTGGCAAATACCGGGATTTATTTATTTGTGCAGATTGTTTTCCTCATCCTTCTCACGGGATATTACACTTCATCCATACAGCAATATATCTTTACGGTCATGCTGGACAGTTTCTATATCGTTGCCCTTATACTTGTCATCAAGGACAATATGCTTTATCCTGTCTTCAGTAAACGACCTGGCAATAGAGGAAAGTAGCTCTTTATTTCGGGAAGGATTATTCCCCGCTACCGCTTTCCCCCATATTTTCGAAACTCCGAAGGCGTACAGCCGGTCATTTTTTTGAAACAACCATTAAAGGATGATTTTGATTGAAAACCCACCATTTCTGAAATGGCATCGATATTGAAGTGCTGGTTTTCGGGTCGCCTGAGTAATTCTTTTGCCTCCAATACCCTGTACTTATTGATTATACCGTAGAAATTGGTTTCCATTATATTGTTAACCACGTAAGTCAGCTTTTGATTAGTAGTACCAATACTTTTTGCCAGGTCAACAGCCCTTAAATTGCTGTTTAGAAAAGGCTTGTCGGTAGCGAGGTGCTGTTGGAGCCTCGAAACAATCTCACTGGCATCAGCACTGCTTAAACCCTCTGTATGTTTATTTTCGGATTTGGAAGCGGGTTCTTCCGGCATGTTGCCGGACTTGTTCGCCTTTTGCTCAACAGTTGTAACACTGGCAACCTCTGTGTACAACCTGTCCTGCTTCAAACTAAAGTATCCTGCAAGCCCCCCCATTGCCAGAAGCCCCGCATTAAAGACGAGTGACAGCAGGTGGTTATAGGCAGGAGTTGCAAGGTTCATCAACGAACTGACAAGGACAAAGCCCACGACAGAAAACAAGATAATATGTGACCACAGGGTTTGAAAGTGGGGCAGGTAAGCAGAATTGGTTTCCCTGATCTGCTTTAGCTCACGAACCATCTTGAAATAATGAAACGATGTGAACAAAAGTTGCATGGCAACAAATCCGATATTCCCCAATAAAAAAACAAGAGAGGCAAAACTTAACGCTGCGTTATTATTGGTGGAAAGGAAGTTTTCAGCGGACAGGGAAAAGCCAGCCAGCCCCGGGCCCTTGTTTACAAATGCCGCAATATTAAGCATTAACATAAAAACAGAAGGCAGAAAATAAACCAGTGGGGGCTTGGGGAAAACCCGTCCCCTAGCATTTGAAACAGCACGCAGATATAATTGATAAGCCGGGATAACTGCCAGTAGCATAGGGAGCTGTAAAGTGTACAGGTATTTGTACAAATCAGCATAGCCCAAATACCGGCTTGAGTTAACGATAAGGTAGAGCAGCATCAAAAGCATCAAAAATCCCAGGGGACGCCTGGGGGCACCATTTCCTTTACGCAGGGTGAACAATTGCACCGAGTAAAACATCATTTGATAAACCGGAAGGATAAATAAAATGATACCGAGGTTGTCAAAGTTAAGCATACCGGGGAACGACAGCGTCGCTAATTGTTAATTGGTCATTGACAAAAATAACAAATTTATTTTGAGAAAAAATACAACTACAATAATACCGGTTCAGGATGTTCCGGATCAGAGAATTCGCTTTTCACCGGATAAGGCTGTTGCGAGAACTGCGAACGGGCAAGCAGCATGAGCAGGTTTGTCAATGATTTCCGGTTTGCCCAAAAAGTCCTGCAATTACATCTTTGTATTTTTCATGGATGTGCCTGCGTTTTACTTTCAGGTTGGCCGTAATCTCGCCCGAATCAATGGTCCATTCGTGATCAATCAACGCCCATTTCCTGATTTTTTCCGTGTCGCCGAATTGTTTGTTAAAACAATCAACTTCTTTTTTGTAACGGGCCCTGACTTCCTTGTGGTTGATCATTTCTTTGCCGGTGGTGAACCCGATACCTTTAATCTTGCACCATGATTGTAGATGTTCAAAGTCGGGGACGATGAGTGCAGCGGCGAATTTCTGGTTTTCGCCCACCACCATAATCTGGTCAATAAAGGGGGACTCTTTCATTTTGTTTTCGAGCAGGACGGGAGAAATATATTTGCCCATGGACGTCTTAAAAATCTCTTTGACCCTTCCGGTAATTTTCAGCAGTCCGTCCTCAAGCACCCCTACATCACCGGTATGAAGCCATCCGTTGACTACAGCTTCAGCAGTCATTTCTTTTTCTTTGAAATAACCTTTCATCACCAGCGGGCCTTTGACGAGGATTTCGCCTGCTCCTGAAATTTTTACTTCGACATTTTTTAGTGGTGGCCCCACCGTCCCGATTTTGTGTTCACCCTTTAGGAAAGTGTTAACGGCAATTACAGGGGATGATTCTGTCATTCCGTAGCCTTCGAGCACAGGAATTTGTGCGGCATTGTAAATGGCTGCCAGGCGGGGTTGCAGTGCAGCACCGCCCGAAACAATCACGCGCATTTCGCCCCCGAACGCAGCCCGCCATTTGCTGAAAACCAATTTGTTGGCCAGCTTGAGCTGGATGTTGTACAGAAACCGGTACGGTTTGTCGAACTCAAATCGAAGCCCAAGGTTCACCGCCCAGAAAAAGATTTGTTTCCTGATACCCGGTAATTTTCTGCCTTTGGCCATGATTTTGTCATAAACTTTTTCGAGCAGGCGTGGAACGGTAGTCATAATGTGGGGATGAATTTCCTGAATATTGTCCACGATGGTTGCCATGTTCTCGGCATAATATATGGAAACGCCTTTGTATTGCAAAACATAATTCACCATGCGTTCATAAACGTGGCAAAGCGGCAGGTAACTCAGCCCGCGCGAAGTTTCATCAACAGGAAAAATAAAGTACGTTGCTTTGACGTTGCTCAGCAAATTATCATGCGAAAGCATCACCCCTTTGGGGAAACCGGTTGTCCCCGAGGTGTAAATCAGCGTTACCACATCGTCTTTGTCAACGGAAGCTTTTATTTCCTGCAGCTTTTCTGCGGCCTTGTTTTTCTTTCCCAGTTCGATCAGATCGCCCAGTTGTTTGTACCCTTCAATTTTCCTGAAAGTATAAACATCAACAATGTTTTTTATTCCGGGCAGGATGTGTCTGATTTTGCGCAACAGTTCTTTCCCTGCAACAAATAAATACCTGACCCCGGCATGGTTTAAAATATAGCGGTAATCTTCCTCGCTGATGGTGGGATAAATGGGGACATGAATCCCGCCAATTTGTGCGATGCCCATGTCGAGAAAATTCCATTCGGGGCGGTTGTTGGAAATAGTGGCGATCTTGTCACCCTTTTTAAGCCCGAGTTTCATCAGGCCGTAACTGATGTTGTCGGCCATTTCCCGGTAAGTCTTCAGGTCGTATTTTACCCATTCACCATTTTCTTTCCCGGCCAGCACGTCGTCCTTGATCCGGTATTTATTCTCGTATTGGTCTAATAAATCGAAAATCCTGCTGACTTCCATGATGATGTTTTTATGTATTCAAATGTACGCAAATGTAGGTTAAATTTTATGAAGCCGAAATCCGGGGGGGCCGTGGTTGCTAATCCCGCCATCTATGAGATCTGAAAAAAAAGTCTTTGTATCTTGGGTGCTTGCCCGGAGAGGTAGTGAACTTTCAGTTTTGGTTTTGCAAACGCTCAACTAAAACCCTGTTCAAACCTTGTGAACTATGGCGGCGCTTGCCTGGCTGGTGGGCATCAGTACCAAATCGTTAATGTTCGCATGCCGCGGAAGGGTAGTGGCATAGTAAACAACTTCGGCCACGTCCTCAGCCCGAAGCGGCTGAAAACCCTGGTAAACTCCTTTTGCCCTTTGTTTGTCGCCGTGGAACCTGACCACAGAAAATTCGGTTTCTACGGCACCGGGGGCAATTTGCGTAACTTTAATTCCGTGCTGTACCAGGTCGATGCGCATGCCTTTGGTGAGTGCGTCAACGGCAAATTTAGTGGCGCAATAGACATTTCCGTTGGGGTAAACTTCTTTGCCGGCAATGGAACCGATGTTGATGACATGTCCTTTTCCACGAGCAATCATAAAAGGTAAAACAGCCCTTGAAACATACAGCAGCCCTTTGATGTTGGTATCGATCATCTTTTCCCAGTCGTCTGTTAATCCGTCCTGAACAGTATTCAGTCCGGAGGCCAGTCCTGCATTGTTGACAAGTATTTCAATATTTTTCCATTGCGCCGGAAGGGAAGCGATTGCCGTTTCTGTGGTACGGCGGTCGCGGATGTCGAAAGCCAGCGTGTGTACTCTGACAGGGTACTCTTTTTGTAATGCTGTCATCAGCTCCTGCAACCTTTCCGTTCTTCGTCCCGTGAGGATCAGGTCGTGCCTGTTTTGTGCAAAATGCAGGGCGCAGGCTTTTCCGATGCCGCTTGTTGCACCGGTAATTAAGGTGATTTTGTTCATTTGGTTCTTTTTAAATTTCTCCGTGCCAAAGGTAATAATTTGGGTTGATTTCTTTCCGGTCGGGCGACTGGTCAAAAATCCCATAAACCGCCGATCCGCTTCCGGTCATCGAAGAATATATGGCACCCATTTTGTGCATGCTGTTTTTTATTTCCCGGATCTCTGGATGCAAATCAAAGAGCACATCTTCAAAGTCGTTTTTCAGAAGGTCCCGCCATTGTTCAATGGGTTTGGCGACAACTTCTTTAATGCCGGTTTTCGAAATTCCCGGTTTTATCAGGGTGTAGGCTTCACGGCTTGAAACAAGCGCTTTGGGTTGGCAGACCAGCAGGTATTTTCCTTTCAGGCTGATATTTACCGCTTGAAGAACATCACCTTTCCCACGGGCCAGAACAGGTTTGTTTTCAATAAAAAAGGGACAATCACTGCCGAGTTGCACGGCCATTTCCCTCATCTTGCTTTCATCCATCCCCAATGAAAAGAAAACATTCGCTGCGCGGATAAAAAAAGCAGCATCGGCAGATCCGCCGCCCAATCCTGATTGTAGAGGGATGGCCTTGTGAAGGCACACCTTTACAGCCGGAATATCGTACTGTTGACATAACAGTTTCCAGGCTTTGAAAACAAGGTTGTCCGTTGTTGCCCCTGAAATGGGAAAACCCGAAATTGTCAGCTGAAACGCATCAGCAGGAAGAAACTCCAGGGCATCGTTGATGGGTACGGGAAAGAGCAGGCTTTCAATATCATGAAAGCCGTCTGCCCTTTTTGCCAGTACCCGGAGACCGAGGTTTATTTTTCCGTTTGGAAAGCAAATCATGGGGTAAAGATACCAAACTTCCGTGGGGGGAAAGAGGCTGAGAAAAACCGCCTGAGGGTTTGCGGATTTTCTTACTTTTGCTTGCTTCAAACCCTAAAGAAGATTTTTGTCGATGACCTTGATTAATTCGGTGTTGAACTGGCTGATAAAGAAGCGCATTCACCAGATTGAGCTGTTCAGGAAATACCCGCACGAGGTACAGGCCGAATGGTTTAAGAAACTGCTGGTTACGGCAAAAGACACCGAATGGGGCCGTAAATACGATTACAAAAGCATCCGCAACATTGAAGCTTTTGCAGAACGGGTACCGGTCAGCACTTATGACGACCTGAAACCGCTGATCGATCGCTTGCGGGCGGGTGAACAAAACCTGCTCTGGCCCGAAGAGGTCAAATGGTTCGCCAAATCGTCGGGGACAACAGCAGGGAAAAGCAAATTTATCCCTGTAACCGAATCGGCCATCGAAGAATGCCATTACAAAGCCGGCAAGGACATGCTGTCTATTTATTTCAGCCTCTACCCGGAGTCGGAATTTTTTGAAGGGAAGAGCCTGGTGATGGGCGGCAGCGGAATTGTTCAGGAGGTGAGCAATACTTCCTACTATGAAGGCGATCTTTCGGCCATCCTCATGCAAAACCTTCCCTACTGGGCGCAGTTCAAACGGACGCCCTCACTGAGCATCGCCTTAATGGATGAGTGGGAAAACAAACTCGAACTGATGGCCGAATCCACTATCGACCACAACGTAAGCAGTATCTCCGGTGTGCCTTCGTGGATGCTCGTCCTGCTCAAAAAGATATTGAAAAAAGCCAATAAAACCGACCTGATGGAGGTGTGGCCAAACCTGGAGGTTTTCTTCCACGGCGGTGTGAATTTTAACCCTTACCGCCAACAGTACAAACAAATTATTTCTTCCGAAAAAATGATTTATTTCGACACCTACAATGCTTCGGAAGGCTTTTTTGGTATTCAGGACCAAAAGAACAAACCGGATTTGTTGCTGATGCTGGATTACGGGATTTTTTATGAGTTTATTCCCATGGAAGAAATAAATTTGGAATCCCCAAAAACCATTCAGCTTCACGAGGTGGAAACTGGTAAAAATTATGCCATCGTAATTACCACCAATGCCGGTCTGTGGCGTTACCTGATTGGCGACACCGTTACTTTTACAAGTACCAGCCCCTATCGCATTCTGATTACCGGACGAACGAAAAGTTTTATCAATGCGGTTGGTGAAGAGATAATAATTGACAATGCCGAAAAGGCCATTGAAGTGGCCAGCCTGAAAACAGGTGCTTTGATTAATGAATACACGGCCGCACCATTAATGCACAAAGACGGGGTGAGGCACCAGTGGCTGATAGAGTTTACACGCAAACCAGACAATACTGATTTTTTTAGCGAAGCACTTGACAATGCCCTGAAATCGTTAAACTCTGATTACGAAGCCAAGCGTTACCACAACCTTGTACTCAGGGAACCATCGATAGTAACAGTGCCCGGCGGTACGTTTTATAAGTGGATGAAACTGAACGACAAACTGGGTGGGCAAAATAAAGTTCCGCGCTTGTCGAATGAGCGGAAATACGTGGAAGAGATTTTGAAATTGGTTTAATTCCCCAATCATCCGATGAAAAAACAGCAAAGAATATCCTTGAGTAAAGAGAAATTTCTAAATTCGTCAAAAAAAAGCCAATGCATTTAGCAATAGCAGGAAATATCGGTTCGGGAAAAACAACACTTACAAGACTGATGGCAAAGCACATGGGATGGAAACCACGTTATGAGGATGTGGATAACAATCCGTATTTGCACAGTTTTTATGATGACATGCAACGCTGGTCGTTTAACCTGCAGATTTACTTTTTGAATTCGCGCTTCAGGCAGGTTGTCGAAATCAGGAAAAGTGGCCAGAATACAATTCAGGACCGTACAATTTACGAAGACGCCTACATCTTTGCACCCAACCTGCATTCGATGAACCTCATGTCAACACGTGATTTTGAGAATTACAGCGACTTGTTTGAGTTGATGAGTTCCTTCATCGACCCACCCGATTTGTTGATTTACCTTCGCGCGTCAGTTTCCACACTCGTCGAGCAAATCCAAAGCCGGGGAAGGGAATACGAAGAGTCAATCCGGCTCGATTACCTGAAACTACTAAACGAAAGGTACGAAAACTGGATCTCGGGCTACAAATTGGGGAAACTGCTCATTGTTGATATCGACAACCTTGATTTCAAAAAACCCGAAGACCTCGGTGTTGTCATCGAAAAAGTGAATGCAGAGGTGCATGGGCTTTTTTAGAAATAATTCTGAAGTGCCCGGGTTTTTTGCCTTGATGAGCCGCTTTCCGGTGCCCGGATAAAAACATAATGCCCGCAGCCAAACAGCAGAAAAATGAAAACCCTTGGAATCATTCCCGCCCGTTATGCCTCTTCCCGTTTTCCGGGCAAGCCCCTGGCCATAATTGGCGGCAAAAGTATGATTCACAGGGTGTACGATCAGGCTTGCAGGGCCGGTGCGCTGGACCGGGTAGTTGTGGCTACGGATGACCCACGGATTTTTAAGCATGTTGAAGGCTTTGGCGGGCAGGTGGTGATGACCGCTGAAGACCATCCGAACGGAACTTCCCGTTGCCGGGAGGTAGTTGCACAAAGTCAGGAGAATTATGATGTGGTCGTTAATATTCAGGGGGATGAACCCTTTATCGACCCGCAACAAATCGACCAGCTTGCCGACCGCTTTGCCAACACTGCTGTTGATATTGCAACATTGGTAAAAAAGATTGATGCCACTGAAGAGTTGTTCAGCCCAAATGTTGTAAAGGTGGTTTTTGACAAAGAGAAAAAGGCTTTGTTTTTCAGCCGTCAGCCCATCCCTTTTTTGCGCGGAATACCGCAGGAAAATTGGATGGAACATCACGACTTTTTTAAACACATCGGTATTTACGCTTATCGCCAGTCAGTGCTGGAAAAAATAGTCAGGCTTGGGCCTTCCAAACTTGAGCAGGCTGAAAACCTGGAACAGTTAAGGTGGCTCGGAAACGGCTATCGGATACACCTTGGAATAACCGAAAAGGAAGGGGTTTCGGTCGATACACCCGAAGACTTATTAAAACTTACCAACAAGGCTTGACAGTTGCCGATGGAATTTCTACTTTAGCAAATTCTGATAAAAGCATGGTGGAAGATGAATATTAGCGAAAGTATTAGCGAGTTGCTTTACGAGTATGAATGTGTCGTTTTGCCTGATTTTGGCGGCTTCATCACAAATGATAAACCGGCACGGTGGAACCGGCTGACCCATCAGTTTGACCCTCCCTACAAAGAAGTGCTTTTTAATGTGCAACTGAAAGCAAATGACGGTTTGCTGGTGAATTATCTTGCCGAAAAAGGTTTAAAATCATACAAAGCTGCCAGGCAGGAACTTGCCGGTTTCGTCAACGAATGCCGTTCTGAACTGGCGTCGGGGAAAAGGGTGGCCTTTCCACAAATCGGAACACTCTCGCTGGACAAATCGGGGCATGTTGTTTTTGAACAGGATTATCAAACAAATTACAACCCCGACGCATTCGGCCTCAACAGCCTGGTGTCGCCGGCCATCAAACGAACTTCTTCTGAAGAAAAAATCAAGGGGCTGGTGCTGCCGGCTACCAAAACCACAAAGCGGCCCGACCGAAAACCCGGTCGCAGTTCTGAGGAGAAGAAGTCAGGGAGAAGAAAAACCGCTTATCGTTTTCCGCTGACTATTGCCGGTATGATGTTGCTGGTTGTTTTAATCACTTCCGTATTTTTTCCCTGGCCATCTTCTCCAATTCATCTGAACGGATTGTTTTCCGTTTCTCATACAGAAAGCCGCACTGACACCAAAACCAACCGGCTACGGCCTGAAAGCCCCAAAACAAATGAAGCGGGCTTTCTTCCTGCCGGGGACGCGCAGCTTGAAACTGTAGAAGTGTTGAAAGCACCGGAACCATCGGGTAAAAACCAAGCCGGGAAAGAATCGCCGGCGCAGACGGTTGCCGAAAGTGAATGGCGTAGTGAACCAGCTGCAAGTGAAACTAAAAACGAATTTGCCAACAAGGCAACACCGGCTGAAAATAAGGGCGCACTCCCTGCCGAAGCCCCCGAACCGACTACCGACAAAAGCAAAGTGAAGATTCAACCCGCAGCGAAAAGATACTACATTATTGCCGGTTCGTTTCGCGAAGAAGAAAATGCCCGAAAACTGGTTGTGCAGCTTACCGGGAAGGGCTATTCGGCCATCGTGGCCGACACCAACACCAGCGGCATGTACCGGGTGGCTTATGCGGGTTTTTACAAATGGGCCGATGCCAAACAGGAACTGCTGGCAATCAGACAGGAGGAAAATGCCCAGGCCTGGGTGCTGAAAAAGTAATGCTGACGGTAATTTCTGAAAGGTGGGTAAAAAGAAAAAGTTAGTACATTTTGCCGAAAACGAGACCTTCGGTAATTTATTCCAGTTACAATATGAGGGGTTAATTAAAGGGTTCGACCTGAAAGGAAACTGGTCGGGGGGATTCTTTAAGAATGAAAATGAACTGGTGATCGAACTGGGTTGTGGAAAGGGGGAGTACACCACAGGACTGGCGCAGCGCTATCCCGACAAAAACTTTATCGGACTTGATATTCAGGGTGCCCGGCTTTGGCGTGGGCTGAAAACAGCAGCGGAAGGAAAACTGAAAAATGTGGCATTCATCCGCGTACGGATAAACCTCAGCCCTTTTTGCTTTGGTAAAAATGAAGTGTCGGAAATCTGGATTACTTTTCCCGATCCCAGGGCACGAAAGAGCGATGCCAAAAAACGGCTGACATCGCCCGAATTTCTGGAACGCTATAAAACCTTTCTGAAACCGGGCGGAATTATCCATGTAAAAACAGACAACATTATCTTTTTCGAAAATACTTTGGATGTTATTGGGGAAGGCGGCCATGAGTTATTGTACGCAACCTATGATGTTTATGCCGAAGGTTTTGATAATGAACTAACGCAGATAGAGACCTTTTACGAGAAGAAATGGCGGGCCAACGGAACGAAGATCAAATATTTGAAATTCAGACTTCAATAATCCCGGGCTGCAACCCGGGGAGATTGATGAACCTCCGGCCCGAAATGGAATAATGCAAAGCAGATGAAATCGAATTCCGGATTCTTCCAGAAAGTGTACGAAGTAGTACGACAAATCCCCCACGGGAGGGTAACTTCCTACGGGGCCATTGCCGAATACCTGGGAGGCAGGGGCTCATCGCGGATGGTGGGATGGGCGTTGAACAATACCAAAAACTTTCCCGAAAACCTACCCGCCCACCGTGTTGTAAACCGTAAGGGCCTCCTCACCGGTAAACGTCATTTCGGCGGGGCCGAAATCATGAAGCAGTTGCTGGAAAGCGAAGGCCTAACCATCCAAGATGACCGGATTGTGAACTTTAAAGAGCGGTTCTGGGAACCGGCGGGCGAGTAATTTGCTTTCCTGAAATTGGCCTTCCCTGCCCCCGGGGAAAGCCAGTCTGGTGGCAAGTCTGACGGGAAAGGCCGCGCGAGGCGTGGGCTGCCGGGGGAATTGCAAAAAAACCGCTTGGACAAAAAAGAAACCCCCATGCATCGGGGGCTGCACAGGGGTAAGAGTTGTCGTGTGCCTGCACACAACAGCGGGAGCTTAGTTTAGGTATTTTCTCACGAATCCGGAGATGAGTTTGTTGTCAGCTTTGCCTGCCAGTTGTTTAGAGGCGATGCCCATTACTTTTCCCATGTCTTTCATGGAAGAAGCCCCGGTGTCTGCAACAATCTTTTTAACCAGTGCTTCCACTTCTTCTGCAGACATTTGTTCGGGCAAATATTTTTCGATGATGCCGGCCTGGTACTCTTCTTCTTCGGCCATTTCGACACGATTTTTATCGCGGTAAATGACCGCAGAATCCTTCCGTTGTTTCACCAGCTTTTGAAGCATTTTCATCTCAACGCTCCCGGGAATCTCACCACCACTGACATCTTTTCCGGTTTTCTCGAGCAACAAACCGGCTTTGATGGCACGCAGTGCTTCCAGTTTCCGCTTGTCGCGGGCCAGCATCGCCTGTTTAATGTCATCGTTTATTCTGTTTTCTAAACTCATAATTCTGTCCTTTCCTCAGGTTTTTCAGGTTTGCAGACATTTCCGTAACCATCTGAAGCATGTGCCGGAAGTTTGTAAACCACATTTCTCACAGTCTTTTTTCTCAATCAACATTATCATGCAGGTACGAATTATCCGATTTAATCACGGGATTGTTTTTGCTGTCCTGCCCAAGGGTAAATCTTGAAACCGTGGAGGTGGACGATGGTGGTGTGTTGTCAATCTCAAGATTTTTCCGCTGGTAGGCCGGAACAGATTCCATGTTAGAAATATCGCTGTTATGAAGCCTGCTCATACTTTTTAACTTGCTCACCCTTTCCATCGAGTTCTTTTTCAGGGTCTCGTCTTCTTTCAGAACAGGCTGCTTCTGGGTGTTGATTTGGATTCCCGCATCGCTTACCGTATGTTTGATAGACAAGTGGCTTTGGTCGGGGATGGTATTGGTGGGCGTTTTAAAGTCGATTGTAACGGCTTTTTCCTGCCGGAATGATTCGTTCTTTTCCCCGAGCGAATGCACCGTTTTTCCTCTTTCCAGTTCTCCGGTTTCAGCAGGTTTTTTGTTGCTTAAACTAATTTTGTCGCTAAAGCTGAACTGTGTCTGGGCAGTTCCGTGAGTTTTGTATGCCCCATCATCTTCCTCCTTTTTGGTGAGGCGAATAAAACCGGCAGTTGACTTTTCTGCTGTTTTTGGTTCTTCAGTTATTTCGTTTCTTTCAGTTGAAGAAGCAGGCTTTTCGGTTTCGTCCAGCAGATGGATTTTTACCGGCTTTTTCCCTTCCTCTTTTTTCTTTTTTGAGTCAAAGCCCGTGGCAATCAAAGTGATGCCGATTTTGTTTCCAAGGGATTCATCAAAACCCTGTCCCCAGATGAGGTCAGCATCGTTTCCACAGACAGTTTGTACATATTCGGTAATGTCACTGATTTCGTCCATTGTAATTTCATCGGTGCCAGTAACGATATGTAGGAGAATATTCTGTGCACCTTCGATGTCGTTGTCGTCCAGCAGGGGTGAGTTCATGGCTTCTTCAATGGCGACCTTTGCCCTGTTTTCCCCTTCGGCCTGTGCCGAACCCATAATAGCTTTTCCACTGCCCTGGATGACAGTTTTCACATCTTCAAAGTCGGTGTTCACATAGCCGGGGACGGTAATGATTTCGGCAATTCCTTTGGCAGCGGTTGAGAGCACATTGTCGGCCCTGGCAAAAGCCTCCCTGACGGGCAGGTTGCCGTAGAGTTCCCTCAATTTATCGTTGTTTATCACCAGCAGGGTGTCCACAAAATTGGTAATGATTTTAATGCCCGCTTCGGCTTGTTGTTTCCGGCGACGGCCTTCAAAACCGAAAGGCAGGGTCACAATACCAACGGTGAGCACCCCCTTTTCTTTGGCCAGTTGGGCGATGATCGGTGCGGCTCCTGTACCTGTTCCACCGCCCATTCCGGCAGTAATAAAAACCATTTTTATATCATCGGTAAAAGCTTCTTTTAGTGCTTCGATGGAGGTTTTTGCGGCTTCTTCGCCGACTTCGGGTTTTGCGCCGGCCCCCAGCCCGTTGGTATCGCCTATGCGGATTTTGTTGGGGACGGGACTTCCTGCCAGGGCTTGTACATCCGTATTACAAATTGTAAACTCAACACCTTTGATGCCTTGTTCAAACATGTGGTTTACCGCATTGCTGCCTCCTCCGCCTACACCGATTACTTTAATGTACGCAGGTTGTTGTTTGGGTTCGAATTGTATCATCTGAGCCATGTTCAATTTTGTTTAAAATTATTCTTTTCAAATTTCAATAGATTCATTCGGACAATTATTTTTTAACAAAAAAAAGTTAATTGATTTCAGCCGTCCGTATCGTTCTCGAAAAACGATTTAACGATATTCAGATAGCCTTTGGGACCGGCCTCCCGCCTGACCTTTCTCTTCTTCCAGAAACCGGCTTTGTCGTTTTGGTTTTCGCCTGTTTCCGCCTGAAAAGCTGCCTCAGTTTCGGAACGTTCGATGCCCTGGATGACAAGCCCGACGCCTGTTGAAAACATGGGACTTGCCATGTCGTCGGCCACCGTGCTCGACAAATGTTCGTTGGGATAACCGATGCGTGTGTCCATGCCGGTTATAAATTCGGTCAACTGGTCGATGTGCTTGAGTTGTGAACCGCCACCGGTAAGTACAATACCGGCGATAAGTTTTGTTTCAAACCCGGAGTTTTTGATTTCAAAATATACCTGGTCGATGATTTCATCCACACGCGCCTGGATAATGCTGGCCAGGTTTTTCAGGGTAATTTCTTTGGGTGGCCGGCCCCGCAGACCGGGGATGGCCACCACTTCATCGTCGCGGTTTTCTTCTGCCAGTGCCGAACCGAATTTTATCTTGAGCTCTTCGGCATGCTTTTTAATAATGGTACAGCCTTCCCTGACATCTTCGGTAATTACATCGCCACCAAAGGGGATAACGGCTGTATGCCGGATGATGTCGTCCTGAAAGATGGCAATGTCTGTCGTGCCGCCGCCAATGTCCACCAGTGCCACACCGGCTTCTTTTTCTTCGTCGCTGAGCACTGCGATGGCAGAAGCAATCGGCTCCAGAATCAGGTTGACTGTTTCGAGTCCGGCCTTTTTGATGCATTTATAGATGTTCTGGGCGGCAGTTGTCTGGCCGATGATGATGTGAAAGTTGGCTTCCAGTGTATTGCCAAGCATACCCACCGGTTGCCTGATGCCACTCTCGTTGTCAACGATATATTCCTGGGGGATTACATCGATAATTTCTTCACCGTGGGCCATCTTCAAACCGTACATACTTTGGGTCAACTGGTTGATTTCGGCCGCGCTGATTTCTTTCTCGGGGTTTTTCCGGATGATGTTCCCGCTGTGCTGCAGGCTCCGGATGTGTTGCCCTGCAATACCCACATGAACGGATTTGATCTCCACTTCCGATTTCTGTTCGGCCAGGGCAACGGCTGTTTTGATGGATTGTACGGTGTGTTCGATGTTGGCCACCACTCCGCGCTTTACACCAATGGACTCGGTTTTGCCATGCCCGAGGATTTCAATTTTTCCGTGTTTGTCTTTTCGCCCGACAATGCACGCAATCTTGGTTGTTCCAATGTCGAGGCCGACAATAATTTCTCCTTCTTTCTCCATGATTTTTATTTCTTGTTGGTTCTGTTGCTATTTTGTCTCAATTCTTTTGTTTTATATGTTGGCTCAAGGATTAATTATTCCTGTGTGCGTTCAATCATTTCTTGGTGCAAACAACCTGGTTGTTGTATTCCAGGTCAATGGTTTTATAGGTGTCCCACCCGGCCTTTGGCAGGGCTTTTTTGTAAAAAACCACCAGTTTGTCAAGTTTTGTTTTTGCGTTCTCCATACTTCCGAGCCGGATGAGTTGGTTGCCAAGCTGGGGGATTAAATCAAATTCCCCTTTGCTGTTGACATAAACCTGGTTAATCTGCGCCTGCAGGAAATTATCGCGGCGAATCAATGCAGCCAAAGTAAAAAGTTCGTTTAATATTGTTGATGCGTAAATGCTATCGTAAATGCTTTTATGCCCTTTTACATAGGGTATGTTAATGTAACCGCTGGCGATGAGTACACGTGGTGTAAACTGATTGCTGAGGGGAAGAATTCCGCCATTTTCATCAAGGTAAAATCCTTCGTCCTGTTGATTGAAAATCCGTAGAATGGCTCTTTTTTCCTTGACGTTGACCATCAAATTGTTGTCAATATTTACGAAAGCATCCACCTTTTCCACATAAGGGTTGCGGCTGATTACCGCTTCCAGGTTTTTGGTTTTGATTTGTTTGATTTTTCTGATGCGGGTACTGTCAGTGGCTTCAACCATTTCATAAAGAGCTGTTTCGTTGAGAAACCCTTTATCATCCTCCCTGCAGACCCTGACTTTTATTTCGTTCAGTATTTGGTTTTCGCGTTCCAGGTAAATAAACCCCATGAGGCCGGAAAGGGCGACCACAAAAATGAAAAAGGCGCTTATTTGAATAATCTTCTTCATCTGATGTTTTTTTTGTCACGAATGCACAAATATGTTGTCGCAATTTGCATCCTCTCCTGTTGCCTGTGCACTTGTGTATTTTTAAAATCAATCATGGATGTTCAATTTGTTTTTTAAAACCTTTTCAATTTCATTTGTCAACAGGCCAATGTCGCCCGCACCAAGTGTCAGCAGCAGTTCGGGCCGGTTTGTTTTCAGGTAGGCGGTCAGTTCATTTTTGTCAATTATTTTTTTGTTGGTGATGGTGATCTTCGACAGTATGCTGTTGGAAGTAATGCCAGCAATCGGTTTTTCGCGCGCCGGATAAATGTCTAGTAGAACCACTTCGTCGACAGTGGACAGTACAGCGGCAAAATCGGCGGCAAAATCGCGGGTCCTGCTGAACAAATGGGGTTGAAAAACAAGTGTTATTTTTTTGTCAGGGTATAACATTTTAACCGCGCTAATGGTAACCCTTATTTCTTCGGGGTGGTGGGCGTAATCGTCGATGTAAACCAGGTGCTTCTCGTTAATCCGGGTTTCGAACCGCCGTTCCACGCCCGAAAAACTTTCGAGTCCGCTTTTAATTTGCTGCCCGTCCAACCCGAGTTGCAGGCCGATGGCTGCCGCAGCCAAGGCATTTTCGATGTAGTGCTTACCCGGAATTTGAAGTGCAATGGCTTCAATCTTTTGCTTTTCGGTTTCCAGGTCAAACAGGAAACGGCCACCCCGGATGCGGATGTTCACCGCACGTATGCGGGCAGCAGGATGGATGCCGTAAGTGATAATCTTTGCAGCAATCTCCTTGAAATCAGGTAGCGATTGGTGGTGGATGAGCGTTCCCTTTTTGCCCGGTAACCCGGCGAATTCTCTAAAACTGCTGACCAGCTCATCATGGTTTTTGTAAATATCGAGGTGGTCAGCATCCATGGAGGAAATAAGGGCAATATCCGGCGCAATGCTTAAGAAGGAGCGGTCAAATTCGTCGGCCTCCACCAGCAGGTAATCTGTTCTTTCGGAATGGATAAAATTCGACCGGTAATTCAGACAAATACCCCCTACAAGGGCGGTCAACCGGAGCCCTGCCGACTTCATCAGGTGGGCAGTAATGGCGCTGATGCTGGTTTTTCCGTGGGTGCCTGCAATGGCGATGGTGAAAAAGTTTTGGCTGAGCATACCTATCAGTTGGGCACGTTTGAGCAGGGGGATTTTCTTTTTTTTCAGATGCAGTAGTTCTTTGTTGTCGGAGGGAATTGCAGGGGTAAAGACGGCCATATCAATGTCGTCGGGAACAAGTGCCGGGTCGTCTTTAAAATGGATGTGTATTCCTTCGGCGGTTAATTCGCCGGTGAGCGGTGTGGAGGTGAGGTCGTAACCAAAAATCTGCTTTCCCTCTGCCTTAAAATAGCGGGCCAGGGCGCTCATTCCAATGCCACCGATGCCGAGGAAATACATATTCTTGATGTCGTTCATTTTGTTCTTTCGTTTTCGGGTTTCAGTCCGTAGTATTCCGACTCTTCCAGGTTCTGCGCACTCTGGAAGGTCTTAGGGTCTTTTTCTGTTCCGACTCTTCCAGGTTCTGCGCACTCTGGAAGGTCTTAGGGTCTTTTTCTGTTCCGACTCTTCCAGGTTCTGCGCACTCTGGAAGGTCTCATGTCTTTAATAATTTAATCACTTCTTCTACTATGCGTTCCGTGGCGTCCGGGCGTTCAAACCTTTTCAGGTTTTGCACCAGAATCAAACGGGATGATTTCATTTTTAAAAGGTCCGTAATCGTTTTTAGCAGTTTTTCTTCCGCTTCGCTTTCCGTCACCAAAACAGCGGCATGACCTTTCACCAGGGTTGTTGCATTTTTTGTCTGGTGGTCTTCGGCGGCAGTGGGCAGGGGAATGAAGATTGCGGGCTTGTTCACTGCAATGATTTCTGCCAGGGCAATGGCCCCTGCACGCGATATGATGAGGTCTGCAGCGGCATAAGCCATGTCCATGCGTGTGATGAAATCGACCACCCGGACAGATTCGTTGTTCGCTCTTTTGTTGGCAGTGGTTTTGGCCATATCGAAGGAAAATGTCCCTGTCTGCCAGATGACGGCAACATTTTCGGCAAGAATATTTTCAAGGTTTTTTGCGATTACTTCATTAACCTTTCGGGCCCCCTGGCTTCCTCCGATTATCAGCAATACGGGTTTTCCGGCCTGCAGGCCGAAGAATTTCAGTCCTTCTTCACGTGTTACTTTTAACTTCAAGATTTCTTGCCGAATGGGCGTGCCGGTAACAACAATCTTTTCTTTTGGGAAATATTTTTCCAGTTCTTTGTAGGCCACACATACTTTGCTGACGGTTTTTCCTAACAATTTATTGGTAATCCCGGGATAGGAATTTTGCTCGAGAATGAGTGTGGGGATTTTCTTTTTCGAGGCTACATACAACAATGGGCCGCTGGCATAACCACCCGTTCCGATGGCAATGTCGGGTTTAAACTGCCTGATAATTTCTGCTGCCCCCAACAGGCTGCCGAGCAATTTGAAGGGAAACAGGAGGTTGCTCAAGTCCAGCCTTCGTTGCAAACCGCTAATCCATAGTCCTTTGATGGGATAGCCTGCCTGTGGGACTTTTTCCATTTCCATTCTGCCTTTGGCGCCAACGAACAGGATATCCACCTCCTTCAGTTTTGTTTTGAGGGCATTGGCGATGGCGACGGCCGGAAAAACATGTCCGCCTGTCCCGCCACCACTAAGCAGTATTTTCGCTTTATCAGGCATAAGTCATTTCTGTTTGTTGCTCTTCGTCATCTTTTTCTTCCCTGTTCAGCTCTTTGCTTACACTCAAAATAATACCGACGGACAAACTCGTAAACCAAATGGACGTCCCGCCCATGCTTACCAGCGGCAGGGGTTGGCCTGTTACGGGCAGCAGGTTTACGGCAACACCCATATTTATCATCGCCTGAAAAACAAGGGCAAAACCCACACCGGCCACAAGAAAAGAGCCAAAAGTTCCGGAAGACTTCACCACAATGAGTACAATGCGGTAAAACAAAAACAAATACAGCAGGATGATGAAAACCCCTCCAAGCAGGCCGTATTCTTCAACAATAATGGCAAAGATAAAGTCGGAGTAAGGGTGGGGCAAGAAGTTGCGCTGTGTGCTGTTTCCCGGCATTTTCCCCAGCAATCCCCCTGTGGCGATAGCTATTTTCGACTGTTCGACCTGGTAATTGTCACTGCCATCGCTCTTAGTAAATGCGCTAATCCTGTTTTTCCAGGTACCAAGCCGGGCTGAGTTTTCAGCCGGCAGCATATAGAGGATCGCGATTCCGATTGCCAGGGCTACAATCCCGATTCCGACCATCCCGAAAATATAACTCATTTTTACCCTTCCGATGAACATTAAAACAATGCTGATGGTAAATAAAATGGCAGCGGTAGAGAAATTAGCCGGAAGTATTAGTCCGCAAACCAGGAGAACAGGAATGAGCAAAGGGACAAAAGCAGATTTGAAGTCTTTTATTTTATCCTGCTTTTTGCTGAGAACGCGGGCCAGGTAGATGATTAAGGTTACTTTGGCCAGGTCGGAAGATTGAAAGGTGAGGTTCAGCCCGGGGATGTACAGTACGCGTGTAGCTTCGTTGACAGTTTCGCCAATGAGCAGGGTGAGTGCTAACAAGGGAACTGCAAGGTATAGAATAATTTGAAAAATGCGTGAGTAATAGGTGTATTTTACCAGGTGGGCGAGGTACATCAACACCAAACCGAGGAAAAGAATAATGGCATGTTTCAGCATATAGTATTCCGTATTGCCGCCGTGGTATTTGTAAGCCAGTGTGCCGGTAGAGCTGTAAACAGCAAGAAAGGAGACAAGTGTCAAAATAAACACCACTGCCCATATCAGTTTATCGCCTTTTATTTTTGTTAGAAATGATTGCATTTTCAGAGTTTTTTTACAGCTTCTTTAAATTGATTGCCCCTGTCTTCGTAATTTTCAAAGAGGTCGAAACTGGCACAGGCGGGCGAAAGCAAAACGATTTCCCCCTTTCGGGCCAGGTTGTAGGCTGCTTCAACGGCCCCCGCGGCAGATACTGTATCTACCATGAGGTCAACACTCCCGCCGAAGACTTCGTGCAAATGTGTATTGTCCTTACCGAGGCAAACAATGGCTTTCACTTTCTCCTTTACCAGTGGTACCAGACTCTCATAGTCGTTTCCTTTGTCGATACCGCCGGCAATCCAGACAACTGGTTTTTCCATGTCCTCCAGGGCGTACCAGCTTGCGTTCACATTGGTCGCCTTCGAATCGTTAATGAAGGTGATGCCGTGTACACTGGAAACATATTCAAGCCGGTGCGGAACATTGTGAAAATCAGAAAGGCTCTGTTTGATGGACTCGTTCCTGATGTCCATCAATTTGGTGGCAATGCCTGCGGCCATTGAATTGTAAATGTTGTGTTTTCCTTGTAATGCTAATTGTTCCAAAGTCATGGTCAATTCGGTTTTGTTGCTGATTATTTTTATTTCCTTTCCTTTCAGGTACGCGCCCTTTTTAAACCCGCTGCGACGGATGCTGAAAGGGTATTGTTTTGCGGCTATCTTTCTGTTGCTCATCACCTTGTTTAAAACAGGGTCGTCGAAACACCAGATGAGTGCCTCATTTTGTGTTTGATTTTGAAGAATGCGCAGTTTTGATGCTGCGTA
Source organism: Bacteroidales bacterium (assembly GCA_021647205.1). Classification (GTDB taxonomy): domain Bacteria; phylum Bacteroidota; class Bacteroidia; order Bacteroidales; family F082; genus B6-G9. The sequence continues at coordinate 51,431 of JAKIVD010000012.1, read as the reverse complement.
CTGCCCGAAGTCGTTGTTGTAGCGGTCCAGGTGATCGGGCGTGATGTTCAGCAAAATGGCGATGTCGGCCTTAAAACCGAACATGCCATCCAATTGAAAACTGCTGATTTCCAAAACGTAAACATCATGCGCTTTTGTGGCCACCTGCCAGGCGAAACTTTCTCCGATGTTTCCGGCCAGTCCGACATGTAATCCGGCATTTTTTAAAATATGATGGATTAAAAGTGCAGTCGTTGTTTTGCCATTGCTACCGGTGATGCAAATGGTTTTTGCGCTGGTAAACCGTGCGGCAAACTCAATTTCTGAAATGACGGGAATCCCCTTCTTCCTGATGGTTTTTATCAGAGGAATATCATCGGGTATCCCGGGACTTTTGATTACCTCCCGGGCTAGTAAAATCCGCTCCGGGCTGTGCCCTCCTTCTTCAAATTCAATGTCAAAATGTGTAAGAACGCTTTTGTGTTTTATGTTGATTTTATTGCTGTCACTCAAAAAAACCTTTATCCCTTTTTTTCTTGCCAGGAGAGCTGCCCCTGTGCCACTTTCGCCACCTCCCAGTATCACTATTTCGCTTTTGGTTTTCATGTTTTCCATCCATTTTTTTAGCGCATTTTAAGGGTGATGATGGTCAGTACCGAAAGCATGATGCCCACGATTAAAAAGCGCATCACGATTTTTGGTTCGGGGTATCCTTTTTTCTGGTAATGGTGGTGCAGGGGCGACATCCTAAAGATGCGTTTTCCCTCGCCGTATTTCTTCCTGGTGTATTTAAAATAGCCCACCTGCATGATGACGGAGATACTCTCGACGAGGAAGATTCCGCAAAGGATGGGGATGAGCAGTTCCTTACGGATTACAATGGCAAATACGGCGATGATCCCACCCAAGGCCAGGCTGCCGGTATCGCCCATGAAAACCTGGGCAGGGTAAGTGTTGAACCATAAAAAAGCCACGGTGGCTCCGACAAAGGCAGCGATAAAGATAGTGAGCTCGCCCACATTGGGCAGGTACATAATATTGAGGTAGTCGGCAAAAATGATGTTGCCCGACACCCAGGCCAGTATCCCGAGCGTAACACCGATGATGGCCGAAGTGCCGGTGGCCAGCCCGTCCATGCCATCGGTCAGGTTGGCGCCGTTTGAAACGGCTACGATGATGAAAATAACGATGGGGATAAAAATCAGGAATGCCCATTTTTCGTATCCGTCGCCCAGCCATTTAAGCAGGATTGCATAATCGAATTCGTTATTTTTAAAGAACGGGATTGTTGTTTTGGTCGAGCGGCTTTCTTCAAAAGAAAAGGCCGAGGAGGGGCCGCTTTGTTCGACAGTAGTGAAAATTTCCTGAGCGGGTTTGTGTTTTTCGCGTACCACCACCGAGGGATTGTAATACATCACAAGGCCCACAATCAGTCCGGCAGTTACCTGGGCGGCTATTTTGTATTTTCCCGGCAGGCCTTTTTTGTTCTTTTTAAAAACTTTGATGTAGTCATCTAAAAACCCAATGGTGCCCAGCCAAACTGTTGTAAAGAGCATCAGCAGAATGTAAATGTTGTCGAGCTTGGCAAACAACAGGGTGGGGATGAGGATGGCTGCGAGGATAATCAGCCCGCCCATGGTTGGCGTCCCCTGTTTTTCGAGTTGTCCCTCAAGACCCAGGTCGCGGATAGTTTCGCCCACTTGTTTCCGGTTCAGAAAATCAATCCATCTTTTGCCAAACAACAAGCTGATGATTAAGGAGGTAATGATGGCCAGTGCTGCCTTGAAAGTAATGTACCCGAAAGCCCCTGCACCTGGCAGTGCATAGGTTTCATCGAGGTATTTAAATAAGTAGTACAACATAACTTATACGGTTTCAAGAAGTTCCATTAATACTTTTTTATCGTCAAAGGGGTGCTTCACACCCATCACCTCCTGGTATTTCTCGTGGCCTTTCCCTGCCACCAGAATCAGGTCACCGGGCCGGGCCAGGTTGACTGCCGTTTTGATGGCCTCGTTTCGGTTGACAATCAGCATGGTTTTGTTCTTTTTTGCCGGGTCGATGCCGCTCATCATGTCTTGAATAATCTGCTCCGGGTCTTCGCTCCGGGGGTTGTCAGAGGTTAGGATAATGGTGTCGCTCAGTACCGAAACAATTCTTGCCATTTTCGGGCGTTTTGTTTTGTCGCGATCGCCACCGGCCCCAACCACGGAAATCAGTTTTTCGTTAAATGTACGCAGGCTGTTGATGGTTTTCAGTACGTTCTCGAGTGCGTCGGGGGTGTGGGCATAATCAACAATCGCGGTGATTCCCATTTTTGATTTCAGAGTCTCGAACCGTCCCTCGGCACCATGCAGCCGGCTGATTCCGGTCAGGATTTCTTCTTTGTCCTGCCCCAACAAAACGGCTGTTCCGTAAACAGCCAGCAGGTTGTAGGCATTGAAGGTGCCGGGCAGCATAGCAAACATCTCCCTGTTGTCGATGTTCATTTGCAGGCCGTCAAAATGATTTTCAATAATCCTGCCCTTGAACCCGGCCATCGTCTTCAGGCTGTAAAAATGTTTGGATGCCCTGGTGTTTTGAAGCATTACCCTGCCGTTCTTGTCGTCGGCATTGCTGAGGGCAAAAGCCGTTTCCGGAAGTTGGTCGAAGAATTTCTTTTTAGCGGTCAGGTATTCTTTAAAGGTCGTGTGGTAATCCAGGTGGTCGTGGGTGAGGTTTGTGAAAACACCGCCGGAAAACGTCAGTCCTGAAATGCGGTGCTGGTCAATGGCGTGCGAACTTACTTCCATAAATGCAAAGTCGCAACCGGCCTCAACCATTTGGTGCAAGAGTTCGTTAATGCGAATGGCATCGGGAGTGGTGTGGGTTGCCGTGAAACTTTCGTTGTCAATTTGATAGAGAATAGTGGAAAGCAGACCGGTTTTATATCCCAAGTCCTTAAATAAATTGAACAACAGGGTAGCTGTTGTTGTTTTTCCGTTGGTTCCTGTGATGCCCACCAGTTTAAGTTTTTGCGAGGGCTTGTTATAAAAATTGGAGGCGATTACACCCAGCGCAGCAGCTGGATTTTGTAGCCGGATGTAAGTAATTTCGTTTTGAAGGTTTTCGGGTAAGCTTTCGCAAACAATTGCCGCTGCCCCTTTTCCGATGGCTGCTCCGATGAAGGCATGGCCGTCAAGCTGTGTTCCCGGGATGGCAATAAAAAGACTTCCCTTCATCACCTTCCTCGAATCTAAAGTCAGTGAGGTAATCACAATATCATCCGTACCGGTAAGTTCGGTCAGGGTGATTGTTTGTAGTATGTCTTTTAAGTTTTTCAAGTGTAAATTACTTATTGTTATCTGCTTACTATTATTCATAACCATTTAGTGGTCGGACGACTATTTGTTTTATGCGCAGGAAATATGTAAATGTTATCTGTCATCTTTATTCAAGCATTTAAGCATTTTCACATTCACCACATGGCTAATTGCAGCTTGATTGTTTTTCCTTTTTGCAGCGGGATGCCCGGTTTGAGCGACTGGTTCCGAACAAAGCCCTTGCCATTGACGGATGCCTTCAGCCCCAGGCTTTCCGACAGGTAAACCGCATCTTTGGCCTTCATTCCCCGCAAGTCGGGAACGTACTTTTCGCTATAATCGACAGCCTTTATCGTCACCGTGTTTTTCTCGATTTCAAGGCTTGCCCATTGTTCGTCCTGCAAATAATCATGGTTTTTAATGCCGAGGGAATTGACGATTGTGTTCAGGTCGGTGTAGTTCGTTAACTGACCGGTCCGGGGCAGTTTTACTGTTGCGGTATCCGGAAAACCCATCTTGAAGGCCAGTGTTGTGGAAAAAACCTTGGCTGCAATTTCCTTGAATACCGGTCCCGCCACTGTTCCGCCGTAATAACCGTTTTCTGTGGGGCGTTGTATCACGACCACACAACTGTACTGCGGGTTGTCGGCAGGAAAATAACCGATGAAGGTGGAATTGTAAGCGCCTTTTTCGTAACCGTGGCTTCCAGAGATTTTCGCTGTCCCGGTTTTTCCGGCAGTGGTAAAATAGTCGTTCTGCATTTTTTTTGCCGTTCCTTCCAATACTACACCTTCCATTAATTGACGGGCAAGCTGAATGGTCTTGGTTGATGCAATCTGCGGGTTGATGACTTTGGTGTCGAATTGTTGAATTGTTTTCCCCCCTTCCCTGACTTCAGTTACAAAGACAGGTTTGACCATTTTTCCATCGTTGGCGACTGCATTATAAAAAGTGAGTAATTGTAAAGGGGTGATTTCGACCTCGTAACCAAATGACATAGCCGTGAGCGAAGTCTTCCACCAACTTTTTTTGTCGCTGACCGGATGTTTAATGAAGGGTTTGCGCTCGCCTTTGATTTCGATGCCAAGCGGCTTGTTGAGCGACATGCTGTACAAAAAGTCAACATAGCGGGAAGGGTTGTCTTCAAAAGACTTGTTAATGACTTTTGCCATGCCCACATTTGAGGAATGTTCAAACACATCTTTCACGGTAATCCGTCCGTTTCCGATTTTGTGTACATCCTGTACCTGCAGGCCATGGATTACAGCAAAGCCTTCCCCTGTTATCACGCTGTCAGTAAGCCTGGCGTTTCCCACTTCGAGCGCTGCAATAATATTGGGGAGCTTGAAAGTGGATCCGGGTTCAAATTTTTCGGCAATGGCCATATTGTAATTTTCCTTGTAATAGCCGTCTTTGGGGTCGTATTTCAGGTTGGCAATGGCTTCGATGTGCCCGGTTTTAACTTCCATCAGAATGGCACAGCCCATTTTGGCTTTGTGGTGGATCATTTGCCGCAGCAGGGCATTCTCGGCTACATCCTGTATATTGATGTTGAGGCTTGTAACGATATCGAGGCCGTCGGCGGGTTCAATTTCATTTGCATCGTGGATGGGTATCCAGGCGCCGTGGTTGATGCGCCGCATAATCTGCTTGCCGTTTTTTCCGGTCAGCACATTGGTGTAGGCGCCTTCGAGACCGACAAGGATTTTGTTGTTGCCACTCACGTATCCGATGGTGCGGCTGGCCAGTTCCCCAAACGGGCGCTCCCTCCTCGTTTGTTGAATGGTAATCAGACCACCACGGTTTTTGCCACGTCTCAAAATGGGAAATGTCCTGAGTGCCTTGAGTTCTTCGTAAGTTACTTTGCGGTGAATCAGGAAATAGCGTTCTCCTTTTTTGCGTGCGGCAATCAATTCGCGTTTGTAGGCCGTTTTGGATTTGTTGCCAAAAAGGAGGGACAACCTGTAGGCCAGCGAATCTACTTTCGTGTTGAATAAATCGTCAGAAATGTTACCGTTGGCCACATCCATCCGTATTTCAAAAATGGGGATGGAAGTTGCCAGAAGACTGCCGTCCCCGGCCAGGATGTTTCCCCGGCTTGCTTTGATGGTAAATTCCCTCAGTTCCTGGGTTTTGGCCTTCTCCCGTAAAGCCGGGCCTTCGCTGAACTGGATGTACACCATCCTGGCAATGAGTGCAACAGCAAAAATGAAGACAGCCAAAAACAGCAGGTAAACCCGCCAAAGGATATCTTTTTTTGCATTTTTTAATTGCTCGTCACTCATTTTATGCTTTTGTTTTGGTCGTCTAAGGACTTACCTAAATGTGTTCATGTTGAGATATCTTTCTCCATTTTTCCGTTCCTGCCAGATTCTTTTGGGTCCGTATGGATGCTGGAAGGTCGTTCCTTACTTTTCAGCTTCCTTGCCAACCCTGATTATTTTTACCGGTTCTGTACTTTCTTTTATGCCCGTGTGCGATATTTTTTTTGCAATTTGCGATTGCCTGCTGAGTTGCATCAGCTTTGATTTCACCGAAATGTGCTCGTATTTTATTTCTTTGAGTTCTTGTTGAAGGCTGTTGATTTTTCGGATTTTATGCTCGGCAACATAATTGTTGGCTATGTAAATGAAGGCCAGGAAAGCCAGGAAGAGCACAAAGGGGAAAAGCCGAAACGTGTCTGTTGCGAGTTTCTCGCCACCGAGGAATTTTCGTGTGGAACGACCAATGCCCAGACCTGTTCCAGGCGGTCTTTTCTTTCGTTCCTTTTCCTTTTTTTTAGGCTTGTTTCTAATCCTGTTGGGCTTCATTGTTATCCTGTTTTTCTGCTATTCTCAGTTTGGCGCTTCTTGCCCTGCTGTTTTGCTCTATTTCTTTCTCGCTGGGTATAATTGGTTTTCTGGTGATGCTTTTATAAGGGACAAGAGGGTTCCCGTAAAAATCTTTCTCCAGTTTGCCTTCAAAATTTCCGGTTTTAATCAGGTTTTTTACCGGCCGGTCTTCGAGTGAATGGTAAGAGATGACGACCAGCCTTCCACCGGGTTTGAGCAAATCGGTCGCTTGTTGCAGCATTTCTTTTAGGGCGGCCATTTCATCATTCACTTCAATCCTGAGTGCCTGGAATACCATGGCGAGGAATTTATTTTTGGAGTGGCCGGGGAAGTTCTTTTCGACAATATTGCAGAGTTGTGCTGTTGTTTTGATGGGTGTGCCTTCCCGCGCAGCGACAATGGCTTTGGTAATTTGAAAAGCATTTTTCAATTCTCCGTAATTCCTGAAAATCCGGGTAAGTTCACGTTCCGCGTAAGTATTGACCACCACCGATGCATCGAGGGGTTGCAGTTGGTTCATCCGCATGTCGAGGGGTGCATCGAAGCGGGTAGAGAATCCGCGTTCACCGGTATCGAACTGGTGGGAGGAAACTCCCAAATCGGCCAGAATACCATCGACTTCAAAGATCTCGTGCAGGCGAAGGAAGTTCTTCAGGTGCCTGAAATTTTGGTTAATCAAGGTAAAGCGTTCATCATCCGGACTGTTTGATACAGCATCTTTATCCTGATCGAAGGCAAAAAGTTTTCCAGCTTCCATTTTTTCCAGCATGGCACGGCTGTGTCCGCCGCCGCCAAATGTGGTATCCACATAAATGCCGCCGGGAAGGATGTTTAAGCCTAAGATGCTTTCGTGAAGCAATACAGGATTGTGGTACATTTATTTAATTATCAGTTTCAAACTCGCCCATTACGTCTTCTGCCAGGTCGGCGAAATCGTCCGGGTCGTAATCAACAGCTTGTTCATAAGCCGTTTTGTCCCAGATTTCGATGCGGTTTACAACTGATGTAAGCACCATCTCTTTTTTGATTCCACCATATTTCAGCAGGTCCTTGGGTATCAGGACCCGCCCTGTGCTGTCCAGTTCAACCGGTTTGACTCCGGCCATGAACTTGGTCACAAATTCCGCATTCTTTTTCTTGAACATGTTGAGTTTGCTCACCATGCCCGTTTCTTCCTGCCAGTGGTCGATGGGAAATAATTCGAGGCATTTTTTGAAAATGCTGCGCTTGATGACAAAACCCAGTTTGGACGATTCCCCCATCTGGTTTTTGTATGCCGAAGGAAACATAAAGCGTCCTTTTGCATCTAATTTTACCTCATATGTCCCTAAAATGCTGACCATTGACTATTGCGAAATGATGGTATAAAATTAGAAAGTATTTACCACAATTTTACATAATTTACCACTTTATACCACATTGTTAACAAAATGTTGCGTTTTTTTAAAAGATTATTTTGAAATTCAGGAATTAAGTTGTTGAAAAACAATGGGTAGAAATGTTGTCAGCATGGGGGATTCAAACTTATTAACAATTTGGTAATAACGTTTTTGTTAATAAGTGATGGTTTATTGATTAAATTATCTTTGCCCTATGGCAAACGAAATCGAACAGAAACCGGCGCAGCAATCGAACCTGCTTGATATTGAGAAGGTTTTAAAGGATAAAAATCCAACTCTTAAAAAGCTGTTACCGGGTTTTGTGATGCGCTACCTGAAACGGATTATCCATCAGGAAGAGCTGAATTTTTACCTGACGGAGTTCAGGGACAGGTATGGTGTTGATTTTATCGATAGCGTTCTTTCCCACATCAACACAAAACTCGCTTTGGCGGGACTGGAAAATATTCCCACAACAGAAAAGTGCATCGTCGCATCCAACCATCCATTGGGTGGTTTGGATGGGATGGCTTTGATGCTGGCGGTGAGCCGTGTGCGCCGCGATATTATTTTCCCGGTGAATGATTTGCTGATGAACATTAAAAACCTTGAGGTGATGTTTATCCCCATCAACAAGCACGGATCGAATTCCGAAAACATTAAAATTATCAACGATACTTTTGCGTCTGATAAACTGGTGTGTTATTTTCCGGCCGGACTGGTATCGCGCAAGCAAAAGGGAAAAATCCTTGACCTGGAATGGAAAACGACTTTTATTACCAAAGCCAAACGTTTCAAGCGCGACATTATCCCCACCCACATCAGCGGCAGGAACACCAACTTTTTTTACAACCTGGCCAACCTGAGAAAGAAAATCGGCTTGAAAGCCAATATCGAAATGCTGTACCTTGTGGATGAATTGCATAAACAACGGAACAAAACACTACGGATAACCTTTGGGCAGCGCATCCCGTACGCAACATTCAACAACCGCTATAAAAAGGAAAAATGGGCCTTGCTGATGCGGGAGTACATTTACCTGATGGGCGATGGATTGAAACAGCCGTTTGACGAGTGGGTTTCGGGAAGTTGAATCGAATGCTTAAATACGTAAATGCAAAAAGGGCTTCTCAGCTTGTTTAGGTGTTTTGTGGATTTTAGTGGTCTGACGGTTACAACTGTTTTCACATTAAATCCTATCTTTGTACAGCGTAAGTAACCGAAAGAAAAATGGAAACAATCATTAATCCCGTAGACAGGGGGTTGCTAAAAAAGGAACTCAACCGAAAGACTTTTTTGCGGGACACAAATAATGGCAACAACGAAATCTATATTGTTACAGAACAGAATGCGCCCAATGTATTGCGCGAAATTGGCCGTCTCCGCGAAGTTACTTTCCGCGATGCCGGTGGCGGGACAGGGCTACCCATTGACCTGGATGAGTTCGATTCGGGCGACCATGCCTTTTTGCAAATGGTGCTTTGGGATCCTGAGGAAAATGAAATTATCGGCGGGTACCGCTATGCCTGTTGCAAAGACCTGAAAATCGACAGCAAGGGATATGTCCACTCACCAACTTCCAATTTATTTAAATACTCTGAGAAATTTATCCGGGAATATTTTCCCTACACCATCGAATTGGGACGCTCGTTTGTCCAGCCACTCTACCAGCCGACTTACAACCTGCGGCGGGGCATGTTTGCCCTCGACAATTTGTGGGATGGCCTCGGTGCACTTGTCATCGAGAACCCCAGCATCAAATATTTGTTTGGTAAAGTTACCATGTACACATCTTTCGACACGCTGGCCCGTGACCTGATATTGTTCTTCCTCGGCAAGTATTTTCCTGATGAGGACAAATTGGTTGAGCCTTTCAAACCGTTGGAGATAACCACCTCTAAGAAGATACTGAATAGCATTTTTACCGGGTGCAACTATGCCGAAGATTATAAAATCCTCATCCAGAAAGTGCGGAAGCTGGGTGAAAATGTACCCCCATTGGTGAATGCCTACATGAACTTGTCGTCTACGATGAAAACTTTTGGAACCGCTTTAAACGAACATTTTGGCGGTGTGGAGGAAACCGGGATTCTTGTTACGGTGAGTGATATTTACGAAATCAAGAAAGAAAGGCATATAGTTACCTACAAAGGAAAACCGGGAGGAAAGGGGTGATGGGTGTCAAAAAGTCGCAGCCTGATTGGCAGTTTTTAACCTTTTTTGTTAGTTGCTGTTTCTCTGTTAACTTTTCAGCCCCGGCTTTGGTTGCGGTCAGTTTAACAATCAGCTGTTTTTAGGATGAAAATTACCCAGGCAGAATTCGTAATAAGTTCCACAACATTTAGTCAGTGCCCGAAAGCTGACAGGCCTGAGTACGCACTGATTGGCCGCTCGAATGTGGGCAAGTCTTCGTTGATCAACGCGCTGACCGGGCGGAAAAAACTGGCAAAAATCTCGGGTTCGCCGGGCAAAACAATACTGATCAATCATTTTCTCATTAACCGCGAATGGTACCTGGTCGATTTGCCGGGATACGGTTTTGCCAAACGCTCGAAGACCGAGCGGGCAAAATGGCAAAAAATGATCAGGAATTACATCTTGAACAGGAGAAACCTGATGGCCTTGTTCTTACTGGTTGACCTGAGGTTGCCTCCACAACAAATTGACATGGAGTTTGTCGAATGGTTGGGCATTTCACAAATCCCTTTCGTCATTGTTTTTACCAAAGCAGATAAATTGAAAAACATGCAGGCGGCAAACAAGCTGAAAGCCTACCGGGAGCGACTACTTGAGAACTGGGAAGAACTCCCTGAAATGATTGTTACTTCATCCAAGACCGGAAGTGGAAAAGAAGAAATGTTGGCTTATGTTGAAAGGACAAATACCTTTTTTAAGAACAAAGCCGGATAAATCCGCTACTCAACCTCTATCATCAGCTGGTTTTTGCTTACAACCTCATTTTCTTTAACCAAAATCCTTTTGACAATACCATCATGTGGTGCGACAATCGTATTTCTCATTTTCATGGCATCAAGTATCAGCAAAACGTCCCCTTCCTTCACTTTTTTCCCCTTCTTGGTCAACACCTCAACAATGGTGCCCGGAATAAAAGCAAGAACTTTGTTGGGGTCTTTTTCTTTGTGCTTTACCCGTGCTTTGAACTTATCGGTGAGCAAAGTCCGGTATTTTACCCCGTCAATATTTACTGAACTGTATCGGGTCGTTTTTCTTTTTTCAGCCATCTTTCAAGGGATTAAAATGGGGGAATTCCATGTTTTTTCATCGGCATCTTCACATCTTTCTCCTTGGCAATTTCCAGGGCATGAATCAGCATTTTTCTTGTTTCGGCCGGTTCAATCACGGCATCAATGTAGCCATAGGCTGCGGCTACATAAGGGTTTGCAAACTTTGCCTTGTATTCTTCCACTTTTTGTTTGCGCATTTCATCCGGGTTTTCTGCCGACATGATTTCTTTACGGAAGATGATGTTGGATGCCCCTTCAGGCCCCATGACAGCAATTTCTGCCGTTGGCCAGGCAAAAACAAAATCGGCCCGCAGGTGGTGCGAGCACATGGCGATGTAGCCGCCACCATAAGCTTTCCGTGTAATAAGGGTAACTTTCGGAACAGTGGCTTCGGAGTAAGCATAGAGCAATTTCGCCCCATGGCGAATGACCCCTGCATGTTCCTGATCGACTCCCGGCAGGTAACCCGGCAGGTCAACCAGCGTTAAAATCGGAATGTTAAAGGAATCGCAATAGCGGATAAATCGGGCCGCTTTGTCAGACGAATCCACATCGAGGACGCCGGCCAGAAACAGCGGCTGGTTGGCAACAATACCAATGGTTTCGCCATTCACCCTGGCAAACCCGATGACAATATTTTTGGCAAAAAGCTCCTGGACTTCCAGAAACTCCGAATCATCGCCAATGGCTCTGATAATGTCCCTTACATCGTAAGGTTGTTTCGGGTCTGCCGGCATGATTCCATCAATTTTGTAACGCCTCGTTTTCGGCGATTTCTTCGGAAATTTTTTGGCTTTGTTGCTGTTGTTCCAGGGGATGTAGCTAAACAACTGCTTAATCTGACTGAAACACTCTTCCTCGCTTTTGGCATAGAAATGCGCATTTCCGGTAGTTTCGCAGTGAACCAGAGCGCCGCCCAGGTCTTCCATCGAAATCTCTTCGCCCAGTACCGTTTTAATGACCTCGGGACCGGTGATGAACATTTTCGTGATTTTTTCCACCGTGAAAACAAAGTCGGTCAAGGCCGGGGAATAGACAGCACCACCGGCACAGGGGCCGAGGATGACTGAAATCTGGGGAATGACTCCCGAGGCCAGTGTGTTACGGAAAAATATTTCGCCGTAACCGGCGAGTGAGTTCACGCCTTCCTGGATACGTGCACCCCCGGAGTCGTTGATGCCAATGAGCGGCACCCTCAATTTGAGGGCATGATCCATAATTTTGGTGATCTTTTTGGCATGCATCCATCCCAGCGATCCCCCGGCCACCGTAAAATCTTGTGCGTAAATACATACCGGGTGTCCGCTAATCATTCCCGTTCCGGTGATGACACCATCGCCGGGAAGGTATTTTTTGTCCATGTCGAAGTCTTTCGCGGCATGCTCCACAAATAAATCATATTCGTAGAAAGACTTGGGGTCAAGCAAGGTAATAATGCGTTCGCGGGCGGTCATTTTGCCAATGGCCTTTTGCTTTTCGATGGCTTTGTCGCCACCACCTTTTAAAGCATTTCGCATACGTTTCCTCAGGTCTGTAGATTTTTGTTTGAGGCCCATATTTTTTTATGATTTTGGTTTCAAAAAATGAATTGCTTAATTTGAATTACAAGCTGCTTTTAACAAGAGCACATTCCTGTTAAGATACAAAAGTAGGTGAATTTAGCAAAAAAGCAAGTTTTATTTTTTGTTCGCTTCTACCGGTTTGTTCTATCTTTGAGACTTTCATTGAATAAACTGATGAATGTTGAAGAAACAAGAAACTATTGTCTGAAAAAGAAAGCGGTTACCGAGAGCTTTCCCTTTGACGATGTAACGCTGGTGTTTAAGGTGATGGGCAAAATGTTTGCGCTGCTGGCTTTGGATGCTGACCCGCCCTCAGTCAACCTGAAGTGCGATCCCGACAAAGCCATCGAATTGCGGGAGCATTTTTCCGCAGTCCGGCCCGGCTACCACATGAACAAGCGACTGTGGAACACGCTCAGCCTGGATGGTACCGTCCCCGATAAATTAATCAGAGCATGGATTGACGATTCCTACCGGCTTGTGCTTGAAGGGCTTCCCAAAAAAGATCGTGCGGAGTTGATGGGGTGAAAGTTTTCAGTCGGCAGTTTTCAGTCAGATAGTCGTCTGACGACTTTTGGGGTTTGGGGCCAGGACAATGCGGGTTGAAATACAATGGCTGCAATCGTAGCATCCTCGTTAAAAATATAAATGCGAGGCTTGAAAACCGGGTGGGAGCAGCTTATGTATCCATCATTGCTTGCAGCGCTTTGAGCAGCACACTTTTTGTTTTCACACCGACAAACTGTTTCACGGGTTTGCCGTCTTTGAATATAATGATGGTAGGGATAGACCGGATTTTCAGGCTGGCGGCGGTTTTTCGTTCCTTGTCAACGTTCAGCTTGCAGATGTTTGCCTTGTCGCCCATTTCCTCAGCCAGTTCGCTGACAATGGGCCCCTGGATTTTACAGGGGGTGCACCACGGCGCCCAGAAATCCACCAGCGAAACACCTTTGCCGGTCACTTTCCGGAAGCTGGCATCGCTGAGCAGGATGAGCTTTTCGCTGTCTTTCGCATCCGAAAGGTTTTTGATCATCCGGTAACGCTTGATAAAAGCAGCGATCAGCAACACCAGCAGAATGCCGACCGGTATCCAGAAATAATAATTCATTGAACTCTTTTTTTGATTTGACTGATTAAAAATTCCCTGCTCCAAATGCCGGGCATTTGCATCACCGGGCGGCCATCTTCGAACAAAATGAGGTAAGGGATGTTCCGTACACCGAATTTTTCGGCCAGCAGGCGGTTGTCGCTGACATTGATTTTTCCGATGCGGATTTTGCCGGCAAATTCACGGGCGATTTCCCCGTAGATTTTATCCTGTGCCTTACAGGCCGTACACCATTCCGCCCAGAAATCCACCAGGATCAGCCCTTTGGCGAGGTGCTGCTCGCTGTTCACAAAATTGATCTCGATAAATTCCGGCTCATTCATTGCGGCGGCAAAGGTAAAAGAAATCGTTTGCGGCGCGGCGGTCAACCGTTTTTGAAACGAATCATCCCCAGCTTGTTCATTACCCACATGACCAGGAAAGTGGGATCGACTTCATGCCAGCGTACTCCGCCGAAGTTTGGTTTTCCCGAATATTTGTGGTGGTTGTTGTGGTAGCTTTCGCCCAGCATCAGAAAATCAAAGGGCAGCAGGTTTTTCGAGGTGTTGTCCAGCTTGAAATTGACGTAGCCGTAAACATGCGCATACCAGTTGATGATCATGCCGTGCAAAGGGGCCATGACAAAAGTGAGGGGCAGGAACAGCCACTGCCACCAGGCCGTTGCCAGCAGGTAAAACAGCAAAACATAGAGCGCCCCCCAGGCAAGCCGGGAAGCATTTGAGCTGGCAAACTTGTCGAAGGCCTCCCATTGCGGGACATTTTTCGTGAAGTGCTCTTCCACCCCGATTTGTTTTTTGTTGATGGCCTGGTAAGTGTTGAAAGTGCGCCACATCATGGCAAAAGGATTGGGGTCGTACTTTGGGGAGTGGGGGTCTTTCTCTGTATCGGCATAGGCATGGTGCATGCGATGCATCACACCGTAACCGTAAGCGCTCAGGTAGTTGGGCCCCTGGAAAATCCAGGTCAGGACGTAGCACAGTTTTTCACCGGTCTTCGACATGCTGAAGGTTTGGTGAGCCGCGTAACGGTGCAGGAAAAAAGTCTGAAAAAACAAGCCACCGTACCAAAGAATCAGAATAAAAATGAAAACTCCCATGCTTTTGAAAGATTAAAACATTTACAACGAAAACCTGCCGCCGGGCACGTTTTCCCATTGCAAAATTATAAATCTTTGCATTGCAAATGCCCGGATAAATGTGTCTTTGTTGCCAGGCGTGCGGGGCAGTGCAGAAAACAAAAGAAACCTATTTAAAAATCACCACCGTAATTCCTGCCCCGCCCTGGTCGAGGGGGGCGTCGCCGAATTTTCGGATTTCAGGAAGGGACTGCAGGTACTCGCGGATGACTTCCCGCAAAATGCCGAATCCTTTGCCGTGTAAAATGCGCACCTCTTTGATGCTGAGCATTATGGCGTCGTCGATGTAGCTGCCGAGGATGGCAAGCGCTTCTTCGGCACGCTTGCCGCGCAGGTCCAGGGTCAGTGCAAAGCAGCCTGCTTTTTCGTTGAGGTCAACGGCAATGCTTTTTTTTCTTTTGTGCCGGGGCAGGGTTTGTTTTGCTGCTGTGCCGGCGGGGAGGAGCTTTTCGACGGCCGTTTTCAACCTGACCTCGTTCACGTTCAGCAAGGCGGTGTCGCCTTCCGTCAGTATGAGTTCCCCGATGATGTCGGTGTCTTGCACCCTTACAAAATCGCCGGGTTTGGGCCTAAAATCAACCGGAGGTTCAGGAGACTTTTCAGCCGTTCTTTTTTCCGGTTTTGCCGGCTTTTTCGCTGATTCCTGCTGCAATTGCTCCTTTTTGTCTGCCAGTTGCCTGCGCAGCATTATCGTCTTTTCTTTGTCGGCCCCGGCCTCTTTGATCTCGCGGATGGTTTTTTCAACGGCTTTGTTGGAGCCGGTGATGATTTCCAGCGCCTCCTGTTTCGCTTCGCGGATGATTTGTTTCCTTTCCTGTTCCAGCTTTTGCACCAGGCCGGTGTACTTTTCGATCATCTGCGACAGCGATTCGTTGGCCGTGTCAAGTAGCGATTGTTTTTTGGAAAGCTGCAATTTATCGGTTTCCAGTTGCTGCAGTTGTTGGTCGAAACGAACGTGTTTGCCACCGCTTTTCTTTTTGGCGCGTTGCAGTACGTAGGAAGGGAAGCCGATTTTTTTGGCGATCTCGAAGGCAAAGGAGCTGCCCGGCTTGCCGATTTGCAGCTTGTACAGCGGTTGCATGGCTTTGGAGTCGAAAAGCATGGCACCGTTGACCATGCCGGGCAGGCGCTCGGCTGCCAGCTTCAGGTTGGTGTAATGGGTAGTGATCAGCCCGAAAGCTTCTTTTTTGTTCAGTTGTTCCAGGATGGCTTCGGCGATGCTGCCGCCCAGTTGGGGCTCGGTGCCCGTGCCGAATTCATCGATCAGCAGCAGGGTGCCGGCGTTGGCATGCCGCAGAAAGTGCTTCATGTTCAGCAGGTGCGAGCTGTAGGTGCTCAGGTCGTTTTCGATGGACTGCTCGTCGCCGATGTCGATAAACAATCGCGAAAAAATACGAAACTCACTGTTGGGCGAAGCGGGCACAGGCAGTCCGCATTGCAGCATGTACTGCAATAGTCCGGTGGTTTTCAGGCAAACCGATTTGCCGCCGGCATTTGGCCCGGAAATTACCAGGATACGATTGTTTTCGTCCAGTTCCAGGTCGAGGGGAACCACCTCTTTGTTTTGGGCACGGTGCGAAAGCAGCAGCAGCGGATGGACGGCCGATTTGATCTTCAGATAATTTCCGGATGCGAAAACGGGTTTCACCCCGTTGGTTTTTTGGGCGAAAAGGGCTTTGGCACGGATGAAATCCACCAGCCCGAGGAAACGAAAAGCCTCGCTGAGGTGCTGAAGGTATGGCCGCAGGCGGTCGGTAAAACGGGTGAGGATTTGGACGATTTCCCGTCCTTCCTCGCTTTCCAGGCTGCGGATTTCGTTGTTCAGCTCAAAAGCAGCGGTGGGTTCCAGGAAGACCGTCTGTCCGGTGGCCGATTCGTCGTGGATAACACCGCCCAGCGCCCTTTTGTCAGCGGCATTCAAAGGGATGACGGGCCGTCCGTCGCGCAGGGTAAGCTCGGCCTGTTTGGGGACCCATCCCGACTTTTTGGCCAGTGTGAAAGCCTTCTGTGCTTCACGTAAAACCTGCCGTTGCCTGGCAGTGATGGCTTTGCGGATTTCAAACAGTTTGTCCGATGCCTTGTCTTTGATCTCTCCCTTGTTGTCAATGATGCCGTCGGCCTGCGGAAGCAACTCTCCGGGAATAAAAACCTCGCCGGCAAGCTTGCGAAGTTCGGGAAAAGCGCCTTCTTCGGCCTCGTCAAAAAAGCGGAGAATTTCAAGGATGGTTTCCAAGGACGAACGTAGCCTGAAAAGTGCTTCCTGGCTAATGTAGGTGCCCGGGGTTTTCAGCGGGGCCAGCTCCTCGCGCAAATCGAAGTAATCTTTGGCGGGGAAGGGCAGCCCCAGCGAAAGAATCTGCCCGAACTCCACGGTCTGGTCCAGCATATTTTCGATGACCTCTCTTTTGGCGGAAAAGCGGATTTTCTCCGTGAAACGCCGTCCCATGGGACTGATGCATTTTTCTGCAATCAGCTCCCTGATCTGGTCGAAACCAACTTTCTGCTCGAAGTTCCGTGGGTAAATCATCGGGGCAAAGGTAGTGATTGGAGGGTTCTGTTTAAAGGTTCGTTAATTTGAAGACGGCATAGAGCGGAATATTCACAAAATCACCTGATTTGCTGAAATTCCTGGGTGAGGCCCTGTAAACAGTTTCGGGCTTATACTTTTCCGCATAACTTCTTAAGCTTTTAAGTTTCCTGCTGCTGCCGCTCTTTACTTCCAAAGGAATGATCTTACCCTGAGCGCTTAACAGAAAATCAACTTCAGCATAACTTTTAGAGGTCCAGTAAAATAATTCAGTGTTTCCATAAGCCGTAAGTTCCTGCGCCACGAAATTTTCGATAAATGCACCGTTGAATTCAGAGAAAATCCCGGTCGGTGCCACAATCAGGTTTGAAGAAATCTTCAATAAGGCGCCAAGTAAACCGGTGTCGTGTAAATAGATTTTAAATTTCAAATAATCGGCATAAGCGGAAAGCGGGAGTTTTGGTGTTGCAACATTGTATGCAAGGTTGATCAATCCCGCATTTTTCAACCACTCAATCGTACTTCCAAAAGTAGCAGCACGAGCATTTCTGCGCACCTCTCCGTATTTGAATTTTTTGTTTTCCCTGGACAACTGCCTGGGAACCGACCGCCATATCTCAGAAGTTTTTATGACTTGTGTATTGGCGGTGTATTTTGAGAAATCCCTTTGGTAGGCTTCCAGTATTTCCTTTTGAATTCGTCTTGCTGAACTGATGTCTTTGTTTTCAAGATAGTCCTGTAAAACTTCAGGCATTCCTCCCAAAAAAAGATAAAGCTTGAAGTGCCTGATCAGTTTTTCATGCAAAACATCCGGAATGGGTCGGGATGGGTCAACCTTTTTTATTGTCTCGACCAGTAGTTCTTCTCCAAAAGCAGAAAGGTATTCAATGAAAGTCATTGGATACATTGAAAGAAAGTGAACTTTCCCCACCGGAAAACTACTGCTTTTGCCAATGCTTACCCCCAACAGTGAACCTGCCGCGATAATGTGGTATTGCGGGGCCTGTTCGTAAAAATATTTCAAACTGGTAAGGACTTCGGGGGCGGTCTGGATTTCGTCGAAAAACAACAAAGTTCCTTCAGCGCTGATTCTTCTCCCCAGGTAAAGGCTGATATTGGTAATAATGTTTTCAGGTTTGAGTTCGGCTGCAAACAGATTTTGCAGATCAGGACTTTGCTCAAAATTCAAATAGACATAATCACTGTATTCATTCCTGCCGAACTCGTTTACAAGGAAAGTTTTCCCAACTTGTCGCGTTCCTTGCAACAGCAGCGGTTTTCTTTTCCTGCTGTTTTTCCATTCAAGTAAGTTGTTGTACAATTCACGTTTCATAGGTTTCCTCCAAAAAAACGTAACAAATATAGTATTTTATCCCCAAAAAAACGTAATAAATATTAAATATTCCCACAAAAAAGTGTAATATTTCTCAGATTTATCCCCCAAAAAGTGTCATTGGATTATTTAACAGATTCTGTATCAGTGATAAATGATTTTTAGGCCTGGCAATTAGTAAGTCAGAGATTGGGCTTCATCCCTTTAAAAGAATCTGACAGCTTTTCCAAAGTTCCGAACTTTGGAAAAGCTTATTGGCTTTTGGTTTGCATTAATTACTATCTTTGTCCTGAATTAACTCCGAGCGTTGCTTTCTAAATGCCCCCGGGCACACGAAACAACGCCGATGGGTTGGCGGGGAAACCGGCCGGCCTCCCGATTCCCGCGGATGCGGGATGACTTGGAAAGGAGGAATGTTGACAATCCGTTGCCGAATTGTTTCACCTCGTTTCCATTTTGGGCGGGGTTTGTTATTTTACGGTGCAATGGAAGCCAACATCCTTTTTCTGGTCGCCTTGTTCGTGGTGGCGGTTCTGTATGCCTCGGTGGGGCATGGCGGTGCCAGTGGTTACCTGGCGTTGATGGCCCTGTTCGGCATTTCAACGATGTACATGCGTGCTTCGGCACTTACCCTCAATCTGTTTGTGTCGGCGGTTTCGTTTTACGCCTTCTGCCGGGCCGGACATTTTAAAATCAAGATCCTGATCCCTTTTGTGCTGGGTTCGATTCCCATGGCTTTTCTGGGCGCCAGGATAAGCATCGATCCGCAGTTGTTCAAGTACATTCTCGGCGCTTTCCTTGCCGTCGCGGTCTTGCGGATGGTGTATGTTCCCGGGAAGGCCTACCGCGAAGTCATTCCCTTCAATTTTGTGATTGCCTTGCTTGTGGGCGCTTTTTTGGGCTTTTTTTCGGGACTGATTGGCATCGGAGGCGGCATCATTTTAAGTCCGGTGCTGCTGTTGCTGGGCTGGGCCAACGTGAAGGAAACGGCAGCCATTTCGGCCATTTTTATTTTTCTCAATTCGGCTTCGGGCATTTTGGGGCTGTACAGCTCGGGCATTCATATCAGTCCGGACATCCTGTACTGGGTGGTGGTTGCCTTTGCCGGCGGACTGCTGGGTGCTTATGTGGGAAGTTACAAGCTTTCGCTCTTGAAGTTGAGGTACCTGCTGGCTTTTGTTTTGCTGCTGGCCAGCGTAAAATTGTTTTTTGCATGAAAGAAAATAGTTTTTTATGAATAATGCGAATCAAAGGGGGGCTTAAGCCTTGTGTTAACTTTTCCAAAGTTCCGAACTTTGGAAAAGTTAGTGCCCTGTCTAATTGAATACAAACAGCTTTATAAATCCAGCCCTTGATTCGCACGAATAAATAAAACTTAGATCCCCACCCCCTCCCCGTCGGGGAGGGCCGGGGAGGGGTCAAAAAATGAAACAACTTAAAAACATACTGCTCATTTCCGGCTCGGGCCGCAACTGCGGAAAGACAACCCTTGCCTGTCACCTCATTGGCCAGCTTGCAAAAGAAGGTGTTGTCTTCGGACTGAAAATCACACCGCATTTTCACCTGACGGGAAGAGGCCAGCAGCTGCTTGCCGAAGGTGATGGCTTCCGGATTTTCAGGGAAACCGACCGGGGTTCGGGAAAAGACAGCACCCGCATGCTGAAGGCAGGGGCAGGCGAAGTTTACTTTATTCAAAGTACCGATGAACACCTGACCGAAGTTTACGAACATTTGAAAAACCTGCTTCCGCCGGGTGTCCCGGTGGTTTGTGAGTCGGGTGCCTTCGCGGCTGTTTTCAGTCCGGGCCTTCACCTGTTGGTGAAAGGGCCACGGGCGGATGAATCGAAGCAATCGTACAGGCGAAACCTGGAAAAAGCAGATTTCATTTTAACACAGCAAGATTTTTCACTGACAGGTGCCGGGTTCCAGGTTGACTTCAAAGGGAACGGCTGGACAATCCAAAAAACACAAAATGATCAAATTAGAAGAAGCGCTTAAAATTCTTGACATGCTGCCGGCAGGCAAACCGTCTGCGGAAAGGGTCCCGCTCGAAGATGCAACGGGCAGGGTGCTTGCCGAAGACGTTTTCGCCGATACCGATTTCCCCTCCTTCGACAAATCGGCCATGGACGGCTATGCCATCCGCAGCGATGACATCGATAAAGAACTGAAAGTGATCGAATTCATCCCGGCAGGAAAAAAACCGGGAAAAGAAATTACCACCGGTTGTTGTTCGCGAATTATGACGGGCGCGATGGTGCCCGCGGGCGCCGACATGGTGGTCAGGCAGGAGGATGTGGTAACGAAGGACGAAAGCACCATCGCAGTCGTCAACAAAAACTCCAAAGGAAACATTTTGTTCCGGGGTGAGGACGTGAAGTCGGGTGCGCTGCTGCTGGAAGCGGGCATCGAAATCGGCCCGGCACACATTGGCTTGCTGGCTTCCGCCGGGAATGTCAGTCCGTTGGTGTATGCCAAACCGGTGGTAAGGGTGCTTTCGTCCGGCGACGAGTTGGTGCCCCCTTCGGAAAAACCGCTTCCGCCGGGTATCCGGAACAGCAACTCGGCACAGCTTGTCGCGCTGGCAAACCGGGCCGGTGCGGTGGCTGTTGACGCGGGAATTGTCGCCGACGACCCGGATGCGATTTTCCAAAAGGTACAGGATGCGCTCACCGCCTCGGACCTGGTCATCATGACGGGTGGTGCCTCGGTGGGCGACCTGGATTTTACCGGACAGGTTTTTAACAGGCTGGGCGCCCGACTGCATTTCGAAAAGCTGGCCATCCAGCCGGGCAAACCGGCGCTGTTCGCAAATGTTGAAAACAAATGTTTGTTCGGACTTTCGGGCAATCCGGTTTCGTCGCTGGTGCAGTTTCACCTGCTGGTCAGGCCCGTACTGCGAAGGATGACCGGACTTCCCGGAACGGAAAAACGCTTCAAATTGCCGTTGACTGCCGACAGAAAAAGAAAAAGGGCCGAACGCCTTTTGTTTTTCCCGGTGAGGATTACCGAAAACATGCAGGCCGAGCCCCTGGAGTACCACGGATCGGCACACCTGCACGCTTACCACAAAGCCGATGCGCTGGCAGAATTTCCCATCGGGATGAATGTTTTAAATGAAGGAACTTACGTCAATGTTAGACCAATTTAACAGAAATATCACTTACCTGCGGATTTCCGTCACGGACCGCTGCAACCTGCGCTGCCACTACTGCATGCCTGCGGAGGGGGTGCAGTGGATACCCCACAACAGCATCCTGAGCTTTGAGGAAATTACCGAAGTGGTGAAGGTGGCCGTGGGGATGGGCGTGAACAAAATCAGGCTGACCGGTGGTGAGCCCCTGGTCAGAAAAGGCATCGTTGATTTGATAAAGATGATGTCGGGCATCCCCGGCGTGGAAGACCTGGCCATGACCACAAACGGCATACTGCTGGAAAAATACGCCGCGGATTTGGCCGCAGCAGGCCTGAAACGTGTGAACGTAAGTCTGGACACCCTTGACCCTGAAAAATACAACAAACTGACCAGGGGAGGGGACATGGCACAGGTGATGAAGGGAATTGATGCCGCGGTGGATGCAGGCCTGCTTCCCGTTAAAATAAACTGTGTGCAGACAGCCCAAACCACAAGTGAAGAAAAAGAGCAGCTTCGTGACTTTTGCGAAGCAAGGGGCTTCAAACTGCGGTTCATCCGGCAGATGTCGCTCACCGACGGCAGTTTTTATCCCGTGGAAGGCGGTGACGGCGGCAGGTGCAGCATCTGCAACCGCATCCGCCTGACGGCCAAAGGCGATGTGGTTCCCTGCCTGTTCAGCGACTACGGTTACAACGTACGTGAGTACGGCATTGAAGAAGCCATCCTGAAAGCAGTCGGTAAGAAACCTGCCACGGGACACAAAAACAACGTCAATGCATTTTACAACATCGGAGGATAATCATGAAAAAACTGAGTCACGTGAATGAACAAGGCAAGGCCGAAATGGTGGATGTGGGCCACAAGCCCGATCAGCAACGTGAGGCGCTGGCCAAAGGCACAATTTCACTTTCGGCCGAAACCCGGGAGCTGATTGCCAAAAACCTGATCAAAAAAGGGGATGTGCTGACCCTTGCCGAGGTGGCGGGCATTCAGGCGGCCAAGCAAACGGCCAACCTGATCCCCCTTTGCCACACCCTGCTGCTGAACAAAGTAAAGGTGGAGGCGAGCCTCACCGAAAACGGGGTGGTGGTGAGCTGTACGGTGAAATCGCAGGGAAAAACAGGTGTGGAAATGGAAGCCCTTACGGGCGTGTCCGTTGCCCTGCTGACGGTGTACGACATGTGCAAGGCCGTGGATAAAAAAATGGTGATCGGACAAATTCATCTGGTAAAAAAAACGAAAAAAGATATTGAACAATGAGTGCTGCAATCAAAGTCCTTTCAGTAAATGTTTCCGAGAAAAAAGGCACCATCAAAAAGCCGGTGGAAGCCATCAAACTCACGGACAAAGGTGTGGAAAAAGATGCACATTCCGGCCCGTGGAACCGCCAGGTAAGCCTGCTGGGGGTGGAAAGCATCGCCAAATTTTCGGAAGAAGCCAACCGTAAAATTGCCTTCGGCGAATTTGCCGAAAACATCACCACCGAAGGCATCAAACTTTACAAAACCCTGCCGCTCGACCGTTTTGTGAACGAAAGCATTGAGCTTGAAGTGACACAGATCGGGAAAAAATGCCACGGTTCCAATTGCCAGATCTTTCAGGAAGTGGGCAATTGCGTGATGCCCAAGGAAGGCATCTTCGCCAGGGTTGTCAGGGGCGGAACCATGCAGGCCGGCCTGCGTTTCGAATACAAACCGCGGGTGATCAAATCCACGGTCATCACCCTGAGCGACCGCGCCTTCCACGGACTGTACGCCGACAGGAGCGGCAAAAAGATCGAAAAAAGGCTGGAAGCTTTCTGGACATCCCAACACCGGAAATCGGAAATCGATTACGTCCTCATTCCCGACGAGCCTGCACTTTTGGAAAAGGCCGTCCGCACGGCCGTGCAAAACGGCAGTGATTTTATTTTCACCACCGGCGGGACGGGCATCGGGCCCAAAGACATCACCCCCGATGTGGTGAAGCCCATGCTGGACAAAGAGATTCCCGGCATCATGGATTTGATCAGGATCAAATACGGCGCCGAAAAGCCGGCAGCCCTGATCAGCCGTTCCATTGCCGGGCTCATCGGCCGGACCCTTGTTTACTGCCTGCCCGGCAGCCAGAAAGCCGTGGACGAGTACATGGACGAAATCCTGAAGACCGTGGTGCATTCGTTGTACATGATTCACCGTCTTGACATTCATTGAATAGAAAAAAAAAGGCCGGGCATTTTAGCCGGCCTTTTAACATCAAATAATTGTTTAATTAAAAAAGCACTACTTCATTAACACCAGTTTTTTTGTGGAAGTAACGGCACCGGTTGATATTTGAACGAAATAATATCCGGGTTCGACACTGGCCCCGGTATTGCTTGTGCCCTCCCAATAAACAACCTGTTCACCCAAAACACTTCCCAGGTTTTCCAGATTGTAAACCAATTGTCCTGAAACATTAAATATTTTTAAGGAGAAATCGTTTGCCTGACCGGCAGTAAAACTGATTCTGGTAACGCCATTGGTCGGGTTGGGATAAATACTCATTTCAATTTCTGAATGCTGTGGAATAGAATTCGGGTTGTGCATGTCTCCGGCAGCAGCCACAACTTCTGCGAGGGTTTTGTCCGGAATGTCGTCATTGGGGTCATCATTGTGACAACCGAGGCAGGTGTATGCGGGGCTTAAAGAGGCTTTCCTCTCTTCGTCATCTCTTACCCAGGCACCATCTTCGGTAAACATGGACTCGGTATCCACCGTTATTTTGAACAAGTGCGAACGCACATCCCCTTTGTAACCGCTTTGGCCGCGTGTAGTACCCGACTTGGCAGCAAACGTCATGTGGCAGTCAAGACAGGTAGCATTGCCTTCGTGGTTAATGGTTTCAACCTGGGTGGGGTGGCAGGTTCCACAAGTCATTTTAATACCATCGCCATCCCAAATAACACGTTTGTGCGGGTCGTGACAGGTCAGGCAGGTCATACCGTTGGCGTAATGCTCGGTATGGGTAAACTCGTCCCATTGCTCGTGGTGTTTGACAAACCCGCCACTGGCGTTAATTTGGGCTTTGTAGTCTCTGTTGTGGCAGGTTCCGCAAAGGAAGTTAACATCGTTTCCATCCGGGTTGGGTGTTTGAACTTCACCATTAATGGATAATCCACCCAGGCTGTTGTCCTGGTGGGCAAATTCATACACACGGTCGATGTTACTTGTAGTGGGGTCTGCAACGTGGTCACTTCCCGGGCCATGGCAGCTTTCGCATCCAATCCCGCCTTCGGTAAAAGTACCCAGTCCGTCAACGCCGGCAAGCCAACTGCCCGTTGTATCGCCACCGGTAGTGTGGCATTTGAAGCAGCTGTAGTTGTAAATCTTTACGTCGTTTGGGTGATAATCCACCCAACCATAGTCAACTCCACCGAAAAAATTGAACTGGTTATGGCCAACGCCATCACTGGAAACAGCTCCGGACGTGCCAACCAAATGACCATCCAGTCCGACAAAACGCGCCTTCCAGCCATACCCGCCGATTACGCCGGCAATCTGACTCCAGTCGTGCGAGCCGTCTCCCAGGCTGTCCATCCACTGGTCCTCGAAGTTAATGGCTTCCGGTGGATAAACCGGTGGTTGGTTATCGACAATAACATTAAACTTGTAAGGGTGGCCCGAAGCTGCCCAATTGTCATACTTGTCAAGGTGACAAAGTTTACAGGCATCTGAACCCGCAAAAGTTTGTGCCTGTACATACGCAACAGTCCCCATCAGGAACACGATTGCAAAAGCAAATTGTAAAAATTTTCTCATATCCAAGTGTTTTAAATTTGAAGTTATTAATAATAATTTATTTTTCACTTGGTAAAAATAGACACTAAAGTGTTGTACATCAATAGCAACTGCTACGTAATTTGACATACCATATTTTACGTAGAAACGGAAAGTCAAATGTTAAATTCTTTTTTTTGCTTCCTACAGTCATGGTCCATCCCTGTTGAACAGGAAATGTCAAGGAAAGATGGTAAGTGTATAGGAAACATCCTGTTAGAAGCAGGTCCGGGGAGCTTGAAACCTATTTGGCTTTAATCAGTTTAGATTTACCAGGATTTTTTATGTAAATGTATTCTTAATAGTAGAAAAACGCCAGGCTGCTGATAACAAAGCTGATGGTTTGAACCAGCTGAGCAGCATTATGCGTACAGGGTGGGCAGGCAAGACAGAATCAATGGAAGCTGATAATTTTTCGGCGGGCTGCATATTTAAGAAGTGAAACAACAGACTTTACTTTTAACTTCTGCATAATATTTCTGCGGTGGGTTTCAACTGTGCGCAGGCTGATGTGAAGCTCTTCGGCAATTTCCTGGTTACTCAGTTCCTCCGAAATTTTGACGATTATTTCTTTTTCCCTTCTGGTGAGCGTAACTTCATCCTGCGGGCTGGAATTATCCCTTTCAGAATGAATCAGGTCACTTATCATTTGTTCAGAGACTTTTCTGCTCAGGTAATGGTTTCCGTTCATCACCAATTCGATGGCTTCGACGAATTCATCTTTTTTTGAATTCTTAAGCAGGTATCCGCTTCCACCAGCCTTGAGCATTTGGGTAACGTATTCTTTTTCTTCATGCTGTGTCAGGGCCAGAATGTGTATGGCGGGGAGTTTTTTCTTTATCTTTCTTGTGGCATCAATACCGTTCATGATGGGCATTGAAATATCCATAAAGATTAAATCAGGTTTTAGTTTCAAGGCTTTACTAACAGCCTCTTCCCCGTTTGTGGCCCGGCCAACAATCCTGAATTCCTTGTTGGGCCGCAACATATCAGAAATCCCGTTCAGAATCAGTTGGTGATCGTCAGCGATTAGAATTCTTACAGTTTTCATGTTTCTATTATTTTCTGCAGGGAACTTCAATTATCAGTTCGGTGCCATTTCCCAATTGAGAGTCAATACTGAGCGAGCCTTCAAAAGCCTGTACCCTTTCGCGCATGCTCACCAGGCCGATGCCGCTGGAGGAGTTCGTGTCGATATTCTCCATGTCGAATCCGTTACCATCATCATCAATCACCAAAACAATCCGGTCATCCTGCATAAATATTTGATAATTGGCATTTTTTGCACCGGAATGTTTGAGGATATTATTTAAGGATTCCTGGCAGATCCGGTACAACGATTTCTCTAGCTTCATATCTATCCGCTCGTTAAAGTCGAAGGCATTAAAACTAAAGCGGATATCATACATCTCGTTGGCCCTGGCGATGAGGTTTTGGATAGCCACAACGAGGCCGAAATCTTTCAGGACAAGTGGGATGAGGTTTTGTGCGATATTTTTGGATTCGCGTATGGCATTGTCAATTTGTTCCTGGATTTTAATAATCAGTTTTTCTTTAGCCTGATAGTCCTTTTCGTCGATATTTTGAAACTCGTGCGTAGTGTACGAAATAGCTGTGAGCATTTGACCCAGTCCATCGTGCAGGTCGGTTGCAATCCGCATGCGTTCTTCTTCCTGTGCATCGTTAATATCTATCTGCCTTTGTTTCCTGCTTTGTTCAAGCTCTCTTTCTATTTTAACACTTTCGGTCAGGTCGTGCCCGACTATGATTAAGCCGTTGCTTTTGTCATTTCCTGATTTCAGCAGTGCGCAAGAAATCAGGACAGGTATTTTTTTCCCTGAAGCATGCATGAAAGATTTGCGGTTTGTAATTTTTTTTTGCCAGGTTTTGATCTTTTCATTGCTCAACTGTTGTTCCTGTTCGTCTGTTTCACCAAAAATTATCCCGAGTGGTTTTCCTGCGAGATCGGCATATTTATAGCCGAGCAAATCTAAGGCCGACTGGTTTATCGACCGTATTTTGAGTTCGTTGTCGGTTACAATCAGCGAGTCGAACATATTGGTCAGTATATTGTCGAGGTAAGATTTGGAAACAGTTGTTTTTACCTGTGATTCCAACATCTGGTTGAAGTAGTTGGCAAGGGTGCTGAATTCGTCGCCGGTATCAACGGTTACCCGGATGTTTTTTTCACCTCCGATGATTCGTTTGGTTGTTGTAACAAAATCATCAATGGGTTTTGTCAGCTTGTTCACAAAATTCAGGCCCACAACAATAAAAATCAATAAAACAAAAATTCCTAGGAGCAAGATGGTCAGTGTAGAGTGCCGAAAAGCCGCTTTGTTGGTTTCAACAATTTGATTGGTTTCAAGTTTGGACTCGGCCAATATCAAATCAATTTGCCTCAAAGCCGAATAAATTTCAGCGTTGATTTCCAATACCTGCTCGCGGTATTTTTCAGACCGGGTATTCTCGTTTTCATTTAGTGTAACGACCAGGCTGTCAAGATTCTGTAGTTTAGGAAGAAAATTATTGAGTATGATCGAATTGTGCGAATCGGTTAGGGTTTGCCTGGCGACATCAAACTTCTCGTGTGCCTGGTGCAACAGGACGTGAAGGAATTCCTTGGCATCTTCATTTTCAAAAAAGTTGGATTTATTTGTTTGCAGGAGAAGGTGATGCAATGATAATTTGAATTCCTGAATCGACATCATTTCATTGTATTCAATGACCAATTCGTTGGAGGTATTTTTAAGTATGCCGATTACAAGCTGACTGGCAACAATCATTAATAATATAAGAAAGAGAACAATCCTGCCCCTTGCAATCAGTTTATTTCGGATGGAATTTTTGTTCGTGTGCATGGAGCGGGTTTTATGTCAGCAGCTTTCTGTATTCAGTTAAAACTCCGGTAAAATAATGCCTGATGGTTTCAACCGGGCAAACAAATGTACTTACTGCAAAAAACATAAGCCAAAAGGAGCCTGGGTTGGTAAAAGCAGTTTGTTGCTGTAAAATTAATAAAAAGTCCGCATGCCGGTTCATACAAATTTATTGGCCCGGCAAACCGGCTTGTACCCCGCTGGTTTTAAAATATCCCTTCTTTTAAAGCTGTTCTCAAATTTTCATCTATAATAATAAGGTGTAGCAGGGCCGGGAAGCTAAAATGGTTCTAAATTATCGCTCGCACTTTGTTTATTAGAATATAATTTTACATTTGCATACTACCAACTTGATAGGATAAGTAGAGTAATGAAAATTCACACAAAGGTCAGGTATGGGTTAAGGGCGATGATTGAGATTAGCAGCCATAACAATACCGGTGGAATCTTACAAAAAGACATTGCAGAAGCGCAGGAAATCCCACTCAGATATCTCGATATTATTATCACAGGATTGAAACAAGCCGGGTTGCTTATCAACTTTTCAGGAAGACGCAGTGGTTATGTGTTGTCGCGGCCGGCCAGCGAGATTTCCGTTTATGATGTTTACAGAGCTTTCGAGCCTGAACTTAATCTGGTGGGGTGCCTGAGCGAAGGAATTAAATGCAACCGTTTATCCGATTGTCCTGCCAAAGATTATTGGTTTGACCTGAATACGGAAATAAAAAAAAGCATGGAATCGTCCAAGCTGGATCAAATCATCAAGAACAATACTTAATATAAATTAAAGGCCAAACATGATGAAAAAATGTAAGCGAAAACCTTTACTCATAGCCTTCCTTCATTTCTCAACAGTGCTGCTCCTGCTGTATGGCTGCAACAGCAATGCCACGCATGAGAGCGATTTTATGAGCCCGAACATCGCACGGGGCGGCTATACCCAACAGGGAGATATGGCTATTGCCGCACCCCCTTTTAACGAGGAAGGTATTTTTCCCTGCTCTGATTGCCATGCCGAAGAAGTAACGAACCCGCAAAGGAGGAAGTTGGTGGACATGCATGAGGACATTTCCGAAATGTTCGATCACGACAGTGAAAACCGCTGGTGCCTCGATTGTCATAATGCAGATGACAGGGATTACTTAAGACTTGCAAGTGGTAAATTATTGAGTTTTAAAGAATCACAGAAGCTTTGTGGCCAATGCCACGGAGATAAATACCGCGACTGGAAGGTTGGTGTACATGGAAAGCGTACAGGCGACTGGAATGGCAAGAAACAATACCTGTTGTGTGTTCATTGCCACAATCCGCACTCGCCACATTTTAAGCCAATTAAACCGATGCCGCCCCCTGTCCGGCAAAAGGATATTTATTGAGAAACAAAAAATACAGATAGTTATGCGAAAACCAGATCGAAACCAAAGAAGAGACTTTTTACGAAAAATACCTTTTGCAATCGCTGCTGTCGGTACTTTTTCTTTTTTAAAGTTTCAAAAACCGAAGCATTATCCCGCAATAAAAATCAAAACCATTTCAAGGGCTGAGGCTGATGATATTATTAAGAATCAGAAGTCTGCCGGTTTGCGGGAGTTTAAGCCGAAACCGGCACCGGCTGCGCGGAACAGCAAGGGATAAACGTAAAAGTATGGACATCAATTTTGGATATTATGCAGAAAAAACAAAAGAATAGTTCCCGGCGTGATTTTTTAAAGAAAATACCTGTCGTTGCTGCCGGGACGGTTGCAATGGCAAGCTGTAGTCCGGAAGAATGGGATGATTTTCTTCAACAGAGCTTCAGAACACTCTCTAAAGAAGAGAAAGATGCGATTATAAAAAATCTCGAGAAAAAGTACACGGAGAAATACGGCAAACCCTTTACAGTTTCCGCTGAACCGGCAACCGAAGGTATTTTGTTCGGATATGCCCTCGACTTGTCTCGCTGCGTTGGATGCCGGAGATGTGTTTACGCCTGTGTTGACGAAAACAACCAGTCGCGCGATCCGCAAGTTCACTGGATTCAGGTACTCCAGATGGATAAGATAAAGGGCATTGACCTGGCGCATGCCGATGTGCATTACAATCCAGAAACCGTTCCCGAAGAGGGGCATTTTTACATGCCTGTTGCCTGCCAGCAATGCAGAAACCCGCAGTGTACCACCGTTTGTCCGACAAAAGCAACTTACCAGGATGAAGATGGAATAGTTGTGGTGGATTACGACTGGTGCATCGGCTGCCGGTATTGTATGGCTGCCTGTCCGTACGGCGCCAGGCATTTTAACTGGGGTGAGCCCAGTATTCCTGAAGAGGATGTCAACCCGGCCACCCATTATCTCGGAAACCGGCCACGGCCCAAAGGTGTTGTCGAAAAATGTACGTTTTGTATTCAGCGTGTTAGAAAAGGAAAATATCCGGCCTGCGTTGAAATATGCCCGACAGGTTCTCGAAAATTTGGCAACTTACTGGATCCGAACAGCGAAATAAGGTACATCCTCGAAAATAAGCGTGTGCTTGTTTTTAAAGAAGAACTCAATACACAGCCAAAATTCTATTATTTCTTTGGTGTCTAATTATTAATCACTTGAATCAATTAAACAGAAAAATATGAAGTCTTTACGTTTTTTGCGCGGCTGTTTTAGAATAATTGTTAGCGGTGGGAGAGTGTATTACGCCAGCTTGTTTTTTCTTCTTGTGTTGGTTGTATGGGGTGCACTTGGTTATATTGGCCAATTGCAGGACGGCCTGGTTGTTACGAATATGAGGGACTCTGTTTCGTGGGGTTTCTATATCGGGAACTTTACCTTTCTCGTCGGGGTTGCCGCCGCTGCCGTTATGCTTGTAATACCGGCTTACATTTACAACTGGAAGCAAATCAGGGAGATTGTGATTTTCGGTGAGATACTTGCCATCTGTGCCGTGATCATGTGCTTGTCGTTTATTATGGTCGACATTGGCCACCCGCTTCGTTTTTGGCACATGTTACCACTCATCGGGACAATGAACTTCCCTTCATCCATTTTGTCCTGGGATTTTTTTGTTTTGTCCACCTATTTTCTGATCAATATTGTTGTGGTAACCCATTTATTGTACAAGCAATTTTATAAAAAAGAATACAATAAGTCGTTCATCCTGCCCATGGTTTTGCTCAGTATTCCTGCGGCCATTGCCATCCATACAGTTACGGCATTTCTTTACAACGCCTTGCCCGCCCGCCCTTTCTGGAACAGTGCTTTGCTCGCCCCCAGGTTTTTGACAACGGCATTTTGCTCCGGCCCGGCTATCCTGATCCTGCTCTTCCAGGTTTTGCGGAAAACCACAAAGTTTGAGATTAAGGATGAGGTGATTTTTACCATTGCCGAGTTGATGGTTTATGCCATGTTTATCTATTTGTTTTTTACGGTTTCCGAGTTCTTTAAGGAATTTTATTCGAATACCGAACACATTGTTTACTGGGAATATCTGCTTTTGGGCGTGGAGAGAAACAGGGAAATTGCGTTTTACAGCTGGGCGTCGATTGCAATGGGGTTTACGGCCTTTCTGCTTTTCCTGATCCCAAAAACACGGAAAAACCTTTTTACCTTAAATATTGGTGCTATTCTCATCTACTTTAGCGTTTACCTCGAAAAAGGAATCACCTTGATTGTTCCCGGATTTACTCCCGATACACTTGGGCAATACTTCTTTTATGTTCCTTCTGATACCGAAATACGTACTGCCGTGATGATCTTTTCGGCCGGTGCCATTCTCTTTACTTTTATCTCTAAGATTGCTATTGCCATCCTGTTTGAAGGTTTCAGTATTGATAGCTTAAAAAAGAAAGTTTCTACAACTTGATAAAAATTAACCAATTATTAATTTAAATATTTGTTTCTATGCCACTTCAAATAAAACGATTAATGCTGGCGTTTGCCGTATTCATCGGGCTGATGTTAGGATTGAAATATTTCCTGACCCCTGATTCATGGCGCGAATACGGGCCCTATCGGGGGAAAGCCCTTACCGAAATTGCAGATAAAGTGCCCAAATATGTGGACATGGAAACATGTGCCATGTGCCATGATTCCATCGCGGAATTGAAAAACCAGGGCCTGCATAAACTCATCCAATGCGAACTGTGTCATGGCCCGGGTTATTTGCATGTTGAAGATGACGAAAACAACAAAATGAAAATACCAGAAGGTAGCGGGGTTTGTATTGAATGTCATGCAAAAAATGCCGCACGGCCCGATAAAATAATTAAGCAAGTTGATGTTGCTGAACACAGCGAAGGCGAAGAATGTATTAATTGTCATAACCCACACGAACCATGGCTATAGAAAAGAAAAATTTCTCGAGACGTGATTTTATTAAGCAAACAAGCATGTTTGCCGGAGGCGTCGTATTTGTGTCCCTGATTAATCCGATGAAAGTAGTTTATGCCACCAAAAAACCCGAAGGAAAAGGTAAATGGTACGGCATTGCCATCGATATTGAAAAATGTATTGGCTGTGCCAATTGTGCACGAACCTGTAAAATTGAAAATGATGTTCATAAAGAACCCTTCTTTTTCCGCAATTGGGTAGAACAATATACCATTACGAATGATGAGGAGATATTGGTTTCCTCTCCTAACGGCGGTATCGACGGCTTTGAGCAGCCCGTACCCGAGGAGGATATTTACAAAACATTTTTTGTGCCGAAAATGTGCAACCATTGTACCAAATCGCCCTGTACACAGGTTTGCCCGGTAGGTGCTTCTTTCGAATCGCCGGAAGGAATTGCGCTGGTTGACCAGACCTATTGCATTGGCTGCGGTTACTGCGTGCAGGCCTGCCCGTACGGCTGCCGTTACATCGACCCTGACAAAGGGGTTGTGGACAAATGTACACTTTGTTACCATCGTTTAAAGGATGGTTTGGATCCCGCCTGTATGATGGCCTGTCCGACCCACGCCAGAATTTATGGCGACCTGAATGATAAAGAAAGTGAAGTTTCGCTCTTTATCAAGGAACATAATTGTGCTGTTTTGAAGCAACAATTAAATACTGTACCGAAATTGTATTATAACGCATTAAGTCAGGAGGTCCATTAAGATGAATAAATTTGAAACACTCTATGAAGCATTGGCCAATTTGGATGGCTTTATTTACCCCAACGAAATTGCACTGAACTGGGACCTGCTCATTGTAATGTACCCTTACATTACCGGGCTGGTTGCCGGTGCGTTTATCCTTGCCTCTTTAAACCGGGTTTTCGATATTAAGGCACTGCGGCCTACTTACGAAATTTCCCTGCTTACCGCCCTGGCATTTATGTTGGTGGCTACCATGCCCTTAATCTCGCACCTGGGACAACCTTTCCGGTTTTACGAGATGCTGATTACACCTCACTTAACTTCGGCGATGGCCATTTTCGGTTTTGTGTATCTGTGGTACCTCATGGTGGTTTTGCTACTTGAAATTTGGTTTGATTACCGCTACGACATGGTGATCTGGTCGAAGGAAAAGAAGGGGTTTATGCGTTTTGTTTACCGCGCACTTACGCTCTGGGTCCTCGATACTTCACACGAATCGAGAAAAACCGATGAAAAAATCGGCTACTTTATCACTGTTGTGGGTATCCCTTCTGCGTTTTTGTTGCATGGATACGTAGGTTTTATCTTTGGTTCCATTAAGGCAAACCCCTGGTGGTCAACCGTGATGATGCCGGTTATTTTTCTGTTCTCAGCCATGGTGTCCGGCATAGCCCTGGTCATGTTTATTTACATGGGGGTTAATTATTTAAGGCGTCAGAAAACGGATATTTTCTGCCTGGATACCATTGCCAAGTATCTGTTCTACATTTTGATTATTGATTTTACACTGGAAAGCCTGGACCAGATTCACAGGATTTATGAGGCGGACGAATCTTTTGATATTTTAAAGCTGCTTGTCCGTGGTAAATTGTTCTTTACCTTTTTCATCATGCAGATTGGATTGGGAACAATAATCCCATTAAGTGTTTTAGGGTTCCTGCAGTTTAAAAAACCGCGAGAAAGAATCAGGAAGATACTTTATGCAATTGTTAGTGTTTGCGTATTGGTTGGTATTTTTTACATGAGGTGGAATGTGGTTATCGGGGGGCAGCTTTTCTCGAAAAGTTTCTATGGGTTTACCAGTTATAAAGTTGATTTGATTGGGGGGATAGATGTTTGGTTGTCGGTATTATGGTTTGTCATTCCCTTTTTCATACTGGCTTTTCTGTTGTGGTTGTTGCCACCCTGGAAGAAAGCTGAGGATTTACCTCAGGAGAAGAGTTTGTAAAGTTTCAGCCTGATAAAGGATTTCGTGGACAGCCCCCTTTTTTCTGTCGTAAGGCTAAAATGTTTCGGAGTGCTGAATAGTCGCGAACTCCTTCGTTGATTCCTGTTGGTTTTAAGTTACCATATTAGTCATTAAAAACTATTTGTTATGGATACAACCCAAAGTGAATTTAGCAGCAAGGAAATCATTGAAAGGCTCAACGCGCTGGAATTAAGGATGTCGCGCCTGGAGAAAGGGGTGGCTGTCGTACCTGAGGAAGAGGAAGCCGTCGAGCTTGGTAATCCGTTCGAACAGTTCAAAGATATTTCCGACGGCTCTTTTCTCGAGTCCAGGATTGGTGAATTTGGCCTGGCCTGGCTTGGAAACATCGTGCTGTTTTTTGGAATAACTTTTCTCGTACAGCACATCCAAAATTTAGGGCATCCGCTTTTCGCCGCCATTTTCGGGCTCCTGTCTGCTGCCGGGATTTTTGTGCTGGCCCATTTTCTGAAGACTGTTTTCCCGAAAAAAGTAATCATTTTTAAGCTGAATGCCTGGTTGCTCCTCTTTTATGCAACACTTGGCTTACACTTTTTCAGCAATGCGCCAATTATTGCGAGCAAGCCTGTCGGTCTGTTTTTATTACTACTGGTTGTCGCCGTTCAATTGTTTGTTGCAATCAGAAAACGTTCAGCCACACTGGCCGGCATTGCACTGCTGTTCCTGAGTGTCATAGCCGTTGTTAGCGATATGACACATTTTACGCTCTCCGTGGCAGTGGTAATTACAGCACTTTCCATTCTGTTTCTGTATCGTTTTACCTGGATCCGCTTAGTCTATTTATCCATTTTCCTTGTCTATTTGACCTTTTTAATCTGGTTCCTGAGTAATCCTGTCATGGGGCATCAATTTCAGGCCATCACCGTTCATCATTTCGGCTTTATCTACCTTTTTGCCATAGCCGCTGTTTATTCACTTGTGGGATTGGTTAACAACACAGGCTCCTCCTATTCCAAAAGTGCGATTGTCGGTTCGATCATATTGAATGGCAGTGGTTTTGCAGTATTGCTCGGTTTGTTCACAGTCTCTTTTTTCAAGGATGATTATACTTTTTTGCTGGGCTCTGTTTCGGCATACTGTTTACTTTATGCGGTTTTGTTACAAATAAAGTCAGAATGGAAAATTACAGCTGCACTCTACGCCTTGTTTGGTTTTGTAGTCTTAAGCCTTGCACTGCATGGGATCTATGAATTCCCCCGCACTTATTTCCTGTTGGCATTTCAAAGTTTGTTGGTTGTGTCGATGGCCATCTGGTTTCGCAGTAAATTCATAGTAATCATGAATACACTGTTGTTCATCACTTTGTTGATACTTTACCTGAGCACTTCCTCCTCTATTGATGGGGTTAATATTTCTTTTTCGTTTGTGGCTTTGTTGACCGCCCGGATCCTCAATTGGAAAAAAGACAGGCTGACCATCCAGACAGATATGCTGAGGAATATTTATTTGATGATAGGTTTTGTAATGGTACTGTTTACGCTCTACCACATCATGCCCGACCGCTTTATCACCTTGTCGTGGACTGCGGTGGCCGTTATTTACTTTGTGCTAAGTGTTGTGCTGAAGAATGTTAAATACAGGTACTTAGCACTTGCTTCGATGATAGCGGCTGCTTTTTACCTTTTCATTATCGACCTGGCAAGGATTGGATTGATATACCGCATCATGGCGTTATTGTTTCTGGCCATTATTTCGATAGGTTTATCTGTTTACTATACGAAAAAGTCGAAGAGAAAAGTTGAGAAGTAACAGCCGCAAAAAAAACTCCCTCTCATAATTTGAAAGGGAGTTTTTTTAAAATAGTGCAAATCACTTATTCGGAAGCTGGAACCGGGTGCGCAATCTTTTTCCAGTATTCGTCATAATTAAAGCCTTTGAAATTCGGGCTTTCATCATTATGACATTTCAGGCAGGTTTGCTCATTGGGAATAACCAATCCTTTGGCAATGGCTTTTTCCTGATCCTGCATAACGGTCTTTGATTTATATCCGCTGCCAGCCCCATGACATGATTCGCATGAAACACCTTCTTCAACTTTTAGTGTGGCAATCAAACTGGCATCAACGCTACCGGCAGTAGAGTGACATTTCAGACACTTAGGGTCAGTTTTTTCGTCACCTTTAAGCGATTCCATCGCTGTGGCATGTTTTGATTCGGCCCAGATTTTGTACTGGGCTCCGGTGGTTGCTTTGTTGTGGCACATCTTGCATTTGGCAGCTCCAATGTAATCATAATCCTGGGCTGTCAGGTAGTTTCCTCCTAAAAATAGAAAGAAACAAGCGATTAAAAGACTTTTCATGTACATAATTTAAAAAATTTAAGGTTAATAATTGAAATTGTTTAACGTGCTTCTTTTTCTGCTGTCAAATTTAATGTTTTGGATTGATATTGAGTATTAAATCTTAAAATATTTACACGAATATTATGATATATTTAATGTTCTTGAGCAATCCGCCCTCTTCGTTGCTACTTATTCTCTTTTCCTGCAAGATTCATTCCAAATTTGAAATACAGGAAGGACAGAGGGTTCTTCCAATTCTTCTATCCTTCTCATTTCTACATATAAAGTTTTCGTCGTCCCCCCATCTTGTGTATTTCAGTTCGGGTACCCTATCGGGAATCTGCTAATACACTCCTGCAATGAGTGAATAAATAATGAGAATAACCATGATAATTCCAAGTGACAGGAACAAAAATCCGAAGAACCTGACTGTTTTGATCCACGACGGTGACATCTCTTTTTCCACTACTACTTTATCGAGTCTTCCTGACTTCACCAGCTCTTTATACTCGCGTGGCCGGTCTTTTTTATATTCTTCAAGGGGAACATGTCCGGTAAAAATGACGGTGTCCATTGGGAATGACTCGGGGCGCAAATGTGTGTTGAAGAAATGAATAGTGAAAATAAAACCGGTGGCCAGCAGGGCTTCATCGCTATGGATAATCTGTGCCACATTGATTGCCCATCCGGGGATGAAATTTGTGAAGAATTCAGGAAACCAAAGTATTAATCCCGACATGCCGATAATGGCCACTCCCCAGAATACCGCAAAATAGTCAAATTTTTCCCAATAGGTCCATCTGCCATATTCAGGCCGGGGCCCTTTACCCAGGAACCATTTAATAGAGGCGCCAATGTCTTTCAGGTCTTGTTTGTTGAACATCAGGGAGTTATTCCCGAAAAGAAACTCTTTCGCACTGATTCCTTCTTTGGCCCTCAACTGGAAAAGCGTGGAAAGGTGGAAAGCAAAATAGCCGAAAGTAATTACAGCAGCAAAACGGTGTATCGTTCCTGCCGACTTCACTCCGCCCAGCAGGTAGGCAAACCACGAAGCCCATTCCATGTGGGCAAACTTCAGGGTCATCCCGGTTAAGGCCAGCAACAGGAAGCTCAGTATCACCAAGATATGGGTAAACCGCTGGCGTTTGTTGAACCGCCTGTAATACTTGGTTTTTCCAACAGGAGTAACATGCTTGTTTATTTTACGTTGCTTTAGCGAACGGGGTAACCAGATGAGTGTGTGCAGGCCGAAAAAACCAAAAACTACCAAGAGTAATGTGGTCATTCCCCAGAAAGACCAAAAGAGAACAGGATTGTCGTTGTGGGTGGCATGGGTTAAGTAGCCGGTAAATTCAGTATTGGCATTGGGGTGGCATTTCTTACAGGTATTCACGATATTTTTATACCCCACCATGGAATTGGGGTTGTCAACCTTTAAAATTTTATGTGCCCCATGGCAGTCCGAGCACCTTGCGGCATCCAGGTCGCCAAGCAAATAGGCTTTTCCGTGGTAAGTGTCTTTATAAGTTGAAGATAATTTCTCATGACACATCCCGCATTGAATAGTTATCTCGGTCATAAATTTATCCTGATCAATTTCAGTGATAAAATGAGCAGGGTGACAGGTCGAACAGGTCGGGTAAATCAGTTCGCCCGTGTTACTTTCAATGGAGTGTTCGCTGTTGCTATATTTGTCGTAAATGCTTTTGTGGCATTTTGCACAGGTTGAGGGAACATTTTTTGGGTTGACCGAAGAGAGTGTATCACTTTCTTTCAGTTCGTGATGTGAGGTGTGGCAATCGGTACAAACAGCACTCACCAGCAAACCTTTTTTAGTCAGTCCTTTGCCATGAATACTGGTTGAATAGTCAAAGTAAGCGTTGACTTCTTTTAGCTTGGCTGCTATATTTGCCTTGCCATTTGTTTTATGACAACCTCCGCAAAGCGTTGGGATAGCTCCCCTGTAAGTAGGTGATGTGTCGTCGAACCTGGATTTCGTTTCATGTGTTCCGTGGCAATCGGTACAATAGGGTGCACCTTCAACTTTTTGGAAGTAAGCTTGTCCGTGACCACTGGAGAAATACTCATTTGATACCTCGATATGGCAATTTGAGCAGTCAACTTTGTCGACAGTCTGGCAAGGTGTTTCCAACTCGTGCGATACGCCGGTATGACATTTAACACACTGTATGGTTGAATGCACCGAGTTTGAGAGATGGGCCAGGTCAAAGTGTAAAGTGTCACCCTTGTCTGATACCAGATATTCACCTTTTGATTCGTCTTTCAGGTGACATTTGAGGCATGATTTATTGGGGATGACATCTTCAATATTTTGGTATTCCACTTTATGTGGCGGGTGACAATCCGTACAGGAAGGAACTGCTCCA
Organism: Bacteroidales bacterium; assembly: GCA_021647205.1. Lineage (GTDB taxonomy): Bacteria > Bacteroidota > Bacteroidia > Bacteroidales > F082 > B6-G9. The sequence continues at coordinate 12,233 of JAKIVD010000012.1, read as the reverse complement.
GGCGCTTTTTCCCACAGTTCGCTTTTAATGACCTTTTTATGTGTTTTTTCTATTTGCACATGGCATTTCATACAGGTGCGTGCGATACGTTTGGGGTTTACCGATGAGTTCGGGCTTTCGTGTGGTAATATCAAGTGGCTGTTGTGGCAGTCGTTGCAGGTTGCTGTTACTAACAAACCGCTTTGAAACAAACCTTTACCATGAATGCCCTGGCTGTAATTCTCAATAATGTTATGTTCGTCAATATTGTAAATTCTGGCAACCGGGGCTCCTTCTTTATGGCAGTTTCCGCATAAAGCCGGGATGTTCATTTTATATATTTTCGAATCAGAATTCCAGCGGGAGAGAATGTCATGTGTTCCGTGGCATTCTTTGCAATCCGGTGCATAAGGTTCATTTAGTTTTAGTGCCTGTCCGTGAATACCTGTGTTGAACTGCATTTCGGTTGTTTTGTGGCAACTGCCGCATTCAACGGGTTGTAGTTTTTTTAATTGATCGGAGTGCAGGTATTCATCGGTGTTCACATCATTGTGACATTCAATGCATCGAACACTTTTGTGCACAGACCGGGCAACAATATTTGTATCAACAAACATGAGTGCTGTTTTTCCATTTCTTTCCGATACCAGTTCAGGGTCTTCGTGGCACATCATACAGTCTTCGTTCGACTGTGCTTTTAAACCTTTGAAACAAAAAAATAAAATAACAATCACAAAAACCTTCAGCAGCCTCGCCGGGAACAAAGTGTACTTTTTCATATGGTGTCGTTTACATTATTTAAAATGGTCTATTTATCGTGAGAGTTTATTTCCTGACTTCTTTAGTGCCATCCGGTTATCATACTTTTGAAATTACTTAAGGGTGTTTTTCCTATTGTACAAAAATAGATGTGAACCAGCATAAAGATAGAAAGTGCAAACCCGGTGATGATATGAATCAGGTCGATAAAATGTATTCCGCTGGCGCCAAATATTGTCGGGGGTAAAAAGTCAGGAAAAAACAATCCCAAGCCTGTGGCAATAATAATCGGCATTAAAATGTACATAATAATTACATAGCTGATTTTTTGTAGTGGGTTAAATTTTCTTTCCACCGAAACAGGGAAAGGGCATTCTTCGCCTTTAAAGATTCCGTATGAATAATGCCGGAATTGTTTTATCAAGCCTGCAAAAACACCATGTTTCGGAAAGCGGTAATAATTGCCGTTTGGTGTAAAATGGTTCGCAAATAAAAAAAATACAAAGGCAACACTCAAAACAATACCTGAAATATTATGTATCGATACGGAATAGTTAAAAGGAATGAGGGTATAATTGATATTTGCATATTGCAAACACAAACCTGTAATTATCAGTGCGAGAAACAAAAGGGCATTGAACAAGTGCCACAATCTGACCCAAACAGGGTATAAGTATATTTGATCTTTCATTTGAGTAACATTCTTAAAATGGCGTGAATAATAATAAGAAGAATAACTAAGCCTGCGATAACACCACTAATTACATTCAGGTATATGTTCCTGTTTGCACCAATAACATAAGCGTCTCTCAGTATTGAAGCATTCAGAAAACCGTACTGGCTTCTTGTTTCTTTTGCCCGGTATTTGTATAAAGAGGCCATCAGCATTGAGTTTTGCGAATGGCACTCAACACATTTTTTTACGGCCTTGTCTTTGGTTTGTACCTGATGGGCCACCATGACATTATCAGAGCTTGCTGTATGGCACTCAATACACCTAACATGGGCAAAGTGGGAAATCTGGTTGGGAAGCCAGTCGTGGCTTTCAATTACATTCGGGTTTTTCTTCGGGCTGATAAGCTGATATTTATTAATATCGGCATGGCAGCTTAAACAAATATTGTTGTCGTAAACAATGGTTTCCTTAATGTTTTCATTGGTACGGGCATTAATTTTGTAAGAGTGCGGGTTGTGGCACATCCAGCAGGTAAACTCATCGCTGTGCTTTGTGGAATGAACGCTTTCCTGAAATTCCTGGTCTATCTTTTCAAAATTATACCGGGCGGTTGCATCGTCGCCCTCATGGCAGTCGAGGCAGGTTGGCATTGGCTCCATCCGCATTTCAGAATTATGCGGAAAGTCTTTGCACTCATAAGAGTGACAGTCGGTACATACAAACGATTTGTGGTTTTGGTTGTAGTACAAAACCGAATCGATCAGAAAATAGGGATTCATTCTTTTGGTTACATTCCGCCCCAGGATGTCATTGTAGTACGAGTAAATTGTACTGCCGTGACAGCTAAAACACGCACTGTTCTCAGGGGAATGTTCAATTTCTTCCGGAGCTGTTTCCTGCGCAAGCAGTAACGTACCGAAAAAAACCAGCAGGTAAATCAGGGATAGCTTTTTCATTGATTTGATCCTCTTTAAGGTTTTCTTAACTTATATTTATAATACTTATATGATCAGGTTTTCAATATTTTTATTTTTAATGCAACAATAATTCTATGATTTAATACTTTTAATATAATTCCTGGTGGCATTCAAAGCAGGCCATTTCTTTCCAGTCATCCATTTCAAACGGATGGTTAAACATCAACGAGCTGTCGGCAAAGGCATATTCCATTTCACCGGCAGGCCCTTGCGCTTTTATTGTATGGCAAAGGTCGCAGTCCCTGGAGATGGTATGGCCGTCAGTGCTTTTAAAACTGTCGTTGTGGCAGCGTGTACAGCCGTTCGACTCAATATGACCCAGATGATTGGGATAAACACTCCATTGTGCTTTCATAAACGGGAATACGTTTTTTTGGTATCCATCCTGAATGGCAAGTATCGCTTCTTCAAGATCGGCCTGATTGGCGCCGGCAAACTCTGTGTAATTTTTATCGTAATAGCTGTTAATTTTGGTCGAAATATAATTAAAGGCACTGTCTTTGGTCGGGAATTCCCTGGCCAGAATTTCCATTGTAAGCATTTTGATTTCAGGAATATCCGGGGAAATGCTTCCGGAAGCCATTTTATTATTGATAAAATGAGCAGGAGACAGGTAATCGTGCGAAGGCCGGTTATGACAATCCAGGCAATCCATGGTTCGTGTTTCGGAAGTTGCTATCAAGGTATCTTCGGGCGAAGCGTGGTTTTTATAAACCCTGGTATCGCCGGTGCTCAGGTTGGTATATTTTACTTCGGTGATGGTATCTCTTTTCCAGTTTGATGTGTATTCTATTTTCACATCCGGGTTAATGTGCCAGTGGATCCCTTCAGACTGCCCCATGGCCTTGTGTTCTGGGCCTGTCTTCATCAACAGTTGGATGTTCCACTCGGTGTTTTCTTCATCACCGAGATAATGCTTCTTTGTAATATATTTCGGGTCATAGAATTTTTCCGGCCAATGACATTTTTCACAGGTTTCCTGCGCCGGGCGAAGGTTGTGGACAGGTGTTTCGATAGGGGTCGGATAGGCTTTGACAATGACAGAATAAACCTGGTACAATCCTGATAATTTCGATTTCACATACCAGTTTGCCCCTGAGCCAACATGACATTCAACACAATTTACACGGGCATGTGCCGAGCCATGATAAGTAACATATTCAGGCTCCATGACCGCATGGCACAAGGTGCCGCAAAACTCATTGGATTCAGTATAATGAAACACTTCGTAACTGCCCAGCGCTGTAAAAAGCAAGAAGATGGCTGTGCCGGCCACAAAGATTAGAACAACCATTCTTTGGCTTGGGTCGTTCAGGTTGACAATAGGGAATTTTACCTCCCGCTGAACCCGCCCTTTCTTGTCTCTTTTCATTTTCCGTACCGTGCCAACCGGGATCATAATAAGCCCGATGACCAGGAAAACAGGTAAAATAATGTAAGTAAACAAACCCAGGTAGTCCCCGCCTTCAGACGGGTAAATAAATAAGTTGATAACCAGTGTAAAAACAATCAGCAGAAAACTGACAGATGCCAGTACCGCACCGGAAATGGTTGTCCAACTATAAAATGATTTTGGTAATCTCATAAAATAAAAATTGTTAAAGGCTTAATAAAAAAAATTCGAATGCTTTATTTTGCTGCACCAGGCAACGGCTGATAACTTAAAATTCCCACAACCTGGTAATATTAAAACCAATCCTGAATTCACCTTTGGTCCACTCGTTGGTATTGTACATATAGGTGTCCTGAGAAAGAATCCCATTTGCCGTGGTGAAAAATATCTGGAAGGCATGCGAAACAGTGGCCACTTCATAAGCAATGCCAAAGTTTGAATACCAGGTGTTCATCACTTCGTAATTTTCAGACAGGCCTTCGATAAATACCGGCTTGGTGTACATAATAAGGATTGAAGACTGAGGAGAGAATTTAAACCGCAAATGCCCCCCAAAACCAACAACATCATGTTCGTAACCCTTTACGTTTGGGGTTTCTGCCTGCACACTGTTGTAGTGGGTGAAACTGGCTGTTAACTCCAATGAAAACCAGTCGGTAAACTTGCGCCCGACAATAAGCTGCGTGAAATAAGAAAACCTGTTGCTAAACTTAAATGCAGAATCAGCAGTAGCTGTATTGAATACATCTTTGTTTCGGCCATCGATTGCCATGTTGGCATAAACGGCGATTGTTAACGGAATTGTGTTGTTACGTGTTTGCCGCAAGAATGCCCATTTGACCTGGAAATCGCTGTACATGTTTTTCCGTGTAATTCCATAGCCCACAACAAGGTTGTCGAGGATGGAATAGTTTAACCCGATTCGGGTATTGGCCGAAGGGGCATAAATGCCAAACAAATCAGAAATACCATTGTTTTTGATTAAACCAAACCTGTGCTGAATTTGGGATTCCAGGGTTTTCTTTGGTGGGATAACAGAGGTTTGCGCATCAATCAACATCCCGCTGCCAAACATTTCGGTAACGGGCCGGTCTTTTTTCTTTTCCGGTTTGGTTTCTTCATCCTGCGAATAACCGACCCCTATTCCGATGATGAGGCTAAGGCCTATGAGTAGATATTTTTTCATCTTTAACAAGTTTATAAATCCAAATTAATTATCTTTTGCCCCCTGTTCAATCCATTGCAATACTACCGCGGCCTGGGCGTTGGTATATTTTTTCCAGCTATGGCCGTCAGAATCGGGATGGGGGTGCTCATATATTTCACTCGCCGCCGGGTCAGCAGTGTTGACCAAACCCATATTCATAATTTCGCTGAAGGCATTGTCCGGTGTAAGGTCGGGACGCTGGTTCCCGCTGGTATGGCAACTCACACAATTGCCATTGTCATTCCAGATGGGGACAACATCGAGACTGAAACTTACAGTGTCGCCAGGTGGTAGGGGTTCAGGCTCAACAACAAACTTGTATTGGCATGAAGCAGCAAAAAGGAGGATACTTGCCAGGATAATTCCGCTAAAAAGTAATTTCTTCATCTTTCAATTTATTAAATATTGTTACACATTTAACAATACAACATTATAGATTATTTCGATGTTCCGCTTTTGGTGGATGTTGATATATTTCAGAAGTACATTGATATATATCATCCTTTTTTAAGATATTTGTCATTTATTTCTCTTCGCAGGAAAAAAGGGTTTCCGCCAAAAGCAGGAATTGGGTAAAGATATAAATTAATATGCCAAAATTTACAAAATCGGGAAATTGTTTTGATTGTAGTCTGAAACACAATTTTTTTTGCTACATGACTGATGAGCAACTGACCAAAGTGGATACGAACCGTCGGGAAGTGCTGTTTAAAACGGGCGAAACTATTTTCAAAAGCAGCGGCATACAAACTCATTTTATCTGCATCCAGCGGGGCACGGTGAAGGTTTATCTTGAAGACGGAAAAGATAAGAATATTTTATTGAGGATTGCCAAACCCAATGAGATTATCAGCGGACCGGGATTTTTAGTTGATCACCGCCATTATCTTACAGCCACTGCCCTTGAGGAAACGACTACCTGCTTTGTCAATGTAGAAGATATCAAGGAAGTGATGCGTTCCAACCCGGAGTTTTCGATGGAACTGGTTAAACACCAGAACGAGAAAATAATCAGGTATTTTGAAAAAATCCTCAGTCTTACCCATAAACAAACACATGGAAAGATTGCCGAATCCCTCTTGTATCTTGCTGATCATGTGTACAACAACGATTTTTTCGAAACACCACTGAACCGAAAGGACTTAGCCGATATGTCGGCCATGACCAAGGAAAGTGCCATCAGGGTCTTGAAAGAGTTTGAGGCGGAAGGTATTATCATTGCAGGCAACCACCGGTTTAAAATACTGAATAAGGAAATGCTGCGTCGGATAAGCCGCACGGGCTGATTAAACATTTACTGTTTTCAGAATGAGGGCGATATCGTCCTGGCAACTCCCGCAAACCGTCCCGGCTTCGGTGGCATCTCCTATTTCGACAACAGTTTGTAAACGATGGCTTTTTATTGCATCAACAATTTCTCCATGAGTAATCTCCATGCAATTGCAGATAATTTCTTCCCTGTCCATTTTTTTTTTCGTTTGAGTCCGGTCTTAAAAGTCGTCAGGCCAATGAAAGACAATTGTTCAGAACAGTCAATACTCTCAACAGTGGTCAGACGACTGGGCTTCCTTCTCCCTGCCTAAAACTCCTCCGCATGTATCTGACCCGGCTCTTTCTTTTTGTGGACTTTAAAACCGTCAACTGCCAGCAACTCTTTCATCGAACTTACCATTCTTGGGTTACCGCACAAAAAAACATGGGTGTTTTCAGGTGCAGGGGCAAAGCCCCATTTTTCTTTGGCCACACCCGATTTCCAGATTTCTTCGATGTAGCGCGTATCGCCGGCCCAGCCCGAAGGCTCGTTGCCGGGCTCGGTGATGGTGGGGTAGTAGCTGAAATTGTCAAACATATTCGCCAGCAAACGCAACTCCGACGAATAGCCCAGGTCCCAGCTGTTGGCAGCGCCGTGAATGACGATGATTTTGCCTTCGCGTTTCAACGCATTCGACCGAAGCATGCTCATGTAGGGGGCAACCCCTGTACCGGTAGCCACCAACACAATATTGGTTTCCGAACTTATTTCATCAAGGGTAAACATGCCGACGGCTTTTTTCCCCATCCATACTTTATCGCCGATTTTTAAATTGAAAAGTCGCGGGGTCAGGTTGCCCGAATGTACCAGTGTTACATAAAATTCAATCACATCATCTTTAGAGGAAGAGGAGATGGAATAGGCCCGTTTGATGAGCCGCTCGGGATTGGGCTCCGCATGTTCGGTAGTTGATTCGGCACACCTTTTTGCATCGGGTGGTAAACCCAGCGCAACAAACTGTCCGGCTTCAAAAGGAGGAAATGTCCAGCCTTGGGGCATTACCCTGATGATTTTCATGATGGGTGAAACCTGCACCGATTGTGTAATTACACAGTTTAATTCTTTTGAAAGTTCCATTTTTCATTAAAAATTTGAGGCGCAAAGATAAAAATAAAAAGAGCTACGCTGAACCCTGCCCGAAAGGTGCAATACGGGCCGGCCTTTCCCCAGCTTTGCTTTTTTCTTATTTTTGAGCGCTGACATCACATCCCATGAAGTTAAAACTCCTTCTTGTTCCGCTCTTTTTGACGTTTTTTTCCTGTGTAAAAAACAAGGGGCCGATCAGGCTTGACCTCAAGGACTTTGCATGGACACTGCACGATGTTTCCGACAGCCTCCGCCTTCGGGATGTGAATCCTTCCGATGTCCACCTTGCCCTGTTGCAGCACCATCTCATCGAACCTCCTTTTTACCGCGACAACGAAGAAAAGCTGCAGTGGGTGGGTAAGAAAGACTGGGTGTTCGAAACCGCTTTTGACCTGCCCCGAAGCCTGTTGCAACACGAAAAAATCTCGCTGGTTTTCGAAGGTCTCGACACTTATGCCGAAGTTTTTTTGAACGGGGAACCCATCCTCAGTGCCGACAATATGTTCAGAACCTGGAGGGTAGAGGTGAAGCAAAAACTCCGAAAAAGCAACAACAGGCTGAAAGTCGTTTTCAGATCACCCCTTACCGTCAACCTTGAAAAACAGTCAGCCCTGCGGTACAAACTGCCCGAAGTCAGGGCATTCACCCGCAAAGCCGCCTACCAGTTTGGTTGGGACTGGGGGCCGCGTTTTGTAACAATGGGCGTTTGGCGCCCGGCTTATTTTGAGGCCTGGAGCGACGCAGGAATTACAGACCTTTTCGTAAAACAAAGCCGGATTAGTCAAAAACAGGCGCTGCTTGCGGCCGAAATGACGGTGCGGTCAACCGCTGCCGGGCAGGTGGAGTTCCGCGCTTTCGAGGGGGAAAAGCTGCTGGCCTCAGCATCTTTTGAACTCAGGCAGGGCGAAAACCTCCTGACGCTTCCTTTCCTGATCGAAAAACCGGAACTCTGGTGGCCCAACGGCATGGGCGACCAACACCGCTACACCTTTCGTTTCGTATTGCAAAAAGACGGCGAAGCCATCGACAGCAGAATACTGAAAACGGGGCTGCGGCGGGTTGAACTCGTGCGGAAACCCGATGCTTACGGCGAAAGTTTTTACTTCAGCATAAACGGCAAGCCGCTTTTTGTCAAGGGAGCCAATTACATTCCGCAGGATAATTTCCTTACGCGCATAAGCGATGAAAAATACTGCGGGCTGTTTGAAACCCTCATCGCCTCGCACATGAACATGCTGCGTGTGTGGGGTGGCGGTATTTACGAGCAAGACCTGTTTTACGAGCTGTGCGACCAAAACGGCATCCTCGTCTGGCAGGATTTCATGTTTGCCGGAACGCTTTACCCCGCCGATTCGGCTTTTGTTGAAAATGTACGAACCGAGGCCGTGCAAAACGTCAGGCGCCTGCGCAACCACCCTTCCCTGGTGCTTTGGTGCGGCAACAACGAAATTGACGAAGCCTGGCACAACTGGGGATGGCAAAAAACCTTTGGCTACTCCGCTGCCGATTCGGCGAAGATATGGGACAATTACCTCCGGCTTTTTGAAAAGGTGCTGCCGGAGGTGGTGGCGGAAAATCATCCCGGCATGGCTTACGTTCCTACTTCTCCCGCTACGGGCTGGGGCAAGGATGCGGCCTACCGCAAAGGCGACGTCCACTACTGGGGCGTGTGGTGGGGGAGGGAGCCTTTTTCGGCTTACGAAGAAAAAGTGGGCCGTTTTATGAGCGAGTATGGCTTCCAGGGCATGCCCCCCTTGAAAAGTATTGAAGCATTTACAATTCCCCGCGACCGCAATCCGGAATCGGAGGTCATGGCCGTTCACCAAAAACATCCCTTCGGACGGGAGGCCATCCGGCAGTACATGGAACGCAATTTCCGGGTACCCGACCGGTTTGAGGACTATGTTTACGTCAGTCAGTTGCTGCAGGCCAAGGGACTCAAAACCGCCATCGAAGCTCACCGCCGGGCAAAACCCCGTTGCATGGGAACACTTTACTGGCAGCTGAACGACTGCTGGCCCGTAACCTCCTGGTCAACGACGGATTACTACGGTCGCTGGAAAGCCGCGCAGTACGCTGTCCGCCAGGCTTACCGCCTGTGCCTGGTGTCTTTTGAAGAAAGGGCCGGCGGGCTGGATATTTTTACGGTGACCGACGATACCCACGACAAACAGGTCAAGCTGCGCTGGTACTTGCTGGATTTCAACGGCAGGAAAACGCGTGCCGACAGCAGCCTGTTCTTCCTGCCCGCCAACAGCGCTAAACGCGTGGTTTACCTTGAAAGCGGAATGCTTCCCCGTGGAAAGTCCGCGAAAAACACCCTGCTGGTTGCCGAATTGTGGTACGGCAGCAAGATGCTCAACCGTGGACTTCGCTATTTTGCCAAGCCCAAAGACCTGGCACTGCAAAAACCGGAAATCAGCATGAAAACGGAAAAAACCAAAGGCGGATACCTTGTGCGCCTTCGATCGGACAAGCTTGCAAAATTTGTTTTCCTTGACCCCGGAACCGACGACCGTTTCGATGAAAACTTTTTCGATTTGCTACCGGGTGATGAAAAAGAAGTTTTCCTGAAAACGGATGATCCTTCTTTTTCCGGAAAACAAATTCGTATCAGGTCTTTGTACGACACCTATTGATATTTTACGCATTTTTGAAAACGAAAACCCGGCACTGATGCAAAACAAGTCTTCACGGCAAAACTTTACCGCCGCCTTCGTCAGCCTTACTTTTTTGTTTTTCATGTGGGGGTTCATGACGGTACTCAACGACATCCTCATCCCTTACCTGAAAGATGCTTTCCGGCTGAACCACACACGGGCCATGCTGGTGCAGTTTGCTTTCTTCACGGCTTACTTTGTAGGTTCGCTGGTTTACTTTGTGGTGTCCGTTGTCCACGGCGACCCCATCAACAGGCTGGGCTACAAAAAGGGGATTATCGCCGGCCTGGTCGTTTCGGCCGCAGGGGCGTTGCTGTTTTACCCGGCGGCACAATTTCACATCTACGGCTTTTTTTTGACGGCCCTTTTTGTGATGGGGCTGGGATTTACCCTCCTGCAGATCGCGGCCAACCCTTACGTGGCCATCCTGGGTCCCTCTCGTTCGGCATCGGCGCGGCTCAACCTGGCGCAGGGCTTCAACTCGCTGGGAACCACCATCGCGCCTGTCTTCGGCGGCTTCCTGATTTTCACCTTCTTCAAAGAAGCCCAGGGCTCCGACGCGGTGAAAATTCCTTACCTGGCCTTTGCCCTGGTGTTTCTGCTCTTGGCGGGCTTCATCAAACTGACGCCCCTTCCACGTTTTACCAATCCCGGCGAGGTGGCCCCCGGTTTTGGCGCGCTGCGCTACCGGCAACTGGTGCTGGGGATGGTCGCCATTTTCATGTACGTGGGCGGCGAAGTGAGCATCGGCAGCATCCTCATCAGCTATTTGAATTTGCCCGAAATCGGCGGACTGGACAAGGCAGGGGCCAGTGTCTTCGTATCCATTTACTGGGGCGGGCAGATGACCGGGCGCTTCCTGGGGGCTGTGTCCTTGAGTAAAATGAAAAACCGTCACCTGAAAACCCTGCTCATGGCGGCCGTCTCGCTGACGGCTTTCGTGGCGGTGGGCCTGACTGCCGGATGGGACAAGGCACAGGTGTACGGGCTGTTCCTCCTGCTTAACCTGCTGGCTTTTTTCCTGGGGAAATCAATGCCGCACCGTACCTTGTTCATCTTTGCTTTCATCAACCTGCTGCTGCTGATTACAACCCTCACCGGAAGCGGTGCCGTGGCATTGTGGACGGTGGTGGCCGTGGGACTGTTCAACTCCATCATGTGGTCCAACATTTTTACTTTGGCCATCGACGGGCTGGGGAAATACACCAGCCAGGGGTCGTCGTTGCTGGTGATGATGATTTTGGGCGGAGCCATCCTGCCGGTGCTCATGGGCATGGTAGCCGACAGCTTCGGCGTGCAAATGTCCTTTGTCATCCCGGTTTTCAGTTATCTTTACATCGCGTTTTACGGATTAAAAGGATTTCAGTTTAAGCGGTTTAACACTTGATGTTGCGCTGTTCAAAAAATACGGGATTCGAAAAGTGACCAATACTATACAGCTCCGTGTCTTTAGCGAAAACACGGCGCCCTTTGCGGTTAATAAAAAAAACAGAATTATGATCAACAGAAGAAAATTCATCGAAAAAACGGCGGCAGCAGGCGCTCTGGGGCTTATGCCCGGACTGCTGAAAGCACAACATTCGCCGGCTGTAAGCCTGCCCGGTAAAGGCACTTTACCCGTCATCATTTCCACCTGGAGTCACGGCATACCTGCCAATGCCAGGGCGCTTGAAATCCTGCAGTCGGGCGGCAGTGTGCTGGATGCCGTCGAACAGGCTGTGATGATTCCCGAAGCCGACCCCGACAACCACAGCGTGGGACTGGGCGGCACGCCCGACCGCGACGGCCACGTTACCCTCGACGCCTCCATCATGGGGCCCGACGGCAATGCGGGTTCGGTCTGCTTCCTGGAACACATCGTGCACCCCATCTCTGTCGCCAGGCTGGTGATGGAAAAAACGCCCCACGTTATCCTCGCCGGCGAAGGCGCTCTCCAATTTGCGCTGGAGAACGGCTTCAAGCAGCAAAACCTGCTCACCCCCGAGCGTGAAAAAGCCTGGAAAGCATGGCTCGAAAAATCGGACTACAACCCGGAGATCAACTGGGAAAACAAACCCAACGAATTTCATGACACCATCGGGCTGCTGGCCGTGGATGCCAAAGGCGACATTGCCGGGGCCTGCACCACCAGCGGACTGGGCTACAAAATGCGGGGCCGCGTGGGTGACTCTCCCATCATTGGTG